>CAZWRV010000072.1:0-32796 GCA_964636325.1 uncultured Victivallaceae bacterium | reverse complement strand
TGCCTATGCTTCCTGACGGACTAATTTGGTGGTTGAAAAAGTGCGAAAGATCACACTAATATCACCAACATTAAATGCATTGGTACAAATAAGTTCTGTATGCTTAAGCAAAGTTCGCAAATTAAATATGTCTGAGGAATTATTTATTGCCAAATCCATTAATTTTGCCTCACGGATATGTGATAAGTATTTTTCTGATGATATTACTATGTATCCTTCATCTTTATTTACTGATTATAGAGTCACAAGAGGAGGCTTATTCAAATTTATCGAGGCATTTACTTACAAGCCTGCTTATGCTACCGCATATCTTGAGACACAACATATTTTATTAAATGGAGAATGTTTTTCCTGTTAAGTCCTGAGATCGCTTCCATTGTCCTAGTGCATGAGACTTACCACTTAGAACACGGATTATCAGAAGTAAATGCTCATCAAAGTAAAAAAGATGCCTGCGATGCGCACTTCAAACATCCTTGCCGCAAAAGCCATGAAATATTTTATTGCCACAGCGCCGTACCCTCATTATATTCAGTTGTCCGGCCAAACGGAGGCGGCTCCGCAGGGATGCGCCCGCCAAGGGATAACCGGACGGGACAGCAACGGACGGTTGCGGAAGGAGGGAGGCTTCGGCCTCCCTGCTTTTCATCCAATGCTGTCCGGAACTGCTCCCCTTATGCCTTTAAAATCCCCGGGGTCTGGGGCAGGCAGCCCCAGTTTCCATTACTTTTTATTCACAAATTCTGCGTAAGAGCCTGAAATATTTAAGGGCGTCGGTGTCAATACGGATGGTGATCTGCTTCTTGAACCTTTCCGCGAACGGATTGCGGAAGGTCTTCATCTTCGAGAAGTCATATTGTTTTCGCATCTTGCGTGCTCCGTGTAGTATTTTCTTTCCTTCGCCTTCCTGGCCGAAATGATCCTTTCACAGCATGCGCGCCGCCCGCCGACGATTTCCAATTGGATTGCGTTTATGTTCCTATCGACGAGTTTCTGGCAAGCTTCTGATTTCCCGGCACGGCGCGGGAGAGCCTGACACGCAGTCTCAGCCATGAAAATCCCAGGTTTCCAGGGCGTTTCCATTTGCAGATTGGGGCTTCCCCCTACGGTGCCTCGGCCACCGGGGCTCGAAAAGGGTTATTCGCCATAGTTCTGCCCGGTTTTGACCGCCCCCATGCTTGAAATTCCGCTCTGCCTTGCTATCGTCAAGCTATGATGAAAATCAAAATTCCTATCATTAATTCATTCTGGAGGAAAAGGCTCGCCCGACCTCCGGACGGGAGAATAAGAATGCCGAGCTCGATTTCTCCCCTCTCCCCGATCACAACATGAAGGATTCGGCGATTCCTGAAAAAAGTTGCCTTTACAAGTTCGCAAAAAAGAGAGGGTTCTTCGTCTTCGGCGCCTATGGCTGAAGGGGAAATCTATTCCTTTTTTTTCAGCTTCCATGCGAAAAATCATTATCGGTTCTTCAAATTTCCATGTTTGCTTGTGGCCATAGTCCGCATTGGGCGCCAGATACTATGTATTTATCCAGAAAAAAATATGTGAGAAAGAGCAGAGCGGGGACAAGGAAATACATAATTTGAGGGAAAAATCCATAATAGCCTAGCAGATGGAATGGGGTAAGGGAAATTTTAGAGCTCAGAAACATCGGCCAGGATTCTTCCCATAGTGGATAGACCTTCAGCGACTGGGGATCCGTGACCGTCGCTACCGAAGCAAATACAATGGAGACAGTCGCGGCAAGACTTAAAGGTACAATCCATTTTCTACCAAGCACTGTGCAGAGATAGACCATGAAGGGAAGAGCAGGGATAAAGTGCCTTGGCCCAACCGAGGCGCCTCCGTCCCAGAAATGATACCCGGAATTGAAAAGGAAATATACCGTAACAACCAGCATTGCCGCAAGGTATCCCCAATTTATTTTCTTGAAACCGTCACGATGCCATCTGGAAATTTCAATGATTACAGCGGGAAACGCGAAGACAAGGAATGGACTCATGATGAAGATTCCTTTTTTGGGACTGAAGGTGATTCCCCACATGGCGGAGAAGGAAGGAAGGTTTATCCCGAAAATTCCCTTGTCCATCTCCTCTTTGAATTTTGTGCCTTCTACAAGCATCCCATATCCGAGTTTGAAGGGATTGCCAAAGCAGGCGTTGTTGTAGAAGGGGATGCCGATGACTGGTAGAAACGCCCCTGCCGCAAATATGGCAAACCTTGTAAGATATCTTTTCCGGTTCAGATGTCCGTCATTTGCGGATTCTTTAAATAACAGGCATATGTGATAAATGCCTATTATACCGCCTATCAATAGAGTAGGATATTCAAAGATGAATGAAATCCCGATCAGTAGACCCGGAAGGAAATCCGAGACAAAGGAGTTTTTCCCGAACTTCGAATCAATCATTAAAAATGACGTGAAAAGCAGAGCCGCAGCAATCTGATGGGCATAGAATACAGTGCTGTAGCAGAATGCCATCGTGCCAAGCGCATATGCGTATCCTAGAATCGTACCAACAACCCCGTATTTTTTCCCGAGGACTATTATGAAGAAAACTGCAAAGAGCGCCGACAGCATGCTTACCGTCAATGCCCTGGCCGCCCACAGCTTGAACTGATGGGAAAGTCTGTCGAGAGCTATTTTCCCTTCGATGTCATCGTCTTGAAGCCCTGCCCTGAAATAGCCCATCAGCGGAGGCTCGATCAGAAACTTATATAGCGCGTAGACTGGAACTGCCGCGAAAGAGAGCCCGGGAGCCTTGTCGCAATAATAATGCCCTTTGTAGAACGCCTTGTCTATGGTGAAGCTCTGGACCGTGTCTATGTCGAGGCGGTGCCTGTCAACTATTGACCAGGTCAGTCCGAAACGGGATATTTCGTTGACATTCGGATAATGGCAGACAGAAGAGTAGAGCCAGAAAAACGCGAGAAAAAGGAGGATTTTTCTGTAATTAATTTTCAATTTTATAGCTTCCCGCTTCTTTAGTTACTGGCTCTATCATCACCCCCGGGGGTCAATAAATACTTGTCCACGAAAGAATGCCACTAAGATAAGGGAAATTTAGCCTCATTTATCAGGGTTGCGCCTCCTCCTCTTCCTGACCCCCCTTTGCCGAGAGTTCGAGCACCGCCAGCGAAAGCCTTATCTCCGATACAATATTCTCCAGGTTCCTGTTGTTTTCAATGGCGGCCTGGAATATTTTCCGCTGCGCCGCGCTCAGGTTGACCGTAACCGTCTTCCCATGCCTCTTGAATGTCCACTGGAAGTACGGGCCGTAGCTTTTCTTCCGCGCGGTCCGCCTGCCGGCGGCCCTTATCTCCCGCTCGGTGACATTCCCCCGGACGACCAGCCCGGTTCTTGAAAGCCTGCGCCTCAGCACGTCGAACTTTTCGCGAATTTTCCCTTTCGCGTCCTGTTTTCGTATTTGCATGATCCTTCCATGTGGCAGATTCTGAACGCCGAGTCCTGAGGATGATAACGTTCAACGTCGTCATTAAAGGGTTCAGATCGCGGACGGTCACCGTCCTGACCACGCTCACCGACCCCGTTGCGTTCCCCGCCGACGCCTTCGCCGAACTCTACGCAAGAAGATGGGACTGCGAAATCAACCTGAGGCACATCAAGACGACGATGAGGATGGACTGCCTCAAATGCCAGACTCCGGCGATGGTCAGGAAGGAGCTGCTGATGCACATGACCGCATACAACCTCGTCAGGACGCTCATGTTCCAGATCGCGGTGAAGCATTCGCCGGAACCACGGCAGACAAGCTTCTCCCTCGCGCTCGGCGTCATCAACTCGTGGGCGGCATTGTTCATGCTCACGAACCACGGCAAAGCATTGTCGGCCAATAAAATGCTCCGGGATTGAAAATGAAGGAATATCGGCTTAACTTACGGGTATTCTTATCTCATGATCGAATGTCCTGAAATTTGAATTTCGAGAAGCCGCACTGTATGAAAATCGCTGTCGTATGGAACAGTCATCCGGACTACGTACCGGTCCGATTGGGGCGTCCTTGTCCCGAGGCATATCAGGAGTCTGCGGTACGGGCCGTGGCTGATGCCCTGCTGGATGGCGGGTTCGATGTGAGAGTGGTTCAAGGTGATGTGAGGCTGGTGGCCCACCTCCAGGATTTCTTCGGCCAGGACATTGATTCCGCGTACAGGGGGTGCATGGTCTTCAACATGGCTTACGGCATCCAAGGCGACAGCCGCTACACCCATGTGCCGGCCATGCTGGAAATGGCCGGCATCCCTTACACAGGCTCCGGGCCGCTGGGTCATGCATTGGCTCTGGACAAGGCAATTACCAAGATTCTCATTGAGTCGGCGGGATGGCCTACCCCGGCATGGATGGTCACGTCGGATCCTTCACGCGATCCCAGCCGTCTGCGCTTTCCATTGATAGTTAAGCCGCGGCACGAATCAACAAGTTTCGGACTCCAACTGGCACGCGACCGCGCGGAGCTGGCGGAAGCGATAAGTCACGTCGTGAGAAACTACCTTCAGGATGCGCTCGTCGAGGAATACATTGAGGGACGGGAAGTTTGTGTCGGCATATTGGGCAATGATCCAGCCCGATGTCTGCCCTTGGTGGAAATTATTTATGGGGACCGTGCGCTTCACCTGTACACACGCGAGGACAAGGGCCACATGCGGCCGGATGAGCTTGCCAAAAGGTGCCCTGCCAGCTTACCCGAGCCGCTTGCTGGCCGCTTGTGGGAAATGGCCCTGGGGACTTATGCTGCGGTGCATTGCAAGGACTTTGCAAGGGTTGATATCCGGATTGATCCGTCCGGCAATCCGTATGTTCTGGAGATCAACTCGATGACGTCGCTGAGCTGCGGTTCATCCTTTGTCAATGCGGCCTTTACGGCCGGGCATAGCATGCCTTCACTTGTCCGTGAAATCGTTGAAACTGCCCAGAAAAGGTATGCGGCCGGGGCGGCCCTCCGAAGTTGTATGCGCATTTAGCGTAAAAATGCCAATTCCCAGCCTGAAGGAGATTCTATGTTGCCCGCGGTGTTTTCGGAGCCGTTCAAATGGGAATACCTGGCCTTTGCGGTCGTAATATTTTTTGCGCGTATCATTGATGTAAGCGCACACACGGTCCGCATCATCCTGCTTTCAAAAGGCAAGCGCACACTTCCGACGATCATCGGCTTTTTCGAGGTCTTGGTGTGGATCATGGTCATAACGCACCTCGTGAAGCACATCGCTCACTGGACCGGATACGTCGCCTATGCGGGAGGATTCGCCATGGGGACCTACCTGGGGACGCTGATCGAGCCCAAGTCTATCGCGGCTTTCCTCAAGAAGGTGTTTAAGTTCAGTCTGGCCATGACGGCACGTCTCCGCCTGCAGTCCGGCAAGGAGGCGGCATCTCAGGCGTATGCCTTCATGCAGGCGCAGGGGTTGGCCTGGGGTGTCCCGGCCAATGTCATCTCAAAATCTTCAGTTGCGATGACTGAGGTGCTTGAGACCATCAACACATGCTCCCTGGCCGACAGCGACGTGCATGTCGCGCTCACCTACGAGGAATCGTCGCTGGATGTCGACTTTTCCTACAAAGGCAAACCCATGTGCTTCCCGGAAACCCGCCCATCTCCGGAAGAGATACTTTCCGGCTCCGAGGGCTTGATGAAACTTTCTGGCTACATCGTTCGGAATAATACGGAAAGTTTAACAGACTGCTCTTCCGGGGGGGGCTGCAGGTACATTCTTCATTTCGGACCCAAGTGATTCGGCTGATCTGCAAGCAAGCTGTCGGCTCTTTGAAACATCAAAATTGCGAGGTATAATAGTGTTAAACGATTCAATACCATAACATCTTCATCGCGCAGTGATGAGATGCGATTTTTTCACGAGGGGCGGACCATGCAGATAAAAAGAGGTGAAACGCTCTGCGAGCAGATAGTCCTTCACTTCCAGAAGGAGATTTTCGAGGGGCGTCTCAAGGAAGGCGACAGCCTTCCTTCCACGCAGGAGCTTGCGAAAAAGATCGGGGTCAACCCCGACACCGTCCAGAGAAGCCTCAAGAGGCTGATGCGCCGAGGCCTGATAGAGAGGACAAGAGGCAGGGGCACCTTCGTAAGAAAAGGCTTCAGCTCCAAGTGCATAGGGCTTGTCTTCGGCATCGAGATATTCACCAATCCGGACAGGAGCTTCTTCAGCCTCTTCCTCCACGAGCTTTGCAAGGCGATAGACAAGGCGGGCTGGACATACAGGAACTTCACGACCACCGAAAAGAGCGTGTACGACAAGGCATTCCACGAGCTTGAATCTTCAGTCAAGAGCGGGGACGTCCGGGCGGTGGTCGAATTCTGCTCGAACAACGTCGTCAGAAGATGGATGGCGTCCTCCCAGGTTCCCTCCTGCGGCTCGATCCCTGTGGACTACCACGATCTCACGCTCAAGGGGCTCGAATATCTTGTCGGGCGCGGCTACAAGGATATCGCGGTAATCACGCTTCCGCCCGGAAGGAACGAGGATGAAACAGGCCGGGCGCTGTCGGAATTCGCATCCCGAGAATCGTATGCAGGCGTCAGGACAAGAATAGTCGAATGTCAGAATTTCCAGCGCGAAGCCTACAAGACCGCAAAAAAGCTGCTCGTAGGCGCGAAGCGGCCGGATGCCCTGCTTGTGGAATATGACACCATGTTCAGGGGAGTCATTTATGCTGTTCTCGAGTCCGGCCTTAAGTTTCCGCGGGACATCGGCCTCATCACCCACTCGAACAAGGGGATCGATCTTTTCTCGCACATCCCGCTCACGCGCCTTGAAGTAGATCCCGCGGACTTCGCGCGGGAAACGCTTGCGGACGTCTTCTCCAAGATCGAAGGCAGGCCCCGCGCCAGCGGAAAGATCAAGCCCGTCCTCATCCCGGGGCGGACCTGCGGCGAAAAATAATGAGGCATCGCAGGAATTCTGATATTATCCCTGAATTCGCGATTGCGCCCTTGACAGGCTCGGCTCTTGATAATATGGTATAATATTGATAAACCAATAATATAATAATAAGGGGGCGTATGGGCAGGAATAATATCGGCTTCCGGATAGCTCTGCCTGAGGCGGGATGGAAAAATTGCAGACCCCGAAAGGAGGAGGCCAATGAAACGCCTTTTTACCCGCCGATTCACTTTAGAAATGTTTTGCGGCAGATGAGGAATCCAGGCAATATGTTCAGGACGGTTTTTATGCTTGTGCTTATAGTGTCCTGCGCGGCAACGTTCGCAGATGTCCGCCTCCCTAATATCTTTTCCGACGGCATGGTGCTCCAGCGCGATATGCCGGTGCCGGTATGGGGCTGGGGGCAGGATGGCGAGAAGGTCTCGGTAGAGTTCAACGGGCAGTCGAAGTCCACGGCCGTCAAGGACGGCAGATGGCGGGTCGATCTTGATCCCATGCCGGCCTGTGCGACGGCTCAGGTTCTCACGGTGAAAGGCAGCAACACTGTTCAGATCAAGGATGTGCTAGTCGGGGACGTCTGGTTTACGGCAGGACAATCGAACATGATGATGGGGCTTGGCAGCGCGGCCGGCGGCGCCGAAGCGCTGAAGCGTATTGAAGAATGCCCGAATTTGCGGGCGGCCATTGTTCCCTCCCAGAATCCGCCGCCCACCGAGCCCTTGGCGGATATCTCCAAGCCTGTGGCGTGGAGCAGGCCGACGAGCGGCTATTCGGCAGTCAGCGGCATGTTTGCGGAGAAGCTCTACCGCCATATGGGCGGCAAGGTTCCCGTCGGCATGATCACGGCGGTGGAGATCGTGCCTGCCGAATCATGGGTTGACGCCGCGACGCTGTCCGCCGCGCCGGAACTGCAGCATCTGCTGAAGAGTCCGCTGGGGCCGTCGAAATGTTTCAACTGCATCATTGCGCCACTCGGGCCGTTCGCGCTCCGTGGCGTGCTCTACTACCAGGGCGAATATAACGGCGGGCGGGGCGCCGAATACCGCTCGCTTCTTCCGGCGCTGATCCGCAGCTGGCGCAAATCCTTCGCCCAGCCGGATCTGCCGTTTCTTTTTGTCCAGCTTCCCGGTTTCCAAGAGCACCGGGCCGGGAAGGATGTGCGGATGGACATGGACAGCAAAACGCTGGCCGGCCTTCACAAGGGCGGTGAGCGGCATGCCTTCATAGAGGTACGTGAGGCGCAATTGCTGACCTGGCGTTCCGTGCCGCGCACCGGCATGGCGATCACAATCGACGTTGGGGACGCATGGGACATCCATCCGGCCAATAAGGAGCCGGTCGCTGACCGGCTGCTGCTCCAGGCCCGCGAAGTCGCCTACGGTGAAAAGCTTGTCGCCAGCGGTCCCGTGCCGTGCGATGTGAAGTTCGGCAAAGGCGATGTGGAAGTGCGTTTCGACTACGTCGGAAGCGGACTGGTCGGGCGCGGGCCCGGCGGCGCCGTCCTAGGATTCGATCTGGCGGGGTCGGATCTCCGGTTCCATCCGGCACAGGCGCGCATCGAAGGCGACCGCGTGATTGTATCCTGTCCCGAAGTTCCCGTTCCTTCCATGTTGCACTACGCCTGGGCCGGCTACCCGCAATGTACGCTGTTCAACCGTGAAGGCCTGCCGGCTACTCCCTTCCGATCCTGTGAACCCAGCCGTCTGCCGATGGTCGGTGAGACGCATTTTGAATTCCGCAACCAGAGCTTCGAGCAACCCGGCGCCACACCTCAGGCCGCTTCGGAATGGGGTGCGCAAGGCGAGCCCCTACGGGAGGAGGAGAAGGCGTCGGACGGCAAGGCGGCCGTCCTGCTGAACGGGAAGCACGCCGGCGTGAAGCAGGAGAAAATCGCTGTCGGCGCGGGCTATGCCTGGAACTCCGATCCGCTCCGCGAACAGGCGCTTCGTCCCGGATGCGTTATTGGCTATGCGGTGGACATTGCGGCGGGGCCGGGCGATGGGGTGGCCACCGGCTACATGCGTTTGTGCCAGGATCCCTCAGCAGGTGGTTCTCAAGCCTGGGGCATCCCCCTGATCTCGACGGCTGGCGAGACCTTCGCGAGACGGCACGTCGCGCATCGGCTGAGCGGCGAACAAATTCAGCCCGGCGACACCGTAGGCGCTCTGTTCGCCAATCACGACGGCAAGCGGCCCGTATATCTTGACAATTTCTCGGAGCTGACTGTCCTCCGCCCTCTTCTTAAGCTTGACCACTCACCTATCGACCTGGGCAAGGTCGGTCCGGGCGCCACGGCCGCATCAAAGCAACGCAGCATCACAAACGGACAGGCACGAACGCTGCCGCAGCAGCTTCGAGACGGCGACGCGCCAAGCCAGGTCGCAACGATCCTCTACGGCCTGGCGGGCGCCGCACCCAACGGCTGGCGTCACCTGCAGGTGCTCAGTGAGCCTGCCGACCACGTGGGCGCAATAATCATCGGCAAGGACGCCGGCAAGTTCGAATTCGTCAGCGACCACTGCGTCGACAGTAGGCGGAAGCTGAAGCTCGTCGGCGACGACGGCCAGCCCGGGCTGCTCGGCGGACAGAATCCTGAGGCTGAAAGATTCTCCGTGCGATTCCTCGGCTCGGACAAGACCGGCGAATATCAGGCCGCCATCCGCGTCGTCACACAGGCCGGCAACGTCGGCTTTCTTTCGCAAGCCGGAAACGGCGAACCGCCGGTCAATTTATACTATCTGGACATTCCTGTGACAGTCAAAGTCAATCCATGACATTATACGAGGTATGTGTTATGAGACAGAATAATGTTGAAATGCGAATCAATAAGGAAGGGGAACTTTATGGCACAGAAGATTAACAAATGCAATTTTGGCGACAAGCGTTTGCGCGCCGAGCTGATTCTTGAAGATACATCCGCTCAGCTCAGGCTCGAGGATACTGCATCGGGGAGGACAATCGGCAGATCCAGCCTCTTGGTCATGGAAATCTGCGATGTCCGCATGCCGCGCGTCGAATATCACGCCGGCTGCCGTGTGATGGAGGCCGAGAGGACGGCGGACGGCGCGCACATCACGGTCTACGATCAGCTGCGCGAGGTATATCTCGGGTTGTGGCTGTCGGTTCGCGACGGGGAACTGCGTGTCGTAATTCCGCCTGCCGAGATGCGCGAGGGGCGCGGGGAGCTTTTCCGTATTTTCGCGGTTGTCCTGCTTCCCGGACTGATGAGGGCCGGTGCTGACGGCGCCGTCTTGATCCCCCTGCAGAGCGGCTGCGTCTTCAGCCCTTCCGGCCAGCCGGAGATTTCAGAGCGTTTCATGATCTACGGCGAGCAGGAGCGCTGGGAGCTCAACGCCATGCTTCCGGTCTGCGCGGCGAAGGGGCCCGATGGCGGAGTGATGGCCATGGCGGTCCAGGGGGCTGCCGAAACGCGCTGCGACGTGCATACGGACGGGCGCGGCGGCGCGGGCGTCGGCTTCGCGTCCGTGTTCCGCGAGCACTGGCCTTCGCCCGTGGACTTCGGCGAGCGCGAGATTGTGTTCACCCCTCTGGCAAAATCCGCGCCGCTCGAGGTGACGGTCGCAAAGCGCCTGCGCCGCCATGTGATGGAGGACCTGGGCAAGCCCACCATCAAGCAGAGGGCCGAGGAGTCGCCGCAGGTGGCCTACCTGCTCAAGTCATACATAATGAAGCTCTTCTTCGGTATCCAGCAGGTCGGCGCTATGATGGGGGACGGCAAGGAGGAAATAGGGCAGATGCTCTTCAAGCGAGTCATGACCTTCGACCAGGCGCTCGCCGGACTCAGGCGGCTCAAGAAGGCTGGCGTTGAAAACGTCCTGACCCAGAGCGTCGGATGGAACATCAGGGGGCACGACGGCCTCTGGCCGACGCGCTTCCCGGTCGAGCGGCGGCTCGGCGGGGAGGCCGCCTTCCGCAGGCTGATCAAGGGCGGGCGCGATCTCGGCTACCACATGACCGTCCACGACAACTGCGCGGCCGTGCAAGCACCGTCCCCCGACTTCGATCCTGATCTTGTGGTCCATTCCCTCTGGGGCGGGCCGCGGACGACCGGCTACTGGGGGGGCGGCATCCAATGCCTCAACTGGGGCCTTGCCCTGCCGGAGGAGCGCCTCTCCGGAGCGATGCTCCAGGTGAAGGATTTAGGCATTGAGGGCGCGTACTATCTCGACGGGATGGGCAATCCCCTGATGGTCAACTACCATCCGAAGCACTGCGGCTCGCGCACGGACTGCGCGCGCGGCTACATCCGCTACATCGAGACGGCGAAGAAAATATTCGGCGCCTGCGGCGCCGAATGCGGCTATCTCTACTGCGCCGTCCCGGCGGACAGCATCGTTTCGAAGGGCGGAGCCTGGCACATCTCGCTGTTCCGCCCGGAGTGGCCTATAGGCCGTCTTAAGCTGGAGCGCGTCCCGGTCTGGCAGCTCGCCCTGCACGGCCTTGTAGTAACCGAAAACCATGGCGAGCACTGGAAGGGCGCCATGGAATGCGTGCTTTTCGGCGACACGCCGCGCGTCGAATGGTCCGCCGAGCCGGGCATCATGCCTGTCCTGGACGACAAGCTGATCGAGGCGGTCCGGGCCAAGAACGAACTCTGCGTGAAGCGGTTCGGCCGTCTGGCCGCCGAGGAACTGACGGACTGGAAGCGGCTTGGCGAAGAGGCCGAGCAGACCACTTTCGCGGACGGTACCGTAGTCATGGCCGACTTCAAGGAGATGAAGCTCGCGGTCGACGGCAAGCCGGTCCGCAGGCCTGAAGCATTGAAATAGCCTTAATGTAAAATTTCAGTCTAAATCAGTATAACTGCAAACATTACAATAAATCAGGAGATTGACGTGATGAAGGCAATCTGTCTCTCGCTGGCGCTGTCGGTTTCGGCGGCGGTCTGTCTGAACTTGAACGCCCAGGCCGCGGAGGCCGTGAAGCCGCCGCCGTCCGAGGAGAAGCTTGTCCTCTGCTGGTACATGGTCTGCTTCTACAACACGGTCGAGTTCTACAAGCAGGAGATTGAGATCGCCCAGCGGCACGGGATAGACGGCTTCCTTCTCGACGTGGGGGTATGGGGTTCCTACGACGAGAAGACGGGCGAGTTCAAGCCCGACAACTATGTCGAGGCGACCGCCCGCTTCTACGAGGCGGCGAAACAGCTCGGCACCGGCTTCAAGCTGGCCATGGCCCCGGAATACAGCATCGACCGCAAGAACTCCCCCGCCGCGAAGATACTGGCGGAGATGGTCCGTCGCTATCACGACCATCCCAACCAGCTGCGCCGGAACGGGAAGACCCTGATCACTGCCTACGGAGTCAAGGCGCCCTTTTTCAGCGAAGCGATCAGGGCTTTGAAGGAGGAAGGCATCGAGCTTTCGGTTGTGCCGCATCTCTTCCTGCCGCGCCACCAGTATCTTGCCACCCCGGAGCAGATATACAAGGATTATGCAGAGGCGCCTTTCTACGACGGGATCATGAACTTCCAGGCCGTCCCCATCAATGAGATCATACGCGACAACTCCGTCAAATGCCGCGTCTCGCACAAGCTCGGAAAGATATTCGGAGCCGGCGTAATTCCCGCATACAACAGCGCCAACCTTGAGGACTTCCGCGGGCTGAAGGGCTACGGCGCCCTGTGGGAGGGCGCAATCCGCGACGGCGCGGACTGGATAAGCATCATAATCTGGAACGACTACAACGAGGATTCCAACCTAATGCATTTCCGCTGGCCGGCAGGATCGCAGAAGGCTTATTTCGACAGGGACGGCTCATTCCTCGACGCCACCGCCTACTACAGCGCCTGGTTCAAGTCGGGGAGGCGCCCCGAGATAAGCCAGGACAAGTTCTTCATCACCTATCGGAACCGTTCGAAGTGGCTCAGGCAGACATGGGACGGCAAGGCCGAGAAATGGCTTGATCTGACGAAGGTTTCGCGCAACGCCAACGGATTGCCGTTCGATCAGATCCATGACAATGTTGAGGACAATATCTACCTGGACAGCTTCCTCACGGCGCCTGCGACGCTTGAGGTCCGCGTGGGCGGTATCGAAAAGACGTTCCAGATGCCTGCGGGTGTCGGGCATGCCGAGCTTCCGCTTGTCCCCGGCGTGCCGCATCTCGTCCTGAAAAGGGGCAATGATACGCTAGCTGATGTGATCGCCAGAAAGTTGATAATCGGGGAGGCCACGAAGGAGAACAGCCCGGCCGGATATCACCTCCTCAACCGCACGTGGGCCAGCGGAACCGCCATCGGGCCGGCCGTCAGGATCGAGGCGGAGTCCGGCGAACTTCTCGGTGGCGCTGAGCTGGTTAAGGTCGGCGATGTCCAGGCCGTGCAGACGAAGGCCGCTGAAGGGAGCGGCGTGAAGATGCCAGTCAAAGGCCTTAAAACATCGATGTATAACGTCCGTATAAGATACTGCAACCCCTCCGACACGGAGGCCCGGCTCACGCTCGTCGCCGACGGCCCGCCGCGCGGCGAAAAGGAGTACCCATATTTTATTCCCGCCTTCCTGCCTCCGACCTGGAAAGACCGCTTTGATACAGTCTCGTTCTTCTGGAACCTCTACGAGGGGACAAGCTTCCTCAAGATCGCCTGGGAGCAAGGAAAGATGTTCAGCAAGCTCGAGCCTTCGATGGACGACATTGGGTCGGCAGTCCTCGACAGCGTCGAACTTGTCCTCGTGGAGCCGGTTAAGGTTCCCGCAAGGAACGATTCGATCTTCCCGGAGATGCTTCCAATCCCCGGCGGGGAGTTCACTATGGGCGGCGAAGGCGGGGAGCCGGACGAGCTCCCGGCGCACAAGGTCAGCGTCTCGCCATTCGCCATCGGCAAGTTCGAGGTCACCAACGACGAGTTCGAGAACTTTGATCCGCCGCATAGGGATTTCAGAAACGAGATTTCATGGCGCGGCTGCGAGCCGGTGATTGCGGTTTCATGGTTCGACGCGGTCAAATACTGCAACTGGCTCTCCGATAAGGCCGGTCTCAAGCCTGCTTATTCCGAGGTGGACGATCCCACTACCAAGGGCAAGATATGGGTCGTAGACACGAATGCCGAAGGCTTCCGCCTCCCCACCGAGGCCGAGTGGGAGTATGTGGCAAGCGGACGCGGCGAAGGGCGCAAGTATCCGTGGGGTAACGATGAGCCCGTCCCGCAGAAGCACGGCAACTTCATGGGGAGGGCGGCCCTCGACTTCGATTCGCCTTCGCTGCTCGTTTCGCCCGGAAGGGTCGCGCCGGTCGGGCTCTACCCCGCGGGCGCCAGCCGCGACGGCGTGATGGACATGGCAGGCAACGTCGGCGAATGGTGTTCCGACTGGTATAACCTCTACAAGGCTGACGCACAGACGGATCCCTGCGGCTCCGACCCGGAGAACTACAGCTACAGGTCGATCCGCGGAGGAACATGGGGCTGGTACAACATCAGCCAACGCTGCCGCGACCGCGAATTCAACAGCCCCGGTTATCCGGGCCACTGCTACTACGGATTCAGGCTCGCGATATCGGAGGCCGGATGGAAAAAGATCGGCAAGGGCGGCGGAAAATGAAGGCAGGCCTGGGAGCGCCGAACCGCAGCTCGGCCTTAACCTGAATAATCCATAACTTTGCATCACACAAAGGCACAAAGATCACGAAGAAAAATCCTAAAGGAGTATAATATCAGAAAGGAGCATGAACCATGATCAAATCTTCAGAAGCCATTTGTGCCTTCGCCGGTAAAAATTTTCCGCGACGGAAAATTTTTACATTGATCGAACTCCTCGTCGTGATTGCAATCATCGCCATTCTTGCATCTCTGCTTCTTCCTGCTCTGTCGAAAGCGAGGGCGATGGTCAAAGCCAGCGCCTGCATCAACAACCTAAAGCAGGTTGGAACCGGCCTTGCCATGTATATCGAAGACTTCGACTCCCGCTTCCCCGTGTTCAATCCCGCGGGCAACTGGCCGAGCAACACCTTGCGCAACTTTTTCCGCAGCGGAGCCTACCAGGGGCTCGGGATGCTCTACAAGGAAGGCTATGTCGGCACGAACAAGCAGATATTCAGCTGCCCGGGGCACAATTATCATGGCAACGGCCTGTCCAGCAGCGACGACCGCAACTACTGCGACTATGTGATCGGCTGGTTCGCCTGTTGGGATCAATGGGGGAATTTCACCGCGAACATGACTCTCGCCGACGGCACGGTTTGTCCGAACAGTGCCTGGGGCGCCCCGGGCCTTGTCGCCGACTTTTCGCCCAACATGAAGCAATATACCAGCGCTTGGATGCGCTGCGGTTCCGGCAACGGATCGCAAATACTGGTCTCCGACGTAAAGACGGATCAGTGGTGTCCGGCAGCGGGCCCTCTGGGAGATAATGCCCCTTACGACATCCCGCACGGCGGATCGGCCAACCTGCTGCGTACAGACTTCAGCGTAACCACTTTGCCCAGGGCCATCTCGGGCGCCACGATGAACAAAAGCCCTTACCATGCGGCCTGCGTGGGATGGTGGCGCTGGGCCGAAACTCAAGTCAATAAATAACTGCTCCCGAGAAGGTCGGAGGGCTTTGGAAGAACTTGGCCGGCGCCGCAAATCTTGTGGGGGGGGGGGGACATGGAGAACACATGGTAATTTGAACCTCTGAATCATAATGAAAACGAAGGACACCTCTTTGCATGCCTCCGCCGGACGCTTGAATAATGAGATGATGTTTGCCGATACTTCCAGAGGCAGACCCTGCGCCAAGGATCCCTCGGTCATCGAACACCAAGGTCGTCTTATCATGTACTATTCGGTCCCCCCTTTTGGAGACGGAAGAAAGCATGACGGATGGCGCATCGGGATTGCCTCGGGTAAGGATTTGGACACATGGGAAAAGATTGCCGAACTGCCTCCGCTGAGCCCTTGTGACGCGAACGGCCTATGCGCACCCGGAGCAATCGTCCTCGGCAAATATGTGCACCTGTTCTACCAGACCTACGGCAACGGCAGGCACGACGCGATATGCCACGCGGTTTCAGAGGACGGAGTCAGTTTTGCCCCGGATGAAAGCAACCCTGTGTTCTCGCCTGCGGGCGAATGGAATTGCGGCCGTGCCATCGATGCGGATCTTATCGAGCATGAGGGGCGGCTTCTTCTGTACTTCGCCACACGGGATCCGGGATTCAAGGTGCAGATGCTAGGCGTTGCCGCGGCTCCGCTGGCTTCGAAATTCGCCCGCCACGACTGGGCGCAGCTATGCGAGAGGCCTATACTCAAGCCTGAATTGCCCTGGGAGCAGGACTGCATAGAAGCCCCCGCGCTGTGCCGGCACGATGGGAGGCTCTGCATGTTCTACGCCGGCGCATACAACAACGCCCCGCAGCAGATCGGATGTGCTGTCAGCGACGACGGCTTGAACTGGAAGCGTGTGTCCGAGACTCCCGTTTTGCCGTGCGGGAAGCGGGGAGACTGGAACAGCAGCGAATCCGGGCATCCATTTGTGTTCGAGGCCCGGGATGGCTCCCAGCACCTTTTCTTTCAAGGCAACAACGACCAGGGCATGACCTGGTACATATCCCGCAGGGAGATCGCCTGGGTGGATGGCCTCCCTCGCATCCGGCGCACGGTTGGCGATGCCCATTCGCCCCCTTACAAAATATTATGCAAAATGTTTGCCGTAGTATGCCGCTTTCGATGAAAGCGGCACTGGCGACTTCGGCGAAGTCGCCATACTTCGCCCCTGCGCGCCGGAAACCTGAACTGAAATACCTTCCGGCGGTATATTAAAGTTCATTTTCCGTCCTCCTCCTGATTGAAGTTTCCTGCCTTATTGCAAACGGCGAAAAATTATGTATTATACCGTTTGACGCTTTTGGATCAAGACGGGCTATTTCACATCAATTCTTCGTAAGAATCCGGCCGCGGCTGATTTGCCGGATTCATGCGAGTCTACCAACAACAGCATGGTGGTAACATGACGGACGAGAGATACGAGACCTACATGGGGCGCGGGCCGAAGAGGATTCTGCACTGGGAGCACTGGTCCAATCCTGACGCCGAGACGTATCTGACTGGGATCGACTACTATGAGCATCCGAGGCTCTGCAGGCTGAAGCTTAAGGAGCTGTATCCTCAGCTCGGGCTCGGCGTCCCGGAGAAGGACGAGCCGAAGATCCGCCCCGAGGATCAGAAGGACAAGTCGCACGGGCGATGGGGCGACTCGTACCGCGACCACTGGCAGCAGGACGTCGCCGGCGGAAGGTTCAAGAGCATAGAGGACATGCTCAAGTTCAGCCCGCTCAAGCAGGCGGACTTCACAGGCTGGCACGTGGTGGAGGACCGCGACTACAGCAGCGAGGACAAGATCTACGAAACCTACCGGAAATATTATCCGGCGGAATGGGGCGACAAGGCGCCGGAGGGGTCGTCCGCCTCCGTGGGCTTCTACAACACCATGTTCATGTGGCCGATGCTGACGTTCGGCTACGAGAACTTCCTGATGATGTGCCTCGAACCTGAGTTCGAGCGCATAATGGAGGAGTTCGCCGAGATCAACAGGCGCGTCTTCCGGGCCTTCGCGCGCCTTCCAGTGAACTTCGCGATCTGCCACGACGACATCGTCCTGACGAACGGCCCGGTCTGCAGTCCGGAATGGATGCGCAAGTTCATATTCCCGAGATACGAGGAGTTCTGGAGCATCCTGAAGGCCTCCGGCAAGGAAGTGATATTCATGGTCGACGGCTGCGTGGACGCCTTCGCGGACGACGTCATGGCGTGCGGCGCGCGCGGCATCATCAGCGAGCCGTTCACCAACTACAAGGCGCTCGCCAGAAAATACAAGGACTGCTTCATCGCCGGCGAAGGCGACAACAGGGTGCTGATGAGGAACAATCCCGCCGAGATACGCAGGATGGTCGAGTCCATGGTCGAGACCGGCAGGATGTCGCGCGGCTACATGATGTGCGTCGGGAACCACATCCCGTTCAACGTCCCGGGCGAGGCAATAAAGAGATACCTCGACCTTTCGGCGGAGCTGGCGTATCGGTGAGATGTACTGCAGGTGCAAGCCTGGTTTCGCTAATTGCCCTCCTGCAGGCACTTGAGCGCGTTGTCTATATGCCCGCGGATGTCGAGCTGGGAATTGAAGATGTGCTTGACTCTCCCGTCCTTCCCGATGACATAAGTCACCCGGCCGGGGAGGATTCCGAACGTAGCTGGAACGCCATAGAGCTTCCTGGCCCCAGCACCATCGTCTGACAGCAGTATGAACGGAAGCTTGTGGCGGCCCGCGAAAATCTTGTGGGAATCTGCGGTGTCCGAGCTTATTCCGATCACTTCCGCGCCGGCCTCCTTGAACGCTTGGTAGCTGTCGCGGAATCCGCAAGCCTCCTTGGTGCATCCGGGAGTTCCGTCCATCGGATAGAAATAAAGCACCACGGCCTGCTTGCCGACTAGCGTAACCCTTGTCAGCCGTAAGTTTCCGCCTCATCACCAGTCCTCTACGGGGCCTGGGCCCTGCCTCCAGCACCATTCCGTGTCGATGACAAAGCGGCTTATGAAGCCTGGTTCGTATTTCTCCAGTGCCATGAAGTTGATTATGCTATTGCATAACGCGTCGCAGGCGGCGATGGTCGGATTCTCGAGGACGGAATCCAGAAGTTTGTCGAAGCCGGGCGGCTTTTCCGGAGCTTTTTTCACTTCTCGTATAAACCACTTGTGGTACGGGTAAAGAATCCGGTTGTGGGCCAGTATCAGCCGTCCGCCGAAAAGGGCGATTCCGGAGCCTGCGCGCAGAACGATGAAGCGGTCGCCTTTCTTCTCGCCGTATTCGACGTAGCCCCGCAGAACCTGCATCTGCGCGTAGAAGCTCTTTATCTTGCGGTCCCTTTCATGCTCGGGGTATTTGGCGATGCCAGCCACGAGTTTTTCGAGGCCGGGGATCTTTGAGAACACGACTTTCGCTCCGGCGAACTGCGCGCGTGCCGGTTCGGAACCGCGCGCCGCCGCCTCCTCGAGGAAATTGAGGTCGACGATCTTCCCCTCGACATATCCGCCGGGGTAGTCGCAGAACTCTAGTGTCCAGTAATGGATTTCCTCGGCCTTCATTCGCCGTGCGAACTCGTCGTCCGTGGCGACAAGGATATGGTCGACGTCCGAGGCGTCGCTCTCGCCGCCTGCGGCGACCGAGCCGACGACGATCAGCGCCAGGTAGCGGTCGTCAGGCTCGTACCTATTCTTCAGGTTCTGTATCGCCTTCTCATGATGCGGTCTCATGGTTCCCTCCTTGTTCTTCCAAGATACATGCTTCCACGAATTTCCGCTGAGCCGGCTTCAGTCTGATTCCTGGCCTGCCGCCAACGCAAAAAAGCTCAGCGCAAGCCATACGAGGGGGATTCCAAGCCAGCCGAGGCTGCACCCCCAGTAGGCGAAAGTGGTTCCGCAAAGACTGCAGGCGAGAACGTATTTCATCGCAATCCTGTTATCCTGTCTAATTGTCAGCCCAGCTCGGCCTTAAGGCGTTTGATTTCGGGGAGGAGTTTTTCCTTGATCCGCTTCTTGTGGGTGTAGACGGTGTTCTTTGAGATGCCGAGGGCGGCGGCGATCTCCTCGGGGGATTTGCCTTCGAGGAGTAGGTCGTAGGTCTTCTGGGCGTTCTCCTCGAAGCTTTTGCGGACGTTCTTCCAGGCGAGCGCGGGGACGTATTCCTCCCATTCCTCGTCGGCGATCTTTTCGATTTCGGGCTCGGTGAACTGTTCGAGTGTGTCGCGGCCGTCGTCGGTCTTGAACTCCTCGATGGAGACGTAGCGCTTCTTTTGGTCGCGGTAGAAGTTCCTGATGACGTTTCCGGTGACGCGGCAGAGCCAGCCGCGGAAGCGCCCCTTCTCCGAGTCGTAGTTGAATTCGCCGAGTTTGTTCCAGGACTTGAGGAGGACGAGCTGGACGATCTCGTTGGCGTCGTCGTGGCCGAGGTTCATCCTGCGGGCGATGTTGTAGATGTAATTCCTGTAGTAGTAGGCGAAGTCGGCCCAGGCCGCGTCGTCGTGGCTGTCGCGCAGCTTGATGAGTAGCGTGGCCCGGGTCCTGTAGATCGAATTTTCCGACATCTGGCACCTCTCCGGAATATCTCAACGCAAAAAACGCAAGGGCAGCAAACGCTTCGTAGCAAATATGTGAAAAACGGACAAGAGAACAGGATGAACAGCATAGAATAAGGGCAGAATATTGTCCTGTCAAAATAATCTCAACGGAACGGAGAAAATTCTTCGCGGTGAAATTTCAGTTCCGGACGAGTTCAAGGTTCAGATTTTCGGCGCGAATCAACGGAAGCGGAGACGGCCATTGCCAAATGTCATAAGGGATTTGAAACACATGCGACGGAAAATCTGAAGAAAAAACGAAGTTGGTGAAAGATTCGCATGACGCGGGGGGGTAGTTCCGTATGAAATCGGAAATAGGGATCGAACAACAATAAGGAGTAAGTGTCATGAATGCGAAGGGCAAGGCGGTTCTGGTAATGGCGGCTGTGGTGCTGGCGAGTTTCTGCGGCGGCGCCATGGGGTCGGAGAGCATGGTCAAGTCGGGCGAGAACTTCGAATACATGAATTCCAGCATGGACGTGCTGCGCGGCCGGATAAGCTATTCCGTGAAGAACAGGAAGAGCACGGAATATCCCTATACGGCCTATCTCCTGATCCAGTGGGGCAACTTGGACCGGGTCAAGCCGGTTCCGCGAGGCTACTACGAGAACTGGGACGGCTATCTTCAGATGGGGCAGGGCAGGGCGAAGGTCGAGAAGAAAATCTTCTTTGACGACGGCTGGCAGAAGTATCCGGACTTGCAGGGGCCGCACCCGGGATCGGGGTGGGACCAGCTCCTTGACACGGGAAATCCCGCTAGGGTCGAATGGCTTGCCGGAGTCGTCGGCGCGACGGACGGCCTGCTCATAAGGATCGACCTTCCCTTCGACAACGCCACAGGCGAGATCAAAGCCGGGAACTTCGTGTTCCCGTTCGCGATAGTTCCGAAGGCCGGCAACACCAAGTAAGGACGGCGGAGGAACGGTAAAACGGCATGGATGCGGGAAGCCGCATCCATGCCGGCTTCTTGAAGGGTGAAAAAATATTTTGGCGAGTTATGTTAAAGTTCCAAAGGAGTAAAGCATGAAAGGGGTAAGAAGGATGAGCGGCAAGTTTATAGCGTTTGTGATGGCGGCGTTTTTGCTCCAGGCATGTGCGGACGCGCAGAACCGGGATGAAAACCTGAAGCGGAGGAGGGCCGAGCTAAAGGAGGCATACCAGGAGAAGGTCAAGGAGGTCATGGCGCAGATTCAGCAGCTGCGCTCGCTCGGGCAGCAGTTCAGGGAGGCCGTCATCAGCAAGGATGCCGAAAAGGCTCAGGATATTCTTGCGAAATTCAAGGCGTCATATGCGGCCCTTCCGCAGGGCGTCAAGGACAAGATCGAGGAAAAGTGCCCCGGAACCGCGGAGCGGATCGAAAACCTCGGCATGGACGATGTGGATGCGGATCCCCGCGAAGAGGATGCCGACGCGGCGGCCGCCGATGAGACGGCCTTTGCAGCCGACGAAGGCGAAGTCAGGAAGGCCGACGGCGAGGTCGCCGCGGCCGGCCGGGCGGAGGTCACGCGGGAAGGCGCGGCTGTAAAGCATGCGGAGACGGTATCCAACGCGGACGGCACGAAGACCGTGACGCATCAGGGCACGGTCACCAAGACCGGCGAAGGCGAAGTCACAAACACCGGCACGACTACAGGCCCGAACGGCAAAACTTGGACGAACGAAGGCAAGACCACCAGGGACGGCAACACCGTCGCGCACCAGGGTGAAGTCAAGAACGAGGACGGCGAGGTCGTCCAGACGCGCCAAGGAACCTGGACCAAGGACGGTGACGGCGTCCATCACGACGCCAAGGTCACCGACACAAAGACCGGCAAGTCAAGGACCTTGGACGCCGACTACGAGAAGGACGGCGACTCCATCGACTACAAGAAGACGCTCACCACCAGGGACGGCAAGACCGTGGAGGCCGAAGGCACGATCACAAAGGACGGAAACACCGTCACCAAGGACGGAACCGTCACAGGGCCGGAAGGCAAGAAATACGATGTCGACGGCACTCTTACCAAGGACGGCAAGAGCTACACCGGCCATTCCGAAGTCAAAAACGAGGACGGCGAAGTCGTCCGGACGAAGGATCTCAAGAGCACCAAGGACGGCGACACTAGAAACACCGACGTCCAGACGAAATGGAAGAACGGCGCGGAGCTTGACCGCAAGACGGCAAGAACGGCTTCCGACGGCAAGATCACAAGCAATACGGCTCTGACAGGTTCAAAAGGGAAGCCCCCAAAATACAAGGGCGACTTCGACATCCTGGGCAACGGATTCAAGAAGAAGCCGTCCGCCCCTGCTAAGAAGTCTGCGGCCCCGGCCGGCGGCAGATCCGCCCCCGCGGGCAGGGCCGGCGGCGGAGCGGGAAGGAAGTAAGCCTCAGGACGCTTGGATGGGGAAGGGGTGGTAAGTTATAAGTGATAGGATGGGCGTTCAAGCGAAATCGGCGCCATCTCCGATTTTATAGAAATAGCGCGCGGACTCTCACGCGGTGGTCACCAGCGCATATTTCCCGCCGGGGCGGGTTTTGAAAGTCAAGCGGCTGCCTTTGCGTGTGATTTCGACCTTCTTCCCGCCGGAGTCTTTGACGGTGCATGATTTCGGCGCGTAGATTATGGTGCATTCTCCTGATGACGAAGCGGTTATGGAGGCAGATACGAGCCTGCCTCTTCTCCACTCGATGTCGATCTTGTAGCCGCCGCGGGCCCGTAGGCCGGAGACCTTGCCGTCCGGCCATTCCGGCGGCAGGGCGGGAAGGAAGTGGAGCTCTCCGTGGTAGCTCTGCAGGAGCATTTCGATGACGGCCGCGGCGCCGCCTAGATTTCCGTCGATCTGGAAGATCCGCGGCGGGTGCAGGTCGAGGAGCGAGTCGGTGGCGAAGTCGTAGACTAGATGGTTCAAATGCTCCCAGGCCTCCTTTGCGCGGCCGAAGCGAGCGAAGAGGCATGCGGTCCAGGCGCGGCTCCAGCCGGTGTGGCCGCCGCCGGCGGCGAGCCGGCGCTCGAGCGAGACTTCCGCGGCGCGCCAAAGTTGCGGCGTCCTTTCCGGGTCAAACGAGTCGCCGGGGAAGACTCCGACGAGGTGCGAGACATGCCTGTGCGAGGGCTCGACCTCCTCGAAGTCCTCGTTCCATTCCTGCAACTGGCCGTGGCGTCCGATTTTCAGTTCCGGAAGCTTGTCGCGCAGTCGGAGCCATTCTTTTCTTTTTTCGGAGTCGACGCCGAGCAGTTCCGAAGATTTGATCGCGTAGTCCAGCGCCTGCCTGGCCAGGACGACGTCCATGGTCGAGGAGACGCCGAGACTGACGGGGCTCCCGCCGCCCTTGAAACGGTTTTCCGGCGACTGCGAGGGGACGATCTGCATGATGCCGTCCTTGTCCTCGACCAGATAATCCTCATAGAATGCGGCGACCTCCTTGAAGAACGGATAGGCGCGTTTCTTGAGGAAATCTCCGTCCAGCGAATACTCATAGTGCCACCAGACGTGCTGTGCGAGCCATGGTGCGGCGCCGATCCAGACTGCCCAGCCGTATGATTCGGCGGTGGAGCGGCCCCAGGCGTCGGTCTGGATCGGATACCATACGCCGCGGCATCCGTAGAGATCCTTCGCCGCCTTGCGGGCGTGGGGGACGAAGCGTTCGATATGCTGCAGCAGCGCCTCGACGTAGTTCTGCATGCCGGCTGGTTCGGCGCACCAGTAGTTCATCTGGATGTTGATGTCGTGATGGTAGTCGCATTCCCAAGGCGGACGGAGGTCCTCGTTCCATTTGCCCTGGAGGTTCGCGGGAAGGCTGGCGGTCGCGGAGGAGGCGCATAGGAGGTAGCGGCCGTACTCGAAGTAGAGTTGTGCGAGCTGCGGATCCTTCGCGCCGTTGCGCAGGAGGCGGAGTCGTTCGTCGGTCGGAAGCTGGGGCTCTTCCAGGTCCAGTTCGAGCTTCATGCTTCCGAAATGGCGGCCGTGTTCGGTCACATGGGCTCTGAAAAGCTTGTCCCAGGAAAACGAAGCCTTCAGCCTCTTCGCCCTGCATTCCTTTTTCGCCTTGCCCGGCTCCGGGGAAACGCCGATGTTGATTGACAGGACGAGTTCGGTCATGTCGGAGAGGAGAAGCCTGCGCCCATCCCGGACGACGGCCTTTCCGTCCTTTGTGAAGACGTCCGCCGAGACGCTGAATTCGACACCCCCTTTTATTTCGCCGTTCATTGAAAGCGACTGTTTGCCGGTTTCGAACGAGAGCCTGCAGTCGGGATCGTGGTTGCGCCCGAGCCAGACGGTGCAGGTGAAGGGCTTGCCGCCCTTGTCGATGCGGACCAGGATCAGGTCTTCGGCTAGATGCGCGACATACTGCCTTGTGAACCTGCCGCCGTCGGAGCTGTAGGATACCGTGGCGCTTGCGGTGTCAAGATCGAGTTCGCGCCGGTAGTCGTGGACGAATCCGTGGTTGAATTCGACGAAGAGGTCGCCGGCGGGCTGGTAGGGGTCGACCCTGTTGGGGCGGCCGCTGGTCCCGCCGCTTCCGCCGAATGCCTCGTTGGCGGCCTTGGCGCCCTCCTCATACTTGCCTTCGAGAAGGAGGCGCCTGACGTTGGGAAGGAGGTGGCTTCTTGGCTCGGTGTCGCGGTTCCGGTTGACGCCTTTCCAGAGCCATTCGTGGTTCAGCGCGAGGCGTTCGAGCTTGTAGGTGCCCATGACCATCGCGGCCAGGCGGCCGGTGCCGATCGGAAGGCCTTCAAGCCAGTCGCGCGGAGGAGTCTTGTACCAGAGTTTCATGTGAAATCCTTAATGTTCAAGTGTGCTTGGATGGCAGTATGAATCATGGTATTTTGGAAAAGCTGAACTGTGCGGGCAAATCATTCGGTGAAAAGAAATCGTTTTGCGCCTTGTGGCTTTGTGAGAGAAGTAATTTTTCTGACTAAACCATATCATTATTCGCAGCTCTCCAGCCATAGTTTCGCTTCGGCGTCGGAGGGCATGCGCCAGTCGCCGCGCGGTGATAGTGCGACGAGGCCGACTTTCGGGCCGTCGGGCATGCAGCTCCGCTTGAACTGCTGGGAAAAGAACCTGCGGAGGAAGGTCTGAAGGGTATTCCTGATGAAGGCCTTCCCGAACCTGTTCTCGAACGCGCGTTCGGCGAGGAAGAGTATCTTTTCCGGGCCGGCGCCGTATCGCATGAAGTGATAGAGGAAGAAGTCGTGAAGCTCGTATGGGCCGATGATGTTCTCGGTTTTGTGCGTGAACTCGCCGTTCTTCCCGGGCGGTATCAGTTCGGGGCTTACGGGCGTGTCGTTGATGTCCTCGAGGAGCTTTTTGAGGTGCGCGTCGGAGTTATCAGCGACCCAGGCGATGATGTAGCGGATCAGTGTCTTGGGTATTCCGGCATTGACCGCGTACATGGACATGTGGTCGCCGTTGTATGTGCACCACCCCAGCGCGATCTCGGAGAGGTCGCCGGTTCCGATGACGAGGCCGTCCTCCTTGTTGGCGATGTCCATGAGAAGCTGAGTGCGCTCCCTGGCCTGGACGTTCTCGAAGGTGACGTCGTGGACGTTGCCCGGATGCGAGATGTTCTTGAAGTGGTCGTGGCATGCGTCACGGATGTCGATCCTCCTGAAGTCTGTCTTGAGCGCCTTGATGAGGGCGATGGCGTTCCTGAGCGTCCTGTCGCCGGTGCCGAATCCGGGCATGGTGATGGTGACGATGTTTTCAGGCGGCAGGCCGACCAGCTTGAAAGTTTCCTCCACGACCAGGAGCGCGAGAGTGGAATCGAGTCCGCCGGAGATTCCGATTACGGCTTTCTTCAACTTCGTGTGGGCGAATCGCTTCGCCAGGCCTGCGCATTGTATGTTGAAAATTTCCTTGCAGCGCTCGTCCCTTTTAGTATGATCGGAGGGGACGAAGGGGAAGGCGTCGAAATGCCTGTCCGTGTCCTTGATGTCATGGCAGGAGTCGATTTTTATCCTCAGGTGCTTCTGCGCCGGAAGATCGCCGAAGGAGCTTTCGGAGGAGCGGAGGCCTGCGAGTCGCTGGCAGTCTATGTCGGCGCAGAGCAGTTCGCTCTTCCGCTGGAATCTTGAATTTTCCGAGAGCATTGTCCCGTTCTCCGCGATCATCGCATGGCCGCCGAAGACCAGGTCGGTCGTGGATTCCCAGACACCCGAGGAACTGTAGACGTATCCGCAGATGCATCTTGCGCTGTGGTGCCTGACCAGTTCCCTTCGGTATTCGGACTTGGAGACGAGTTCGTTGCTTGATGAGAGGTTGGCGACGATTTTGGCGCCGGCCGCGACGAGTCCGCAGCTCGGCGGAACTACGCTCCAGAGGTCCTCGCAGATTTCGACGCCGAACGTGAAGACGCCTTCGAAGTCGAAGACCAGATCCGTCCCGAACGGTATTTCCTCCTTGCCGATGCGGAGCTTGGCGGCCTTGATGTCCCTGGCGGAGCGGAACCAGCGCTTCTCGTAGAACTCCCTGTAGTTGGGGATGTGAACCTTGGAGACGATCCCCTTGATTTCCCCTTTGTTGACGACTGCGGCGCAGTTGTAGAGGCTGTTGCCGTAGCGGAGCGGCAGGCCGATGACGGCGCTTAGCTTCAGGCTGCGGGACTCCTTTGCCAGGGCGCGTAGCGCTTCGGCGCATGAGGACAGAAGCCTGTCCTGCTGGAAGAGGTCGCCGCAGGTGTAGCCGGAGATCGCCAGCTCGGGAAACACTACGAGCGAGGCCTTTCTGGAATCGGCCTCCCTCATCAGCCGTGTAATTTCCGCCGCGTTGAAGTCGACGTCGGCCACCCGCATCTCGGGAACCGCGGACGCCACCCTGTAGAATCCGAACATAAATAAATCGTCCAGCCGATGTTGTTAAGAGTCAAACATTAAGTTAGCTTAATGAGTTTGAATAATCAAAGGCGATTTATCAAGCGATGGGAAAAAGCGGCCACAAGAAGATAATACTCGCGGAGCCGAGGGGATTCTGCGCCGGGGTGAGGAGGGCGCTTGAGACGGTCGAGCAGGCGCTGAAGGCGCATGGCGCCCCAGTATTCGTCCTCCATGAGATCGTCCACAACAGACATGTGGTCGAAGGCTTGAGGGACAGGGGGGTGATTTTCATCGAAGATGTGAAAGGATGCCCGAAAGACCGACCTCTGATATTCAGCGCGCACGGAGTATCTGCGGCTGTGGAGAAGGAGGCCCTCGACCTCGGCCTGAAGTGCATCGACGCCACCTGCCCGCTTGTCAAGAAAATCCACCGTGAAACCGAGAAATACAGCAGGATGGGATGCAAGATAATAATCATAGGGCATTCCCGCCATCCCGAGGTGGTCGGCGTCAGAGGCCATGCGTCAGGGGAGGTTTTCATAGTCGAGGGACCGGAGGACGTCAGGAAGATACCGTTCGCAAGCGACGACAAGGTCGCGTGTTTCTCGCAGACGACACTGGACACGAAGCTTGTGGCGGAAATCATTGGCATGCTCAGGCTCAAATATCCGGTGCTGACCGGCAGCCCCGAATATGACGTCTGCTACGCCACGAGAAACAGGCAGAACGCTATCAGGAAGGTGGCGGGGAAATCAGACCTGGTTCTCATAATCGGATCCCGCAGCAGTTCCAATTCCCTGAGGCTCTGCGACGCCGCGAGGAAACTCTGCGGCAGGGCCCATCTGCTGGAAAACTCAGCGGGACTCAACGAAAAAATCCTCGAAGGCGCCGAAGTGATCGGAATCTCCGCGGGCGCCTCCGCGCCGGAATACCTCGTCGAGGAGCTTGTTTCAGAGCTCCGGCGGCGGGGCTGGCCGGAGGCAGAGACGCTGTCATGCGGCAAGGAGGAGCAGTCGTTCAAGATTCCGGCAGCCTTGATCCCATGGCGGCAAGCTTGAAAAAAGTGCGGAAACGTGTATATTCGCTAAAACTGAAAAATAACAGACTGGGAGGCGCATGCCATGAAAAACATGAATTTTCCTGCAGCAATAATCGTGTCAATTTTCATCTCCGGTTTTGCGTATGAGGCCAATGCGCTTGGCGGCGGCGCCATGAAGAGCGTAAAGGACGCCAGGGCTAAGACCTCCGGGGAAGTCATCAAATGCAGCCCGGAGGGCGGAGGCGAGTTCAAGAAGCCGTCGGAAGCCATTACGTCACTTAAGAAAGGCATGACTTTGAAGCTGATGCCGGGAACCTATATGGACGAAATGGTGATTTCCTGCGACGGGATCACCATCGAAGGGGGTGAGCCGGGCAAGAGATGCGACATCAATCTGGAGCTTACCGGCAAGGATTATTTTGTAAGGAACCTCTTCTGCAACACCATACGATGCAACCTCGACATCACGCTGGTGGACTCTGCCGTGAAATATTTCATGTCCGAAAAGGACAGCAAGGCGGACATCGTGTTCGACAACTGCTGCATCGGCGCGCTGGACATAATGTCCTACAACAAGTCGATAGAGCTTAACCGCTGCACCATATGCAACGGTGGGAACGCCGCCCTAATGCACGGCAGCAAGATACTGATAGAAAAATGCGTGCTCTACGCGAAGGATGTTGTTTTCATGCTGGGGACCAGCAAGCCGAAAATCGACATAGACAACAGCGTCGTCTACGGCGACGCCGGATTCGCAAAGGACATAGCCTCCGGAAAAATAGCTAAGACCATGGACGACGCCAAGAAGCAGAGGTTCCAGGCCAACATTATGAAGAAGAAGAACGTTTTGGAGGAAAAGCCGCTTTTCGACAAGGAGCCGTCGGTGACGGCCGTCTTCGATGTTAAATACGACACCTCCTACCGGGAAGGCTGGACGAGGAAGGTCGTTTACCCCTCAGGGATTATGAACTTGGCTGACTGGATTTTAAAGGAGGATTCTCCCGGCAGGAAGGAAGGCTTTGGGGCCAGCCTGAACGCCGACGGGGTTCTGGTTCCCCCTTGATGCCGCGGACACCATGCTCCGGAGCACGATTAGGATTGGAAGTTTCAGGCATCGGCGTTCGGAAGGAAATACAGACTTATGACAAACCGCCCAACAACGTCACCGACGGTCTTTCCCGTTCTATGCGGCCTAGGCCGGGTCTTTTGCCTGAGCATATTCTTTTCGGCCGCCGTCCTCGCATGCCCGTGCCTTTTCGGGCAG
This sequence comes from uncultured Victivallaceae bacterium, assembly GCA_964636325.1. GTDB lineage: Bacteria > Verrucomicrobiota > Lentisphaeria > Victivallales > GWF2-50-93 > CAZWRV01. Next base: position 3,665 of record CAZWRV010000072.1, on the reverse strand, counting down.
GGCGCGGCAGCTAAGTCCGCAAAGACGGCGAGAACGAAGCCCTCACAGGACGTCATCAAATGCTCGCCGGAGGGCGGCGGCGAGTTCAAGCGGCCTGCGGAGGCGATGTCCGCGCTCAAGAAGGGGGGTGTTCTATTCCTTGGCCCCGGCAGGTATGACAGCGATCTGGTGGTCAGCGCGGACGGATGCCTGATCGAGGGCGAGCCAGGCAAGCTGTGCGACGCCAACATCGAGATAGTCGCGAAGAACTGCTCCGCCAGGAACCTCTGGGTCGAACGCATCGAATGCAACAATGATTTCACCGCCGTGGACTGCATCGTCGGCTCATTCTGCACAGGCGGCGACGGAAAGGCCGACATCGTATTCGACAACTGCCTCATAAAGGATTTCTGCGTCTGGAGCTACGGCAAGAAGATATTTCTGAGCTCTTGCACCTGCTCCAACGGGGGCGAATCCTTCAGTCTCGGCGGGGGCGAGATGTCCATCGACAAGTCGGTCGTCTACTCCGGCGGCGCCGCCTTCCGGTTCACAAGCTCGAACAGGGTCAAGCTCAAGATCGCGAACAGCGTGGTATACGGGGAGAAGAGCATCGGCTACTACGAGGAGTCCGGCAAGTTCTGCAACGAAATAGGCGCCCTAAAGGACATCTGCCAGTTCCACAAGTCCGGCGAGGTCTTCAAGGAGAAGCCCAGCTTCGAGGAGATGCCCGCCGCACGCGAGAATAGACACGGCATGAGAGGCGGCGGCCGAGTCGTCCGTGTCGTGACCCGCGAAGACGGCATGGGCGACTTTGCGTCTGTCAACTTGAAGAACTTCACCATGCGCGAAGACTCTCCCGGCAGGAAGCAGGGCTGGGGCTGCAACCTGTCCAAGGAAGGCTTCCCCGTCCCCTCGGCGAAGTGAAAACCATGAACCTAATAGCCGAGTTGGCCGCATTTGCCGTAGCTGCAAGGCAGCAAGACGCAGCTGTGGTGACCACTGCAAGTTGAAGCTAACGAAGTAGATATGGCGAATGCGGCCAACCCTCCCGGGTTGAAAATATGCCGGAACTGGCTTTCACTCATTGGGTGAAAGCCTCTAAATATGTAAATGCCTTATTGCAGAGTGTTAATTTATAAAGCATATTTTCAACTGCGGCAATTAGGATGAACATTCTATTTTTAGGAGACGTGGTCGGAAAGGGAGGGCGCAGGGCCGTCGGCGAAATGCTTCCGGAACTGAAGAGCAGGCACGGATGCTCCTTCTGCGTCGCGAACGTGGAGAACATCGCCGGCGGCGCCGGCGTCACCGCCGCATGCGTGTCCGAACTGCCTTCGGTCGACGTCTTCACCACCGGCGACCATGTCTGGGACCAGAAGAGCTTCGAGCACGAGATAAGGGGCATCTCCAACATCCTGCGCCCCGCGAACCTGAGCCCCAAACAGCCGGGAAGGGGATTCGGAATATTCAGGAACCCCGCCTGCGGGGAGGTCGCAGTAATAAGCCTGCTGGGGCGAATATTCATGAAGGGCGAATCGGCATGCCCGTTCGAGACCGTGGACAAGATCATAACGGGCCTCCCCCCCACCGTCAGATGCATTATCGTGGACTTCCATGCCGAGGCCACCAGCGAAAAGGCCGCCATGGCGCATTTCCTCGACGGACGGGTCACCGCGGTCGTCGGCACCCATACGCATGTGCAGACCGCCGACGCCAAGATACTCCCCCGCGGCACGGCTTTCATCTCCGATGTCGGAATGGTCGGCTCGGAGGATTCAATACTCGGAAGGGAAGTGTCGGCAGTCCTCAGGAAGTTCACAACGGGCATGCCGACCAAGCTTCCGGTCGTGGAAAAGGACATAAGGCTCGACGCCGCAGTCATTTCCTACGACCCTGGCACCGGAAGGGCCGCCTCCATCGCTCCGCTCTCCCTCAAGGCCGGCTTCTGACCGCGTAAATTCAGTGAACTACGCCCCAAAGATGCTCGTCCGTCCTTGCGGAGCATGAATTCAGCAAAAGGGCGTAGCTTGCTGAATTCATACGGTCTGCCGGGCGACTATCGAGTGCCAGACTGAAGATTAAAATTTTCCAGGCGGAAAATTTTAATAGCGCTCCCACCAGTTCTTGCCGACCTTGAGGTTGCCTGAGAGATTGAGGTTGACCTGGGTCATGACCTCGCTTTTCTCGGCGATCTTCTCGGTGTTGCCCCAGATTTCGAGGTGGTATGCCAGGATATGGCGCTTGCCGACCTTCTTCAGAGGGAATGACACTTCGCGGCCGGTGATCTTGTTGTCGAGTGAGGGTGTGTCCTCGTCGTCGCCCCAGGTCATCCTGTCGAAGGCCTGGACCCGTTCCATTATGGCGGGGACGTCGTAGCCTCCGCCCTTGGGCTTTGCCTTGTCGGGCCAGAGGAACCTGAGGATTTTCCTCTCATCAGTCTCGTTGTCGCCGGAGATAAGCACGTAGAGGTAGAAGTAGGGGACCTTGATCCTCTTGCTTTCGGACTTCTCCTTGCTGATGCTGTAGCTGATGACGAACTCCTCGGTGTTCCCTTCCTTGTCCTCCCCCGTCTTCGGGACCTTGATGTCGATGATCGACACCTTGTAGGGGGCGAGGTCTTCGGTCTGTTCGCCCGTGGCGGAAGTGTTCGTCTTGGAATAGGACGCGATGCTGTCCAGAGGATACCTTTTCTTCTTGTTGTCCTTCTGGATGATTATCGCGCCGTCGTTGATGCTGACAATCTCGGCGTCGGAGATTGAGGAACCGTCCTTGAAGACCACCGTGCCTGCGAAGCCCGCCGAGGCGAAGGCAAGCATGGCCGATCCTGCGAGAAGCATTATCTTTAGGCGTTTCATGGAACCCGTCCTCCGCGATTGATCCGTCCCTGCAAAAATACTCATGCCCGATTCAGATTTTCCTGCGGAACTCCATGAAATGGCAGGGGCCTGATCCGGCGCCTTTAGCCCTGTCAAGCATCAAGTATGAATTCAGCAAAAGTGCGCAGTTTGCCGAATTCACGCGGCAGCAGGGGCGGAAAATCTGAAATCACTGGACGACCTTGGTCTTGGGCAGGCCGGTGGCCCTCATCCCGTCTTTCCATTTTCCGTCTTTCCTCATTATGTCAATCCGTTCGAAGCGCTTGAGGACGTTCCTCTTCGCCTTGATGCCGCCGCCGCTCTTCAAGCTCGCATGCTTAGTCATTTCTGTTCTCCTTGGATGCAATATTAAAGTTGTTGCCCCTTTTATCATTTATCAGACGGGAAATATATATGCGCCAAATGAAGTTTTCAAGACGCTTGCCGTCGTTTATGGACGTGGGAAATGCCGGATAAGCCTGGTCGTCAAGCTTCAGAGGAGTGTCCGTCTGCGAAGGTCGCAGTTTTGTCGGTCGGAAGTAGCGCAGGTATTCCTACCTGGGATCCCGCAGACAGGAATGTCTGCGTTACTGATCGTCTCGAAATTGTATAGAGGCACCGGCGGGTTCATCCCGGCGATGAACATGGCTGGGGATTCAGCAGGGAAATTGCCAACCTGCTCCCCCGTCATGTTCACCGCCGACGCAAGGTCGGTGGTGTTCATATTATTATGAGACGATTAGTCCCTTACGGCGCGACTTGGAAAACGTTTTTTCCAAACTCGTTTTAAACAGTTGGAAAAATTGAAATGTTGATAATCAACGACTTATG
>CAZWRV010000071.1:0-32978 GCA_964636325.1 uncultured Victivallaceae bacterium | reverse complement strand
CGCAGGTATTCCTACCTGCGATGCCGCAGACAGGAATGTCTGCGTTACTTGAGGCGAGTTTCAGAGGAGGAACAGCGGCATTGCCTTTATCCCGACATACGCCAGGCCGCAGAATGCGAAGATTATCCTGCATGCCTTGCGGAACAAGGCATACTGAAGCCCTCCCAACGCTCCGGACGAGAATGCGATGTATGCGGTGAAATAGGCGGTGCAGGCGAGCCCGAAGCAGACTGCGAATTCACGCTCGGCGCAGTAGAGGAACAGCAGCGACAGCGCCATCGGAACTATCCCGAGCTGCCACCATCTTTCGTAGCCGAACTTCACGGCACCGGTCTCGTAGCCGTTAACAAGATCCTCCGGGAAGTCGGCCGCGTCGTGGTGCATCGCGCCGCAGGTCATCGCCAGGGCGAAAAAAACGGCCTCGGCCCAGGTCCTCTGCGTAAACGATTGGGATGCGGCGGCGGCGCCGAGCAGGTAGTGCAGTCCTCCGCCGGCGAAGTTGTGGGCGAGGCCGCTCAGCCATCCGCGCTTCCCTGAGATCGAATAGATGTCCCAGTTGAGGATTATCAGCAGCATGACAACGAACGCGGCGAACATCCCGGCATTCATGAGCGTGAATCCGACCGCAGGCGGAACCAGAAAGAAGGATATGAAGGTGGAGGACTCGCCAAGTTTTCCGGACCGGGCCCGCTCCGGCCTGAAAAATCTGTCGTTGACCGAAATCACATGCCAGCCGGCGGCCAGCAGGACCGGAAGGAACCAGAGCAGCCTTTGCAAGTCCGCGGCCGAAGCGGCGGAACCCATGAATCCGGCGAGAGGTATCCCCGTCGCGAAAAGAAGCTCTGTCATCCGGGACTTCATAAGTCCTCCGGCCTCCCTTTTCCGCATCTTTTCCATCGTCCGCGCCTGCATTCCGCCGTCTCCCTTCCTCTGAAACTCGCCCATCTTTGCCGCGAACTTTGTCGTTATCTTTGTCGTCTTCCGGAGGGTTGAGCCAAGCTCAACCGCGGCTCAGCACGGCTTCGCCCTCCATCGAGTTTCTGAACGACAGAACTGCGAATCTCGCAGATGGCCCCTCTCCTGAATCTTGATTCCTTTCGGTGGAGGGTTGAGGCGTCCTCAACCGCTTCTCCCAACTCTGAGTCCCGAGGGCGGCTCAGCGCGCCTTCGCCCTCCATCAAGTTACTGACCGACAAAACTGTCCGTCAATCCGGACGATACCTTCTCGCCTATTATAACGCGTCAAAGGAAGCAAGATAGCGCGGAACTAGTTTTTTGCATTTGACGGCCGGGCGCATCTCCTGCAGAGTCCTGAAGACCGCGCGGAATTGGCGAGAAGAGCGGCCGCAGCTTCAAGGGTTGTCCGGCCCTCCGCAATCTCCACTGCGGCGTGCCAGACGGCATCTTCTATGAAGGGGACCCACTCCTTGTTCACGGACGGATCCACGACATGAAGCTTCAACGACCCGGCCGCGGCTTCCGGGCAGGAGGCGCCCAAGGTCCTCATCATCGCGCCGTTGGCGTCCTTCCTGAAGCAGAAATTCACTCCGGACTCTGGGAAATGCGACTGCGCCGCCTGCTCGGCGAGGAAGGAGAGGAACTCCGCCGACCTGCTGTTTCCGCCTTTTGCCGCCGCCATCATGCTGCAGTTTATCGGAAGCAGATTCCCTCGGAGCGGCATCAGCGGGACGCCGGTCCAGTTCCGGGAAACGCCCGCCGGTGAATGAAGCAGGAGATGGGTGATGTTCCCCGCGAAAAAGACGGTCCTGCCTTCCGCGAAATCGATCACGGAGGAGAACGGAAACGCTTCAGGCGCAAGGACATCCCCCGCCGCCGCCGCGAACTTCGCAAAAGGCCGGAGAATCCGCCTGAAATACGGGCCGAGCCCGCCTTTCGCCGGCATCTGAGGAATCCCGGCCGCCAGCAGAAGGTTCTGAGGCGCCGAAAGAAGCGCCGTACCGCCGCGGGGCTGAAAGCGGAGCATGGCGTCCACCGCCGTCTCGACATCAGCCGACGGCGGAAGCTCCGGGCCGGCATCCCCCGCAAGTTTCCTGTTCCAGAGAAAAGCCCACATGCTGAGATGCACCGGCACGGCGAACGGATAAAGTCCGTCCATAATTCCTGCTGGACGGTGGAATCCTCCACCGGTTATCTGCGCCGCAAGCCCGGGAGGAAGCCTTTCAAGCAGTCCGTCCGCAGACATCCGGGCGGCCATCGAAGCGTCGACCTGGACAAGATCCGGCCTTTCCGAACGGACATATTCCGAATAGCCCTTCTCCGTCGCCACGCTGGAGGGGAGCCAGGATATCTCAAGGCGCGAACCCGGCTTCCTCCGGTTGAACAGGGACACCGCCTTCTCCCAGGCCGAGCGCTGCTGAGGAAGGTTCTCGTACAGGACCACCTTCAGCGGGAACTTGGCGGGAATACTACCCGGGGACATCAGGGCGAACGGATGCGCCGCCTCGGCCCCCCCGTCCCGTGCATGCGCAGGGTCGTCCGGAACCCTCATTATGAACGTCCCCCTCACGCGCCGCGCAAGTATCCCGTCCCGCACGAAGTCCCTAAGGGCGCGCCTGAACGTGATCCGGTCCACCCCGATCAATTCCGCGACAAGCCGCTCCGGCGGCATCCTGTCACCGGGCGAACGCCTTCCCAGCCAGCGCCGCAGCCCCCGGCTGATCTGCGCATGAAGCGGCTCGGGAAGCATCGGGTCAACCGCGACGTCCCTCCTCAGCTCCTCAAGGTGCTCCGGGTCTATCTTTTCAGCCTTCCTCGGCATTTAGGATTCAAATCTCCATATCATCCATATCATCCATTATTATACGCCAATCCCATCGCGCGTCAATGGCATGTGCAGATTATTTTCATTTTTCCGACTGAGCGCGCTTGAATTCGGCATTTCCCGGGCTATTATGGTTGATATGGACTACATCCATTATTTTCAATGGGCCGGACCGCCGGAAAAGACACCAACATCATGGAGGAAGCACCATGTCCCTTGCCAGCCGGATCAGTTTCGCGTCGGCGTTCGCCTGCGCCGCAGTCCTTGCCGTGCCGTCTCCGGCCACCGATGTTAATCCGCAGCCGCAGGCGCCGCCGTTCCCCGGCCACAACAGGCTCTTCATCCCCAGGACCGACAAGGCCCCCGCAATAGACGGCGTGATCGGCGTTGACGAATGGGCCGGCGCCGCCCTGATCTCCGGCCTCGCCCGCTACAACGGCGGCTTCAGCTCGGAAGTCCTGCCGGAGGAGCAGGCCACTTGGTTCTACTTCATGTACGACGACGAGAACCTCTACGTGGCTATGAGATCCCGCAACTTCCCGCCCGGCTCGCAGCTCAAGACCGACTGCAAGGACTTGAAGGACCAGTTGTCGGTGGTGATGCTCGACCACTTCGAGCTGCAGCTCAGCAGGACCGACGAGCCCGCCGCCGCCCTCAAGAAGCACTTTTACAAGTTCATGGGCAACCACCGAGGCTCCCTCTACGACCAGCGCGCGCAGCCGAGCGTCGGCCAGGAGGGCATAGAATGGGACGCCGGCGCCATGGTGAAAAACCAGTTCTCGGACAAGGAATGGGACATGGAGATGTCCATCCCGTTCAAGAACATGAGCGAAGAGTCCGCCCCGGAGGACTGGGAGACCTGGATAATGTGGATCGTCCGCGCATACAACTGCCAGAGCTCCGACTTCTTCATGTGGGGCGGCAAGGACTGGCTGAGCTGGGATCTGATGCCGCGCGTGACCTTCCATTCGAAGCTTGTCTCGGCCCGGCTTGAGCAGCTCGGCGAGCCGCTCGCCGGAAACCTCGACGCCGTCATCGGCCTCGTCAACCATTCGGACTCGAAGCAGAAGGTCAACGTCAACATCACCGCCAAGGACGCCGCGAAGGAGATATTCTATTTCAGCAAGACGGTGGAGATGGAGCCGAAATCGAAGGCCTCAGTGCCGGTGAAGAAACCCGACCTGCCGGTGACACCCGACGGCAAGACTTCGCTCACAATCACGGCATGGCTCGACGGAAGCGCACCCGCGGCCGCCAAGAAAGGCAAAAGGCGCGGCGACGACACCCCCGAGCCGCCCGGCCCGAAGGTCATCTACCAGCAGTTCATCACCCTCGTGCCCAAGGACGAGAAGTATGTCACGGCCAACTTCAAGCACGTCAAGGACTACCGCGACGCCAAGCTCGACTACACATGGGACGCCGCATACTACGCGTCCGTCGGCGTCGTCCGCGCAAAGGTCAACCTCGACATAGACGGGCTCGACGAGAAATACCAGAAGGCCGAAAGCTGGAACCTGAAGATCGTCGATGCAGCGGGGAAGGCCGGCTTCGACAAGACCATGAAAATATCCGACAGGAAGGCGGTGCTGGAGGCGAAATGCGATGCGCCGCTCCCCGAAGGGAAATGGACGGTCAAGGAAACCTTGCTCGATGCATCGGGGAAGGAGATAGACTCGCGCAGCTTCGATTTTCCAGTCAAGAAGCAGGCGTGGGAAGGATGCCGTGCCGGCGAGGACGACGGCTCCTTCGTCCCCTCCCCTTACGAACCAATCAAGATCATGGACAAGGCCCTTTCAGTCCTAAACAGGACATATAAGATCAATGATCTCGGCTGGCCGGAGTCGATCACGAGCGACGGCGAGGAACTGCTCTCCGCACCGATCAGGCTCGAGCTATACGCCGGCGGAAAGCCCGTCCAACTGACGCCGAAAAGCCTGGACTGGAGCGACAAGAAGAACGGCAAGGTCTCGTGGACCGCTAAGTCGGAAGGCGCCGGAATTCTCTTCACCGTTAAAAACACCCTCGAATACGACGGCACCGTCTTCACCGAGCTTTCGCTCGCACCCCAGGCCGGCGAAGCCGCGGTAGATTCACTTAACTTCGTCGCGGACTTCAAGGAATTCGTGAACATGGCCAAGGTCTTCCGCGGCTCGAACTACGCCGGAGGCGGAACCTTCAGGATCAACGACGACATGAAGGGCGTAATCTGGGACAGCGCCCAGACCAGGCCGATCCCGGGAGTCGCAGGGACGTTCAATCCCGCGGTCTACATCGGAAACCCAGACAAGGGGCTCTGGTGGTTCGGCGACAGCGACCAGGGCTGGATCCTCGACGACGCCAAGTCCTCAGGCAGGATTGAAAGGACGACGGAAGGCAAGATCAGGCTTACGCAACTGCTCGTCAACAAGCAGTCCAAGATCACAGCGCCCCGGACAATCAAGTTTGTCCTGCAGGCCGTCCCGGCAAAGCCCATGCCCGCCAACAAAAGGGAGATCGAATGGGGACCGCAGATCATCTGGGGGCACGGCGGCTGGGCGGACGGCTACTACACCTTCGGCTACGACACCAAGGAGCAGTGGGAGGCCTTCTCAAAGTGGGACTGGGCGTCCAGGGCGCTATACGTGGCGACAAACCTGATCGGCCCCGGCCTCCAGGGCTTCCCGACCTACGCCGGCGAGTGGACCGGCGATTCCGACTACATGAAGTTCACAAAGGGCAGGCAGCAGCTCAACCTCCTCACCAAGGAAGGCACCTTCAAAAACGCCGCCGGGCTGGAGTTCAAGGACAATTTGGAGCTAAAGATTTCCGGCTACGTCCTCGGCGACACCGTGAAGAGCCTTGTCGACTGCCGCGCCTACTACTACGACCAGGGAGTGAAGTTCGGCAAGCTGCGCGGCTTCTGGTGGGACATGGACACGATATGGCCGATCTACAAGCCCGAACTCGGATTCGGCTACGTCCGCGACGACGGGACCAGGCAGCCGTCCTTCAACTTCTGCGCGATGCGCGAAATGTACAAGCGCCTCTACCAGATCGCATGGCAGAACAACGTCGAACCGATCCAGTGGCATTACGCCGACGGCTACTACGGCTCCTTCCTCACCGGCGCCTGGCTCGTCGAAGGCTACTACTACATGTTCAGCAGGAACGTCAACCTCATCGAGGGCGCTCCGCGCGACTTCTGGATGACCGTCTCCGGGAAACACCTCGGCACGACCGCCCAGATGAGGTCCAACTTCTACGAGCTCGGCCTCGAAAACCCGTTCGCCGACCCGAGGCCGCACCGCGCGGCGATGACGGTCTGCCTCCTCAACGACTTCGGCGGCTACGGCTTCAACGACGGGCTCAGGAACATAGTCCTCGCGAAGATGCGCGGGGAAGGATTCTTCGATCCTTCCGTAACAAGCGTCCGCCACTGGGAGAAGAAAATTGCGGAGTTCGCGGAATTCAAGGCCGTCTCCCCCGACGCGGATGTCCTTGTCACCGCGTATCTTCTGCCGGAAAACAAGATCATGGTCGCCGTCGGCAACATGTCCAGGACTCCGACTGACGGCACAATCATGCTCCGCCCCAAGGCGCTCCTCGGCGACAAGGCGAACGCCAGGGCAATGAGGATACGCGACCTCGAGACCGGCCTCAAGCCATGGATGCCCGAGCCGAAGACAGACACGCTCGAATGCGGAATCTTCGCAGGAGGCCACGACTTCAGGCTCCTCATCCTCGAATAAGCTTACCGTGGGCAGTCATTATTGACCGCCTACTATTAAGGAGGAAGCTCATGAAATCCAAATCTCTTCTTGCGGTGTCGATTCTGGCCTCTCTGCTCGCGGCGCACGAAGTCTCGGCCCTCGTGACAGCTGCGGCTGTCCCTAAGGCGGAGAAGGCGCCGGCGATAGACGGCGTTGCCTCGCCCGGGGAATGGGACAAGGCGATGCTTGCGGACGGATTCACGCTTACCCAGGCCTGGCCCGCCAACCTATCGCAGCGCGAAGTCAGGATGATGGCGCAGTGGGACGAAGGCAATCTCTACATCTGCGTCCAAAGCCGGATTTATCCGGCGGGCCGCCGCCTCGACAACTTCACGCGCCAGGGCGTCCGCGGCGGAAACATCCTCGCGGACGACACCATCGAGATGGGCCTCTGGCCCGCCGACATCGAGCCCGGCAAGATCGCCGACGGCTACCATTATTTCTACGGCCTCTACAACTCGGCAGGAACAAGGGACGGCTCGCGCCACCTCTCCTTCTTCGAAAGCTCGCCTTGGCCCGGCATCTGGGACATCAAGATGGCCAACGGCATCTCTCCCGAATGGTGGACTGCGGAGTTCGCAGTGCCCGCGAAGGCCATCGGCCTCGAGAAGTTCGAGAACGGCAGAACATACGCCTTCAGCGTCACCAGGACATTCCAGAAGCCGATGTTCTGGACAAGCTGGTCCAGCACGCACGCACCGGTGTGGACCAAGTTCACCGACACGCTGCCCGCGGCGAGAATCCACGGCGTCACATCCCTGATGACCGGCAAGTCGAAGCTCGCGGTCGACCTCGTCGGCGGACGCGAGGCGCTGGACGCCGACTACAGGATAACTGTCCAGCGCAAGGAGGAGGCGCTGGCGGAAAAGGTAATCGATGTCTCCGGGAAGATCACCGTGGCCAAGGGTGCGGTCGTGAAAATCCCGGTCCCGGAAACGGAATTCGAACTCGACCCCAAGGTCAACCAGTATTCCATAAGGATAACGACCGGCAAGGGCGACGACACGCAGGTCATATACGACGCCGGCCATTCCTTCCTCGCATGGGACAAGAAGCAGGAGGAGCTCTATAACGTCAAGGTCTTCGACTCCGGAATGGGATTCCGCTATTCACCTTACATAACCACGAAGACTTTCTGGGGGCGAGCCGACATCCTTGGCACACAGTACGAAAAGGATGTGGCAGCTGCGGAAATGTCCGTCAGCTTCGGCGGAAAGGAGATCGGGAAGGGGCGTTCCGAAAAAAATGTCAGCGGATATATCGAGGTCAGAGTGCCGGTGGACGAGATGCCCGCCGGGAAATACCGTCTGGCGATGTCCGTGCTCGACAAGAACGGCAAGGAGCTCGAACGCAAGGAGAAGGAATGGTTCCGCGAACCCCTTCCTTGGGAGGGCAACAAGATTGGAATGGACGATATCCTGGTTCCGCCATACACCGCGGTGCAGGTCAAGGATCAGACGGTCTCCTGCATCCTGCGCGACTACCAGCTGGGGCCGCTCGGCCTTCCCGCGCAGATCACGGCGCTCGACGAGAAAATACTCTCCGCGCCGATCTCGTTCTACACAGGAACCGATCCGGGCGGCTCCCATGATTTGAAATTCGACGCGCCTGCGAAGTTCGCAAAAACCAAGGACACCGCCGCCGAATTCGAGTCTGAAGGAACTGCCGGCCCGCTGACCTTCAAGGCCAAAGGGGTTTATGAGTTTGACGGCTACTCCTGGTATGACATCGAAATCTCGCCGAAGGACGCCAAGTCCGCCGAGACAAGCGGCCTCGGCCTGAAAATCCCGTTCAATGCGAAATTCGCGAAACTCTACAACGCATACGGACGCGGCGCGGCGAAAAACCTTTGCGGAGGGATCCCCCCAGGCCAGGGCCGGGTCTGGGACAGCCTGATGGTCGAGCCGCAGCGCACGATGGGCGACATCGCCATGCCTCTGCCATTCTACATGTGGATCGGCGATCCCGACCGCGGGCTGGCGTTCTACTTCGAGAGCGACCAGGCGTGGAAGCGCCTCGCCCGCATCCCGACGCACCAGATCGTCCGCGACCCGGCCACCGGCGACATCCAGCTTCTGGTCCAGATGATCCAGTATCCCGTGACCATCGACAAGCCCTTCACCCTTTCCTTCGGGTTCATGGCCACTCCCGTGAGGCCGATCCTCGGATTCCACCCCAAATCCGTTACCGACAAGTTCCCGAAGGGAAGCCTGAAGTTCGCGCGCAGCAACACGCTCTGCCCGCCGATCCCGACCTGGGGCAGGAGCTACTCCTTCATCCCCGACATCAGGATGCCGTGGGACAAGCTCAACGAGGCGCTGAACAAATATCTCGACGGCGCTCAAGTGCCTGAAAATGAACGAATAGGAGTGCTCGGCCCGTATTCCGACCGGCAGTCGGCGCCGTGGCTCGAGCCGGGAATCATGGGCGGGACATACCGCGGCGAGTGGAGCCGCTTCAGCCTCGGCCGCCCCGACGACAACTGGCCGCTCTACATAGACGGGATGCCCGCCGGCCTGGACGCCTCCAAGCCCGAGTCCGCCGCAGAATTCGGCTACCTCGGCTGCGCCGTATCCCAGAGCTACAACGACATGCGCGTCTATTACCACGACCTCGCACTGAAGAACTGCCCCTCCTACGGCGGCTGCTACTTCGACAACCTCGTCACCGGCGACATCGGCGAGGATCCGGAGCTCCCCGGCCACGGCTACTTCCTGCCGGACGGCCGCTGGCAGGGCTGCTGGATGGCACGCCTCCAGCGCCAGCTCCTCAAGCGCTACGCTGTCGCCGCAACCGTCAACAAGAAGCCTGTCATCACATCCGACAACGGTGTCGCGATGCCGCTCTTCTCGGCCTTCCTCAACTGGGGGCTCTTCGGCGAGGGCATGAGCAAGGACACCGGCGACTACCTCCTCGAGCCCGGCATAGAGGCGATGCAGATCATGTGCAGCAAGCAGTGGGGCAGCGACAACTTCTGCCTCGTCCAGATGCAGGACAAGCGCGCGAAGAAGGAGAAGGAATACGGCTACCGCGGCGGCGTAGACATGCTCCGCTGGCGCAACGCTTACGGGACGCTGATGATCCACGGCACCGCCAACGCGCACGGAATCTGGTACGAGCAGGCACGCTCCGACGACATGGCGCTCGCCCCGTTCCGCGGGAAGGACGACGTCGAGTTCATCCCATACTGGCGGAACGCGCCGTGCCTCGTCAGACAGGATCCCGGCGCGCTCGTCTCCTTCTACGTCCGCCAGCAGGACAGCAAGGAGACGAAACGCCTGCTCATCGCCGCGCTTAACACCGCGAAGGAGCCCCCCATGCGCGAAGTCGCGTTCCAGATCAGCTTCAAGGCGCTCGGCATCGACCCCGTCAAGATCAAGAACGTCTACGACCCCCAGCGCGCCATTCAGACGCTCAACAAGCACTATCCGGTAATCTACGAGCCCGTCCACATGGACAAGGGCACTGGGGAAATCAGCTTCGACTGCCGGGCACATGACTACAAGACGATCGTGGTCGAGTACTGAAGAGCACTTGAAATCGACAACTTGTTATGATATAATATTTTAGGTATTGGGAGGCATTACAATGAAGAGATGCTTCACTCTCATCGAGCTCCTTGTCGTGATAGCCATAATCGGGATACTCGCAGCGATGCTTCTTCCCGCCCTCAAGGGCGCGCGCGACCAGGCGAAGGCCATAGCATGCGTCAACATCCACAAGCAGCACTTCCAGGTGACTGTCCACTACGCCGACGACATCAACGGCGTCCTTCCCATAATTTATGACGGGCCGACAGGCCGGATATGGAGCTATGTGGTGAGAGATGCCGGCTACGGGGCAAGCCTCCTCACCACATCCAACGCCCTCTGCCCCGCACGGCCGCAGGTCATGTATGACACCACGAACAATGTGAACATCGTGCTCACTTACTGGGCCGACGCTCCGAATCCGGGCGAGGTGAAGATCGACAGGATCAAGAAACCAAGCAACAAGTCCCTGTTCGCGGACGCATGCCTCCGCGACATCTCAATGGATCCAAGGGTGACCTGCAACTACAACAACAACAGGTGGAGCTCCTGGCCTCTGCCGGTCCATTCAAAGGGCATCAACGTCCTATATGTCGACGGCCACAGCGAATACAAGCCCCTCTTCCCGGACATCAACCAGTGGATCTACGAGTAGTCGGCGAAGCCGCGCTCAAGGATTGGGCGTGGCGTAAGGCAGGTTGCCGGGATACCAAACGCTCCCGGACGACGGGTAGCACTGCGAGATCTTCATCACGTCAGCATGTATGTCTCCGTAGATAAGGTTGGATGTCTTGTCGCCGCCGTGTGGAAACATGAACGCGTGGTCCACATACGGGACGCACGCGGTGATGTAGTCGCCCCAGGCCCTCGTCTCCCCGATCATGAAGCGTGAACTTGGCTTGTATATGCTGGTCACGGGCTTGACCTGCCTCAGATCCGAGTCGCAGACATAGCGCTCCCAGCCGCCGCCGTTGTGCGAGCCCGTGGCGTTCGCTGCGTAGGTCGAGCGCCCCCACTGCAGGTAGCAGCCTATTATGTTCTCCGGAGTCTCATAGCTTGCCCAGGCGCTGTCCTTGATCTTCAGCAGCGCAGTCTGGCACCAGCCGATGCTCGATCTGAGCTGGACATTGCTGCTGGCAGGGCCGACAAGGGGCTGCGTGTCCCCAGGCAGGTAGCCGTAGTCGTGAAGCTTGAACGTGACTTCGAAGTTGCTCAAGGGGTAGTAGTCGCAGTAGTCGCCGGCGTAGACCGCGCAGGCGGTCCCGATCTGCTTGAGGTTGCTCGTGCATATTATCGACTGCGCCTGGTCGCGCGCCTTCTTCAAGGCAGGCATCAGCATCGCCGCAAGGATGGCGATGATAGCTATGACCACGAGAAGCTCGATCAAGGTGAAGCGGAATACTTTACTGATTGAAATCATATCACTGCACCCCTCCTTTCAAGAATATATCCATAATATATACTCACCCTGCGAAACATCAATTTTTATGGAAATATAATATTATTTATTACTTGACATTATTGATTATATACCATATTAATACATATGCAAGTTAACGAAATATAAAATATATTATTTTTATTGCCAGCGGTCGGAGTCCGGCTGAGGCAATTCCAAATGGAGGACGGAGCATGCCAGAGATACTAAGGTTTTCCTTGCGGGAAAAACGCCCAGTTATGGCGCGGAGTAGCTTGCGCACGCCGTGCGCAAACGGCAAACTCGGAGTTTCCGAGAACCACCTTGTTCGTTTATTGCGCGCGGCGCGCGCAAACTACTTTTCGACATATCCATTTGCCGAAATATTATGTAGGGGGCTAACGATTTTTTCCTCATGCCTTTTCGCGTCGGGAGTTCTCGGGTCGGTCCTCTGCCTCGCCGAGGACGCAAGATTCTGGGAGGCGTATTCTCCGGGCGCCGCGACGTGCGCCCTTTTCCATTTCGACGCGAGCCTCGACGATTCGTCCTCCGTGAAGAACGAGGCGCAAGTGTCCGGTGGTGCAGCACTTGTGCCCGAAGGCAAGTTCGGCGGCGCATTGAAGCTCTCCGGCGGGGGACTCGACATCCGGCGTGCTAATTCGCCACAGAGCTTCGTCCTCGAATTCTGGCTGAAGCCCGACACTCTGCCGGAGGCCGGCAAGCAGGCCGTCATCCTCGACCGCTCATTCAAGGAAAAGGAGCAGCACTGGCAGCAGCTCCTTCTGATGGACGACGGCTCGCTCCTATGGAAGAACAGCCGCAGGACAACGCCCAACGGCGGAGGCGACAACTTCATGCTCGCGGGGCCGGGCTCCATAAAGGCGGGAGTCTGGCAGCATGTCGCGCTTCTTCTCGGCGCCAATTACGACTTCTCGGAGCTCGTCTTCATAAACGGCCGAGGAATCCCGGGGACTTCCGGCACCTGGCGCAACCTGCCAGTGGAACCTTCGCCGGGAAGCATCCGCATCGGATGCCGGCAGTCACCTCACGACAACAGGGAATCATGGGAGCGCGTTCCCGATGAAACCCTCGGGAAAATCAAATACAAGGGCGAAGATGTCTTTGTCCCTTACCAGGGGCTTATAGACGAGCTGAGGATAACCGAAGGCAGCCTTGCTTTCGTCCCCCAGCCGGACGAATCCTTCCTTGACCCGATGAAAAAACGCATCCTCTGCACCGACAAGTCGTTCCTCCCGTCCGACGCCGATCTTCTTTTCTACGCCAGCTTCGATGAAACCGCCGACGCAGACATGGCAGCCGGCGGCAAGAAAGGGGCAATCGCCAAGGATGCCGCCCTCGTCCCGGGCGTCCGGGGCAAGGCGCTTTCGCTGGTTCCCAAGAAGTGCGATTATATCCAATGGCCGTCGAAAGGGAGCTTCAACGCGTCCGCCGGAACAATCTCCTGCTGGATGAGGGTCCACTGCCCTTTCATCTGGCCAAGCAACTGTGCGATCAGCGTCCAGCGTCTCTACTTCAGCCCATACACGCTTGGCACTACTAACTATTATTTCCACGCCCCGCTCTATCCGACTCAGGAACTGTTTGCGCCATGGCAGTGGGTGCATGCGGCATGGGTCTGGAACAGGAAGGCCGCGGCCTTTTACGTGAACGGGCAGAAAGTCTACGACGTACCTTCGAACCCGAACTTCCCTCCGCCCAGCGAGGACGCCATCGGTCTTAGGGCAGGCGTTGCCTCGGAATACGACGAACTGAAGATTTTCCGCAGGCCGCTGAACCCGATTGAGATCAGGAACGAATATCTGAGCTATCTTCCCGGCACAAAAATGGAAAAATGCGGGGACACCGGCGCACTTGTCGTCGACATGCGCGGAGTGAACAAGCTGATGGGCTCCGCTTTTGCACGGGCCGGCGAAATGGCGGACGCGAAGAGCGTGGAACTTCTGCTCAGCTTGAAAGACAAGACCGTGGCCAGGCTGGAGTTGCCGTTCCAGAGCAGCCCGGACACGCCGTTCATCTGGGACCTTCCGGCGGATGTCGGCGCAGGCGACCACACCATCTCAATCGCCTTCAAGGACACTGCAGGCAAGATTCTCCGCACCGGCGTTCAGCCGCTGAAGCGCAAGGACTACCCATGGCTCGGCGCCGGTAAATACGAGGATGAAGTGGTATTGAAGCCGTTCACGCCGATTGAATATAAGGAACCGTCAATCAAGGTGGTTTTGGAACCGTTCAAACCGGTAGAATATAAAACCCCGTCCATCAAGATCGTCGGCAGAGAAATGCAGCTCGGTGCGGGAGGGCTCTTCGACCAGATCAAGTGCTGGGGCGACGATCTCCTGGCCGGCCCGATGCGGTTCGAAATCGCCGATTCCAAAGGCGCGGCAAAGATCAAGGACAGCGGCTCCAAGACAATATTGCAGAAACCTGTGAAAATCGCATGGAACGCATCTTCCAAGGCAGTACTCGGCAACAACCAGGAGATTGGGATCAAAGTCGAGGCCGCCATGGACTACGACGGCGCTGCGAAATTCGCAGTGACATATTCGCCTGTGAACGGAACTGCCGACCTGAAAAACTTCAGCCTTGTGATACCGCTTGCGTCAAGGCATGCACAGCTTTTCACATGGAACGTCGGCGCCTGGCCCGGACTGCTGAAGCCGGAGGAGCGGATTGAAGTCGCGCTGCCGTGGGACACGTGCCTCAGGCAGGAGGACGGCGAAATATTCTCGTCGCTGAAGACATACCAGGGCGCCTGGAAGGACAACATCGTCCGCGAAAACGTCACCTACAGGCTCCCCACGGCTGGCAACTACATGCCGCAGGTCTGGTTCGGCTCCAACGAACGCGGCATTTCAATCTTCGGCGACAACGACAGGGGCTGGGTTCCGCTCGACGACAGGCCAGCCATACAGGTCGTCCGCAAAGGGGGCGAGGCCGAAATCCGTCTCAACTTCGTCTCGTCCGACTACAAGCTGGAAAAGCCGCGGACCATCGTCTTCGGAATCATGCCGACGCCCGTCAAGCCCATCCCGGCCGACTGGCGTTCGAAGGAATATGTCGGCGAGTTCGGAGTCCCTTTCGGTTCAGGAAGCGCATATCTCGCGGACGACGAGGACCGCCGCCAGAACATCTCCGGCCTCAGGGCTGTCGTCGAGATGCGCCACAAGAAGGGCGAGTTCTGCATGCCGCACATCAACGCCAGCTTCTGGGAGCTGGGCAATGTCACGCGATCCGAGTTCTCGGCGGAATGGCACGACGCCTTCAACTACGCGCCCTACACCATGGTCCCGCCGTCCAAGACCGACTACATCGTCTGGACCGCCAAGCGCCTCAAGAAGGAGCTCGGTATCGACGGATTCTACTTCGACTGCGCCGGAACGTCGCCTAACTTCAACACCGCCTCGGGCACGGCATATTATCTCGACGACGGCCGCCTCCAGCCCGGCTGGACCATCTTCAGCGAGCGCGAGATGTTCAGGCGCGTCTCGCAGGTCTTCGGCGACCTCTACACGCAGAACCACATGTGGGGCAACGGCTTCTACGGCCCCGAACTCTCCGGCTGGCAGGCCGCCACCGTCGTCGGCGAAGGATGCGAAGTCTACACCAAGGACAGCAAGGAGTTCATCGGCCGCCACCACATCGGCCACGGCGACTACTGGACCTTCTTCCCTGTCGAATACTACTCCGACATCCTGCCCGGACAGTTCTCGATGGAAAGGATACACGCCGTCTCGCACCAGTGGGGGACGATCAGGCTCTGGCAGGGGCCGAACTACATGTGGCACATGAGCAAGCCCGACAGCGACCCGCCCGATCTGGTCGAGAAGGTGAAGAAGTTCTCGCGCTCCGCCACCGGACAACTGATCATTTTGGACACTAAATTCGCGCTCCAGGCCAACAGCTTCCCGAAATATTACAGGGACTTCGTCGCCAAGCCGGACTTGAAAAACCTGCCCTTCTGGGACAATTCAAAAATAATCTCCTGCAAGCCCGGACAGGACAATGAAATATATGTCTCAGCCTACACCTCCGGCAAGGAGATGTTCCTGCTCGTATCAAACCTGTCGAAAACGAAGCAGCAGGTCTCGGTCCAAATCGACTGCGCCGCCGCAGGAACAGATTCCGCCGCAGAAGCCATCGATGCCGAAAAGGACGCCACCTGGGGTGCGAACAACGCCGAAACCTACTGGAAGCACATCTGCGACGGCCGCCCCCTCCTCTCGGACGAGGAGATGAAGTTCAAGTTCGAAGGCGGCGCAAAACCGAAGCTCGACCTGACCGTCGGCGCAAAGGATTTCCGCGCATTCCTCTTGAAGTAACGACTGCTTGATTATGGACGACAGGGAATGCGTGTATAAGAGTCGTCTCGCCGGACCTCAGCTTCAGTGAAAAGACATTCTTGTCTTTTGGCGATCCTGCCGGTACGCCCTCCGGCTCGGGCGTCAGAGGAAGCCCTTTGGACGATACACCAGCAGCTCGGTGTTGTCCGCTTAAGTTGCTGAAGACGGCTTCCGTGGAGTCAAAGCTACCGCGGAAAGGATGACGGCGCAAGCTTTCTTATAAAGAAATATAATATATTATTTGCGATATATTTACTGAATGCTTGCTTGATTAGCTTAGAAATATAATTATTTTATTTTCAATCATACGGAATCAAAAGAGGAGTACGATGTCCAGGCGCATCCAGCATCACAATATAAGGAAGGCCCTGGCCGCCTTCATAGCCTCAGGAGGCTTCAAGCCCGGAGAAGAGCTGCCGTCATATGCGGAGTTGGCGGAACGCTTCGGGGGAAGCCCCAAGAGCGTCATGCCGGCCGTCCTGGCGCTCGAGAAGGAAGGCATCCTGCTGAGGAAGAGCCCTCGGAAGATTCTCGTGGCCGACCATTCGGAGGAGTGGACTTCGGCGCCGGTGGGGCTCATCAATTTCGGCGGCCATGTCTTCGAGGACATGGGCCACCAGATAGTCCGCCGCCTCTATGACCGCAAAATACCGACCTCGATGCTCGTGCCTTTCGGCAACAGCGATATAGAGATAACGCGCTGGTTCAAAAGGTTCTTCAGCACTGACTACCGCGCCCTCATCGTCCACGACAACATACAGATCCCGGTCAGACACATCGAGGACCACGTTTCGCAGATCGGCAGGCTGATCGTAGTGGAAACCCCGTTCAACGTATGGAAAACCCCGCACTACGGAGTCTACGTGGACAGGAGCTTCTGCTGCCTCGACGCGCTCGAACGGATGCGGGACGCGGGCTGCCGCCGGCTGCACGTCCTGATTTCATCGAAGCCTCCGGGCGCGTCCAATCCGAGGGACAGCTACATGGCGGGCTATGAAAAGTTCATGGAGGCGGACCGGGGCCGCTGCGAATGCATGCTGGAAGATCCTTTCCGGATCGCGCTTGACATGAAGTTAGCGCGCAGATGGGCTTCCGCCCTCAAGGAGGGCGACGGCATATTCGCGCATTCCGACTACCATGTCGTCGCCGCCATGGAACAGATCGAAAGGTTCTCGTCCATCGACTTCAGGGAATTCCTATATGTCGGCGTCGGAGACACGCCATGGTCGCAGATAGGCGTCCGCCCCTTCCCTTCATACGACCTGAGGTCCGACGACATCGTGGAGATGATACTGCAGATCATAGACGCGAAGAACAGCGAGCCATGCGACAGGAGGATCAAGCCGATGTTCGTCAGGGAGGAGCTGCTGGAGCGGCAAGGCCGGAAGTAGACTGTAGATTTGTGATCAAAGCAATCATTGTCCGACTCGTCCGACGAGTCCGACTTGTCAGGCAATCCATGAACTGAAAGGAGGTGCGTATGCGTCTGGTGGGAGGAACAATGTTGGCGGCGGCTGCAATTCTCGTCATGGCCGGGATTCTTTCGGCGGAGGATCAGAAGCAGAAGGTGACGACGCTCAGGATCCCTAAGACCGCGAAGGCGCCGGTCATCGACGGAAAGATCGGAAAGGACGAGTGGCAGGGCGCGGCGGCGATTACCGGCTTCATCAACTTCGGCTATCCCGGGATGTCCATCCCGCAGATGCTGCAGCCGGTCTGGTATGTCTCCTACGACGACAGCAACTTCTATCTTGCGTTCCATTACCCTGTCTATCCGAAGGGGTCGCTCCGCGCGAAATGCAAGACTAAGACCGTCGCGGAAAGCCCCAACTACCTAGATTCCATACTGCTCGACGACCACACCGAGATCGAGATCTGCAACACTTCCCGCGACAAGGCTGTATCGGGCTACTTCTACAAGTTCATGACCAATCCCTGGGACATGGTCTGCGACCAGAAGGTGCGCTACTCGATCGGCCAGTGGGGCTACGAATACGACTCGGGCGCCCTGGTGAAGTCGGTGTTCACGGAGGACTACTGGGACCAGGAGCTCGCGATACCGCTGAAGGATCTTGATGTGAAGAAGATCAACGACGGCGACAAGTGGGTCTTGCAGCTTGTCTCGGCGCAGGATCCCGGAAGCAACTACTTCGCCTGGGTGGTGGCCTCGTGGCTGCAGTTCCACATGTTCCCGGAAATCGTCTTCGACTCGCAGGCTGCGGCCGTTCAGTTCCTCGGCGTCGGCGACTGGATGAACGGCAATCCCGACTTCAAGTTCGCGCTCTGCAACTCTTCGCCCTCCGACGCCGAGATCAGCATCGGCGTATCCATATTCTCGTCCGACGGGAAGAACATCTTCGAAAAGACTGACAAGGTGCCGATCAAGAAGGGGGAATCGAAGGAGCAGGTAATATCCGCCAGGGGGCTCCAGCTCCAGGAGATCCTCGGCGAAGGCGGGGCAAAGAAGGACAACAAGGTCGTCCTCAAGATCGCCGACGCGTCCGGCAAGGTCTACTACGATCACGAGATGCCCATCCGCAAGCACACCGTCGAAGTCGAAAGGTATGTGAAGAACCTGGTGGACCTCAGGAGGCCGGCGCAGCCCAGGCTCGAGTTCGCATACATGCCCGGCTCCAACAGGCTGATCGCCAGGAGCGACATAGGGATACTCGGCATGGATCCGAAAATCTCCCAGGCGGCGAAATATTTCTCGGCGACGGTCGAGATGGACGAGGGATTCCTCTCCTTCGACTTCGACGATTCGGACG
The DNA here is from genome assembly GCA_964636325.1 of uncultured Victivallaceae bacterium. Classification (GTDB taxonomy): domain Bacteria; phylum Verrucomicrobiota; class Lentisphaeria; order Victivallales; family GWF2-50-93; genus CAZWRV01. Next base: position 14,371 of record CAZWRV010000071.1, on the reverse strand, counting down.
ACATGATCTGCCGCAACACCGTCCCCTTCAGGGCCGACGGCACCGCCGAGATAGTCTTCAGCTTCCCGCCTCTCGGCGAAGGGCTCTACGAAGTGGAGATGTCTCTGCTTGACGCGGACGGAAAATCCATCGTCGCGAGGAAAGACTCCTTCGAGAAGAAAAGCTACCCGTTCGAGTCCTTCAAGGGCGGGCTCGCCGAGACCGTGATGCCGCCATACACGCCTGTCGAAGCGAAGGTTTCCTCCTTCACCACCGTAGGCAACACCTACGAGATCGGGGAGAACGGCCTTCCTTCCCAGATAAGAAACCACCTCATAGCGAAGGAGGCCGGCCAGGAAATCCTAGCCGGCCCGGTGACGCTCTCCGCCACTTCCGGGGGGAAAACTGCGAATCTCGCAGGTGACGTAAAGAAGTTCTCCTGGAGCAGGAGCGACGTTCCGACGAGGGTTAAAGGAAGCGCCGAGGGACAGCTCGCAGGCCTCGAGGTGAAGATAAAGTCCGAGGCGGACTACACGGGCCAGTATCTCGTCGAGATGGAACTGTCGCCCAAGGGCAAGCCCGAGATCGAGAGCCTCGAACTCGAAATCCCTCTCGCGGGCGCGGCCACCGTCTCCTACGCCTACAGCCCGCGCGACAGCTCGATGGTCTTCTCCAAGGAGAACCCCTGGAAGGCCGACATGCCCGACGGCGTGATATGGGACAACATCAAGGGCAACTGCTGGCCGTTCATCATGTTCGCGGGCAACGGGGAGAAGGGGCTATACTGGTATACCGACAGCTACGAGGGCTTCTGGCTCGACAGGAACTACCCGCATATCCTATTAGAGAAGAAAGGGGCCGTGACATCGCTCAAGATAAGGCTGATAAACAGGAAGTCGTTCATCGCCAAGCCCAGGAAGCTCAGGTTCGCCCTCATCGCGGTCCCGGTGAAGCCGCTTCCTCCGAAATTCCGCGAGATGGCCTACGACAGCGAGAGGATGCACATCGGCGGCGCCTCGTGGTGGGGCACCATCGGGACTTTCGTGTTCCCGAAGGACGATTCGGAATGGCAGGGCTGGATGGCGGGAAAGAAGTTCGAATACAAGGGCTCGGAGACGCCCGGCGCGTATCCCCTCGGCGCCCCGCCGCAGGGCACGGGCGGCCCTGTCAAGGGCAAGGAATACGGCGCATACAGGGCGGCAGACCTCATCGGCTGGCTCCAGCCGGAATTCCAGGGCTACGCCGGCGAATGGGTCGGCACCACCAACCCGCCTCTGTGCCCCGACGCATCGCTCCTTCACTACACCGACAAGGGCAAGAACCCCCTCTGGCCCGAGCCGGAGCAGCGCGCAGTCTACCTCAAGGACGCATGCGTCCAGAGCTTCTACGACTTCGAGGCCTACATCTTCTACCTCAGCGCTAAGAACGCCGGTATCGGCGGATACTGGTGGGACTGGAACTCGCTCGTCAACGGCAACTCGCTCGAAAAGGGTACGATGTACCTCAACGACGAGGGCGTCCCTGAGCCGCGCTGCAACATATTCATGGTAAGGAAGTTCTACGAAAGGGTGGCCAGGATCGACCACGAGCTCGGAATCCCGAACACCAACAACGTCTACTCCCCCGGCGCCGTCTACCACATGCCCTGGCTCTCAAGGATCAACGCGTGGGAGTCGATGTATCTTGAGTCGTCCCTCGACGACATGTTCGACGCCCACGGCGTGGACAAGTACCGTTCGATCATAGGCAAATACACCGGGCTCCCGGTCCAGATAGTGATGAACATCCCGATCAGCTGGCAGGACGCCAGGGCCAGGACCGTCATCGCGCTCTCCCTCCTGCACGACAACGGCATATTCGGCTTCTCATGGGACAAGAAGCAGTTCGCGAAATTCGCGGAGACGGGAATATTGGACGACGCCTACGAATGGATCCCATACTGGCGCTCCGCCAAAGAGGCTTCGTCGCCTAACAAGGAAATCCTGATCAGCGTCTACAAGCACAAGACCAGCGGCCGCAAAATAGTCGCGGCCGTAAATCCATCCGCCGCGGACGTAGACACTGAACTTATTGTAGGGGAGTCACTTAAGTCCGCAAAGGACCTCGAGGATTCGTCAGACCTCAAGCTCCAGGGCGGGAAAATCCCTCAGTTGAAAATCAAACGCCATGATTTCCGGCTTGTCGTGGCGGAATGATGTTTCATAAGCGGAAAAACGGCCGGGCTTGGCCACCCGTCCGCAGAATCGGCGTTTCCCGCGGGAGCTCGAAAGGCCGAGTAAGATTGCTGCCTGGATATCTTTTTTCCGCGATGTTCGCAATTGCCGCGTTCAATCTGCATGCGGAGCTGGTGGAGGGATAATGGCCAAAGGCGGCAAGTTCCGGGAAAATATTCCGGGAAAATATTTTCCATTTCAAGGATCCCGTCACGGGCAGGCGGATGCTCCGGCTCACGGATCCGGCGGTCCACTGCCACCATCCGACCTGGGCCGTGTCCACGACTACAGCCACTTTTACATTTCGCCGGACGGCAGGTATATTGTCGGAGATGAATGCAGGCACGACAATCTTAAGGACAACTGCATCTGGCTCTTCGACATCAAGACGGGGAAGGAAATTCCGCTCTGCCTGCACGGCGCGAGCTTCAAGCCGCGCGGCAGGAGCACAAATGACGCACATACGCACCCGGCGTTTTCGCCCGCCGGACGGCATATGGAGAAATTCTTATCACCCTTAAAAATATTTGCATAATGATTTCAGGAGTTATAGCATGGCTCGTCCATTGTATACGCACTGGGGTGCCGCCGCGGAAGGTTCGCGCGGGCACTGCGACCGCATGACACGACTGCTTGGGGTTCCTGTCGAAGTCGATCTTGAGAAGCTCGTCGGCGCGCACAGGATAATCTATGAGTCGCCCGCGGAGACCTGGCGCGAGGGGCTGCCGCTGGGGAACGGCGACATGGCCGCGATGGTCTGGCAGCCTGACGGCGCGTTCCGCTGGGGCCTGAGCAAGTCGGACATCCGCGACCTCCGCAATCCGGTGATACCATTCCACACCCATGAAGAAATAGTCCGCATGGTCAAGGAGGGTCGGAACCTGGAGTTCGACTGGCTGAACGAGGAGGAATGGGAACACGAACGCGACATATATTTCCCGTGCTTCCTCCCCGCGGGCTCATTGACGATATCCGACCCCGGAGGAATGAAAATCGTGCGCCAGACGCTCGACCTTTATACTGCGGCCCATGCGGCGGAAACGGCGGGAGGCGGCAGTATCGAGTCGTTCGTCTACTACGACGCCAACGTCCTCGCGGTCAGGATTTGCGGCTTTAAGGGGAGGCGTTTCACCGCAGCTCTCTCGCAAGAGGCCTGCCCGGAGGAGGCCATGGGTAAAAGGCGGCCGCAGCCCACGCTTGAGGACATCATGCGCAAGGAGGAGTTCCGCCAGGTGAGGATCGAGTGGTCTGCGGATTCGGCCGTCCAGCAGGTGGACTACGCCGACGGAAACCGTGCCGTCACCGTCATGCAGGTCCGCGGCGGCGTGTTCAGGCCGTCGAAGGCAGGCGGCGCATCCAAGGCGGAGCTTGCCATCGACGCCGATCCGGCCGTGATTATGCTTACCATCACCACGGCCAGGGAGTCAGCCTTCCTGCGCAAGCGTGCCGAACGGACGCTCGAAAGCGCATGGAAGAGGAACATCGGCAGGCTCTTCAACGACCACTGCATCTTCTGGCACGAGCGCTGGAGCCGGGCTATGCTGGACATCCCAGAGCCGTTGCTCGCGTCCCTGTGGCACTTCATGGTCTATACGATGGCGTCCTCCAGCCGCAGTTCCTTTCCAGTTCCACTAATGTCGGCATGGAACATGTCCCTGGCCCAGCCCTACCACGGCGACTACCACAACAACATCAACTCGCAGATGTGCTACTGGCCGCTCTTCGCCGCCAACCAGGTGGACCTTGCCGAGGCCTACATCTGCCATTTCCACTCGGTTCTGCCCGAGATGGAGGCGGAAACCAGGCGCGTCTGGGGTTTGCCCGGCGTGAAGGTTCCGTTCGCATCCGCCGGCCGCGGCCTCGAATTCTGGGGCGTCGGCTTCTGGCGCTATGAGCTCTTCGTTTCAGGCTGGACCGCGCAGATCGCCTGGTGGCACTACCAGCACACGCTCGACTTGGAGTTCCTGAGAACCTATGGATGGCCGCTGATAAAGGCCGTCGCGGAATTCTATTCGGCATATCTTGTGGAGGACAAGTCGTCCGGAAAACTCTGCATCCCCCTCAGCAAGACATGCGAGGACACTGTATTCAATTCGGCGCCGGACAGCAGGCTCGTAAAGAACTCGCTCATAGATCTGGCGGCGTTTCACGCGCTGATCAGGGATGCGGCGAAGGCGGCCCAGGCCCTCGGACTCGAAGAGGATGCAAGCCGTTATTCGGAACTGCTGACGAACATGGCGGAACTTCCGGTGTCGGAAGGGGAATTCGCGCTCGCCGACAAGGTCTTGCTGGACCTGCCGCAGTCGCATCCGGTCACGCTTTCACCGATATATCCTTCCGAAATTGTTACGGCGGCAGGGCCGGAGAAGCTTCTGCCGGTTGCCAGGAAGACCTTGGAACGGCTGTGGAGATGCTCGTCCCGCGTGACCGTCGGGGGCCCCGACGGGCGCCTTCACTGGAACGACGACCTCTCGATGGGCTGGATCGGCGCGGCGCGCGCCTGGATGGGCGACGGCGACGGCGCCCTGGACGCCATCCTCAACGGCTGGACCGCAGGCTGCCTCAAGACCAACGGGTTCTTGTCCAGCCAGGCGCGTCCGCCAGGGGAGAGGCGCTCGATGGACTGGATGCAGAACCAGCTCTGCGGCCTTGCCAACGCTCTGAACGAAATGCTCCTCCAGAGCCACTCCGGAGTCATACAGGTGTTCCCGGCGGTGCCGCGCTCATGGAAGAACGCATGCTTCGCCGGATTTCGCGCCAGGGGCGCATTCCTCGTCTCCGCGCTCAGAAGCGCCGGAAGGACTCAGTGGGTCTCGCTGATGAGCGAGAACGGAGGCAGGGCCGTTCTCGCAAACCCGTGGCACGCCATCGGCGCCCATGCCCTAGTCAGAACCCCGGACGGCAAGGAAAGGAAATTAGTCCTCAAGACGGACAGGAACGGCCGCCTGATCCTCGACCTGAAGAAGGGCGATACCGCGTTGATTACGGCGGACGGGAAAACGCCGTCCGCCGTCAAAACGCTTGGCACCAAGGAAGTTCCGCAAAAGCCGAGAAGCTTCTCGTTCCGTCCGCTCGCCTTGGCGCAGGGCTCCCCTAGGGAATGGACCGCATGGTGGGGGAAGCCCAAATGAATTTCCAAAACATCTGAAAAGGAGCATCAGGCAATGAAACCTGGAATTGAAGGAAGGATTCCATCGCTCCGCGGCGGCGGGGGGCTGCCCGGGCGTCAGATCGCCCTCTGCGACGGACGGACGACGCTGCGGATTTCGCAGATTTTGAACGGCTTCGACCTCCTGTGCCACTATGCGGCGGATTCCTGGTTCAAGCTCTCGAACGTCCTCAAGGATCCGGAAGGCGGGAAAGCCTTGCGCTGGAAGGTTGACGGCAGGCCGCATGAGTTTGAGTGGGTGGAGGTCTTCCCCTTCGGCTATGTGAACAGGGATGAGCATGCGGGGAAGGCCGTCGTCAGCAGCTGCGCCGTCGAGGAGGGGGCTGCCGTATGGGAATTTGTAGGCGTCGCCAGGTACGCCGAACTTTCAATCCCCAAGGCGATGTTCCTCGCATACAGCAGCCGCGACAGCGCGGGTCGCTCGCTTGAAGTGGCCGGCTGGGAACTCGATCCGGTCAGGACGGGCAGGCCGTGCCCGGCATGGACTGCGCGGCGCAAGGAGGAATGGCTGCTGAGGGATTCCTCCACCTACGCCGGGATCGCCGGCGTGAAAATCGAAGAGGAGCCGCACAGCTCGGAGCTGTTCCTTTCCGTATCCGGCTCAGGCATGTCCGTCTCTGATGACGCCGAAAACTATGTCTTCAGGATCAAACCACGGGACGGCAAGGCCTTCCTGTCCATCGTGCTGGCATCTTCCGCGGAATCCGCGGAATCAGGCCTGAAGGCCGCCTGTTCGAATCCTCGCAAGACATTCATGAGGCAGCTCCGGAGATATGCGGAGATCGCGGAGGACGTTCCAGAGTTCGGCCTAGGCAGGCATACGGCCCTGAAAAGATTCTTCAAGCTCACTCCGCTCTACTTGGAAGCCATGCGCATCAAGGGCGAACCCGGCGCATACCGCGCCAACAACGACTACTACTGGGTCTGGGGCTGGGACATGACGCGCCCGGCCTTCGGCATACTCTGCTCCAACAGGGCGGATTTTGTCCGCGAGCTGCTTGAGCTGCGCCATAAATACGGATGCATCAACCAATACGACAACACCCTCAGGAAGGATCTCCGCCACGACTTCCGCAAGCCCGGTGCGCTCGAGCTCATGCTCGCGCACGACTACCTGGCATGGAGCGGCGACATCGGGAGCGTCAGGAGATGGTGCCCTGAATACAAGGATTCCGTGGAGCATTTCTGGAAGGAGTCCGGCCCGACCGGAATGCTGCCCGGAGCCGCCGCCTCGACCGACTTCCCCGAGGAGTTCGGAAGGACTTTCCCTGCATGGATGTCATATACGGCAAGCTGGCACTACGCAGGACTCCTCTGCGCTGAGAAGCTGCTCATCGCCTGCGGCGAAAATTCGGCTGCCGCAAAGGCGCGGGAGCTGGCGTCGCGCGTCAGGAACAACTTTAAGCGCGTGTTCTGGAATCCCCGGACAGGCTTCTGGAACGAAGGGGTGCATCCTGAAAATCCTGATCTTGTATGCGATATCCCGCTCTCCACGGCTGTGGCCGCCATGGATTCGCCCTACGGCGAGGATCTCTACGGAGACAAGACCGCCGCAAGCGCGGAATACTGCGCAAGGGAATTCCTGCGCGAGGACGGAGTACACATCACCGCCAGGAACGAGGTCCGCGGATGGAAGGAGTGGACAAGGCAGCCGAACAACTGGTTTGCCGCGAACGACACCATGCTTGTGAGGCTTTTCAGGAGCGTCGCCGACGCCGAGTCGCTCGAAAAGCTGTTCTATCTCTACGAAATCAATTTCGGCTACCAGCCCGCGGCGTTCGAGGGGAAGCCTTTCAGGCGTCCTTTGAACACCTCCGGCTCGTGGCAGGCGTTCGGGGCGGGCGCCTGGTTCCGGAACTTGGTCGAGGGTGCGGCCGGATTCTGGGTCGACCTCGGCGGAGCCTCGATTATGCCCTGCGGCCTCGGGGAGCCTGTCTCTCTTAAGGGGATCCGAGTGCGGAACTCCGTCTTCGATGTTCTGGCCCACGGCCAGGGCGCATGGCCGCGGAAATTCCTGCTGGACGGCAAGGCCGTCATCGGCACCACGAAGCTCCCACCCATGCAAGACGGATACCACAGGATCGAAGTGGAATACGGCCCGGAACAGCCGTCACATCCAATACTCACTCTCGCCGTTGACGCGGAAGTCGGCGGAGTCGGCGTGAAGGACGGAAACCTTTCATTCACTCTGGCCGGGAAAGGATACACCCCGGTCTCGTTCTTCTCCCCGTCAAAGCCTGCGGTTTCCGCAGACGGCAAGACGCTACCCTGCGAATGGGACGAACTCACTGGCCGCGGCCGCACAAGGCTGATCCTGGCAGGCAAGACCAAAATGATGATAACGGCCTAACGGCCTAAGGAGGGCTTTACCTGCCGCCACGCTCCATCCCTGTCACGGGACAACCCAAAATTCCAAGTTCCAAAATCCAAGTCGCAAATAAATTCCAATTCACGAATTCCCAAAGACGCGATTCAGAGTTTGAATATTGAAGTTTCAGATTTGATATTTATCTGGAACTTGGAATTCATTGGTGCCGCCATGGGCAAGCTGAAGGCTAAGATACAATTTTACAATTCGATGGCTTCGATGTATGAGGTCGGCCTTCCGCTTTCCAAGGCGCTCAGACAGAGGCATTCCTGGCCTATCAGGAGGCCCGCCCTGGAGATGGCGGAAGAGATGGAAATGGACGGAACGACCTTCAGCGAACAGATGCGGAAATATCCCTGGCTTTTTTCTAAGCTCGAATGCCAGCTGGTCAGGGCTGGCGAGGAGACCGGCCACTTGGACAGGGTGTTCAAATCCATCGCCTCATGGTTCGAGCTTCAGAGGAAGCTGAGGGGCCAGATCATCGCCGACATGATCTATCCTATCATGCTCTTCCATTTCGCCGCGGTGATGATCCCGCTGATCTCTTTCTTGACCGGGCAGGCCACTTTGCCCGGGGTGTTTCTGCGTATAATCTGCTTCCTCGCCCCTCCATATTTTCTGCTGGCGCTCTTAATCGCCTCTAAATTCCTTAAAGCGTATCTGGACTTCGAAATCCCTTCCGCAGTCAGCAAGGCACTGCTCTTCATTCCCGTATTCGGAACCTTGGCCAGGAAGCTGGATTACGCCAGATTCTTCAACGTCTACAGCCTGGCGATCGAGTCCGGAATGCCGATGAGGAATTCCGTCCGCCTCGGCGCGGACGCCTGCCGCAGCAGCTTCATGCGCCGCATGTTCCTCGATACCGCCGCGAGGATCGAAATGGAAGGCTGCAGCTTCACCGAGGCGTTCTTCTCATTCATCTTCCCCGGAGACAAGGACTCTCCGGCTATAGCCATACTCGAATCCGGCGAGATATCAGGCAAGATCCACGAGACGGCCCGCAAGACCGCAGAGACATTCCAATACGAATCGGAGGAAAGCATGAAGCTCATGGCGAACATCATCCCGAAAGCGATATATATTGTCATCGTAATCTATATGGCCGTCACGATAATCGGATTCTGGTCAAACCTTTACTCGAACGTCAACAGGATGCTTTGAGCTTCAAATTCCAAACGCGCCGCGTTGGGAATTTGAATCTTGAAATCAGCAGTGTCCGGTTGAGCCTTATTTAATAATATGTAACATGTTAAAAAACAAAGACATAACTTATACAAAAAGATTTTTCGATTTGAAATCGAACTATATCCTATTGCCGCACCCCTACAAAACAATCAACGAAAGTGCGGCATATGAACAGCGGAAAAACCGTTTTCGCCCAAATCATGGAGTTCGTCCCCCCTCTACCAATTTCAAAAGTGCTTCGACAAATACAAGGGCGACGGACGCGTGAGGAGCTTCACCTGTCTCGACCAATACTATTGCATGGCGTTTGCCCAGTTGACCTACAGGGAGAGCCTCAGGGACATCGAGTCCTGCCTCAACGCAACGAAGGACAAGCTCTACCACAGTGGATGTCCGCATCAGGAGCCTGAAGAAGAAGCTGGACATGATACCCGTGGAGCTGGCCAGGCTCAAAGATGAAATAGCGAAGCTGCAGGCGGCCAGGGCCGAGAAGGCGGCGCCCGTCGCCAAGGATCTGCTCTCGATCTACAACAGGCTGCTGACCAAGGCCGACACGGTGCCGTTCGTCCCGGTCACGCAGGGCAGCTGCGGCAACTGCCATCTCAAGATGACCCCGCAGACCGTCAACAGGGCGCGCAAGGGGGAGCTGGCATTCTGCGACAACTGCGGATATTTGGTCTATTTCAAGGAGTGACCGTCATTCAGGGTTCATGACCTGCCGGCTATGAAGAGCTGATAAATGGACGGGAGATGCCCATGTGGCTTTTCAGAGCGGGGCGCCGGAAATCTGAACTGGAATACCTTCCAGGACTCGATATTTCATCACATCTCTTCTGCCACGAAGGGGATGTCTGAATATGGGAACGGGGGATGCGCGGTTCTCGGAACTGCGTATCCTTCAGGGCGTGCAGGCTGAAACCAGCACGTACCTCGAGCAAGACACCCTTCGCAGATGACAGCCCTATTTGAGCAATCCCTTATCCAACAATGCCTTGTCATCGCTCTGCAGATAAATATTCCCGAGGCTTAATTTCGATTGTATAATGAGCCTGTCGAGGAGTAAATCTTCATCTTTGCCATTGACAATTACCTTTATTTGTACCAAGTCGGAAATTCTCTCATAATATTCTATTGCCTTGGGAATGTTCCTTTCCACGCCCAGACCGTTCTCATACATAAAACCTATATAATAGTCTGAATGGTGGATACCCTTCTCCGAGGATTTCTGGAAAAGCTCGAAGGCCTTGCTGTATTGCTTGGCTTCAAGCAGCTTTATTCCGCGGGTAAGATTCAAGTAATCCTTCGCGTCCCCCCCCAGGCAGGTTGCGGCGGAAAACAAAAAGGACAATATGCAAGCCATGCCGATTTTTGTCCGTTTATCATCCAGCATCATCTGCACGGTTCTCATGATTAATACCTTATATTTATGTGGATTATTATGGCTATAATAATCTTCAACCGCTGATTATCAAGCCGAAGCTCTTCTCTTCCGTGAGTGCCTCAACAAGGAAGTCCCGGCGCTGAACGAGATGGAGCTTGTCCCGGTGACGAAGGAGAACCTCGGCGACTGGGCGAGGCAGCTCAAGGAATGGGGCTTCTCCGACGTGCAGGAGGAATACCTGAAGCTCGGAAAGTGACGGGGCGATGATCGAATTCCGAGGGATCTGCAAAAGCTTCCCAGGCGTGCAGGCGCTTGAGGATGTGAGCCTGGGCGTCGCGAAGGGATCCTGCCACGCCCTGATGGGCGAGAACGGCGCCGGCAAGAGCACCCTTGGTAAGATCCTTGCGGGAATCTATCAGGCCGACTCCGGGAAGATTTTACTATCCGGAAAGGAAATGCTTTTCAAAACTCCCCGCGACGCCAAGCTTGCCGGGAGCGGAGATACTGATCTTCGACGAGCCAACAAGCAGTCTTTCCGAAGTCGAGTCGCGAAGACTGATGGAACAGATCAGGGCACTTAAGGCAAGCGGCGTGACCTGCATCTACGTATCGCGCAGGATCGACGAGATTTTTGAACTCTGCGACAATATCTCAGTCCTGCGCGACGGGCGGCATGTCGGGACTGTTCCCGTCAAGGAGGCGTCAAAGGATTCGCTCATCCAGATGATGGTCGGCAGGACGTTCGCCGATTTTCACGCCGGGCACAAGGCCGCCGACGATGCACCGGAGCAGCTTCGCGTGGAAAACCTTTCAAGTCCGGGGAAGTTCCAGCCGCTGTCCTTCGGAATCAGGCGTGGCGAAGTCCTTGGCATGGCGGGGCTTGTGGGTTCCGGCAGGACCGAAGTATCCGAAGCGCTGTTCGGCCTCGACAAGCGCCGGACCGGAAAGATATTCGTCGGCGGCAAGGAGACGGCGGTCGGAAGCCCGGAAGAGGCGATGGCCTGCGGCATCGGCCTTGTCCCCGAGGACAGGAAGCGCCACGGGCTTGTCCTGGAAATGTCATCGTCCGCAAACATCTCCCTTGCCGTCCTCGAAAAGCTGTCCCGGTGGGGCTGGATTTCATCCTCGCAGGAATCTCTTCTCGCCGAGAAATATTTCATCCGCATGAAGGTCAAGGCCCCCTCCCCTTCCACGCCTGCGGTATCGCTTTCCGGAGGCAACCAGCAGAAGCTTGTGATGGCGAAGTGGCTGGCGTCCAACTCCAGAATCCTAATCGTGGACGAGCCGACCCGCGGGGTGGACGTGGGGGCGAAGGCGGAGATACACCGGCTGCTTGACGAGCTTGCCGAAGAGGGATGCGCCATCCTGCTCATCTCAAGCGAGCTTGAGGAGCTGCTCAAGCTTGCGGACAGGATACTCGTCATGCGCGAAGGGCGCATGAACGGGGAATTCCGCAAATGCCAGGTTGACCAGGAGAAGCTACTCAAGGCCATGACACGGAACGTTTGATGCCGAGCTGGGGCCCGGTGTTCCCAGGCTTGACGTCCGCTGAAACTCAGCTTTCCTTCGCGTCGGGGCCGACATAGAGGTTGTCGTCGGACTTCTTGTCCTTGCTTTCGGGGACGAGGAGGATGTCGGCGGTGATCGGCCTGAATCCCTTTGGGTCGATCAGGTAGCACCTCAAAGCACAGGGGATGTCCTTGTCGAGAGCATCCTGAGTCCCCTTGTTCCAGATCGGGATTTCGACGGTCGCGGTTCCGCCGGGCGGGCAGGAGAGCTTGATGTCCTTCCACCTGACGGCGCTTATCCAGAAGCCGCTGCCCATGCAGGTTCTGAGCTTGCAGTCCTTCAGATCAATCGAGTTGTATAAGTTCTTAATCTGGAATTTGACGGACTTCTGCCCTTTCCTCACGACGATCCTTTCCGGAAACGACACGGGACTGAAGAGGACGCGGAGCGCCCAGAAGAACTGCTTGGGCAGAAGGTCGGCGGTGACGACCCCCCAGTCATTGTCCTCGGCCCAGATGACCCAGCCCCAGGGATTGCTGCCGGAGCCGGAGCACAGCCACGGGAAATATGCGCCGCCGAGGCATGTGTCGTCGTCCCTGAGCATCCCCCACTCGTATTTCATGCGGTCTATGAAGGCCTGCTGTGAGTTCTTGCCGGAGAGCGGATCCTCCTTGAGGTTTGAGATGACCGAGCAGTAAGGTGCATTGAGCAGGTCGGGCATCATGTTGAAGATTCCGTATTCGGAGCTGAACCAAGTGCCGCTCCATCCGCGCTTGAGCGCCTCCTCCTTGGTCATTGTCTCGAACTCGCAGGTCCAGGCCCTGGGGTTCTTGATCTTGCCGGTCTTCCTGTACTCGTGGACGAGGTCGAAGTTGTAGTGGATGTCGGCGATGTCACCGACGCGCACCTCGAAGATGCCCTTGATCGCGTTCGCGGGGCCGGGCGGCGGGAACATGGTGGGCCTGTTCGGATCGAGGGTCTTTGCGAACTTGTCGTAGAGCTTGAGATGGCTCCATCCCCAGTCGGCGACCTTCGCGCTTTCCGGCATGTTCTCGTTGCCGACCGACCATACCATGACGGAAGGATGGTGGCGGTCGCGGAGGATTCCGCCCATGAGCCGCTGAAGGGCGGGGCCGACCCATTCGAAGTCATGGATGTAGTTGGTTCCCCAGTCGATGGGGAGCTCCTGCAGAAGGTAGATGCCAAGTTCGTCGCAGACGTCGGCCAGCCAGCGCGGCCCGAGGAAATGCGTGCGTATGGCGTTTACGTTCGCCTTCTTCATTAAGTCTAGGTTCTTCCTGATCCAGTCCGGCGGCGTATACATCCCGCCCTCGGGATGGTACGTCAGGTGGTTCACGCCCCTGAACTTGACGGGGTTCCCGTTGAGGATCGGGCGGCAGTTCTTGAATTCGAAGCGCCTGAATCCGGTCTTGAAGGAAACGCACTGCGGGGTCTGGCCGTCAATCTTGAGCGAAACTGCCACCTGGTATAGGTTCGGGAACTCGTCGTTCCACAGCGCGGGATTTTTGATTGAGAGCTTCACCGGGCAGGATATTTCCGCGCCCTTGCGGATTTCGACGTTTCTCACGGCGGAGGAAACCTGCCTTCCGGAAAGCTCGCGGAGGGAGACTTCGAGGATGCCCTTTGCCGCTTCGTTTCCGGAATTCTTCAAGACGACTTCGCCTTCAACCGTGCCGAGATCGAGAGCGGTGTTAAGGAAAGAAGGCAGATGATACGACGAGATGTGGCATTTCTCGACGGCATAGACCGACGCCGGCTGAGCCATTCCTGCGAATTCCGCGGCGTGACGGACCATGTCCATCTTGACGAACTTGTGCTTCCTGTAGAGCCTTAGCGCTACGGACGCCTCGCGGCCGGGAGCAACCAAGCCCGTGATGTCGAACTCCACGGGCGTCAGCCCGCTGTAGTGCCCGCCGAGTTCGCGCCCGTTGACGAAAACCTTCCCGCACGGATAGATCGAATCGAAGCGGAGGCGGATCAGCTTGCCCTCCCATTCCTGAGGGATCAGCACCTTCTTCCTCAAGACCGCGCCGTCCTCGTCGGCGACGTGCTGGAGCGAGACGCGGTTGTAGTTCTCGTACTTGTCGGCCTGTTTCTCCGGATCCTGGTAGAAGACCTTCCCAGGCTGCTGGACCGTCTTCCATGAGCCGTCCTCGGCATTCGCGGAAAGAAGCTCCCTCTCCTTCTTCTTGAAGGGCCATTTCATAACCCTCCAGTCGCCTGCAAGAGAAATCTTAGAGCATCCGCAGTCCGTCTGAGGGACATATTCCACCGGATTAAGGGTGGTCTTGCGTCCGTCCTTGAGGCGCACTTCGGCCGGTTCCGAGATTGACAGCTGCCTGCCGATGAGGAAGTCGAGGTTCTGGTTCATTGTGGATATACCTGGGTTATTTGTTACTTGTTATTGGTTATTCGTTATTCGTTATTGGTTATTGGGCATCCGGATAATTTTGACCGCGGATTCCATTAGTCAACGGAGGGGAGGTAGATTTCTCCTCTGAAACTCGCCCATCTTTGTCGCGAACTTTGTCGTTATCTTTGTCGTC
>CAZWRV010000070.1:0-33315 GCA_964636325.1 uncultured Victivallaceae bacterium | reverse complement strand
CAGTCCGGTTCGGAGGGAGGGGGAACGCAAATCAATGCGCTCTCCCTACCCCTATTTTTTGGGCAAATTCATTTGTTGTAATCCGCCGTAAGGGACTAGGTTTTCCCTTTGGCTTATTGCTGTACCATCCGTAATACCGTATCGTGTGCTCTCCTGTATTCGGGATATGCATTATATTTTTCCAGCGGCTGGGAAAATATATGAGGAAATCAAGATGCTTGATTTCATAGCGTAATCCTATTGTCAATCATAGAATCATCCTTTGAACTCATCAATGGGCTTATGAATTTCGCAGCCGATATCATACTCGAAATCGAGCCGGAGCACCATCGTCTCTCCAGCCATACGGTCGGCAGGGATGTCCTTAATGATAAGATATCTTGCTCCAGACTGCCATTGTACAGGCAAAAGCTCGAGGCTCGTCCTCAGTATCTTCCCGTTATTTAGCAGAAGCGCCCTGACAGGCTTTTGGGATATCGGAGCAAGAACCACGGACTCAGCCCTCGCAGGAGATTTGATATGAACATATATACAGTTCCCACGTTTTGTAAGGAAAAGATCCCGGTTGCTGACGAGGTCGCTGGCCGGCTCGGTGTCGCAGAAGGATTCTCCGACCCTGCCATACCAGGCACCTATCGCTTTGAGAATTTTTAGTGCTTTGGCTGGGATGCGCCCCTTGGCATCAGGACCAACGTTCAAAAGATAGTTACCCCCCTTGGCTAAGACGGAATCAATGCTGTTTACAAGGAAGACTATAGAGTAATAATCTTCGCCCTTCCTGTATCCCCAGCTCTGCGTTCCTACTGAATTGCAAGCCTCGGTCGGACGCGGGAAGCGGACAATGCGGTCGGTTTCACTATTGTTGTATTCACGTTCCGGAGTACCAAAGTCACCATCGTCGAATCCCCTGTCATTAATCACCGCCTCTGGCTGCAATTTCCGGATCATATCGTTTACGGAGGAATCCCTGTATTTCGGAACGTTCATGTCCCAGAAAAAATGGCTTATCTTTCCGTAGTTGCTGCACAATTCGCGGACTTGTTCGCGAAGATAGGCCATATATCTGTCCCAGTCAGGCACATCGCCACGCTCAGGACATGCCAGCTCATGATGGCGCCCCAGGTTCGGATAGTTAGGATGGTTCCAGTCCACTATCGAGTAATATAGTCCAAGCCTAAAGTCTCTGCGCCTACATGCGTCGGCGAGCTGTCCGACAATATCCTTTCCATATGGGGAATTCATAATGTTGAAATCTGTCGTCTGGGTCTTCCACATACAGAATCCGTCATGGTGCTTGGTTGTTAAGCATAGATACTTCATGCCGGCGGACTCTGCTGTGTCTAGTATTCCATCCGGATCGAACGATGACGGATTAAAACGGTGCATCAGCTTCTGATATCTTTCCCGCGGTATACGCCTTCTCATCTGGTCCTGCTCGTGCCAACCGTCTATCGCGTAGAGCCCGAAATGAATGAAAAGCCCAAATCTAGCCTTGAAGAACCAGTCCCTTTCGTCATTGAAAACCTTCATCTACGCTCCATTCATTTTATTTTACAGAGTTTAACGGTGTCTATTCCTCTCTCAAAGATTACTATGCTTTACTCCGTTGACAAGTCCGATTATGAGCTGTCCTTCTCCGTCCACAGATGCGGAGTCAGATACCTCCGGCAATACCGGAGGTATCTGACTGCGCTCGAACTCGTCGTAGTGGGCGCCGACAATCCTCCAGAACGGTGAGGCGGACGGGTAGCGCCTGCGGTAGAATTACGGCCCGGATGGACAGTTTCCTGCGCGTGCGGCATGATACACTAATTCTTATTAGCATATCATATAACGGAAGGACGAAACCTTTTATTGCTCTACTGGAAGAAATCATGGGGGGGGCCCATGCCGACAGCTCAACGATAGCACGACGGAAGCGAATTCCATTTTTGTCTTCTACCCTCGCCGCTTCTCCAGGAGCGAGACTATGATCTTCTCGAGCTTCTGGTGCTTTCCCTCCGGGAGGTTGAAGCGCTCGCATATTTCTGTGACTGCCCTTATGCTGTGCTGAACCGTGCCGCTCATTATGTCGGCGGCGGTTCGCTGGAAGGAGAATTCTATTTCGGGTATCCTGCAGATGGATGCATCCTTTGAATGCTTCGATGTTCCGGATATCTCGGCGCCGGAGAGCGCGACTCCGTTGACATTTGAAATCCTGAAATTTATGTTGAAGAGCTCGTCAGCATAGCCGAGCTCGTAGTAGTAGCGCCCGAAGAATGCGAGCGCATAGGCGATTATCCTCACAAGGTCGAGGTAGGCCACCGTTCGTTCTCCGGCCGGGATGAAGCTGGAGCAATGGAAGAGCCCCGACTTGAAGGCCTGCCAGAACTGCCGGCTGTCCTTGGAAAGGGATCGGTATGCCACGTTCGTGAAGTAGCAGTCCTCTTCGCTGCCGACGATGATGAACGGCGACTCGATCGCGTTAGTCCCGGAGTTCTCCACCGCCGACTTTATCTGTGAAAGCATGAACTTCTCCTGGACGAACTCGGAGGGGAAGACGGATATTTCGAAGAGCGGATCGTCGGAATGGTCGAATTCCGCCCTTATCCTGTCGAATATACGCCGCGAATTCGTTATCTGCTCTATGAATTCGCGCCGGGAGTTAGGATTGAAAGACTTCTTCCCTTCATAGAGTATGCCTCTCAGCATGCGCCCGAGAAGCTCCCTCTGGTTCCTGAGCGCCCTTTGGACGATACCGTGCACTTCTGACGCCTTGAAGGCAGGCCGGCTCGACGCGTCGGCGGTCCTGATGTAGAATACCCCCTGCTGGAGTTCGGACTCGCAGCTGTGGCAGCATACGTGAGGGAGCTGGGAGAAGCGCCTTATCACGAAGATCACATACCTCTTGCCGTCCACGGTGGGCCTTTCGATGTCGAAGTCCACCGGCGGGTCTGAATAGCGGTTTATTACGTTCCCCACGTCGGTGGGGTCGAAGGATCTCGACTGCATCGGGCTGACGCCCGTGTAGAGGCATGGCTTGCCGGACTTGTCTTCCCCGACCCCCACGACGATGTAGCCGCCCTTTGTGTTGGCCATGGCCATGCAGTGGCGCGCAAACCTGGCCTTCCCCGCCTTGGTAAGCTTCTGCCAGTTCTGGGCGGCCTTGTAGTCCAATTCTTCAGACTCGATTCCGCGGAGCACCACCGCGCGCCAGTCCGTCGTTATGCCGTTTTCAATCATAATCCGGAATTCTACATTGGGAAGAAGCTTATTTCAAGGCGGCGTCAGTTGATGCCCGGCGGCGAACACGGCGAATAATCGCCGCGCACGGTGACGGCAGCTTGTGGCCGGCGGCAGATTCACAATATACTGGCACTCCATTTGCGAATCTTTTCAACGAGCATGCCCATGTCGTCGGGCACCGGCGCTTCGAAGTTCAACTCCTTGCCGTCGGGGGCAAGCTGGAATGAGATGCGGTGGGCGTGGAGCGCCTGCCGTCCGATTATGAGTTTCCTGGAGTCCTCGTCGCTCATAATTCCTTTGACGAAGCGCAGATATATCGAATGGTCAAGGCCGTAGAGCTTGTCGCCTACAACCGGGAATCCGACAGAGTGCAGAGTCGCGCGTATCTGGTGCAGCCTGCCCGTGGAGGGGAAGGCCCTTACCGCGCTCAATTCTCCGTCGGAGCATTCAAGTTCGAAGTCTGTGACTGCGGTCTCGCCGTCCCCGCTTCCGGAGATGAATACCCTTTTCTTGCGGATTTCGCATCCGCGGTCGGGGACGAGGGTTCCGCGGCAGTGCATCTTCGACGGGAAGACACCGTGGACGAGAACGAGATATTCCTTCCGTATCCGGCAGGGCTCGGCGGAGAACAGCGCCGAGAACTTTGCCGCGCATGCGCTGTTCCTGGCCGCTATCACCAGCCCGGACGTCTCCCGGTCTATACGGTTCACAAGAAGAACCTGGTCGGAATGCTGGAGGAGGAGATGCCAGAGCGTGTTGAAGAAAAAAGGCCCCGCCGGATGGCAGGGGAGGTTGCCGGGCTTGTTTACGACGATGAAGTCGCCGTCCTCGTATACGATCTTGAAACCGGTCTCGACCTGCGGCTCCCGTATTTCCGCCATGTAGCGGATCTCGTCACCGCCGTTGACGATGCATGAAGGCTTCACCTTCCGTCCGTTTACGGCGACCAGGCCATCTTTTATGAGCGCCTGCCACCTGCATCGGGAATGGTAGCTGTAGCGTCTCCCCAGGAAATGGTCGAGCCTGGCGCCGCCGTCCTCGGGACGGACTCTCGAGCGGACCTCCCTCATGCCGGAACCTTAAACAAAGCGGTTATTCAAGCTTGTAGAGCATTTGTAAAGGCGTAAGCCTATGAATTATAGACGAATGTAATGTCGGCAGCGTCGTTTTCAAATCTCAGAGCTGACAGAACCGCCTATGTTTCCGCCTTGAAATCCGGGCATGGCTCTGTATTTTTACGGGTTACAGGAACTCAAAATAGACTCTGCCAAATGGACAGTTTCCTTTTCTTCCTGTTCAGCGGACTCTGCGTCGGCGGGATATACGCGCTGATCGCCCTGGGCTACACGCTGGTATACGGGATAATCAAGCTTATCAACTTTGCGCACGGCGAGTTCTACATGGTCGGGGCGTATGCGGGCTTCGGGATATTCCTGCTCCTGCCGAAGGGCCTGCCAGTCTGGCTTTCAATTCCGTTGATACTTGCCGGTTCAGGGATTGCGGGCGCCGCTGCCGCCGCGCTGACGGAGCAAGTGGCCTACAAGCCGATAAGGAAGAGCGGCCGTCTCGCCGCGCTTCTGACCGCGATAGGGGTGTCATTCCTTCTGCAGAACACGGCCGCCTTCATAAACAACGCCAACCCTCTGCAGTATCCGACAGAAGTCCAAGGCTCGATAGGCGAAATCTCGCAGAGGGCTGTCAGCGTGGGCGGGGCTGGAATCAAGATCATCCAGTTCGTATATGTGGCCGCTGCGTTCGTTCTGACCTGGGCGCTCTGGCGGATAGTGATGAGGACGAGGCTCGGCTGCGCGATGAGGGCGGTGAGCCAGGACGCCGACGCGGCCGCGCTCATGGGCATAGACACCGACTCGGTGATACGCAAGACCTTTGTCCTAGGCGGCTTCCTCGCGGGAGTCGCAGGGACGCTTGTCGGCTTCCAAAGCGTGATAGAGCCTATGATGGGCTTCATGCCCGGCCTGAAGGCCTTCATCGCCGCAGTCGTCGGAGGCATAGGCTCCATCCCAGGCGCGGTCGCCGGCGGATTCATAATCGGAATCGTCGAAAACCTCGTGGTCTGGGCGGGAGTGCCTACCGGCTGCAAGGACATCGCATCCTTTGCAGTCCTCATCGCCGTCCTACTGGCCAGGCCCCAGGGCATTATGGGCAAGGCGGAGAGGGAGAAGGTGTGAAAGTTATTCGTTATTCGTTAATGGTTAATGGTTATTCGTTAATTAGGGGGAATTGTTAATGGAGATAAAGACATTCGAGGATTTGGATTGTTGGAAGGCTTGCAGGGAGTTAAGGTTGTTTGTTTCGAATGTAGTTTTACCTGCCCTGCCGCAAGAAGAGAAGTACAGGTTGGGCGACCAGATTATTAGAGCCGCACGTTCAACAACATCAAATATTGCTGAGGGCTATGGGCGATACCATTATATGGATAATTCGAAATTCTGCAGCAATTCACGTGGTTCCTGCTGTGAGGTTTTGGATCACCTTATAACCGCCAATGACGAAGGCATGGTTTCTACTGAAATCTTGTCCGAAGGCAGAAATCTCGTCGGAAAGTCAGTCATGCTCTTGAGCGGTTATATGAATTATCTAAGAAAGGCTTCAGGAATCAAGGAGGAAGTCTCAGGCTACGGCGATCCTAATAACTAATAACATATAACGAATAACGAATAACCATTCCCCCAATGTCTTTTTTCGAACTACAGTCCATCGCCGGCCTCATCGGCATATATGTGATACTCGCGCTGTCGCTCAACGTCGTCTGCGGGCTGACGGGTCTTCTGCAGCTCGGGCACGCGGGCTTCTTCGCTGTCGGCGCGTATGCGGCGGGGCTTGTCTCCATCTACTTCACTGTCCCTTCGCTGGGCTGCTTGAACTTCGTCGCCGGCGCGGCCGTGGCGATGCTCCTGGCCGGCATCTTTTCGGTGCTGATCGGCATTCCGTGCCTGAGGCTGAAGGGCGACTATCTCGCGATAGCCACGCTGGGTTTCGCCGAGATGGTCAGGTTGATCCTAATGAACACCCATTTCCCAGGGGGGAGGATGTTTCCGGGCGAGAGGATAGGCGGTCCCACAGGCATATCGTTCACCGAGTTCCCCGGCGACGTATGGAAAGGCTTCGACAGCTTTTCCGCGAACTACGCGAAATGGTGGGTGATATGGATATTCGCGGCCCTCACATGGATGATACTGCTCAATGTGAAGCGTTCCTCCATCGGAAGGGCGATGATGTGCATACGCGAGGACGAGATCGCGGCGAAGGTGATGGGCATCGACGTCCCCAGATACAAGATAACCGCCTTCCTGATAAGCGCGGTCTTCGCCGGGCTCGCCGGCGCGCTGTTCTTCCACAAGGAGCTTGTGGCGTCTCCCTCGGGGTTCACATTGCTCTGCAGCATCGAGATACTCCTGATGGTCGTCCTTGGCGGGCTGGGGTCGGTTACCGGCTCGATGCTTGGCGCGCTAATCCTCGGCGTCACTCCGTTTGTCCTCAAGCACCTGCATCTTGCACAATATCAGCAGATCATATATGCCCTTCTGCTCATCGTCCTGATACGCCTGGCGCCCAACGGCATATTGGGAATGAAGGAGGCGCCGGAGTGGGTTGGGAAGCTATTTTCAATCAACAATAAACAATGAACAATTGTCAATATGGGTGCAAAGGAAAATGTTGAATGCCTTTTAACCGGCATCTGACAGAAAGTAACCAGTAACCAATAACTGAGAACCAATAACTGAGAACCAATAACTGTTCCCAAGCATGCACGACCTGAGCAAAATCCAGAAGGAGTTCAAATACTTCTACGTCGAGAAGCTGTGCAAGAGCTTCGGCGGCCTTACGGCGCTGCAGGACTTCTCGATGGAGATCAATGAGCGCGAGATTGTCGGGCTTATCGGGCCCAACGGCGCCGGGAAGACGACCGTGTTCAACCTGATCACCGGGCTTGATGTCCCGGACTCGGGGGAGATATATTTCCGGCGGGACTACATTACCGGTCTTCCTGCGCACAGGATTTCGGGGCTCGGCATAGCGAGGACTTTCCAGAACATCCGCCTCCTGGACTATCTCTCCGTGCTGGACAACGTCAAGATCGCCTACCACAACCACATACGCTACAACTTCTTCCACGCGGCGCTCAGGCTTCCAAAGTTCCACGCCGCGGAGAAGGAGATCGCCGAGAAGTCGATGGAGTTCCTGGAGATGTTCGAGCTGCAGGACGCGGCGCGCGAGCCGGCCTCCTCGCTGCCCTACGGCAAGAGGAGGATGCTCGAGATCGCCAGGGCCCTGGCCACCGAGGCGTCGCTCCTCCTTCTTGACGAACCGGCGGCCGGGCTCAACATCCAGGAGACGGCCGAGCTCTCGGATCTCTTGAGAAAGATAAGGGACGACTTCCATGTCACCGTCTTCCTGATCGAGCACGACATGCGGATGATTATGAACCTCTGCGAAAGGATCGTGGTTCTGAACTTCGGGGAGGTCATCGCGCAGGGAACGCCGGAGCAGGTCAAGGGCAACCCCGACGTCATCGAGGCCTACCTCGGCGAGAAGAAGCACGACGGCCGTTGACAAGTATGTGCCGGCTTCAGCCTGCACGCCTTTCATGAAATCTGAAACGAGAACTTCCACGAGTAGTCGCCCGGCCCTATCAGGAACTCCGGATGCACGTTGCGCGTCCATCCGGTGTCGCCGCCGACGCCCATGTGCCAGCCGTCCAGGATGAGGAAGACTTCAGGGCGCGGCTTCAGCTCCCACGAGTGCTTCGCGGCCATCAGGTCTTCCGGCGCGAAGTGGAGGATGCTGAAATGGAATAGCGGCGCGCCAAGGAAGCTGAGGCCGTCCCCGTATCTGTCCGAAAGCTGGAGGCGCCGTGTGTCTTCCCGCCCTGCGCACTCGCCGGGGCAGATGTAGCGTTCGAACATGTTCGAGACGGCGGATGTCCATTTGCCCACGATGGCGGAATCTTTCCGATCCACGTAGTTCTCCCAGGGGCCGCGCCCGAACCACGTGACGCTCTCCAGCCCCGCCCGCAGCGGGAATAATATTCCGATCCTGGGTATGATCGGGAAGCAGTCGGGGATTGCGGCCTTTTGCTCGACGGAGACCTTTCCGTCCGCTGAGACAATGCTGCGGATTTCGCAGATTATCGGCTTCGACGGATCCGTGCCGCGCAGCTCGCTGGAGACGGAGACCACGACGTCGCCGGTGTCGGTTTTCACCGAGGAAATACCGCGGAGAGTGCGCTTCAGGTCCATGATGCCGTTGGCCTTCCATTCGCTGAAGTAGCTGTGCTTGTAGCCGAGGAGCCAGTCGTTGTCGGTGGGGGCGCGGTGGAATATTTCCCGGACCGGGGCTGAAAGCTGCTCGATGCCCTTTACATTCCAGGAATTCATCAGGCCGCTGCGGGCGTCCCAGGCGAGCGACCAACCTTCACCTGAGACGGAGATGGAGTCGGGACCGGATGCGTGCTTGATTTCGCAGGTTTCCGAGGGGCGTGTGGCTTCGGCTGCGGGGCATTGCACGGGCAACTTGAACTGCTCCCATGAAATCAGGTGTCCGGGGGGAGCCCATGGCGTCTCGTCGGAAAGATACGCTCGGACATTGAGGAAATACTCGGAGCCTGGGCTTCCGATTTCAGGAATTTTTACGGGAATGCCGGTTCTGGATCTGCTGTCCGGGGCGGCTCCGTCAACCTTGAACTTGCCGGACTGCAGTATCTCGCCGTTTTCGGCAAGCTCCCATCCGAATTCGAGATGGTCGAGGTGCAGAGCGTGATATTTGTTCCAGACCTCGAGAAGGCCGGATGCGGGGTCGAAGGACGGAAATGCAACAGGCGCCTGAAGCTTCTTCGCCTCCATCGCGCCGGGATGGGGGACGAGATCCGCCCCGACGATACCGCTGAATACCTGCGAGGGATGCTCGCCGATTGCAGGATAGTCGGTGTTTTCCCCGAGATCGTTTCCGTAGCCGTGGACCTTGCGTCCGTCAGGGAGTTCGAAGAGCAGGAGCTTGTCGGACCAGTCCCAGATGAATCCGCCCTGGAACGAAGGGTAGCGGTCTACGTATTCCCAGAACTTCCTGAAGTTGCCGGTGGCGTTGCCCTTGGCGAAGGCGTATTCGCACATGATCATCGGGCGCTTTTCCGACGGATCCTCCATCACCTTGGCCACCCAGTCCAGCCTTGGATACATCGGAACCATGATGTCGCTCGTGTGCGGAGCCGGGTTGCCGCTCTCATACTGGACCGGACGCGTCGGATCGCATACCCTGATCCAGTTGGCCATGGCCGCATGGTTGGGCCCCTTGAACGACTCGTTGCCCAGCGACCAGAAGCAGACGCTGGGGTGGTTGCGGTCGCGCATGACCATCCGGACCGCCCGTTCAAGATATGCCGGTGCCCAGGCCGGATCCACCGAAAGCTGCCCGCCGAGGCCGTGAGTCTCCAAGTTGGCCTCGTCCACCAGATAGAGCCCAAGCTCGTCGCAAAGGTCGTACCAGCGCGGATCGTCGGGGTAATGCGAGGTCCGCACGGCGTTGAAGTTGAGCTGTTTCATAAGGATGATGTCCCGGCGCATGTCCTCGACGGTGACGGCGCGCCCCCTCTCCGGATTGAACTCGTGGCGGTCCACGCCCCTAACGACGAGCCGCCGCCCGTTGAGCAGCACCTGCCTGTCCCTTATCTCGACCTGGCGGAACCCGACCTTGCAGCTTTCTATGTCAAGAACGGCGCCCGACGCGTCGGAAAGCTTCATTACGAGCGTATACAGGTATGGATCTTCCGCGGACCATTTGCGCGGGGAGGGGACTGGAACCCTGAACCTGGCCGCATCCTTTTCGAATTCCGGCCCGTACATGTTGGTCTGCGCCGAGAAGGGGCCGGCGGCCGGCTCCGGCAGCACCGGGCGCGCCTCATGGTCGTAGAGCTGGATTTCCGCGGTGTAGCCTTCGTAGTCGGATATCTTCGCGCAGTTAGGCGTCTGCGGCAGGCTTCGAGTGTCGATATATGCGGTCGCGTCCAGGACGGCGTCCTTGTATGATTCGTCGAAGATCGTGCGTATCCTGAAATCCCTTATGTGGACTGCCGGCTTCGCGTAAAGCCATACTTCGCGCTGTATCCCGCTCATCTGCCAGTAGTCCTGATCCTCCAAGTATGTCCCGGAGCAATAGCGCAAGACCCTTACAGCCAAGGTGTTAAGACCTTTCTTCACGAACGGGGTGACGGCGAATTCGGCCGGCAGGCGGCTGTCCTCGCCGTAGCCGACCTCCTGCCCGTTGACCCACACGTGGAAAGCCGAGTCCACCGATTCGAACACAAGGAACATCTCCCGTCCGTCCCACGAGTCGGGGATCTTGAAGCTGCGCCGGTAGCAGCCGGTCGGATTGGCGTCCGGCGGAAAAGGGGGATTCGGCTTGAAAGGGTAGGCGATATTCGTGTAGATTGGCTTGTCCGTGCAGTTCTTCGCCAGCTGCCAGTTTCCCGGAACGGAAATCTTCGCCCAGGCCGAGTCGTCGAAGTCAGCCTTCCAGAATCCGTCAGGCGCCGAAAGCGGCGACTGCGCAAGATGGAACTTCCATTCGCCGTCAAGGGACATGGTATATTTAGAGCTTCTCCTGTCTCCGCGCATCGCGGATTCCACGCTGGCGTATGCGCCGAGCGGTGCATGGGCGGCCTCCCGCCCGCGGCCGGATATCCCGGGATCCTCCCAGTCGTGCTTGATCTTTCTCATAGTCATTGCCCTTGGAATTTTATTTTAGCCGGCATCGTGGCCAAGCTTATGCAGCCGTGATAAAATAAAGGAAGGATTTCGATTTTAAAGAGCGCCGGAACTTGAATGGGAAAGAAAGAGAGTTCAACTTTGCAGGACAAGAGCCATCGTTGCGCAATGTGCATAATTGGGCGGGCCAGATGAGTTGTATCGGTTTGTCTGCCGGAATCGCCATATTCCTTCTGCCGGGCTTGGCGGCTTACTGCCTTCCCCGGGCGAGAAGGACTTTCGGCCTAGTCTTCCTTGTCTCTAGCATGGCCGTTTTCCAGGCGGTCTTCCTCCTGCAGATATTTTCCCTTAGGATCAACTTTGCCAACACCGCCGCGGCGATGCTCGTATTTACGGCGGCGCTCATATCCCTGGGCGCGGTTCTCAGGGGTAGGGCTTTCTTTTCCGGGATGCCAGACAGGTTCCGTCTGCGGGTTTCGCGGCCGGCTGCTGCGGCGGCGCTTGCGCTTCTCCCGCTTTTCATCATCTTCATCGTCCGCCTCTGCCGCATGCCCCTGCAGGGCTGGGACACCTTTTTCCGCTGGGATTATCTGGCCGTCAAGATATTGGAGCTCGGGAATCTGGACTTCTATCCGCCGGTTAGGGCGGAAGACTTCTTCATATATTCCTATTGCGACGGAATCCCTCCGCTTGCATCGTCGAACTATTTCTGGCTCTATGCGTCCTACGGCGAACCGTTGAAGATACTGACCGGCATATTCGTCTTAGCCCAGATGGTGTCATTGCTTTTTTTCACTTTTAAGACTTCACGTCTTTTATTCGGCCGCCGCGCCGCGTTTTTCTCCGTCGTCCTGCTCGCCTATTCGCCGCTCTTCTTCTGGAGCGTGCTGATGGGGCAGGAAACCGGCTGGACGGCCCTTTCGCTGATTTCGATGCTTCATTTCCTCTTGCTGAATAGGAAATCGGCCGCCCTGATCGAACCGAATCTGCTCCTGGCAGGCGTCGCGGGGGCATTGGGCGCGCTTTCGCGCGAATACGGCTGCGCATATCTCATCATAGGCGTCCTCTTCTGCATCCTGCGCAGGGACAGGTTAAGATCCGCAGTGCGCTTCTCCGCAGTCTTCCTGGCGTTTGCCGCTCCTTGGTATGCCAGAAACTGGATCGTTGCGGGCAACCCCTTCTATTCCATCGCGTCGTTCGGCGGCCTTTTCTATGTGAATCCTGTCCACGCAGCGATAATGGATGCCTACAAGGCATGCTTCGGCCCGCTTGGCAATCCGACTGCGTCCGCCGTGAAGACCGCCTTTGTCCTGTTCAGCGCCGCTCCCTTCGCGCTTTTCATGGCCGTCCCGGGCTTCGCCATGCGGTTCAAGAGGCTGTCGCTCTTTCTCGCGGCGGCCGCCATGGTATTCTTCATCTGGGCGTATTCCATCGGGATGACTGCAGGAGGTTTCTTCTACTCGATGCGTGTGCTCAATCCTGCCCTCGTCCTGTCTTCACTTGCCGCCGGGGCGTTCTGCATTGCGATGCTCAAGGCTGGCGCCTTCCCACGAATCACAATCGTTGCCGCCGCCTGCCTGTTATGCTGCGCCGGATTCCTTCAGGATTTCACCGTCCCACTGGAAATATGGAACAGGCCTCTTGGGGAGAGCCTGAAGGTATTTGTCGCCACCCACAGGTATTTCCCGGGTATGTCTTGCGCCCAGAAGACCTTCATGTTCATCCCGCAGGGACAGAAGACCAGGATATTGGGCGACAACTCGTACTTCCATGCCGCGTTCTCCGGAGGCTATATTGAAATGGTGCCGGTATGGAGCCCGGAGGTCGCATTCCTCTTTGACGAGTCGGCGACTTTTGAAGAGCAGCTCAAGCTCCTGTCCGAGAGAGGCATAAGCTTTCTTCTCCATTCGCCCCAGCTTCCCAACAAGAAATACTTGAAGACGATCCCGTTCTTCCGCCGGGCCTTGGACGAATGCAAGACGGCCGTGGAGGACGCCGACGGCGTCATCTACGATTTAAGGCGGACTCCGCTCTCGCCCCAATAGATTGAAAAATCAAGCAGTAACATCACATGTGGCAACATGTTATGCATGTTGAAAATTCGCCCCCGCTTTTTCGTGGGACAAGTCACGCGGAGCGTGATAAACTTGGAGTGAACCACGCCGTAGGCGTGGCTTGCTACGTAAGGCTATGATCCCTGGGAACGCCGAGCCCCAGCTCGGTCCAATCCATCGGAAGTTGACAAAGCGACGACGATTATGGCTCAGGAATAACTGTTAAGTTACAGGAGAGTGCCGCTCTGCGAATATCGCAGTTCTGTCGATCAGAAACTCGATGGAGGGCGAAGCCGTGCTGAGCCGCGGTTGAGCTTGGCTCAACCCTCCGGAAGACGACAAAGATAACGACAAAGTTCGCGACAAAGATGGGCGAGTTTCAGAGGAGTGCCGCTCTGGCGGGGAAATCCGCCAGTTCTGTCGATGAGAAACTTGAAGTAGTGCAGGTATTCCTACCTGCGATGCCGCAGGCAGGAATGTCTGCGTTACTTGAATCGAGTTTCAGAGGAGTGGCCATCTGCGGTGCCCGCAGTTCTGACAGCGAGAAACAAGTATTTTGCGATCTCCGAGCGAAAAAAACAGACTAAAGCGGCCCTCGTATGCGGAGTTTGCCCTTTGCGCCTGGAAGTCGCAAGCTACTTAAGTTTCAGATGGGTGCTCTACTGGCGGCGCCAGCTTTGTAACACTGAAACTGCGGAGGGCGGAGTCCGCCTAGGCGGATTGAGCTTGGCTCAACCCTCCGGAAGAGCCAGTCGCGGAAAGATTGGCAAGCAACCGAGTGCCAGGAGGATTAATTTTCAGGTTCGTGCCAGTCTTCGATCCGGAGAGCGTTGACCCTTGATAATTCTTTTTTGTTGCCGGTCGCCAAGACAAGCGAATTGGAAATTGCGTGTGCCGCAATGAACAGGTCCAGCGGGCCGATTGGGACGCCACTTTTCTCCAGTTCGCCTCTTATCATGCCATACGTCAAAGTGTCCTTCTCGGTGAACGGGAGGACATGCAGCGGGCTGATGAATTTGGCAAGCGCCATGGCATTTTTTTCCGGATTGGAACTCTTGAACACTCCGTATTGGAGTTCGGCAAGAGTGACCGCGGAAATAGCTATCTGCCCTGGCGGAGTCATCTCGATCCTCTTCAGGATCGACGGCGAGCGCTTCCTGATGATGAAGACGCATATGTCTGTGTCAAGCAGGTATTTCATCGGGCTAAAGCGATTTCCTCTTCTGCTGCCTTGGGGGCTGCTTCCTTTCCGACATATAATCGTCGGTGAATTCGAAGAGGCTTTCGAAAAGTCGCTTCCAGCCTTTAGCCTCGGGCATGAGGAGGACACCCTCCCCAAAACGTCTTACGTAAACTCTCCGCCCGGCCAGTCTGAATCCCCTTGGGAGCCTTACCGCCTGGCTTCCTCCATTCCTGAAAATTGTCGCAGTATCCATGGAGCGTTCCTCCTTTCATATATATATGTTAGTATATACATTCTCAGATGCAAAAGGCAAACATGAAAAACGAAGACATAAAAAACTGCGCGTCCTCAATGTCCTCCTCGAATGAAATGTCCTCCAAGTCCTCCATGTCCTCGCGCACTTTTTCGAATTGGAGGCCGCCCCGAGGACAAAGAGGACAGCGAGGGCAATTTGAAGATGAGGACAGGCGGCAAAGAAAAGAAAAATATGGTCACTAATTTTCTCTCGCGGGAAAGACTTAGTGCTCATAGGGCGAAGCTTCGCTGATCCGTCTACTGCTTCTCCGGTTCTCCGGTCCAGGCCGGGAGATACTACATCCTGGTGGAGAAATATGATGCCGGCGGTGATTTCACCATCACTGCGTCATACGGCAATCCCAACAAGGTCTTCTTGGTCGGAGGGACGATCAACGGCCAGTGCGTTGATTCCGGGACGCCTCAAATAACCGTCCAGGCAGGGCAGGCCATTGAGGGCAGCTTCGACGTGCTTGTCCACAACGCGATGGGCGCCAACGCAATCGCGCCGGTCGTCGGCACGCCGAACTGGGGCGATCCTCAGACGAGCTACTGGGGGATAAACGGATGGATCGGAACCGGCGACAATTATCAGACGGTCATACTGCCCGACGGGATGACCGCGCCGTCAAATCCCGGCACATACTATGTCCTCGTCGCGATGGGCGGGACATACAATTACGAGCAGATTGTCACCGGAACCCATGCTGGCTTCGACGCCGACTGGGTGAACGGCAATATTCTGGCCTACAGGCCTGCGGAAGAATTCGAGGCCGCAATGGTTCAAGGCTGGATGACCTTCAACTTCTATAAGCCGGACGCGCCCGGTTCATTTGTCCAGGGCCAGCAGGCCCTGACCGCGATAAGGGTCAATGTAATTAATGAGCCGGCGACGGTCACGGTTACGGTCGTCGGGAACCCTCCGGAGAATCTTGGTTCGATCCACTGGAGCAACTATACAAGCGGGGCAGAAGGCTATGATGCCGTATTTAGCGCCTATGAGGGGGATGAGGTTGATGTGTGGGTAGGTTCCCAGCCAGGCTACTCGCCCGCCGGATTGACGGTCTCAGGGGATGTGTCGCTTATCGGTCAGGGCAGCAACTGGGCCGACTTCAGGATAAACGGCGGCGACGTGCAGGTCACGGCCGACTTCGTTTCTGTCCCGCCTGTGACTGTATCCGTTTTAGGTAATCCGCCCGAGGGGCTGGGCGGTGTTTGCTGGTCCGACTTTACCAACGGAACTGGAGGCTGGGAGTCGAGCTTCACCGCATATCAGGGCGACGAGATTTACATAGAGGTCACGCCCATGCCCGGTTATGCCGCGAACGGCCTGGGCCTCGCCGGCGACATGACGATCATCGGCCAGGGCAGCAACTGGATCGACGGCCTGATAAACAGCGGCGACATTTCAGTGACCGCATCATTTACCGCAAATTCCTACACCAATTACTATACTGAGAGCTCGCAGGCGAACGCCTTCCAGGGGGGCGGTACTGCGCAGGGATGCCAGGGTGACGACGCGATGTGGATATACGCGCTGCCGTTCACGTTCAAGTTCTACGGGATAGACTACACAAGCGTCTACGTCTGCTCTAACGGATTTCTTGACTTCGCAAACTCCAGCGCCGAATTTTCCAACAGCGACGCGGGGCTGGTAAGCAACGTCAGGATAGCGCCGCTGTGGGACGATCTCTTCGTGGACGAGATCTACCTCACTGAAAACGCGGACAACGTGGTGATCCGCTGGCAGGGGAGCGTCTACGGCGGGGGCAGCGCGGTGAACTTCGAGGTCGTGCTGTATCAGGACGGCAGGATACTCTTCAACTACGGCGGCGGCAACACCGGCCTTACGCCGACCGTCGGGCTCTCGTCCGGCAACGGCACGTTTGTGGATTTCGCCTCGACAAACGGCGGCAGCGACTTCGCGAACGCGGATTCGCTGCTCTTCACGCCTGCGGGCGCCCAGGAGACGGCGAGCCTCACATTCGGCGTTTCCCCGGCCGGTTCCGGAACAAGCGTGCCCAGCGGCGCGGCGACGTTCATCAAGGGCGTGCAGTATGCGGTGGACGCCTATGCCGAGCCGGGCTGGGCGTTCGACGCATGGTCGGCCGCCCCTGCGGGGAACGCCGTTTTCGGCAACGCCAAGGACGCATCCACAATCCTGACGGCGTCCGGCGACGCAGATGTCACGGCCAACTTCGTTTCCGCCGGGCACAAGGTTTCATTCGTCTCCAATAACCCTTCGTTCGGCTGGGTAAACGGTCAGACTGTCCAGTATGTGACAGCCCCCGAGCAGATAGTCCCTGTCACGGCGGTGCCGATCAGCAGCAACTTCTCCTTCATAGAGTGGAGGCTCGAAGGTTCCGATGCTAAATACAGCGAGCACAATCCGTTCCCGGAGGCCGGGGACATAGCCGCAGTCAGCGGGGACGTGACCTTCGTCGCGATTTTCATCCCCAGGTCCGTGATGGTCTATTTCTCGGCGGGGGCGGGCGGGACGGTCGGCCCGGCCTACGCCCTCGAACAGACGGTTGAATACGGGCTGGCAACCGTTCCGGTCACGGCAACGCCCAATCCGGGCTACAGGTTTGACGCCTGGATAGGCGACCATGCGGACGAGCAGCCTGCCGTCACCGGCGATTCCAGCGCCTCCACGCTCAAGCTCGACAAGGTTGTCCATGAGACGCACGTCCAGGCCAGTTTCGCGCTCACCCAGGCGGTTCTGACCATGGCC
Source organism: uncultured Victivallaceae bacterium (assembly GCA_964636325.1). GTDB lineage: Bacteria > Verrucomicrobiota > Lentisphaeria > Victivallales > GWF2-50-93 > CAZWRV01. The sequence goes on along the minus strand of CAZWRV010000070.1, from coordinate 16,104 downwards.
GTCAACCCTTCCGGCGCCGGCGTGACGACCCCGCCGGAAGGCCAGAGCACCGTCTCGACGGGCGAGTGGTTCGACATCTGCGTGGAGCCCTCAAAGTTCTACACGTTCGCGCAATGGGAGGCGTATCCTCAGGAAAACGCGGAAATCTTCGACAGGCTCGCCACCTCCACCAAGGTGAAGATCAAGGCCGACACGGTAATCACGGCCCGGCTCAATCCGGCGCCGCTCAAGGTCGTCTATCCCAACGGGATCGGGAAGAACTACGAGGTCTTCATAGTGGGCTCGATGGAGAACATCGAGTGGACGGGCGGCCCCCAGGCCGAATACGTCAAGCTGGAATATTCGTCCGACCTGGGCAAGACCTGGTCTGCGATCGCCGACAGCGTCCCCAACATAGGCGGGTATGTATGGACGGTCCCCCCGATACCGGAGGAGGTGGCGTCCGCGCCGACGAAGACCTACGAGAGGGCGCCGCTCCCCGCAGCCGCGTCGCAGCCGGTTTCGAGCGTCGCGGCGAAGGCCGTCGCCTCGGCCAGGGCTTCCGTCATGGCGGGCGCGAAAAAGAGCTTGACGGCGAAGGGCGGATTCATCACAAGATACCAGTATGGCTTCGAAGGCGGCCTCGGCTCGTGGACGCAGACCACCGAGAGCGGCGCCACCCTATGGAACGTCGTGGACACTTCAGCCCAGGACATATCAATCCTCAATCCTGAAATCAACCCCACGCTGGTCTCGCTGCCCGATGAAGGCAGGCTCCCCGCCGCGGCCGAGGGCAAGAAAGCGGCATGGTTCGGCGGCGCCGGCACGGGGACATTCATCGGGGAGTTCATCCCCGAGCTGCAGGTGAACAACAACGGCGGCAAGTCCCTGGCGGTCCAGAAGGGCGACCTCGATTCGCCCGAAATCAGCCTCGCCGACCTCGAGTATGCTTATCTCAGCTTCCAGGCGTGGTGGGAGTGCGAGGGCGTGGACATCGCCGACGGCCAGTACGACCAGATGCGCGTGCTGGTATCGACCGACTCCGGCAGCACATGGACGAAGCTTGGCACCATCAACCCGCTGAACGACGCGAACGGCGAGTCCTTCCGCCCGTTCACGGCGATGGGCCTCGGCGAGCCCGGCGGATGGGTGAGCTCGACCTTCGACATCACCCAATACAAGGGGCAGACCGTCAAGATACGCTTCCAGTTCGACACGGTCGACACCCTCTACAACGGCTTCCGCGGCTGGCTGATAGACGATGTCAGGATCGTGGGCGGCTCGCCCTGGCCGGCGCCTGAAATATCGCAGGTCGTCCCCGCCAAGGGCTTCCCCGGCGACGTCGTAAGCATCATCGGCAGCAACTTCATGAACAAAGCGAGTGTCGCCCTCGAGAACGCGCCCGTCCAGAGCGCGGTCATCTCGGAGAACGAAATCCAGTTCGTCGTCCCGACGAACATGGCGTACGACACATGGTTCGACGTGAAGGTGACCAATCCCGACACGCAGTCCGACATAGAGCAGGACTGCTTCATGATAATAGACCCGATACACAGGCCCTACATAGACTCCATTACCCCGAACCAGGGGATGCAGGACGAGGAGACCAACGTCACCGTCAAAGGCGGCAACTTCGACGCGGACGCGTCCGTGAAGATCGCCGGCGTGACGCTGCTCAACGTCGTCAGGCTGGACTCGAACACCATCACGGCCACCACGCCGGCCAGGGACATGGCCGATCCCGACAACAAGCCCGGCCTCCCCGTCGGCTGCCAGAACGTCGAGGTGGTGAATCCGTCCGTGCCCAGCTCCGCGCTGCTGCCCGGGGGATTCCGCGTGATAAAGCCGACCACGGACATGTGGCTCGTCCGCGTGACCGACGTCAACGATCCCGCCAACACGGACAGGTCCGACGACGGCTTCACCGTAACCATCGGCGAGACCTGCAAGCTCACGTTCGCCTCCAACGACGAGGCCATGGGCGCCGTGGACGGCATAACCCCGCAGATAATCGGGAAGGGCGGCAAGAGCATTCCGGTCAAGGCGGTCGCACGGCCTGGCTTCCTCTTCGACAAGTGGACGAAGGGCGAAGCGGATTTCTCGGCTGACAACCCGCTGGTCGTCACCGGCGTCTCGTCCGACATGGACATCGTGGCAGTATTCAAGTCCAACACCTACTCCGTCGTCTTCCATGCCGCCTCGGGCGGCACGCTCGAGGGCGAAACCGCGCAGGAAGTCCCCGCGGGCGGCAGCACCTCGCCGGTCGCCGCGCTTCCGGCCGACGGCTTCGTCTTCCACAAATGGACGGGCGACTACAACGGCATGGAAAACCCGCTCACGGTCACCGACGTCCAAGGCGACATGGTAATAACTCCCAAGTTCGTCCCGTCAAGCGCCACGCTGACCATGGCGGCCTCCCCCGAGGCCGGCGGGGCGGTCACACCTCCCGCAGGCGCAAGCGCCGTTGAAGCGGGCAAGGAGATCGGCATCGTCGCCGTTCCGGAGGACTTCTACGAGTTCAAGACATGGAGCGCCGACAAGTCCAGCGCGCTCATAGACGACAGGCTGAACCCGACGGCCAAGCTCAGGATATTCGAGAACACCGTCGTCACCGCGGTGTTCGGACCGGCCAAGAAGTCGGTCACGGTCAAGTATCCCAACGGCGGCGAGACGCTGTATGCGGATACCAACGAGACCATCGAGTGGGGAAGCACCGGCACCGTGACAAACGTCAAGCTCGAATACTCCTCCGACCTCGGCGCGACCTGGAACCTCATCGCCGACGGCGAGGCCAACGACGGCAGCTACAACTGGACGGTTCCCGCGCCCAAGGCCGCGGCAAAGACGTCCTTGAATCCGGAAAGGAAGCCTCTTCCCGCCAGTGCGGCGGCGAAAGTCCCGACGCCGGTGAAGAAGGCCGCCGCGGCCGCAAAGAGGGCCGCGCTCTCCGCCAAGAAGGCGCAGCAGCCCAAGGAAGGAGTCCAGACGATCTACAAATACGGCTTCGAGGACGGGCTCGGCGCCTGGACGGCGCAGGCGCCGGAAAGCGGCGTCACCGCCTGGAACGTCGTCGACAACTCCCAGGACGTCTCCATCAAGAACCCTGAAATCAACCCCGAGCTTGTGTCCCTGCCCGACCAGGGCGGACTGCCCGACGCCCCTGAGGGCTCGAAGGCCGCCTGGTTCGGCGCCGCCGACAACGGCACCTTCCTCGGTGAATACAACCCTTCATACCAGTATGCGAAGAACGGCGGCACGTCCACCGTCGTGCAGAAGGCCAGCCTCGACTCGCCCGCAATAAACCTCTCCGCGGGCGGGGCTATAAAGCTGAAATTCCAGACCTGGTGGGAGGCCGAGGGCGTCGACATCGCCGACGGCCAGTACGACCAGATGAGGGTCTATGTCTCTACAGACTCCGGCGCCAGCTACCAGAAGATCGGCACTATAAATCCGCTCAACGACGTGGACGGCGAGTCCTTCCGCCCCTATACCACCGGCGGCCTCGGCGAGCCGGGAGTCTGGGTGCCGGTCACGTTCGACCTGAGCCAGTTCTCAGGCCTGAATGTCAAGATACGCTTCCAGTTCGACACGGTGGACCATCTGTACAACGGCTTCCGCGGCTGGCTGATAGACGATGTCCAGGTGGTTTCCGAGACGGTCTCACTGGCGCCGGTCATCACGGATCTGATTCCTCCGGTCGGCATCCCCGGCGACCTGATCAGCGTCGTAGGCGAGAACTTCGTGAACGGCGCGAAAATCATGCTCAACGGAACCTTGGTGAAAAGCTCCGTGGTGTCGCAGGCCGAGGCGCAGTTCTCTGTCCCGTACCTCCCGCACGGGACATACGAGCTGTCGATAACCAATCCTGACGGCAAGAGCGCCGTGTCGCCGACGCCCTTCACGATCCCGGAGGATCAGAATCCGCCGTCCATCTACTATGTCGATCCCAATTTCGGGATGAACGACGCAGAGACCCAAATCACGATATATGGAGCGAACTTCGCCGACGGCGCAAAGGCCTATGTGGCGGGCACGGAGCTTGCGGGCGTCGAGCTTGCAGGCGCGTCCCAGCTCAAGGCCGCTGTCCCCGCCGGCCTGCCGGTCGGATTCCAGAACGTCGAAGTCGTCAACCCCGACGGCCTGGGCGCGCTCCTTATGGGCGGCTTCGAGGTCAAGGGAGCTCTCTCCAGCTCGTCATGGCTCGTCCGCGTCAGCGACGCCGGCGATCCCACCGTCCGCGACGAGTCCGACAGCGGCTTCGACGTCAAGACCGCGCCCGAGGGCGTCGTCAATCTGACTCTGGCGGCCAGCCCCGCCGCAGGCGGAACGCTCAAGCCCTCCGGAAGCGTCGTCGTAGCCAAGAACATCCCCAGGGCGATATGCGCGGCCGCGGCAGACCACTACGCCTTCGTCAACTGGACGGCCGATTCTAACGCGACTTTCGCGGACGCTGGCAAGCCCGAGACCACCGTCACACTGGCGGGCGACGCAACCGTCACCGCCAACTTCAAGGCCGACACCGCCGTCCTCACAATGCTGACTGATCCCGCCGACGGCTCCGGAGGCACTGCCGCCCCGGCCACCGGCGAGCAGCAGATCGGCGTCCCGATTGAAATAGAGGCCGCGTCCGCGAAAGGCTATTATTTCTCGAAGTGGACGGCCACGGACAACGCGAAGATAGTGGAGGCCAACTCCGCCAAGACGACCGTCACCGTCTGGGGCGAGGCGACAGTAACCGCAGTCTTCACAAAAAGTCTGCCGGACGCCAACTTCAGCCTCACGATGGCAGTCAACGACGCGGGCATGGGCTCGACAGTTCCGGCCGCCGGCGAAAAGATTCAGATTAAGTCGGGCACAGCTTTCAAGATAACGGCCAAGACCGCCGACGCGCCCGAAGGCAGCAAGGGCTATTACTTCAACGGCTGGACCGCCGACACCAGCTCCGCCGTCTTCGAAGACTCCTCCCTGCAGGTGACGACGGTCACACTATACGGCAACGCGACCGTAACTGCGAACTTCGCGGCAATACCCGCGAAGGCGAACCTGACCATGGCCGTGGAGCCGTCATATGCCGGAGGAACCAAGCCTGAGGAAGGCACTACGTCCGAATATGAGACGCTGAAGGACATAGACATCTCCGCCAAGCCGTCGAAAGGATGGTATTTCATCCGCTGGACGGCCAACGGCGGCGCGGACATAGACATGATATTCAGCTCCAAGGCCAAAGTCCAGCTCTTCGCAGACGCCACCGTCACGGCGGTCTTCTCCGACAAGGAGCCGGTGTCCGCGGACATCACCTTCGCCACCGTTCCCGAGGACGGCAGCGGCGGCATGACCAAGCCGGAAGGGAAGTTCAAGGTGAACATGCTAGACGGCACCGACGACGGCGTCGCCAATCCGAGCGCCGAGTTCTACATACTCGCCATTCCGGCGGACGGATACGTGTTCAAGCAGTGGACTGTCACCGAGAAGGCCGCGGTCAAGAACAGCCTCATGGCTGAAACCTTGGCGACCGTCACCGGCGACTCGACAATCACGGCAGTGTTTACGACCTCCGGCGGCGACGGCCTCGTAAAATCCTTGAAGATAACTTCGACGCACAAGGAATACGTCACCAAGGTCAAGGAGGACGGAGACGTATGGTACGAGCAGCACAGCAAGGACACATACTCCATAACGGCCAAGTTCGACGTAAGCTCGATCGACGACGAGACATACAAGTCCATCGGCGCCGACACGGTCGTCTCCTTCGTCTTCGGCTCGCTGTACGACATCTCCGATTCGGGGATCGAGAATTTCAGCAACGCGAAGATCACACCCAAGGGGGAGAAGGGCGGATCCGCCGTCTTCACGATAAAGGAGGTCGACGACAACGAGAAGGAAAAGACCGTCGAGAAGATCACGTTCAAGTGGAACAAGATCGACAAGAAGGAGCTCGTCGTCACGATCACAGGCAAACCCCTGCCTGACACCGACACCAACATCCTGGACCTCTCGGACGCGGAAGTCGGTTCCGTCTCCGGCGAGGTCAAGGGCGTATACCTCGAGTTCGGCGGAGTGATCTGGAATCTGACGGACGCCTTCGTCCAATACTCCGGCAAGAAGAAGTACAAGGAGCTCGAGAAGGAGGGCGAGACGTTCGACCTCTACGAGTGGAGCGTCAAGGGGAAGAAATAAAAGTCTTCATCCTTTCCGTAGGGCGGCGGGTTTTCCCGCCGCCCTTTTTATTTGGGCTTTGCGATTGTTGCGTTTGTCTGTTTGCATTTTCGGCGGACCGGTGTATACTGTGAGGCTCGGAATTTTTCACGCTGCATTTCAACAATAAAACTGAAAGGGTTGGCAAGATGGCAGTGAAACTCGGCATCAACGGATTCGGACGTATCGGCAGGATGGCCTTCCAGGCTATCTGCGAGCAGGGGCTCCTCGGCAAGGGCATCGACGTGGTGGCGGTGGTCGACATTTCGACCGACGCGAAATACTTCGCCTACCAGATGAAATACGACTCCATCCACGGCAAGTTTAAGGCGCAGATCACGACCGAGAAGAGCGACCCGTCCAAGGAAGAGGACGACGTGCTGGTGGTCAACGGCAACAAGATCAAGTGCGTCATGGCGACCAAGACGCCCGACCAGCTCCCTTGGAAAGCCCTCGGCGTGGAATACGTGCTCGAATCCACCGGCCTCTTCACCGACTCCGAAAAGGCCAAGGGCCACCTTGCCGCCGGCGCCAAGAAGGTAATCATATCCGCTCCGGGCAAGGGCGATGTCAAGACCATCGTCATGGGCGTCAACGAGAAGGAATACGACGCCGCGAAGCACCACATCGTTTCGAACGCATCATGCACGACCAACTGCCTGGCCCCCATCGTCTATGTGCTCATCAAGGAGGGGATCGGCGTCGAGACCGGCCTTATGACCACAATCCATTCCTACACCGCCACGCAGAAGACCGTGGATGGCCCGTCCAAGAAGGACTGGAGGGGCGGCCGCGCCGCGGCGATCAACATCATCCCCTCTACCACCGGCGCCGCCAAGGCTGCGGGAGAAGTGATCCCGGCCGTTAAGGGCAAGCTTACCGGCATGGCATTCCGCGTTCCGACGCCGGATGTCTCCGTCGTCGACCTCACGTTCAGATCCGTGAAGGAAACCTCCATCGAGGAGATCGACAAGCTTCTGAAGAACGCCTCCCAGACCTATCTCAAAAACATCCTGGGAGTGACCGACGAGGAACTCGTCTCCACCGACTTCATCCACGACGACAGGTCCTCGATCTACGACTCCCTCGCCACGCTCCAGAACAACCTGAAGGGCGAGAAGAGGTTCTTCAAGATCGTGTCCTGGTACGACAACGAGTGGGGCTACTCCCACAGGGTCATCGACCTCATCAAATACATGGCGTCCAAATAAGCCGTATCTTTGCTGGCGAAATATGGCTCCGGCGGCAAATCCCTGCCGCCGGAGTTTTTTTTTAAGTTAAGATGCGGAAGGGTGTGTCAGGATCTCAGCATGGCTGCTGTCCATCCGTCCTCGGAGAGGAATTCCTCCTCGTAGAGCCCGAGGCCGACGAAGGATTCGACGACTCTGCAGTATTCGCCTTCCATTATTCCGGAGATGATCAATGCGCCTCCCGGACTCAGCCATGACCTCAGGATACGGCGATGCTCTACGAGAGTGCCGGATATGATGTTTGCGGCCAGGACGTTGAACTGGCGCCGGGGGATGAATTCCGAGATGTCCGCGGTGCGAAGACGGTAGGACTTCCTGTCGATGCCGTTGATGGAGAGATTCTCCCTGGCCACCTTCATGGAAAGCGGATCATTGTCGATTCCGGCGACGGGGGAGTAGCCCAGCTTCGCCGCGGCTATCATGAGTATTCCGGAACCGCAGCCGACGTCGCAGAAGGATTGTTCCCGTCCGCGGATGCGGGCCTTCTCGATCAGGCGGAGCGTCATCCTTGTGGTCGCGTGCTTTCCCGTGCCGAAGCTCATTCCTGGGTCGAGATGGATGATTATTTCGTCCTTTCTTCTCGGCTTATAGGCTAGCCATGAGGGTTTGACCACAATGCGCGGACTGATCCTCATGATTTTGAAATATCTCTTCCATGTCTCGGTCCAGTCCTCGCGCTTCAGCCTCTCGATGCGAATCTCGCAGGAACGCATGCCGCATTCCTCTGTGCCGTCCAGGAAAGCCTTCATTTTTCTGCGCGCATCTTCGGCTGCTGCCTTGTCCTCGAAATATGCGCAGTGGCGGGTGAGGCCGGTCTCGCGGTCGGTCGTGGAGGCGAAGGCGTAGCCGGTTGCCGATAGCAGTTCCGCCTCAGCGGCGGGATTGCCGCCGGCGTCTTCGATTGTGCACACGTAAAGATTTGATCCGGCTTTCATTCACATGTAATGCCTGAGGATTCCGAACCGCATGCCGTTCGCACAAATGCGGAACTCGTCAAAGTTGAAGAACTTGAGTATGGATGCGAGGATGAGAAGTCCCGCGGGGAGGACGTCGGCCCTGTTCTTTTCCACCGCGTATTTCCTTATCCTGTCCTCCTTGCTTATCCTTGCAAGCATCCGGCCGATGGCGGAGACCTCCTTGGCCGTGCTCCTGGTGGCGTTGATCTGTCTTCGGTCGTAGATGCTGTTCTTGAGCAATATTTCCGCGTATGCGACGGCGGTGCCTCCGCTTGCGATGACGATCGGCCTGCGGGTGGTGAGCCATGAGTTGATTTCGTCGACCACGGAGAAGAGGGACTTCTTGATCTCCATCTTGGCGGCTATCCAGTTGTGTATCCATGCGCCCTTGCCGATCGAGAATCTGTCCGCCACGCCGATGCTGCCGATCTCGAGGTTGTGCGCCTGGATCATTATGTCTTTTGTGCCGTATGCTATCTGGGTGGAGCCTCCGCCGATCTCGATGGTGAAGAGCGGGCCGTCCTCGGCGATGTCGGAGGTCGCGCCGAGGTATGTGAACCGGGCCTCCTCCTTGCCGTTCAGGACTTGCGGGAATATGTTGAGCTCAGTATGGCATTTGACCAGAAATTCGCTCTTGTTCAAGGCGTTCCTTACGGCGCTGGCGGCGGTGACTATGAGATCCTCGGAGCCTTCGCGCTCGGAAATCGCCTTCATCTCCCTCAGGACGCTGATCGTCCGCCGCATAGCTTCGGCTGAGAGCATGCCGTCCCTGGTGACGCCCTCTCCGAGCCCGGTGTTGGCGTAGACCTCGTTTATGGGGTCGATGGTGCGGTTGTGGCATCTGGCCGTGAGGAGCACCACGGAATTGCTGCCTATGTCGATGACGGATATGATCTTCTCTTTTGGCATATCTTTTTCGGCGGTGTCTGTTGAAAAGCGTATTTACTGCGTCAATACTATGGGGAATCCTACGGGCTGCGATGCCTGCGGATTCTGCGAGTGCTTTTAATATGTCTTCAGCTTTGGTAAAAAACAAATCCATGCCACCCTTTGGAGCAGGAATATGATAATAGTATTCAAGCCGCACACCCCTGACGAGCGGATCAACGAGGTGTCCAAGATAATTTCCGACCTTGGTTATGAGCCGCGTATAATCAGGGGCGTGGAGCATACGGTCATAGGGGCGGTGGGCGACGAGCAGATCCACCGGTCGCTCGAAATCCTCAAGATGTTCCCGTTCATCGAGAACGTCATCCCGATACAGAAGAGATACAAGCTTACGAGCCGGGAATACAAGGCCGGCGACAGCGCGGTCTCCATCGGCGGGCAGAGGGTGGGGGCGGGGAGCTTCCAGGTGATAGCCGGGCCATGCTCGGTGGAGAGCCTGGAGCAGATGCGGAAGGCGGCGGGGCATCTCAAGGCGGCGGGAGTCAGGATACTGCGGGGCGGGGCCTACAAGCCCAGGACTTCCCCGTACGACTTCCAGGGGCTCGGCGAGGAAGGGCTTGAGATACTTGAAGCGGTCAAGAAGGAGTTTTCGATGCCGGTGGTCACGGAATTGGTCGGAACGACATACGTGGAGAAGGTCTCGAGGGTGGCGGACTGCATTCAGATCGGCGCGCGCAACTGCCAGAACTACCATCTGCTCGAAGTCGTCGCCTCGGCCGGGCGCCCCGTACTCCTCAAGAGGGGCATGGCAAGCACAGTGGAGGAGTGGCTGTCGTCGGCGGAATACCTCTACGTGCACGGCTGCCGCGACATCATCCTCTGCGAGCGCGGAATACGCACCTTCGAGCCTTCGACCCGCAGCACTCTGGACATCGGCGCGGTCGCGGTCGCGAAGCGGGAGACGCACCTGCCGGTCATAGTCGATCCGAGCCATGCCGCCGGAAAGGTGGATCTCGTCCTGCCTCTCTCGAGGGCCGCGATTGCCGCGGGCGCGGACGGGCTAATCGTCGAGTCGCATCCCGATCCCGTCAGCGCCTCAAGCGACGCAGCGCAGCAGATTCCGTCCGGCGAGTTCAAGCAGTTCATGGACGGCATCGCGCCGGTGCTCGAAGCGATGAAGATGCATTGAAAAGTTAATTGGTTATCAGTTCTTGGTTATTTGTTGTCTGACCAATAACGATTAACCAATAACGATTAACAAATAACTGATAACGGATAACAAGTAGCCATGCCCCCCTGGAAGCGCCTTTCGTCGGAAAATATATTGAAGACATCGCTGTTCGACGTGATGCTCGAGCGTTCGATCTGCCCACGCACGCAAAAGGGTGCGGACTTCCTAACGTTCAAGTTCTTCGGCGACTGGGTGAACGTCGTCGCGCTTGCGCCCGGCGGTAAGCTGGTCATGATAAGGCAGTTCCGGCATGGGACCAAGAAATTCGAGCTTGAGATCCCCGGCGGCCTTATCGATCGCTCCGACAAGAATCCGGTTGAAGCCGGCAGGCGTGAACTGCTGGAGGAGACCGGCTACGAGGGTCTCGGCGGAGAAATCATCGGCACCGTGTCGCCGAATCCGGCCCTCCAGGGCAACCTCTGCCACACAGTCTTCTTCCATGCCGCTCGGAAGACCGGCAGGCACCGTCAGGAAGAGACCGAGGACATAAAGACCATCCTGACACCGGTCGGCAAGCTAGATGCGCTCGTCGCCTCGGGGAAGATCAGGCACGCCTTGGTCGTCGCCGCTTTGCTGTTCTTCAAGCTGAAGCTGCAATGACAATCCGTAAATCACAGAATGAACTCATTTGGGGGTGAAAATTGACATTTTGACGGGCGAGTTCATGATGGGCGAAGGTGGCAGCCTGCATAAGGTCATTCTGACCAAGGACTACTACATCGGAGTCTTCGAGGTCACGCAGGGGCAGTGGGAAAAGGTGATGAAGACAAATCCATCGAACTTCAAAGATGCCGGTCAGGAGACCGGCGTTCCCAGGGGAAGTTTGCCGGTCGAGCAAGTGTCGTGGGACGACTGCCAGGCATTATGCATGGAGCTCAATAATCGGTGGAATAGAATTCCACCCTCCACGCCTGAAGCAGGCGCAGCAAATGGAGGGTTGAGTTCCACTCAACCGTCTTCGGAAAACGTTTCTGTTTTCCGTCTGCCGACGGAAGCCGAATGGGAATATGCCTGCCGGGGCGGCAAGGATTCGAATGGTTTCGAATACAGCGGGTCGAAAAGCCTTGATGAAGTTGGATGGTTCAAAGACAACAGCGGCGGCAAGACGCACCCGGTCGGCAAGAAGAAGCCCAACGAACTCGGACTATATGACATGAGCGGAAATGTATGGGAATGGTGCCAGGACTTGTATGGGAAATATCCCAATGATTCCGAAAAGGATCCGCAGGGGGCGAAATCAGGATCGCGCCGCGTGATTCGTGGCGGCAGCTGGGCGGCCGACAGTGTCGGCCTCTATCGCCCGGCGGGGCGCTACGGCAACGCGCCGTCGACCCGGTCCTGCGGCCTTGGACTCCGGCTTGTCCTAGCCCCCGCAAAGTAGCGCATAAGTAGCGCAGACATTCCTGTCTGCGACGCTCGCAGGTAGGAATACCTGCGCTACTTTTTGGTACTGCGGACATCTTTACCAAGCCGGAGCCATGACCTGGCGCGAAGAGTAGCGCAGACATTCTTGTCTGCGACGCTCGCATACTTATTATGGACAACTATAACATACCATACTATGGACAAGCCTGCAACTATTGCTTTTTATCGGCGGCGCCTGCCGCACTGGCAGGTGCATGGACGCTCTTATTTTGTCACTTTCCGGCTTAAAGATACAATACCGCAAAATGTCTTTTTAAGGATGAAAAACGAATATGAAGACATGAAAATACGGAATCCTGACGGCAAAAAGCTGCTTGACATCCAGCGAAGGCATTTTCTTGCACTGGAAAAGATACTTGACTCGTCCGAGCCTGAACGCGCATATCTAAGGAATCCGGATGTCGCGAAAGTAATTTCTGACGGATTTGCCTGGATTGAGAACAATTATGGGTGGAGCGCCGTATCTTATGTGATAATGCCTAACCATGTCCATTGCCTGCTTGTGGGAAAAGAAGCGATGGCAAGCCTTTCCAAGACATTGAAAACTCTTGAGGGATTTACCGCAAATAAGGCGAATGAAATGCTTGGACTGAGAGGCGCTTTCTGGGCGCCGGAATCATTTGACCACTGGTGCAGAAGTGCGGAGGATGAGGAAAAAGTTAAAAGCTACATAAGAAACAATCCGGTCAAAGCGGGGCTTGTGAAAAGTCCGTCCGAGTGGGTATGGCTTAAGTAGCGCAGACATTCCTGTCTGCGACGCTCGCAGGTAGGAATACCTGCGCTACTTTTTGGTACTGCGGACATCTTTACCAAGCCGGAGCCATGACCTGGCGCGAAGAGTAGCGCAGACATTTTTGTCTGCGACACCCGCAGGTAGGAATACCTGCGCTACTTTTTGTAACCGTCAATCCGGGCGATCTGAGGCGGGCACCAGCGAAGCATGTGTTGTCGCGTCGTAGTCCTTGGCGGGCCATCCATTCATCCAATCACCCACGGTAAGATATTGATTATAAAGAAACAAATAGGAGATAAGAACGATGAAGGGAGCAAAGCTGTATGTTTCTGCCGCTGCGCTGCTGGCGGCGACGGCGCTCGTCGCCCAGGATGAGATCAAGGTAGGAGTGAACCTTCCGCTTTCCGGCAATCTGACCGCCTACGGCAAGGGGGCTCTGGACGGAGTAGCCTTGAACATCGAGAAGATAAATGCGGCAGGCGGTGTGAACGGGAAGATGCTCAAGCTGATCGCCGAGGACAACAAGGGCGACTCCACGACGGCTAAGAACGTCTATGTCAAGCTTGCGGGGAGCGACAAGGCCTTATGCGTAATCGGGCCGCTGACAAGCACCTGCGCGCTCGCTGTCCGCAGGGATGCCGCGGAGATAAAGGTCCCGATGATTTCGCCGACGGCCACCAACGACAAGGTCACGTTGAGGAATCCATACGTCTTCAGGGCCTGCTTCAACGATTCGTTCCAGGGAAAGATAGTCGCGGATTACGCGGCGAAGACGAAAGGGTTCAAGAAGGCGGCGGTCCTTATAGACATGAACAGCGACTACTCCAAGGGGCTCTGCGCCAGCTTTAAGTCGGCGTTCGAGGCGGCCGGCGGAAAGGTGGTCGCCGAGGAGGGCTACCAGCAGAAGGACACCGAGTTCGGCCCCCAGCTCAAGAAGATAAAGGAAAGCGGCGCTGAGACCCTCTTCGTCCCTGGCTACCCGCCGGAAGTTCCGCTGATCATCAAGCAGGCAAAGGTGATAGGTTTCGACCCGAGGCTCTGCGGGGCGGACGGCTGGGACAACGAGGCGGTGATAAACGGTTCCGGCCCCAACATAGACGGATGCTTCATCGTCGGGGCGTTCTCGCGCGAGGACAAGAGGCCTGCGGTCGTAAACTTCATCGCCGACTTCAGAAAAAAGTTTGGCAGGGAGCCCGGCACATTCGAAGCGCTCGGCTACGATTCCGTCAGCATGCTCGCAGAAGCACTGAAAAAAGCGTCGACACCTGAGGAAGTGAAGGACGAGCTCCTCAAGATCAAGGATTTCGAGGCTGTCACAGGAAAACTCTCCGTGACACCCGAAGGCGACGTCGAGAAAAGCGCCGTCATCCTGGACATCGTCAAGGAAGGCGACAAATATACGACGAAATATATGGCTACGGTGAATCCCTAGCCTGAATTATTCACCGCCAAGACGCAAAGACGCCAAGCAAGTATAATATACTCCTTATAGGCTGAAAAATTTACATTTTGATTGCGGAGATTTTGGAATTTGCTTCGCATTCTGAGAGACCGCCGATACCGAGGTATCGAAGGTTCTCGAAGGGTGCGGAGCAAAACCAAAAGACCGCAACCGCCTTGCGGCGAGCATCTTTGGGCCGTATTTTTCCGTTCCTTCCTCGGACGACATTCATGTCGCCTCTCGGTCGGAACGAAAAAATCCAATCCCAAATCTTGCTCGTCAAAATGTAAATTTTCACGCTATAAGGAGTATAAAGAACATGTTGCGGTAATCAGCAAAATACGGTCATGCCATGGGAATGCTTGGTTCGGCGTTATTGCTTTACACTTTTAAAATTCGATCCCCTTGCGGGCGTTGAGGCCCTTGCTGCAGTAGTGTTTGACTTCGCGCATTTCTGTGACGAGGCCGGCGGCGGCGATGATTTTTCTATGGGCGTTTCTGCCGGTGATGACGAGTTCGACATTCTTCGGTCGTTTTAAAATAAGCTCCAGGAGCCGTTCGACGGTGAAAAGCCCCGCCTTGACGGCGCAGTTGGCTTCGTCCATGATGACGATATCGAAGTCTCCGGAAAGCATCTTCTCCTCGACGACGCGCAGGCCTTTTACTGCGAGCTCAATATCGGCCTTTTCAGGATTCCTCCTGATGAAGCATCCTCGCCCGAACTGATGGACTTCGACGGCGCGGCCGAACTTTTCGAGCGCCTTGATCTCGCTGTAGCGGCCTTTCTTGATGAACTGGGTGAAGAATACGCGTAAGCCGGCGCCTGCCGCCCTTAGGGCAAGTCCGAGCGCCGCAGTCGTCTTGCCCTTGCCGTTCCCGGTGTAGACATGGACACAGCCTTTCTTGAGACGGTAGGGTTTCATGAATAAATCCTTTGCAAATTCATCTGGTTGTTCTGCGCAAGCTTGCTTGCGCTTTCAGTCGGCAAGCTAGCTTGTCGCAAGAGCGAAACAAGCTTCACCCGTAAAAGCTGAAGCAGGTTTCAGCACTCCATAATAGATCAAATAGAAAATATTATCGCTGCCGCGAGGAACGAGACCATTTCTCCGATTTCGGAGACCGCGCCGAGGGTGTCGCCCGTGATCCCTTTGATCCGCAGGCGGCAGTATGCGCTGAAAAGGATGCCTGAAACGAGACATGAGGCGCAGATGATTACGCCCTGCATTCTCAGGCAGAACCATGCGGTGGCGAATGCGATTGCCAGCGCGACGGCCGCGTCGGCGGTTTTTCTGTGTTTCATGAAGACAAGCGCGAGACCTTCGTTTCTCGCATATGGGAAAAGCGTCAGGCAGAGCGACATCGATGCCCTCGACGCGGTGCATGCGACGAGCAGGAGCGGCAGTATTTTTACGGTCGGGACGGCGGTTAGAGATGTCCATTTCAAGAGGAGGACGAAGAATATAGCAAGGACGCCCATCGATCCGATACAGCTGTCCTTCATGATTTCAAGGATTCGGTCCGGCGGGCGGTGGCTGAGGAGGCCGTCGGCGCTGTCCGCTAGACCGTCGAGATGGAGTCCGCCGGAGACCGCTGCGAGCGCGGTCAAGGCCAGCGCCGATGAGAGCGTCTGTGGAAGATGGAGGCGTTCAGCGCACCACCATGCCAGCGCCCCGCAGGCTCCGACAAGGAAACCGGCGAGAGGGAACCATGGTGTCGAGCGGCCGATGTCATTCTCGCCTGTGTTGATCCGAAGCGGGATTATTGTCAGGAATTGGAATGCGGAGATAATCGGTTTCATGTGCGGGCTTCATGGATGATTTGACGTATTCGCATGAATATACTTCTATGAGCTGATTTCACAACTTAGTTGGCGGTTCAGCTCGGCTTCGCCCTCCGTGCACGGAATGAGCTCAAACTGCGGAGGGTTGAGCCGTGCTCAACCGCATTTGAAATTAGTCCCTTAAAAAAATACTTGGAAAATGTTTTTGTCGAAAATATAAATGGCG
>CAZWRV010000069.1:0-33390 GCA_964636325.1 uncultured Victivallaceae bacterium | reverse complement strand
CGCCGCGGTTGAGCTTGGCTCAACCCTCCGGAAGACGACAAAGATAACGACAAAGCTCGCGACAAAGATGGGCGAGTTTCAGAGGAGCAAATCAAATAACTTAATCGTGAACTTTGTCCTGAACTTGCTCCTGGAAAAAACGTTGAAAATTAGTTTAAGACAAAGATAGCGGGGAAGATAGCGATTAAGAGGCTCGAGTTTCAGGAGAATGCCGCTCTGGCGGGGAAATCCGCAAGTTTTGTCGGTGTGAAACTTGAAGTAGCGCAGGTATTCCTACCTGCGATGCCGCAGACAGGAATGTCTGCGTTACTTCAGGCGAGTTTCAGAGGAGTTTCTCCAGCCTGTATCGTATCGGACTCGTCTTGAACTTCCTCCGGAAAAGCCGGTTGAAATAGTTGGGGTCGGGAATCCCGACGGCCTCCGCTATCTCCTTCGCGCCGAGCGAGCTCTCCCTGAGCAGCCTGCGCGCATGCTGGAGCCGGACATCGTTCAGGTATGCCAGCGGCGGCCTTCCCATCAAAGCGGTGAAGGCCTGGCAGAGGTGGCTTCCCGAAAGGTTTACCAGCCTGAGATAAGTCCCGTAGTCCTGCCTTTCAGAATAGTTCTCGTTGATGAAATCCCTGATCTTCATGACGGAAAGGGAAGTCTTGCTCTGGAAGGATTTTCTCGGGAAGGAGTCGCTCTGCAGCATGAGAAGCGAGTTCAATGCCGGCCAGAGCATCATCGGGGAAAGCTGCCTGCCCTGGCGCAGATAGGAGAACAGCGTCTCAAGTATTTCCGCCACGTCGGGGCGCCTCCTCAGGTCGGCAATCATGGGCAGGAATGCCGCGAATTCCGCAGGAACTGGGTTGATCAGCGACCGGTCGTAGGGCTCGCCCACGAAGCATTGGATGGGCTTCTCCTCCGGCGCCGAGCCCGGAATCCAGTCGAAGTGCACGCAGTGGCGGAAGGTGCTTTCGCCATTGAGAGTCCGGCTCTCGTGCAGGACGTCCGGAGGGATTATCACGGCGAAATTCTTTAGGATGCGGAACTTACGCTCCTTGACTAGGAGGCTGAACGAACCTTCGGAGACATATACGAGGAGGCAGTCGTAGAGGCGGCGCCATGGCTCGATCTGGTTTTCCGGCCATCGCCCCTCCCAGAAGTAGCGAAGCGCCGGAGAGAAAAGGAAGTTCTGCGGCTTCGCCATCTTCAGCGGGAGCTGCGAATGCGTGATCTCCGTGGCCTTGGGAAGCCTCCTGCCAGCGGGGGCCCGCATTGCCTGTCCAGTCAGATTTATCTTCCTCATAATTCAAGTCTTCCTGGAAAATTTCCATGCTGAGAAATAGCGCCCACTGGAAGGTATTTCGAATTCAGATTCCCGGAGCCCCGCACCGAAACATCGTAGGAATCTCATCCTGCGATATTAGCCTTCGCATGGGATATGGCAGGAAAGTATGAATTCAGCAAAAGGGCGTAGTTTGCTGAATTCATACGGTAAATCTGAAACCCGTGCTATTAATATAAAAATTGTCCTATTGAATCCTTTGGCCTGCCGCCATAATATATATGCCATCACAGAAAAATATGTCATATGTTAAGCATATCAAGGCGGGAGAACATGAAAGCAGCAATAGTTGAAAAGTTCGGAAGCCTTGCCGTCCGTGAGATCGAAGAGCCGAGGCCGGGCGACTACGACGCGCTGTGCGAGCTTCTCTACGGGGCGACATGCACGGGGACGGACTCGCACATCATCGAAGGGAACTTTCCGTGGATCAGCAAGCTTCCGACGATACTCGGGCACGAGTCGGTCGGCCGCGTGATTTCCGTGGGCAGGAAGGTCAGGAACTACAAGGCCGGAGATCTCGTGACGCGCGTCGGCGCGGTTCCGACCAGCGACGGGAAGATTTCCATCACATGGGGCGGCTTCGCCGAATATGGAATCGCCAAGGATCACTGGGCTATGTGCGCGGACGGGATTCCCGAGTCGGAATGGGGCGGCGCAAGGGTGAACCAGCTCATCCCGCGCGCGGTCGATCCGAAGGTCGCACCGATGTTCACGACGTGGCGCGAGACGCTCTCGTTCATCAAGAGGCTCGGGGTCTTCCCCGGCTCGAAAATCCTCATAGCCGGCTCGGGCGGCAACGGCCTGGCCTTCGCAGCGCACTCTTCCAGGATCGGCGCGGAAGTCGCGATGATAGGTTCCGCGAAGCGCGAGAAATGCGCCTCCGCCGCGGGAGTGAAGCACTACTTCGACTACAAGAATCCGGAACTGACCGCAGCCGTCGGCAAGATCGCTCCGGAAGGATTTGACTTCGCCGTGGACGTCCTCGCCACAAAGGGCGTCGCGGACCAGCTGCTCAGATGCTTGAAGCCCAATGGCAAGATTTCCATCTACGGAGTATACGACTTCGGAAAGAACATAATCAATCCCGGATGTGCCAGAGGGCAATTTGTCTTCTGGCCGCCCAGCTATTCGGAGCCCGAGACGCACCAGGAGATATCCGAGGCGGTCCTGCAGGGCAGGCTCGACGCCAAACTCTGGTATGATACCGCAAAGCCGTATCCGCTCTCTGAAATCGCCGCGGCCTTCGAGGACGTCAAGAAATCACCGGCGCCGAAGATACTCATAAGGCTCAAGGGCTAGGGAAGGTGTCAGGGGCCAGGTGTCAGGTGTCAGCAATAAGACATTGGGAGCAAGTTTCAGGCTTCGGTTGTCAGGTGTCAGCTAAAAATCAAAAGTAGCATCTCTCACGAAGGCACAAAGACACGAAGGATATGGAGTAAACTTGACGGATTTGCTCATGCCGCCAATTTCCAATGGAATCTATATGAATTTTACTGTATCTGAATTCAAACCCCATCATCCATTCATCCAATCATCCATCCACCCGCCATCCTGTGGGATGGCTGTGTCTTGTTTTCAAGTTTCTTTGTGTCTTCGTGCCTTTGTGAGAGGAATAATATTTTAAGGAGTAGAAAATGGACAAAGTCAAACTAGGGAAATCCGGCCTCGAAGTGACCAGGCTGGCGTTCGGCGGGCTCTTCGTGGCTTCGTTCGCGCAGGCGGAGGAGCAGGCGATCAAGGCCGTCCACAAGGCGCTCGACCTCGGCATCAACTACATCGACACGGCGCCCGGCTACGGCAACAGCGAGCAGGTGCTCGGCAAGGCGCTCAAGGGCGTCAAGAAGCCTGTCATCATTTCGACGAAGTTCGGCGGCCGCCCGCAGCCGTTCAAGCCGCAGGACAAGGCCTGCCTCATGGCCTCCTTGGAAGAGAGCCTCAAGCTCCTAGGCCGCGACCATATCGACATCATGTTCATACATGAACCCGACCGCCCCGGCCAGTATGACTGGTGGACCGACTGGTCCGACATCAATGGTCCCGTCCTGGAACTCCTCTACGACCTCAGGAAGAAGGGCGTCATCAAATATATCGGCCTCGGCGGAACCACCGCTTACGAGCTCGCCCACATAATCCGGAGCGGCAAGTTCGACATGGTCCTCACCGCCTTCAACTACAGCATCTTATGGAGGGAGGCCGAACGCGAAGTCATTCCGGCGGCGAAGGAGAAGAAGATGGGGATAATCGCCGGCTCCCCGCTCCAGCAGGGCGTCTTCGCCAGGAAATACGAAGGCGCTGTGAGCGACAAGACATACTGGCTCTCGAAGGCCCGCCGCGAACAGTTCAAGAAGCTCTATGCGCTCTCCGACGAGTGCGGACTGCCGATCCCAGAGATGGCTCTCCGCTTCGTCATATCCAATCCCGACATCCACTGCGTGCTGATGGGCGCGAGATCCGCTGAGGAGGTCCAGCAGAACTACGCCACGATCGAAAAGGGGCCGCTGCCGAAGGACATCCTCAGGAAGCTTGACAAGATCGCCGCGGAAGTCCCCTACCGCCCGATGTGCGAGCCATTCGGCATCGGATGGATGCTCGGCAACCCCTCCGGCTACAAAGGCCCGAACGCCTAGCCTGCACAATTCAAAAACTTTGCCTCTCGAGAAGGCGCAAAGAGCACGAAGGAAATACTTTTTAGCAACCGGAAATGAAGGATGTGAATAGCGAGTTGATTATTCCATTGGCTCTGATATGTTAAAAGCAAGGTTACTGGGAATTTTACCGCAGATGCCATTGCAGACACAAGAATGACACGTTTCATGATGGACTAGGAACGGAAGAGAACAAATGGAAAACAGTCGTAGCATTACACTTTCTTCTCGCGCCTCCAACTCGGAACTTGTCGATGAGGTCCTTGCCGACATTTACAGAAGAATGACCCCGCAGAAAAAGCTGGAGGTCGCGTTTGGCCTTTACCACTCCGCCTGGAAACTTAAGTCTGCAGGGATAAGGATGCTGCACCCAGACTGGACTGAAGAGCATATTGCAAACGAGGCAAAGAAGATATTTTCAAATGCCAGAACCTGAACCTTTCCTCATTTTTGTCAAAAAGTTCAACGAATTGAAAGTCCCATACATGGTCACCGGCTCCATAGCCGGGATAATATATGGCGAACCACGACTGACCAACGACATAGATTTTGTCGTCAAGCTGTTCGGCTCCCGGATTTCAGCCCTTTGCAAGGCATTTCCGGATGATGAGTTCTATTGCCCCCCCGAAGATGTTATAAGGATTGAAGCGTCAAGGGATACTAGAGGCAACTTGAACATTATTCATCACGCAACCGGCTTCAAGGCCGACCTCTATTTCGCGTGCGCAGATCCGCTGCATATTTGGGCATTCGCTAAAAGGCGTAATGTTCAGATCGGCACCGAAAATCTTAAACTCGCTCCTCCTGAATATGTCATAGTCCGGAAGATCGAATATTTTAAGGAGGGCGGCTCCGACAAACATGTCCGTGACATCAGAGGAATCCTGTCGGTCTCCAAGGATATTATCGACATGGACGAGCTGATTGAGAAAATAAGATTGTCACAGCTTGAAGATGTTTGGAGTAAAATCATTTCGTCCAAATAAGAACGGACACTCGAACCTCTTCTTGCGTAAACCGAGGGCTGGCTTGCATAATTTCTTATAACAATCCACAGCCATCCCTGTGCGGGATGGGATGGCGACATCGACGCCGTGGTCAGTGTCGACGACACCTCGACGACGGCCATTTCGCCCGCCATTTTCGAATCCTGCAATCTCGATCTCACCGACGCGCGCGCCGGGCAGGCCCACGCGGCGGGGAAATTCTACTTCCACCATTCCTGCGGGCATATACGCGATCTGCTGCAGCTCTATCGCCGCACAGCGATGGACGCCGTGCACGCCTTCACGATCCCGCCCCTCGGCAACGTCACAGTCGCAGAAGGCCGGAAAAATCTGGGAGACCGTATCACCATGATTGCCGGCGTCCAGCAGCTCGCCGGGCCGATGGACGACTGTGCCGCCGTTCGCGCAAGCATCCGCCAGATGATCCGGGAAGCGGATCCGGGGGATCATTTCATACTCGGCGTCGCCGCCTTCCCACACCGGACGATCGTACAGACCAAGTTTGTCGTCGACGCATGCCGCGAAGATGCGCGGAGCCTCTGAGCGACGACGGCCCTTTAGTCTCTCAGCGTCTAACCATACCTTTCAAGATCCGATTGATTTTCCAATTGGATAGAAGAACATGAACCAAGTGCAACTGCCGGTCCGCGAGTATGCTCGCGGTAAAGCCCCGCGTTAAGATTCAACTCAAGGAGGATTATGCCCATGGACATTCCGGAACCGGACTGGCGGATCTTCAAGGAAATCCGCAAGAATATGCTGGAGGAGTTTTGCAGGCGTATTTTGGATGAAGTGATGGCGGCGAGCCAGGGCACCGACGGCAGCGCCCATGATCGTTATTTGAAGGTCTATAAGTTGATCCACAAACGTGACAGGCAGATTGCAGATGCATTCAATGACTTCCGTCGCTCGACTGCAGTTTACCAGTTGTGTATCATGCGGAGAATGGATCTCCTCGGTGACGAGGACTTGAGCAAGTTTTCCGAACAGACCCAGGCCAGGGTCAGGGGATTTGCGTCGACATGGATGATTCAGACTAATTATGCTGACACCTGACTCCCGTGATGCAAAAAACAGTTTTTGCGGTCACGTTCATCTCGGCTTCAGCTTCAAGCTTTTCAAGTCGCTACCGAGCTTGAGGAATTCGGAGCACATGGCGTCGATGGCCTGCTGGGTGTGGCCGGCGCCCTTGGGGTCGCCGTACCACTTGGGGATGAATCCGCCCTCCTTGCGGCCGAGCGTTTCGACGAGCCTCCTGCAGTAGTCGCGGATCTGCTTCTCGCTGCCTCTGCACATGACGGTCTGAATGTCGACGGGGCACCAGAAGGTGATCCTGCCGCCGAAACGCTTCCCGAGAGTGTCGAGGCCCATGTTCTCCTGCTGGTCGAGCTGGATCACGTCGAGGCCGGCCTCGATCAGATCCTCGATTATATCGGAGATGAATCCGCAGCTGTGGAGGAGTGTGACCATGCCGGCGTCGTGGGCGGCCTTGTATACCTTGGCGTAGCGCGGCTTCCAGATTTCACGCCAGGAGTCCGGATGAATCATCAGCCTTTCCTGCAGGCCCCAGTCGTCGCAGAACATGAATCCGTCGGCCTTCTCCTCCGCGAATTTTTTTATAGCGTAGAGGTTCATGTCGACGAGGATGTCGATCAGCCTGCCGAGCTCATCGGGATTTTCGTGGATGTCGCACCAGGTGTTCTCCAGGCCTCTCAGGAAGTGGACGCGTTCGTAGAGGGAGATGCCGAAGGTCAGAAGGAACTTGTCGCCGGCGCGCTCGCGGGCGCCCTTGACGCTCTCCCAGCGCTTAGGATCCTTTATGTCGGGGATCTTCATCTTCTTAAGGTCATCCCAATTCTTGATTGGGAACTCCTGCACTTCTCCGAGCTGGCAGACGCCGATGTTGCTCCATACGCAGCCCCATTCGTCGGTTCCGTTCTGCTGGCGCGCATCGGGCGACGGGCTCATTCCGCACCAGAAGAAGTCGTCGCCGTAGTCACCCGGAAAGTTTTTCGCGAGCCTGTCCGGCCCCTGGAACAGAATGGTCTTCTTCAGAACTTCTCTTGGCGTCATGGCAGTTCCTTTCATATTTCAGATTTTCTTATCCGCGTATCGAATATGGTGAAATTGAAGGATAAAAATCAAGTGCCGATTCGGGCTTGCGCACCGAAAATCTGAACCTGAAAATTCAAACCGTTTGAGCTTCTTCCCGTTTGTTTCGGATTTCGACCTGTCCCCTATCGCCTTGGTGAAGGGGGATATTCGGTTTTCGGATTTGAATTGCGGGCGCAGGCCGCCTTATGCCTGTCGTCCGATGAGTCGGCGGACGATCTTGCATGCTTCCGCCAGGCGGTCCTTCATCGAGCCGTTGAGCGGGTTGGTGTCGCGGAAGATGAGCTCGACGAAGTTGTCCTTGGCGATTTCGAGGGTCTCCTGGATGTGTTCTTCGAACTCCTTTGCGTTGAATTTTTCGCCGCAGAGCTTCATGGGATGCGGTTTGCGCGAGAGGACGACTTTTTTTCCGGCGGCCGCGGCGACGGCCCTCTGGTCGCACCACGGCGAGACGGTGATCTTGCGGATGTTGTTGATCTTCATGATGATGTGGAACGGATCGTGCACCGGCTCGCAGCAGCCGTAGTAGACGAGGCCGAAGCGGTCGCCGAGGCGCTTCTGGTAGGGGTTGATGAACTCGCCGTAAGTTTCCGGAGAAAGGCCCGTGGCCTCCTGCGCCTCGATGAAGCCCCAGCAGTCGCTTGCTTTGGCCGCCTCGCCTTCATTGATCTTGCGGCGCGGCAGTTCGTCGGTGTAGCCGATGCTTCCCGAACCGACCCAGTTTTCGCCGTTGTTGGGTGTGATGAGCTTCTCGGCCTCGAGCCAGTCGATGAACTCTGAGGATTCCGTCGCCACGAAGTCAAAGAACCTGTGGACTTCTTCGGGCTGATCCATCATGAGCATGAAGAGGTTGTCCATGCCCATGAGCATCACGGCCTTGTATGCCATTCCGCAGCCGGCGCCGGTGACGTCCCATCCGACGAGCTTCACCGGCAGGATGTCTCCGAATGCAGCGGTCGCGGTCTCGAGGCGCTTGTATGTTTCAGCGCGGTCGACGCTGAAGGGCAGGCGCCTGAGCTTGTGGAAGCTGTTCTTCAGGTCGGCGAGCGGCGTGTTGGTGTCGAATCCGAGCATCCTTCCGGTGAGGTCCGGGACGCGGGTGAACTTGAGTTCCGGGCAGATGTCGGGCCTGCTGATGCGCCAGTTGACCGCGCAGAAGTTGTGGAAAATCCTGTCGTCGTCTATGAGCCTGTGGTTGGCTATGATGTGGCGGAAACCGCGTTCGAGCCCGCGTTCGAAGTCACCCTCGCACTCCGGCGTCTTGGGAAGTATGTCCTCGAAGAAGGAGCCGTTGTCCTCTATAACGAAAGGGATAGTCCTTTCCTCGAGGCGGTTGCTTTTCCTCCATACCTCGCGCGCCCTCTTCATCCTGGGGCTGTTGGTGATTTCGGCGACCTCGGCGGCAAGCCTCCGCAAACATTCACGATCCTTCCGGCTGGTGGCTGTCATTTGTGATGGACTCCTTAATATCATTTTGAAACATCATAAGGTAACCAAAAAAACTCCAAATGCGGGGACATAATGCTGAGCTTCGTGGGGAACAATGTCTCGTTCTGATGGATGCCGTCCATGTAGACAAGTTCGGCGCCGGCGTCCTTGAAGCGCCGCGCCAGCTCCCTAGCGTCGAAGCCCTTTAGCGCCGGACCGCCCAGGTTCGCGAAGCCCTGCCTGAAGCATCTTGAAAACCAGCTCATATGTCTTATTTCACCTTCGAAAGCTTTCCGGCCTTCCTGGCTCTTGATTTCTTCGGCTTCTTTTTCTTGGAGGAAGCCTTGGCCTCCGCGGGAGCAGGCGCGGCGGAGTCGATCTCGATTCCGAAGACGTCGCCGATGTCCTTGTCGGCGATGCCGGGCTCCTTGGCGGACGCCTTGCCTGCGAGATCTCCGCCCGCGGCGGCATGGCTTATGAGGTCGAGGTGGTCCACGTCGCGCAGAAGAAAGATGAGCTCGGGTTTTTCGTCGAGCCTTGCGCCTACGCCGTAGAGGACGGCGGCGACATGCTTGCACATGTCCGCCCAGTCCGGGCAGCTGCAGTCGAGCTTTATCTCTGAAGGCTCCGGAAACATTCCCTCGCCCTTCATGCAGATCTTCTCCATTATTGCGGTGGAGAACTTGCCCTTGAGGAGGTCGATGAGCGTCCCTATCTGGCCGGAGCATGCGGACTTGATGCCCTCCCATTTGTTCTTGGGGAGCGGCTTGATTCCGATCTCGATCTTGTAGAGGCTTGTCCCGCTGACGAGCGCCTTGATCTTACCCTTCTCGATTTTCAGATCGATCACCGAGCCGTTGCGGACATAGGACCTGCCCCTTGGCAGGCGGTTTTCGAAGTCGCTGTATCTTTCGAGGTTCTCGCACCAGGACTTGCCCCAGAATGTCGCGGCGATAGTCCTCCCTTGGATGGTTATCGGCTCAAGCTTTCCGCCCTTCTTGGTGAACTTCTGGGCTTCCTTTTCCGCACGTCTTCTCTTCTCGGCGACGCTGACATACGGCGGATAAAAGCTCTCGTAGCGCCTGCTTCTCCAACCCCAAGCCATACATGCCCCCTTTATGGTTTATTCCTGAATTTAAGACTTCCTGATCCGTGGAAAAAAAGAGATGTGGCGAAATACCGCAATCCGCCAGGACGGACGGGCATCTTTGGGCCGTATTTTTCCGTTCCTTCCTCGGACGACATTCATGTCGCCGCTCGGTCGGAACAAAAAAATCCACTCCCAAATCTTGCCCGTCGAAATGTAAATTTTCACGCTAAATGAGTATAAATATTCAGCGAAAGGGCGTAGTTCGCTGAATATTTACCATGAAATTTCCCAGCCGCTTTTAATCTCTTCATGGCGGGCGGGCCAGGAAATTTGAATTTGTGGCGGGGAATATACAGCCGCTTTCGTGAGTTCAAAGGCGATATCCGTCGCCAATATGATTTTCGCCTCCAGCCTTTGCCTCCGCATCAACGGCCTGGACGTGGAGGACTTGAAGGCGCTCCTGAAGGGGAGCTCCGAGAAGGCCGTTAACAACACTGAGCATTACGCCGAGCCCTGCTCTTCGTGGCATGTGGCGCCCGGTTTCATACTCGTGAGCGAACGCCGCCAGTCGCTTTCTCCGGCGGTGCTCAAGCAGATAAACAGGCTTCTTTCTCAGTAGGAGGGAACAGGCATGAAGAAAAAAAGGCTGAGCGATGTCATCTTGGACGAGCATGTGGATGCAGGGGAAATAGGTCTTTTCTCGGAGGACGCCGGAGGGGGGCGCGTCCGCCTGCCGCTGAAGGCGGTCGACGCCAGGTTCCAGGTGGAGGGCGACTGCGCGGAGATCGTGGTCGAACAGATATATGAATATACGGGCAGGAAGCCGGTGGACGTCCTTTATACGTTCCCTCTTCCCGCGGATGCGTCCGTGCACCGCTGCGAAATGCGCATCGGATCCCGGGTCATTTCAGCAAAGGTGAAGCCAGTCAAGGAGGCGCGGAAGGAGTTCAAGAAGCAGAAGGCGGCGGGCCGCCGCGCGGCTTTGGTAGAAAGCGTCCGTGAAAATCTTTTCGAGCTCCGCCTCGGCAATATCCAGCCCGGCGATCATCCAGTCATACTCATCGCGATGGCCGTTCCGCTCTGCCAGGGCGCGGCCTTCATCGTGTTCGACGAGGCCGAGAAGGTCGCCGTCGCCAGCGCCGTCCTCGAGCAGGCTGCCGTAGAGCCCGGCGATTGGGATATGAATGGAATTTCGACCGTGAATTACTGCTGCTGCTCACCGCCGGCTCAGGTGAAGAGGTGCTTGAAATTGATGTCGAGATCCATTGCCGAAGAATGTGATCATCTGTTCTCGGAATCCAGCCCCTGCGCAGATGAACCTATGCCTGAGGAACTACCGCTCTACCTACGTGACGACCTTGAGGCGGTTGTCACCCAGGGAGTCTCGATTTTCGCGGAGAATGAATGGAAGTTACTCCTCGCTGACAGTCTGCTCCCGTGGGCCGGCATCAGCAATGCGCATAAGCTCCTCCTGGACAAGTTGCTGCGCGAACTGGCCGCACTCGGCAAAGACAGGAAAAAGCTCGCCAGGGCGCTGCAGCTGCTGCGCGGCTTCAAACTTTTCACAAGCGGAGAAGTCGCGGACGCCATCGAGGCGTTCTGCAAACGCGAGGAGAAGGCAAAAGAGGGCCTCGGCGCTATTCTGAAGCAGATTTTCCTTTGAAAATCTCCGCCACGGCCAGCGCGGCCGGCTTGAGATTGCCGTAGAAGTCGATGATCGCGGTGTTCGCGGTGCAGGGGAAGCAGTCGTGCCCCATCCAGATGATGACGCCGCCGCATTTCGGGAATCGCCTCTTGCAGGCGCCGACCGCCCTTGCCAGTCCGACAGCCTGGCGCTCCTG
Source organism: uncultured Victivallaceae bacterium (assembly GCA_964636325.1). Taxonomy (GTDB): domain Bacteria; phylum Verrucomicrobiota; class Lentisphaeria; order Victivallales; family GWF2-50-93; genus CAZWRV01. The sequence goes on along the minus strand of CAZWRV010000069.1, from coordinate 21,940 downwards.
GCTCCACGCTACGAACTCCTCCAGGTCGCGCGGTTCGCGGCCGAGCTCCTTCAGGAAGTCGGGCCACTGTATCCACCATGAGGTGCGCCGCCAGAGCGGATTGTCCAGCGATGCGGGCAGCTCGGGGATTCCGCCGGCGAAATTGCGTATGATTTCGGCCGAGCTTGCGCCGGGTGTGCCTACTTCCGAACGGAAGAGCGCGTCGTCGTTCTCCCAGTATTTCTCCGACTCGATGTTCCAGGGGCCGTGGACGTCCCAGTGAAGTCCCTTGCCGAAGTCGGTTTCATGCGCGATGAACCTCGGGCCCGACGCCGAGGAGGGGAGGAATCTCCTTCCTGGATCAAGTTCCTCGACAAGCCGTGCCAGGCGGCCTATGAGGGGGTGTCCGTTGTCCACCGGTTTGCCGATCCCAACCTTGCCGCCGTCCAGCGCACCCTGCAGCTCGTTGCCGCCGCACCAGAGCAGGAGCGAGACGTGATGCTGGCGCCTGGCAATGTATGATTTTGCGATTTCAGCCATGTCCTCGATGGCCTTCCAGTCCTCCGGAGGCCAGTTCTCTAACCCGGAAGAGGAAAGCGGAAACTCCTGCCATACCATCAGACCGAACTCGTCGCAGATGTCGTAGAAAATCTCCTTCTCCAGGACGGCCCCGCCCCATACGCGCAGGATGTTGCAGCCGATGTCTCGGTAGGACGAAAGCAGCCTGCGGTAGTCGGCTTCAGTGGCATCCGCGAAATTCGGCTTTATCGGAGTCCAGTTGACACCCTGGAGGAAAATCGGGTTGCCGTTCACGGCGCAGATCCATGGATCCGCGTTCTCGGGAGCGCCTTCGCACCGCCTCCATTCAACCGACTTGAATCCGACGCGCCAGCGGCGGATTTCGCCGCTTCCGAGGAGCTCGCATTCGACGGAATATAATTTCTGCGGTCCGTGGCCGTTGGGCCACCAAGCTTCGACCGGCAGACTCCCCCAACGTATCATGCCGTCGAACTCCTCGGAGCGGACGACCTTCTCCCCGTCCTTCAGCGTCAGGCGCATTCTGCCGCCCTTTGCGGCGACCTCCAGGGAGTCCTTCCCTGCCCGGCACCGCAAGCCGGATATTTCCGGGCCGTCGACGGCTTCCAGTGAAATCCTGTCCCATATTCCAATCTGGACGAGGCGCGGCATCCAGTCCCATGTGTAGTTGAAGCGCGGCTTCCAATCGGTCATCTGCGTCGTGTAGCCGAATTGCCCGAGCCAGCGTGGCGGACAGTCGAAGACGAGCTGCAGGACGTTCCCCTGTTCCCTTAGGAATTTCGTCAGATCGAAGACATGCGGGACGAAGGAGTTCGAGAATCCGCCGACTTCGACGCCGTTGAGCATGATCCAGCCCGGGCCATCGAGCCCGTCACATATGAGCCTGTAACATTGGCCTCCCTCGAAATATCTGTCCGGAAGAGCCGCCTCGAAGACCCAGTGCCGGTGCTCCACCCATTCGCAGCTTCTGTGCTCGAGCCCGTAGTTCCAGTCCGGTATCAGCCCGGCCTTCAGGAGCGCAGCCTGCACCGAACCGGGCACCTGCGCCGGAACCGGAGGAATTTCCGAGCTGATGGCCAGCCCGGTCTCCATCGAGCGGCCCCAGCCCCACTGCCAGGGGGTGAAGCCAGTAAGCTTCCATTCCAGCGTTGACAGATCATAAGACTTTTTCATCCGGGCAATTCACCTCGTAGGTTGGCTGTTGAACGTTGATAATTGGATATCGGTCAGAGAATGTGTTGAATTATATCTTGTATCTGGAAATTCAAGCGTCGTGCCCGCCTTCAATTGGCTTTTGTCCGGGTGGTGTATACTCCTTATAGGTTCAGATTTTCTTGCGGTTCCTGTGGAACGCCTGTATATTCGAGCATTTGTCTTTCATTAGGATGAGGAGTCTGAGAATACAGGGAGGCTCCATGTTGAAAATAACTTCCGCAGCATTTTCCGCGTTTTTCTTCTCCATGCTCGCCTCTTCGGATTTGTCAGCCGCGATGCCGTCGGTCGACATGAAGGGGGTTGTCTCGCACCAGGACGTGCTTTATCTCGCGCCCGCACGGCACGGCTGGGAGGGGATGCCCCTGGGCAACGGAACCTTGGGAGCGCAGGTCTGGCAGCCGGACGCGCTTCAGTTCCAGCTCAACACGCCGCTCGCCGGGGTCTACAACGGCGGAATATGCCAGATCAGGCTGCGAAGTTCGCACGCTTTCCTGACCGGCCTGAAGAGCTACCGCCAGCGTCTCTCGCTATACGACGCGACCTTGACGACGGAGCTCGAGAGTGACAGCGGCGCCGTCAGCATCGTCTGCTTCATCCCGGCGGATGCCGACGCCCTCGTGATCCGGGTGACGGACAGGCGCGTCATAAAGGATGCCGAATTCTTTCTCGATCTGATTTCCTGGCGGCCGACCGCCGCATGCTCGGCCGCCGACGGCCGAATAAAGTTTGCGGACCTGCTCAAGGTCCAGAACCAGCCGGACTACCGTTTCGCGGTGGAGGCCGCGGTCGAAGGCGACGCCGCCGAGGCGGCGATGGACGGCAGGAATTCGGCGAGCATAAGGATTCCGGCCCGGGAATTCACCGCGTTGATAAGCTTCGCCGGAACCCGCGACGCGCAGTCCGACCCCGCTTCCGCCGCGGCGGAGCGCCTGGCCGCGCTGAAGGCGAAAGGCTGGGACGCGCTGCGAAGTTCGCATTCGGCATGGTGGGCCGCGTTCTGGGACAAGTCATTCATCCGCCTCGCCGGCCCCGACGGCACCGCCGACTACCTTGCCAACCTCTGCTACATGCACCTGTATGCGATGGCTTCGGGTTCGCGCGGCGAAGTCCCCCCGAAGTTCAACGGCGGCCTCTGGCTCTGGGAGAAGGACGAGCGCGAATGGGGGCCCTGCTACTGGCATTGGAACACGCAGGAGACATACTGGCCGCTCTACGCCGCCAACCACCTCGAGCTGATCAGGCCTTACTACGACCTCTACTGGAACATGCTCCCGGAGGTGAAGAAATGGACCAAGGCCTGCTGGGAAATCGACGGCGCGCAGTTCCAGGAGACAATCCCGTTCACGGGCGCAATGGGGATATGGGAGAGGGAGCGCGGAATCCACCCTCGCGTCCCGGTCCCGAAAAACGTGGCCCACACAAACCTGATATTCTCGTCATCCGCGGAAATCGCAATGCAGTTCTGGTGGTATTGGCTCTACACCGGCGATAAGGAATTCCTGAAGGATCGTGCATACCCGCTGATGAAGGAGGCGGCGATTTTCTACGCGGCATACCTGGAGAAGGGGCCCGACGGCAAATACCACTCCTGGCCTTCGAACGCGCACGAGTCCTTCTGGAAGGTGAAGAATCCGGCGACGGACCTCGCAGCCATGCGCTTCATATTCCCCGCGGCGACAGAGGCGGCCCGCATCCTCGGCGTGGACGATGATCTCCGCGCGGTCTGGCAGGAACGCCTTGACAATCTGGCGTCATATCCGATCAATCCCGCCAACGGCGCGATATTGCCGTACCAGCTCAAGGATGGCGAAAAGATGGAATGGCGCAACGCCGAAAACCCGGAACTCTTCCCGTTCGGCGTCTTCCCGCTGATGCGTCTCGACACCCCGGACTTCGATCTGGCCCGGAAGACATTCCAGGCCAGGAAGAACGTCAACGCATACGGCTGGACCACGGACAGCATCGCCGCGGCGCGGCTCGGGATGGCGCAGGCGCAGGCGAAGGATGTTCCGCCTCAGCTCCTTGGCGTTGAGGAGCTTCTGCCGCTGCACGCCGAATATTACCAGGTCTACCCGTGCGGACTCCAGGACTACTACACGCGGAAGCCGGGAAAGCATTTCTACCTGGAGGGGAGCGGTACTTTCTCCACCGGAGTCGGCGAGATGCTTCTGCAGCCATGGGACGTTGTAATCCGGATATGCCCAGCCCTCCCCGCGGCCTGGGATGCGGACTTCAAGCTCCTGGCGATGGGAGGCTTCGAGGTATTATGCCATGCCGAGAAGGGCAGGGCGAAGGCGGTCTGGATAAAGAGCCTGCGAGGTTCGCCTGCGGCAGTCGTCAACCCATTCGGCTGCGAAACCGTCGTAGAGGCTGATGGGAAGGCCGTCCTTAGCTCGGCGGAACGCCTGCTCAAGTTTCCGACCGAGGCCGGGAAGACCTATGAATTGCGGCCAGTCGGCTCCGGCTTCGCCGCCGCTACGATTACCGCGGAGCCCAACCGCGAACCGAAACGCCTTGCGCCCGCCAGCCGCCGCTGGCTCGGACGCAACACGCTGCTAGCCAGCGGCTGGAAGCCTCCGGCCGAGCCCGATGCTCCGGCACCGCCGCAGCTGCCGGTTTCTATCAAGCGTCCGGCGAATCCTGAAGTATCGGTGCCGCGGCTGGCCTCGGCCCCCAAGATCGACGGCGAGCTCAAGGACGAGGCATGGAAGGACGTTGCGCCGATAGGGCCTTTCTTCGTCCTCGGCAAGGCGGATCCGGCCAAGGAGCAGACCGACGTCCGCATCGGCTGCGACGACAGCAGCCTTTATTTCGCGATCACCTGCTGGGAGTCCCGGATGGACGGGCTTCAGGCCGAGTTCGAACCCCTGCCGGACAACCGCGACGCGGACGTATTCTTCGACGATTCGGTGGAGATATTCCTCCAGCCGCAGAAGGGCGGCGCGATATGGCACTTCGCGGTCAACCCTCTGGGCGCCCGCTACGACTCCCGCGGTACGACCGCTGCAACCGACGACCGCCGTCTGAGCCCCCCTTGGACGTCCGCCGCGATGCGATATGCCAACCGCTGGACGGTCGAGGCCGCAATACCGTTCGATTCGGTGTCGCCGTTTCCGCCGAACAAGGGGGAGCGCTGGAGCTTCAACGTCGGAAGGAACAACAAGGGCCACGGTGAGACCTCAACCTTCGCCCCGTTCGGCTCGTCCGCATTCTTCCTCCCCGCCGAATTTGCCGTTCTGCTCTTTTCCGGCGGGGCTGACAAGCCACAGCAGTTATCGCAAAAGCTTGCCGAGCAGGGGCTTGTCGGCTACTGGGACTGCGATGAGTTGAAGGGAATCTGGCTGCCTGACCGCTCCGGCAACCGCCACTTTGCACTGGCCAACGGCCAGCTCAAGATCGCCGACGGCAAGATCGGCAGGGCCGTCGAGTTTCCAGGCGGCGGCTTCCTTGACGTGGCCAGCGCGCCGGACCTTAACCTCGGCGACCAGATGACTCTCGCAGTGTGGGTCAAGCCAGGGCAGAAGGGAGCGATGAGGCTCATAGACAAGGGTCCGGCGGGAGGCGCCGACGCATATCTGCTCGACACTCATCCGGAAAACCACGTCAGGGTAATCACCCGGATCGGCACCCTCAACACTCCCAAGCCTGTCCTGCCAGTAGACGAGTGGTCCCACGTTGCCGCGGTCCTCGGCGGCGGGACATTGACCGTATACATAAACGGAGAGGCCGCCGCAAGCTTGCCATGCAAGGGGAGCCTGACCCCGACCGAACTGCCCCTCCGCTTCGGCGCGGACAGCACCGGCGCTAACATCTTCCGCGGCCTCATGGATGAAATCCGCATCTACAACCGGGCACTTTCAGAGGGCGAAATCCGCAGGCTGGCAGGCAAGGAGGAAGGCAGATAGAGGAAATTTCTTATTCAGGAATCCCAAATATGAATCATGCCTTGTAGCTTGCGCACGCCGTGCGCAAATGGCAAACTCCGCATACGAGGAATGCCGTGTTCTGTTTGTTGCGCTCGGCGCGCGCAAACTACTTTTTCGGGAAAAGCGTTTTCCATAGTCGCGCCGTAAGGGGTGAACAAATCAACACATAGGGGCAATAAGATGGACAAAAAATCGGCAGCAGGAGTGATCGCAATGGCCGCAATGCTGACATCGAACATCGGATTCGCCGGTCCGGCGCAGGAAGTCAAGCTGAGGGACTACCTAAACCACACCTGGAGCGACGAGCTGATAAGCTACCCGCTGGACAAGGGGCTTGCCGGCGCGAAGGCCGTGCAGGCAAAGGACGAGGCCGGAACCGCGGTTCCGACGCAGATATCCGATGGGCGCGTATACCTGCTGCTGACGCTGCCGGCGAACGCGGAGAAGAAAATAACAATCGAGCCGGCGGACAGTCCAGTACTACCGCCAAAGCCTGCCGCAATCCGCGCTGAGGCGGACGCCTTGATCCTGGATTCGGGAACCGTCTCGTTTAAGCTGCCGGCAGGCGAAAAGAAATATGATCCGCCCGCGGATCCCGCGAATGTGCCGGGGCCGCTGCTGGGTGTGCGCCTCGGCGGAGCCGGCGCCTGGATCGGGAAGAGCTGGCTGGAAACTCCCGTGAAGGTGAAGTCGTTCAAGACAACGGTAGGACCGAACGGCCCGCTCTTCGCCGAAGCCACGGTGGACTATACGTTCGAAGGCGACCGGCACTACACCTTCAACGTCCGTGTAGTCGCCGGACAGAACGCTGCAGTAATCAGCGAACATATGGACGTCAATCCCGGCGACAGGTATGTCCTCCTGAAATACAGCAACGACGCCGACGCCTCCTCGTGGGAGTGGTGGAATCTTGCCGACAGCGAGCACATGCTGCCGGGGCAGGGGAGGAACGAACAGCCCGCCAACGCGGTGTTCTCGTTCTATTCTGGGCTCGAACCCAACCAGTGCCGGTGGACGGCCGGGCGCCCGACGCATCCGCGCAAAGGCGTGGACGCCGACGGCAAGCCGACGGTCATGCAGGAGTCGGGCGAACTCTATGCGCCGCTGACATACGAGGACGACGAGCGCTTCAACCGCCTCACCGGCTGGTGGCTCAACTCCTTCAGCGACCGCTCCTACAGCTTCACCTTTTTCAACGACGCGAAGCCGGCTGCACCGGCGGTCTCGCTGCTCATGGGTCGTCCGAGCCGCAACGTAAACCCGCACATGAATCCGCCGCCCGAGCCGTGGATCAAAATACTGACCGGGCTCAACGACATGCGCATCTGGACTTTGAAGGAGAAGGACTTGCGCGTCTTCGCCCCGATATGCCTCGGCTCGCGCGAATGGCTGCTCATGCTCGAACCGCAGTCCGACCTGCGCCCCAAGGGCGACAAGCAGGTATCGAACGCGTTTAGAAGGGTTCTCAGCCACTCCTGGTATCCGCTCGAAAAGGTGAAGGACTGGACATTCGACTGGCCCGAGCCCGCGAACGCCTGGCCGCGCCTCTTCTGCAACGCAGGCGACATGGACGAGATGAAGAAGCGGGTCGCCGCCGCCACCGGCGAGATGGCCAAGTCGCAGCTGATTCCTGCGATATACAAGACCGGTGGAACTCCCGACGCCATGGCGAAGCAGGCCCTTGAGAGGCTGGAAGGCGCAGTCAAAGGCGCATTGTGGGCAGACGGGCACGGCAGCATAAACTGGTTCCACGCGAGCCTTCACATGATGCAGGCCATGCCGCTCTGGGAGGCCGCCATGGCCACGCCAGGCATCGATCCGGCAGTCCGAGCCAAGATTAAGGCTTACGGCGCCTTCGTCGCGCACCGCGCCTGGGACGACGACTACTGGCCCCCGAAGGAGACGGCAAACGGCTGGGGCTCCGCCAACATGGGGACCCTCGCCGCAGGCGCCCGCGTGCTCTGCGCCGCCGCGATGGCCGGCCATCCCGACCAGCAGCGCTGGCTGAAAAGATGCCGCGGCTACCTCGACGGCAACATGATCGGCCTGATGGGCGAGGACGGCTCCGGCCTCTCATGCCCGCACTACCTCGGCGCCAGCACCGACCCCGTGCTCTACATGGCGCTCGCCCTCAAATACGGCGGCAACTACAACTGCTTCAAGGAGGATCCGCGCTGGCCGAAGTTCTGCCAGTTCATGATCGACATACTGACGCCTCCAGATCCGCGCTCGCCGCTGATCGGGGGGCAGTATGGCCTGCCCTTCGGGGCCAAGCTCGATCCGGGCGTGAAAAACCGCCGCAACATCTGGCCCCTCGGCCACACTTCCCGCACCGAAACAACCGGAATCCTCGACATGCTCGCCCTCGGAATGCAGGGACAGGACGAAAAGCTCGCCGGCGCCCTCCGCTACATGAGCTCCGAGATGGGCGCGACATCATCCGGCGCGTTCGTCGCATACGCGCTGATTTCAAACAGCACTTCGCAGCCTGTCCCGCCGGAGCTCAAAAGCCGCTGGTATCCGCAATACGGCGCGATACTCCGCGACGGCCGGCCCGCCGAGGACTGGTTCGCCATCCGATATTCCAAGTTCGCGTTCGACCATTTCCAAAGCGACATGGGCGCCTTTACCCTCTTCGCCAAGGGTGTCCCGCTCATGATGGACTTCGGCTCGATGTATTCCCCGGAGAACGGACAGCCGGTCTATCACAACCGCGTCTCATGGGACGTCCAGGAAGGGACGCCGAAGCCGTGTCCCGGCAACCAGAAGGACGGCTGTTTCTACAAAGGCCTGACGTTCTTTGAACACACAGTCGAACCCTGGACATGCAAGGCCGAAGCCTTCGGAGAAGGGCAGGCCCCCACCGACGCATTCGGCGAAATAACCGCGTTCTCGTCGACGGCCGGCGCCGACTTCCTCCTCGGAAAGACCGATGTGAAGACCCTGCAGACATTGCCGTATTTTGAAACGACCTCCGCGGCGAGCGCGCCGGATCCGAACCAGAAGCGCATCCTCGAGAAAATTGCACCATTCGCATGGGAGCGGCGCGTGCTCTTCGCGAAGCCGCAGAACGAAATAGACCCGCTCTTCATTCTCGTCCGCGACGATTTCAGCGCGCCTTGTCCGCCCCCGATGATCAGCTACTGGGTCATGGCCACCGATCTCAAGTTCGACGGCGCCAGGGCCGTCGCGACGGGCCAGTTCGGCGTGGACCTCGACCTTTACTGCGCACAGCCTGCCTCCCCTCAGTTCGCCCAATGGCAGTGGGAGCACAAGAACTGGGGCGGCGAGAAGCAGCTCTGCGTGCGGATTCCGCAGAACGAAGGCAAGCCCGTGTTGGTGGCGCTCTGTCCGCGCAAGGCCGGCGAGACTCCTCCGGCCTTCGCGGCCATCGCCGGCGGCAACGGCGTCAAGATCGCCGGCCCGCAGCCGGATACTGCGAACTTCGCATTTCTGGCCCCCTCCAAGGTGGAATTCACCGAAGGCGACGTCCGATTCAGCGGAACTGCGGGGGCCGTCCGCTCCGCGCCGACCGGAGCGACGCTCGTCCTTTCCGCCCCAGGATCCGCATCCGCACCCGGAATCTCCTTGGAATCAACAGGATCCGCATCGCTGACGCTGCAGGGCGGAGCCGCGGCTATAAGCACCTACGGCGGCGTTCAGACGCTGAAGGTCGCCGGCGCGAAGCTCCCAGCCAGCCCGCAGATCCAGCTCGACGGCAAGAAGCACGAGGGCAAGAAGATCGAATCCGGCTGGGAGTTCGAAGTACCAGAGGGGGAGCACACCCTTATGCTAATCAGGCGATAAGCGAATCCGCTTGGATTTAGAGCAAAGCATCAGGAGTCAGGTTTTTTACAACCTGAAGGGTTGTCAGATAGTAGCCGGTGGTCGGAGCATAGCGCAGACCACCGGTCGCAGATAGAAGACAATATGCACCCAGGAGGGCACTGTCAAGTGCGGCTATATTATCGCCGGAAATATGAAGGAGGCTTTATGGGAAAAATCAGTATCGGAATCGTCGGGCTGAACTTCGGCAGATACATCGTCAACCAGGTTGCGAAGGAGCAGAAGAAGCTTTTTGAAATTGCCGCGCTCTGCGATCTCGACACCGGGAAGGCCGAGAGGATAGCCAAGGAGGAGAAGCTTTCCTGCAAGATTTTTTCGGACTACGAGGCGATGCTCCGAGAGAAGGGGATTGATGCCGTCGGCCTCTTCACGGGGCCGGTCGGCAGGGCGGAGCTGATCAGGAAGGCCGTCGACGCCGGAAAGCACGTCATGACCACCAAGCCTTTCGAGACCGACCCCGGCGCCGCGCTCGAAATCCTCAGATATGCTGAGAAGAAAGGCATGGCCGTCCATCTCAACTCGCCTTCGCCGGTGCCTTCCGCGGACATAAAACTTATCGAAGGCTGGATCAAGAAGTACAAGCTCGGCAGGCCGGTCGCCGCCAGGATGGACGTCTGGTGCTCCTACCGCGAAAAGGCCGACGGCTCCTGGTACGACGATCCGGACAAGTGCCCCGTCGCGCCGGTCTTCAGGCTCGGAATCTACCTTATAAACGATCTGGTCCGCATGTTCGGGGAAGCGGAGTCGGCCGCAGTGATTTCGTCACGGATCTTCACGGGGCGTCCGACACCTGACAACGCTCAGCTTGGCATCCTTTTCAAGAACGGCATGGTCGCGAACATCTTCGCATCCTTCTGCGTCAAGGACGGCGACCACTACCGCAACAGCCTTACCCTTAACTTCGAGAACGGAACCGTCTACAGGAACTGCGGACCCCGCAGAAAGTCGCTCAAGCACGGAAAGGCGGAACTCTGCCTGGTCAAGGATTCCGGCGGAAAAAGGAAGATTGTCGCCGACGTCCTGGCCAATTCGGTGAGCGGCCTCTACGACTGGGATTCGTTCCACAAGGCGGCTTCCGGCAAGAAGCTCAAAGGCCAGATCCCCGCCGAAAGGATCGCCGCCGGCCTCAAGATCATCGAGGCCATGCGGAAGTCCGCAAAGTCCGCGAAAATAGAAAAGGTGTAAGTTCCGAAAAGCAGCGTCCTCCGCAGGGGGAGGACGCAGGGGAATAGGGGGGGTATTTGAACAGGCCTGAACGCCTGTCAGGCGCACTGCTGATAGAACGTGTATAGCTCCTTTCCTGCCTCCTTGTAAGTCTGGTATCTGCGTCTCGGATCCCGGTCTATCATTATGCCGAGCATCCTGGCCAGCTCAGCGTCGGTCTGCCGGGGCAGCTTGGTCATCAGGTTGTTGATTCTCAGCGAGACGACATGCTTTCCCACGAGCTTGCGGATGTCGTCGGACGAGTAGAACGGCTGTTTTGCCAGGACGTGGTAGATGACCATGCCGAGGCTGTATATCTCGCTGAACTGGCCTTCTCCGGAACCGATTATCCTTTCCGGCGGCATGTAGTATGGGGACCCCTGTATTTCGTCTGTGGACGGGTCTCCGCCGGCGGCCTTTTCGATTCGCATGGCCAGGCCGTAGTCGATTAGCTTGGCGTTGCCGTTGTTGTCGATCATGATGTTCTGCGGCTTGAGATCCCTGAAGAGGAAGCCCTTGTCGTAGATGTGCTGTTCGGCCGAGAGTATCTGCAGCGCCCAGAGGGCTATCTGCTTGTTCGGTGGGCGGACGGGGGAGTCGATTATCTGGTCCAGGCGGATTCCGTCGACGAACTCGTAGACGGCGAAATATTCGTCGCCGGACTGCCCGTATTCGTAGACCTTGGTGAGATGCGGATGGTCGCCGAACTGCCTGCCGGTGCCCGCCTCGTTGAGGAGTGCGGCGATCAATGTCGGGTTGCCCTTCTTGTTCCGGGGGAGGATCTTGACCGCCAGTTCGACCTTGGGGTTCAGCCTGTGGAAGGCGTGGTATACGCTGCCCATGCCGCCGCCGCCCAGCGGCTCGTAGAGCCAGTAGTCCTTGATGAGGTAGGGCGTGAAGTTGGGCGTGCCGCAGAGGGGGCAGCGGCAGAGCGTCAGCGGGACGCTTTCCGCCAGCAGGAGCGCGGTGCCGCAATGGCCGCAGCGCAGGAAACCGCCGGACAGGTCGTCCAGGGACGGCTTCTTTGAGATCTTCTGGGTCGGCTCGTTGTGCACCGACTCCTTGATCTCGGCCACCGGCCTTGTTTCCTCCTTGTTGAACAGCTGCATGAACATTGTCCGCACCCGTGTTTCCCTGGCAAATTTCAACTCCGAGCTGTGATTAGCATAATGGATGCCAGAAAAATTTATAAATCCCGCCGGTGAAAAAAATATCGTAATAATTCAGATTTCCAATAATCGTCGGGGGGGGTTACGTTCGGTTCAACGGTGTTTTGAGGGTGAAGCGCCTGCCCGGCAGCTGGACTATTGCCTTCTTCATTTCGAGCATCATGAGCGTAGAGAGGAGCCTGCCTGGGGCGAGGCCGGTGGCCGCGGCGATGCTGTCCGCGGAAGCTTCGCCCTTTTCCAGAAGCGCGAGTATCTGCGTTTCCTCGGGGCCGAGCTTCGGGGCGGCGGGTTCCTCGCCGTCCTCCTTTTCCTCCTGCTTGCGGACGGGATTCTTCGCGGTGGTTTTGCCGAAACCTGGGAGGAACTCGAACTCGGCGATGACGTCGTCGAAGTTTTCGGTGAGCTTCGCGCCCTGGCGTATGAGGTTGTTGCAGCCGCGGGCCTGGGGGTTCGTGGCCTGTCCGGGGACCGCGAAGACCTGGCGGCCCTGCTCAAGCGCGAAGTTCGCGGTTATGAGCGAGCCGCTGGTGATTCCGGCCTCGATGACGAGGAGACCGGACGACATTCCTGATATGACCCTGTTGCGCATCGGAAAGGAGCGCCGGTTCGGGGCGAACTCCATGGGGAATTCGCTGACTACTGCGCCGCCGCCCTCCACTATGTCCCTGGCGAGGGGGACATGCTCCTGGGGGAATATCCGGGCCAGGCCGCCGCCGAGGACGGCGACGGTCTTGCCTCCCGCGTCGAGGGTCGCCTGGTGGGCTATGGCGTCTGTCCCGAAGGCGAGGCCCGATATGACGGTCCAGCCGGCGTAGGCGGCGGAGCGGGCGAGGTGTTCCGCCATCTCCCTGCCGTAGTTGGAGACGCGCCTGGAGCCTACTATGCCTATCTGCAGGAGGCTGGCCGGCTCGAAAGCGCCGCGGACGTAGAGGCAGAGCGGTGCGTCGGGTATCTGGTTGAGGAGCTTCGGGTAGTCGTCGTCCAGCCGGGTGATTATCCTGACGCCGGCGCGTTCCGCCAGGGCAATCTCCTTCTCGAATCCGCTTTTTTCCTTCCATTTCGGGATTTCATCGGCCAGGGCCTCGGGTATGTCACGGACGGCGCGGATTTCCTTCCCGGACGCTTCGAGGATTTTTGCCGGGGAGCCGAAGCGGCCGCAGAGGGCGGCGAGCCGTGCGGGCCCGACGCCTGGCATGAGGTTCAGGATTATGTATGCGTCCCTGTCAGTCACATCGGCTCCTGATGGCGGGCAATATCTTTTCCCGCTCGGCCTCGACGATGCGGACTGCCCCGATGCCGGAGCTGTCCGGAGCGACTATCCTGACTTTTCCGCCGGACGCCTTCTTGTCGCGGGTCATGCAAGCGTAGATGACCTCCGGATCGTAGCCGGTGAGCTTTGTGGAGAGGCCCATTTTCACGAGGAGCCAGTTGATGCGCTCCACGTCCTTATGGGGGAAGCCCAGCTCGGCTTCCGCGAACTTCGCGGCCATCATCATCCCTATGGCGACGGCCTCCCCGTGGGCGTATTCGCCGTAGCCGGTGCAGCTTTCGACGGCATGGCCGAAGCTGTGGCCGAAGTTGAGGATGGCGCGGAGGCCTCCTTCCTCCCTCTCGTCGCCGGCGACGACGCGGGCCTTCAGCCTGCAGCAGTGCGCGGCGATTTTCGACAGGGCGGCGATGTCGCGCCTGGAGATTTCTTCGGCGTCGGCCTCGAGCTGGGAGAAGAACTTGCGGTCCATGATGACTCCGTATTTTACGACCTCCGCCATGCCGCAGCGGATTTCGCGGTCGGGCAGGGTCTTGAGAGTGTCGGGATCTATGAGCACAAGCTTCGGCTGCCAGAATGCGCCCGCGAGGTTCTTGCCTTCCGGAAGGTCTATGGCGGTCTTTCCGCCGACGCTCGAATCCACCATCGCCAGCAGCGTCGTAGGGATCTGCGCGTAAGGTATGCCGCGCATGTAGGTGGCCGCGGCGAAGCCTGCGATGTCGCCGGGGACGCCGCCGCCCAGGGCTATCATGCACGAGCCGCGGTCGAGGCCTCGGCGGACCGCCTCGCGCCATACCTTCTCTAGCGTGCCGATGTTCTTCGATGCTTCGCCGGCCGGGAAGGCGAAGGCCGACGGGGCCGCCCCGCATTTCGAAAGCAGATCCAGCGCCAACGGGGAATAGATTTTTTCCACATTAGAGTCCGTTATCACAAGGCATTTCCTGCCCGACACAAGCTTCTCCAGCTCGGGCGGACGCGATGAGAGGATGCCCGGCTCCACCATGATCGGGTAGCTGCGCTCCTTCAGTTCGACTTTTATCTCGTGCCTGGGCATCTTACACATCCTTTTTCAGATTTTCCGACGCTTGCCGGTGAATTAGTTGAGACCGCTGGGAAATTCTATTGTTGCCTTTTCAGAGAGGCGCGCCGAAAATCTGAATCTGAAATCCCTTCCGGGGTGTGTTATTTCACCGAAAACCTTTTCCCTGACTGATCAGAAAACACGAATTCATCGAGCCAATTTAAAAACCCCGAAAGCGGCTCAGCTCGGCTTCGCCCTCCATCCGCCTGGCGGAGAAATTGTGGAGGGTTGAGCCGTGCTCAACCGTATTTTGAAATTGGCTCCATATTTTGGCCGCTTGAGGGGGGATTGTTTTGCGGCTCTGTGACCACCTTCTGTGCTGTGCTGGGCGGATTGAGGCCTGTCCTGCCGCTGAGGGCGGCGGCGAGTGTCGCGGAATCCGCGAACGAGATGTCGGAGCCCACCGGGAGGCCTTGGGCCAGCCGTGTTGTTCTTACGTTCTTGTCCTTGAGGAGGTCGGCGATATATATGGATGTGGCCTGTCCTTCCAGGTCGCAGCTCAGGGCCAGTATGACTTCCTTGACCGTTCCGGAGCCGACCCTTCTGACGAGCTGGTCGAGGTTGAGGTCGTGGATTTCCCGGCCTTTCAGCGGGGAGAATTTTCCGCCGGTTATGTGGTACAGCCCCTTGAAGAGGCCGCTGTTCTCGATGTTGTGAATCTGGGAGGGTTCCTCGACCACGCAGATGGAGCTTCTGTCGCGGGACTGGTCGGAGCAGATCGGGCATAGTCCGCCGTCGGTGGCGAGGTTGGAGCACTCGGGGCATCTGGTCAGCTTTTCAGGGAGCTCGGCGAGAAGCTGTCCGAGCCTCCTTGTCTTTTCGGGAGGCCATTTGAGGATTGCGAAGCAGATGCGCTCGGCGCTGCGCCTGCCTATGCCCGGAAGGCTCTTGAATGTCTCGACCATCTCGTCGAAAACTTCAGGGTATCTGTTGGATGCCATGATTAGAATCTTTGATTTTAGGATTGTATCCTATGAACGTTTTAAATTCCCAAATTCCAAATAAATCTCAAGTCTCAAACTTCAATATGCAAACTCCGGATTGCGTCGTTTGGAATTTCCGAATTGGAATTTATTTATGATTTGATTATTGGTGCTTGGAATTTCAATGGGGCCTCATGCCGCATTGGTCATCCTCTCACCTCCACGATCTTGCCGTCGAAGAGCTTTACTACGTTCTGCACGAAGCTGTTCTTCTGCATCTTGTCCTTGAGTTCGGTAGTGGTTGCGGACGGTTTCTGCTTGGCGGGGGGTGTGTCCGCGCCCTTGACCGCCCTTATGGAAAGTGCCAGGTTTCTGTTTCCGCTGACTCGGTGGAGGCAGATGAGAAGAGTCTTCGTCTCGGCCCGGAGCTTTTCGATGTAGAGCTTTTCGGAATCCTCGTCGTATTCGACGACGAGTTCGCCGTCGCCCAGGGAGACAGGCTTGCCTTCCTGCATGTATGACTTGAGCAAGGGGTTGTTGATTTTCCCGATCTCCTCGATCAGCGCGTGCCATAGCGATTCCGCGGTGAACTTCGGGTCGGGAGGCGGAGGGGGCGGATGTGTCTGCTGCGCCGCGGAAGACTGAACCCGGGTCGGGTCCGGCTTGAGTGGCTGCTGGTTCGGTGGCGGCTCCGCCTTTGGAGTGTCTATTTTTTTTTCGCCGGGCCTGTCCCCGTGGACGCCCTGTTCTGCCGCTCCTTTTGGCGAGCCCCCCGCCTTGTCGAGGAAGGCGAGCTCCCCTTTCTCCCTGAGGTACTGGAGCCGGCCTATGAGGTCCTCCACCTTAACGGCGTGCGCGAGGCGCATGGCCTTCATGACGGCGGCCTCCAGGAAAACCTGCTTGTTCATCGCGTCGCGGAGCTGGCGTGCCGCGGGCGAGAGGGACTCGATGAGTATCTGGACCTTCGCCGCGTCCGCGGCGGCGGCGGCCTTCCGGTATGCCGCGACGCTTTCCTCGCCGGCCTCGAGTATCGTGTCCGGATCGGGGACTATCTGGCAGATGAGGACGGCGCGGAGGAAGCCCAGCAGATCATCGAAGAGCTTTTCCATGTTCCTTCCCTGGAGCGCGAACTTGTGTATGGATGAGACGACGGCGGCGCGGTCGTTGTTGAAGACGGCCATGACCAGCGCCTGCATGTCCGCCTCGGAGGTGAGGCCGAATATCTCGAGGACCTCGGCCTCGGCGATCTCGTGGTCGCCGCCGGAGAAGAAGGATATCATCTGGTCGAGGAGGGACTGGGCGTCCCTGATGCCGCCGTCGGCGGCCCTGGCGATGGCGGCGATAGCGCCCTGCGAGATTCGCACTTTTTCCGTGTCGGCTATGTTCTTCAGGTTGGCGGCGATGACGCCGGCGGGGATCCTCCTCAGGTCGAAGCGCTGGCAGCGGGAGACGATCGTGGCGAGGACCTTGTGCGCCTCGGTGGTGGCGAAGAGGAATTTGACGTGCCTGGGCGGCTCTTCTACGGTCTTGAGCAAGGCGTTCCAGGCGCCGATGCTCAGCATGTGCACCTCGTCGATTATGTAGACCTTGTAGCGGCCGCTCACCGGGGTGTAATGAACCTCGTCCCTCAGGGATCGGATGTTTTCGACGGAGTTGTTGCTGGCGCCGTCTATCTCTATGACGTCGAGGCAGCTTCCGTCGGCTATGCTCCTGCAGGTGTCGCATTCGCAGCACGGCTCGGCCGCCGGAGCCTTCCTGCAGTTGAGCGCCTTTGCGAAGATGCGCGCGATGGTGGTCTTGCCGATGCCGCGCGGTCCTACGAAGAGGTATGCGTGTGCCGTGCGCTGGTTCAGGAGCTCGTTGCGCAGCGTCCGGATGATATGGTCCTGGCCGACCACCTCGGAGAACTTCTGCGGCCGCCACTTTCGGGCTATGACCTGGTATTCGCCCGGCTTTTCCGTATTGTCCGCCATTTTACTGCTCGGATTTCAAAGGTTAAATATTATTGGGTATCATATCTTATTGTCCGTCAAGGCTAATGCAAGCCGTATTTGAAAAAAATAAAAGGGCTTGGCCCATTGCGCGGCGAAAATTGTTAGGGGCGATGATATAGTACCATTTGAAATAACTTGATCCTGAACTTTGTCCTGAACTTACTCATGTGAGAACTGTGGGAATCAGTTTATGACAAGGTTCAGGTTAAAGATAATCGAAAAGGCGGAATAAGCAGTTTGCGGTCTCCGAGCGCAAAATATCCGCCTAGGCGGACGAAGCGCAGGCATTCCTCGTATGCGGAGTTTGCCCTTTGCGCCTGTAAGTCGCAAGCTACCCAAGTCGAGTTTCATCGATCGGGAACTCGATGGAGAGCGGAGCCGTGCTCCGCCGCGGTTGAGCTTGGCTCAACCCTCCAGAAGGCCACGAAGATAGCGAGGAAGACCGCGATTAAGATTGACGAGTTTCAGAGGAGGCGAACGCATGAGTTCCCGTCAGCGGTTCATCCCGATGTCGCTGGAGGAGGCGGCAGGGCAGGGCATCCGCGGGTTTGACGTCGTGATTGTCACGGGCGACGCCTACGTGGACCATCCGTCTTTCGGGGCGGCGATAGTGGGCCGCCATCTTCAGTCGCTCGGCCTGGACGTAGGTATAATTGCCCAGCCGGACTGGCGGAGCAGCGAGGACTTCAGGAAGCTCGGACGGCCGCGCCTCTTTTTCGGCGTCACGGCCGGAAACCTGGATTCCATGGTGGCGCTCTACACCGCAGGCCGGAAGATCCGTTCCGACGACGCATACAGCGAGGGCGGCGTGCCTGGGCGCAGGCCCTATCTCCCGACGCTTGTCTATACGCAGAGGCTGAAGGAGGCCTTTCCGGAAGTCCCGGTGCTGCTAGGCGGCGTGGAGGCGAGCCTGCGGCGGATCTGCCATTACGACTATTATCGCGACAAGCTGCGCCCCTCGGTGCTGCTTGACGCCAAGGCGGACTTGCTCGTCTACGGCAACGCCGAGGCGGCATTGTCGGAGATAGTCTCAGGATTGAAGTCCGGGAAAAGCATTTCGGAACTGCGCGGCCTGCGGGGCACTGCCGTGCCCCTGGGCGGGAAAATTGTCGAAGAATTGAAGAAAAAGGAGTTGTTCAAGGAGCCGACTTCAAAACACATTAAACGGCTCAGCGCGGCTTCGCCCTCCACGCCTGGAACGGCCGTCCCGCACCTGCGGGATGGAGGGTTGAGCCAGGCTCAACCGTTTTTTGATCTTGGCTTCGAAGAGATCGTCCGGCTCCCGTCATTCGAGGAGATTTCGGCGGACAGGAGGCTATTCATGGAAATGACCCTGCTTGCGCTATCCAACATGAGCCCCTACAACGGCAGGGCGATGATCCAGGAGTCGGCGGGCAGGGCGGTCCTGGTGAATCCGCCGGCCCTCCCTCTTTCGGCCGCGGAGCTGGACAGGATATACGAGCTTCCTTTCACCAGGAGGCCGCACCCGTCTTATGCGGGGGAGATTCCGGCCCTCAGGACCGTCGAGGCCTCGTTCGTCTCGCACAGGGGCTGCTTCGGGGGCTGTTCGTTCTGCTCCCTCTACTTCCACCAGGGGAAGTTCATACAGAGCCGGAGCCCCGAGTCGCTCGAGAGGGAGATCGCGGGGCTTGTCCGGGCGGGAAGAGGAAAGCCGCTGGTCGTGACGGACGTGGGCGGCCCTACGGCGAACATGTACGGGCTTGGGTGCAAAAAAACGGGCCAGAGGGATGCCTGCGGCCGCCGAAGCTGCCTTTTCCCAGGGATATGCGCGAATCTCGACACCGATCAGAAGAGATATGCCGGCCTGCTTGATCGCCTGGCAAGGATTCCGGGGGTCAAGGCCGTCTACGTCAATTCGGGCGTCCGCTTCGATCTGGCAATCTGCGACAGGGATTTCATCCGGGCGCTCGTCAAACGCCATGTCCAGGGGCGGCTCTCCGCTGCGCCCGAGCACGTGGACGCCGAAGTCCTGAGGCTGATGGGCAAGCCCCCGATTGAGGTCTTCGACAAGTTCGTGGCGGAGTTCTATTCGCGCAGCGGCGAGGCCGGAAGGAAGCAGTTCGTCGTGCCGTATTTCATAATCGGCCATCCCGGCGCCGACGACTCCACCGAAAGGAAGCTTGCAGGATATGTGAGGCTCAAGAAGATAAGGGCCGAGCAGATCCAGGAGTTCTATCCGACCCCGATGGCGCTCTCCACCGCGATTTATTATACCGGCCTTGATGTTGACGGAAAGCCGGCGAAGGTCGAGCGGTCGGCCTCCAGGAGGAAAAGCTGGAAGACGATGGTGCAGGGTCTCAGGAGCTAGTGGGCATAAGTTATCAGTTATTCGTTATGAGTTATTCGTTATCGCAGTTTTGTCGAGGTGAAACTTTAAGTACGCCGCTTGATCCGAGAGCGGCCTTCCTGGGAACGCCGAGGCCGGCGTCCCAACACCGACAAAGATAGCGACAAAGTTACCGGCAAGGATTTTAAAGTTCAGATTTCCGGCGCAGATCATTTCAGCGGCGCATTAGCATTTCACGCCGCGTTGGATATATTCGTCTCTACAGATAGGAAATCTGAAAATGAACACGGAGTTTTTGCTCAGCGCGCTGGTCTCGTATTTTGTGATAGTCGATCCGGTCGGCACTTCGCTTATCTTCAACGCCTTGACGTCGGGCAAGGACAAGGAGTTCCGCCGGAAGATCGCCTTTAGGGCGGTCATGCTTTCCGGCGCCATCACCCTTCTGTTCGGATTCTTCGGCGTGGAGCTCTTGAAAAGGCTGGACATCAGCATGGACTCCTTCCGCATCGCCGGAGGCCTTCTGCTCTTCTATACGGCCTTCAACATGATGACGAAGAAGCAGCTCTTCGAGGACGACGGGAAGGACGCCGACGCCGCGGCCGACATAGCGGTCTTCCCGATGTCGTTCCCGCTGATAGCAGGCCCCGGCTGCCTGACGCTCACCATACTCCTGTTCAGCAAGGCTGCCGAATCCACCGCATTCATCCTGCCCTGCGTTCTCGCGGTCCTCATAGTGTTTGCCGGCACATACCTCTGCATGATTTCAGCGGGGACATTGAGCAGGATTATTGGAACCGCGGGCAGCAGCATCCTCAACAGGCTTCTCGGCGTCCTCTTGGCGGCGTTCGCCATCCAGTTCGTAGTCAACGGGATAAAGGGGCTGTTCTAATGCTTCATCCGCTTTTCAACCCGCAGGAGTTGCGCCAAAGCCGCGTTTTGCCGCCTGGCAGCTGCGGCGAATGCGGCCAACTGCGGCCATTAGGTTTATCCGGCGGTCAGGCGTATGCTCAGACATCTTCGGTCGCAGAAGCCTTGAGTCAGTCGCTTATGCTGCTGCCGACGAGCTTCTTTGACTCGGTGATCACGTTAGAGGTTTTTGACGCCAGGTTCTGCCTCTCGTTGGAGACCGCTTCGAGGGCGGCGATATATTCGTCGTAGGATTCGAAGAAGCCGGTTTTGAGCCTGGATGCGAGCCCGGCAAGCTTGCGGGCCTGGGGATCCGACGCCGACTCGTATTTCCTGAGGAATTTCCGGACGTTCCGGTATGCCTTGAGCCTGGTTTCCGCCTCAAGGCATGCGGTCTGTATGCTAGCCAGGGCGGCCTGGCGGTGCTTGGAGATGTCCGGATCCTCCATTGCCAGTTTCTCGTTCTTGACCCTCATCTCCTCTGCCTTCATCTTGAGCGCCGCAGCCTGGCCCTTGTATCTGGCAAGGGTGCTCGGCTTTGCAGGAGGGGGCTGGACCGGCGCGGCAGGGGAACCGTCTTTCTTGGGCTGCTGGCCCGGCGGCGGGGCGGCGACGACCTTGGGAGGAGGCGTCGCCGCCTTCTCCTTGGCGGCCTTTTCGGCGGCGGCCTTCTGAGCGGCCTCCTTGTCCGCCTTCTCGCTCTCCAGCTCGATCTCGTCCTCGGGGTCCGGCGTGTTCGGTTCCTCGGCCTCGAATTCGCTCTGCAGCTCCATGCACACCGCGTTGAAGAGGCACTTGTATTCGTCCACCCTGGCCTTCAATGCCTGGACCGCGGCCTCCTTGGCCTCGGCCCTGGCGGTGCGCGCATATACCTCCCTCATGTGGAAGGCCCTCTTGAAAGACTCGTTCTCCTTGACGCTAGGGAAGTTCTGCCGCTCCGCGTCAGGCATGTATTTGATCCTGGCGAAGCAGCCTTTTATCTCCGCGTCGAACTTCGCCAGCTTCTCCACGGCCTCATGCAAAACCTTTATGCTCTCCGACCCCTTGGCCGAGTCGGCTGCGGCCTTGGCGTTCTGCAAAAGCGTCCTTATCCTGGCGCAGTTGGTCTCGATGATCTCGACCTTCGTCTTCACGTCCTCATACGCTTCGGGATCCATGTCTGTCGGCCTGGCGGGCATGTTGGATGAGACCGTGCCGGCCAGCCCGGTGACGTTCGCAACCGACTTCTTGGCTCCGGAGTCCGTGGTGCCAGTTATGCGGGATGAGATGTTGTCCCTCTCCCCGTTCGCGGCCTCAAGCTGCTTCTCGACCTCCTTGGCATGCTTCTCCATGGCCTTAGAATATTCCATGACGCGAAGATTATACCAGCCCTGGGCGGTCGTGTCGTCGGCAAGCGCCTCTCCAAGCTCCTTGTAGGGCAGGGAAGAATCGGCTGCCGCAGCACAGCAGCAGGTCAAGAGGAAGGAAAGGGAAAAAAACGTCCTCATCGATGCTGGTCCTATAATGTTGAATCCAAATGCTTCCAGAAAACTATACTCATTTAGCGTGAAAATTTACATTTTGACGGGCAAGATTTGGGATTGGAT
>CAZWRV010000068.1:0-33834 GCA_964636325.1 uncultured Victivallaceae bacterium | reverse complement strand
GCTCAACCCTCCGGAAGACGACAAAGATAACGACAAAGTTCGCGACAAAGATGGGTGAGTTTCAGAGGAGTGGCCATCTGGCGGGGAAATCCGCCAGTTCTGTCGGCGAGAAACTTGAAGTAGCGCAGGTATTCCTACCTGCGATTCCGCAGACAGGAATGTCTGCGTTACTTGAGGCAAGTTTCAGCGGAGTAGCGGCATAAATCGTCAAGTGTCATGTCCATCATTTGCTCTGTTCAACCTTTTTCAGCACCACGAACCAAGCGTCGTAGAGGAGGTATCCGCGGCCTGGGAGGAATTTTATGGCCATGACTTGGTCTAGGACGTTGAACTCCTTGGCGACGGAGTAGTTGGTCTTCATGAACTTGGTGTCGGCGATGACGTCGTAGTCGTGCTTCCTGATGACGATCCAGTCGGGCTTCAGCTCCGGGATGAGCGTCAGGAAGTTCAGGTTCTTCTCCTTGATGAGCCTGACGACCTCCGGTGTGACGAGGCCTGAGAAGTCAAGGACTTTCCTTTCGCTGAAGTAGCCCACGTAGCCGAGGCATTCGAGGTAGACCTTTTCATCGGCCGCCATATTCTCCTTGAGGAATTCCCCGATCTTCTGCCGGTGTCCTGTCTCGATCAAGGCCTGCTGTATCCTCATTTCGCGGACGGACATCAGGAGCACGGTCAGCATCGCAAGAAACACGAAGGAGAGGACGTAGGCGGGGAGTTTTTCAACTCCTTCGACTTTTAATCTTCCGGCGATCGAATATGTTCCTCTGACGATGCAGATTATTCCGAAGAACGCCATCGCCGGATAGTACCAGGGGAAGGGGAATATCATCACCGAGGAGTAGCAGCAGAGGAAGAAGAAAACGAGCGACGCCTTCCTTCCAAGCTTGTCCTCGACGGGGATCAGCCAGTAGATGAACGGAAATAATCCCATAAGCCCGCAGATGACCCTGGTGATCAGCGGCCATCCCATGAACTGCGCGTAGACCGGGGCGAAGACCCAGATTATCCCGTAGGGCAGCTTCCTGATGGAGTTGACCGCATATTCCTGCAGCGAATAATGCGACATAAGAACGCTCTTCGCCGTGATCGTATGCGGAACCGGGGATCCGTAGTAGCACCACGCGAAGATGAACCACGGCAGATAGAGCGCCAGGCAGACCGCGGCGGCCTTGACGACCGCCCAAAGCGACCGCCTTCCGAGAGTTTTGCGCTCGAAGAACAGGCAGGCCGCAAGAACCGCACCCGCGAAGATGAAACCATCCGGCCTGACCCACATCAGCCCCGCCCAGGAAAGACCGACCATAAGCCAGTCCGATTCGATCCCCTTGAGCGTGAAATGGAAAGCCGTCCCGACGAAGAGCAGCATGAACGCCGTCTCCATCCCGTTCACCGAATACATCACCGACTTCGCCTCCACTAGGAACAGCAGCGCCGCGAAGACCGTCTGGACCGGCCCTCCGCCGGACTTCTCCATAATCCTCAGCAGAATCAGTCCGGCGCAGACAAAGGCGGGAATGCAGAAGAAAATCCTGAAAAGCCAGATGGCGGAAATGTGCGACTTGCAGCCGCTTATCCAGTAGCACAGCGCGGGAACTAGCGTCCCGAGCGGCGAAGTGAACCCGTGTATCCTCTGTCCCGGCTCATACACAAGCCCGTTGCCCTCGCAGAGGTTCTTGCTGAACTTGAACGTGATGAAGAAGTCC
Organism: uncultured Victivallaceae bacterium; assembly: GCA_964636325.1. GTDB lineage: Bacteria > Verrucomicrobiota > Lentisphaeria > Victivallales > GWF2-50-93 > CAZWRV01. Next base: position 32,131 of record CAZWRV010000068.1, on the reverse strand, counting down.
TCCCAGACGTGGGCGGTATGCAGCGAGTATGCCAGCGGGACAAGTGCCGCCAGCATGCAGAAGGCGACGACGAGCGATTTCCGGGAAAACGTGCGCCCGAAGAGATTTATCTGCTCATTGCATATGCCGCCGCCCATTCTTTACTCCTCAAGCTCGAGTAGCTTGCGCGCGGCGCGCGCAAAAGGCCAACTCCGCATACGGGGGACCCCATGTTTTGTCCATTGCGCGCGGCGCGCGCAAGCTTGTTTTACTACGGGCTATTTGTCCTGCCGGTACAGCTTCAAGATGTTCTCCTTGAACGGCGGCGAGACAATTCCCTTTTCCGTGATGATGCCCTTGATCAGGCGGTTCGGCGTCACGTCGAAGGCGGGGTTGTATGTCGCGATTTCCGGGAGCACCGTCCTGCGGCCGAAGCCGCAGCGTATCTCGTCGCCTCCGCGTTCCTCGATCGGGATTCCGGAGCCATCGGCCAGGGTGAAGTCGATGGTGGAGTAGGGGGCGGCGACATAGAACGGTATCTTGTGGAAGTCCGCGAGAATGGCGACGGAATAGGTTCCGATCTTGTTGGCGGCGTCGCCGTTGACGGCGATCCTGTCGGCCCCGACGATCACCAGGTCCACCTTCCTGTCGCGCATGACGACGGCGGCCATGTTGTCGCAGATCACCGTCACGTCGACGCCCGCCTTTTTCAGTTCCCAGGCGGTGAGGCGCGCACCCTGGAGCAGCGGCCTTGTCTCGTCGGCGTAGACTTTCAGATGAATTCCCTTCTCGTGGGCGAGATAGATCGGGGAGAGCGCGGTTCCGTAGTCGCCTGTCGCGAGCGCGCCGGCGTTGCAGTGCGTGAGGACGCCCATCCCCGCCTTCATCAGCGGAAGCCCGGCCTCGCCGATGCTTCTGCACATCAGGATGTCCTCCTTCAGGATTTCCAGCGCCTCCTTCAGAAGGAGCTTCTTCAGTTCGCCGACATCGTCCCTGCCTGAGTTCCTTAGCGCGGCGACGCAGCGGTCCAGGGCCCAGAACAGGTTGACGGCAGTAGGCCGCGACTTCGCCAGGAAGTCCGCGCTGCCGCGCGTCTCGGCGATGAAGGCCTGCCCGTCCTTCTGGGAGCTGTGCTGGGACACCGCGGCGAGGCCGAGCGCGGCCGCGCATCCGATCGCCGGGGCACCCCTTACCTTCAACGTCTTGATCGCGTCGAAGATTTCGCCGATGTCGTCGGTCTCGAGATATTCGAGGCGCTCCGGCAGGAGGGTCTGGTCTATCAGCCGCAGTTTACCGGGCAGCAGCGGAATGCCCTCGGCGAACTCGGACAATATGTTACCGCTCGGCGCAATCCAACGGACTGGATCAATCATTCGTCCTCGCCCTCCTTCTTTGCGTCTTCCTCTTTAGGAGCCTCGGGATCCTTCCTGATCAGGAACTGCTTCACCTCGTCGTTAGCGGCGACATCCGCCGGCTTCTGCCCCTTCTTGTTCTTGGCCTGCACTTTCGCCCCCTTCTCGATCAGGAGCTTCACCATGTCCATCTTCCCCCTTTGGGCCGCCTTGTGGAGCGGCGTGTTGTTGGCGGAGTCGGTGCAGTTGACCAGTTCGCCCTTTTCCAGAAGGAGAAGGACGACGTCGTCCTGGCCTGTGGACACCGCCTTGAAGATGGCGGACTCGCCTTTCTTGTTCTTTGACCACACCGGGATTCCGCTTGTGATAAGGAGGGCTGCGATCTCCGGATACCCCGACTCCGCGGCCCTGTGAAGCGCAGTGTCCCCGTAGACGTTGGTGCAGGCCAGGCTCGCCTTGCGGGCGATAAGCAGTTCTACAATCTCCTTCTTTCCGGCGTCGACGGCGTTGAACAGAGGCGTTCCGCCGAAGCTGTCCTTCTTCTCAAGGTGCTTCGGGTAGAAAGCAAGGATCGCCTTGACCCTTTCAATGTTGCCTTTGCGGATGGCGTTGTTCAGTTCCTTGAGGGCCTCCTCCTCGCTGAGCCCCTTCAGGAAGTCCGCGCTGTCGGACTTGGCGTCGACGGCCTCCTGCTCCGGCGCCTTGGCGTCCGTTGCATCCTTCGACTCCGCCTTGCCATCGGCCTCAGGCGTCCCGCCGCCGTCCTCCGCCGGCAATGCCGGCCAGGGCAGCGCAAGCAGGAAGGCCAGCATCATAAAAAGCAGGATTCTTTCCATAAATAGCACCCCTTTTCTATTGCCATATGCATGAATGCAATGTAAGATTTATAGGTTACAGCAAGGAAATGACTATTTCAATATGGGGAACTGCATGAAGATGTCAAGAATCGTCCTGCCAATCATGCTACTATCAATGGCTGCGACCGATACCCAGGCGCGCGTCTATTCGGGCCTGGAAGTCTTCCTTGCCAAATATGTCGGCATGGTTAAAGGCAAAAGGGTCGGGCTGGTGACCAACCAGACCGGCGTGGACGCCAAGCTCAACAGCGCCATAGACCTCTTCCGCGCGCATCCTGACATCAAGCTGGTCGCGCTTTTCGCCCCCGAGCACGGCATCCGCGGCAACCTCAAGGCCGGAGAGACCGTGCCCGGCGGCAAGGATCCGAGGTCCGGCGTGCCGATATACACCCTCTACGGCGGAAAGGATCACCGCCCCCCGAAGGAGGCCCTCGACAAGATCGACGTCATCGTCTACGACATCCAGGACGTCGGAAGCCGAGCCTACACATACATCTGGCATCTGGCCGAATGCATGAGCGCCGCCGCCGAGAACGACAAGGAGGTCATAGTCCTCGACCGTCCCAACCCGTTCGGCGCCAAGACCATGGACGGCCCCATCACCGAGAAGCAGTTCCTCTCCTTCATCGGCCTTTATCCGATTCCGCGCGTCTACGGCCTCACCGTCGGAGAACTCGCCGTCTACCTCAACACCGAGGAGAAGATCAGATGCCGCCTCACGGTGATCCCCATGCAGAACTACTTCAGGGGGATGCGCTGGGAGCAGACCGGCCTGCCATGGGTTCCGCCCTCGCCCAACATCCCCAACGTCGCCGCCGCATACGGATTCGCCGCCACCGGCACCATAGGCGAGACAGGATGCATGAACATCGCCTGCGGCACCTCCGGTTCCTTCCAGGTCGTCGCCGCGGGCTGGATGAACAGCAAGGCGTCCGCGGCCGCCCTCAACGCCCTCAAGCTGCCCGGCGTCCTCTTCGTCCCCCTTGAAGCCGCACCCGACATGTCTATCTACGCGAAGTTCAAGACCCCCGGCATATTCATCTGCGTCACCGATCCAGTCCGCTTCAAGCCATCCACCACGGAAGTCGCTATCCTTTCGCATCTCAAGATGACATACCCGAACAGGTTCAGCTGGACACCCGACGGCAACAAGGACAGGCTCAGACGCTTCGACAAGGCCGCCGGAACTTCCTCCGTCAGGAACGGCATCGAAGCCGGATGGAGCTACTCCAAGATCGCCGCCGCATGGCAGGCACCCATGGAAAATTTCCGCGCAAAAGCCCAGAAGTATATGATTTACAAGTAGATGCCGGATGCCGTAATTGTCACCGTGCGCGGTTATTCAAAATTGTTGCCGTGCGCGGTTATTATTAACCGCGACTTTGGAGGCATCAAGCAGCATATGGCTAAAGTTAAACGCAAATTTCTCTACGCCGGCATGAGCCTGGTCCTTCCGGGCATAGGCCAGCTCGCCGCGGGAAAATATATACGCGGCTCCCTGATGCTGATCTCCGCCATCGTCCTGTTCGTGATGACTGTCTGGGAGCTTGCAAGGATGTATCTGCACATTGCGGCCCAGATACTGAACAACGACACCGGCGACCTGCGCTTCCCGACAGGCGTCGTGATCAGGTTCGTCGCATACATCGTCGTCCTGATGGTAATTTACGCCTGGAGCGTAGCCGACGCCTTCTTCTTCTGCGGAAAGGAAGGGGAGTGAGCTTGTAACAGTTATTGGTTATCGGTTCTCAGTTATTGGCTGTCAACTTTATCGTCAATGTCGGCGATCAACAGTAAGCGATTAACGATTTACCAATAACTAATAACTTTCCTTCTCAATCGTCTTATCGTCTGGAAATATAAACAAACTGGAGGTTGACGATATGAACAAGCTCATTACCGCCGGCATTTCCATCCTAGTCCTTCTTTCTGCGAACCTGCATTCCCAGGACGACGGCAAGGCTCAGCGCGAAAAGGCCCAGAAGCTCCAGAAAGATGGCAACTACAAGGACGCGCTTGATATTTACATGAAGCAGCTCGGCGGAACTGAGAAGGATACGCTCCAGCTTCCGTTCGAGCTGGAAGGCGCAGTCATGTGCCTGCGCCGACTTAACAGGATCAACGAATTCGACGAGGTCGTCGAAAAGGCTGTCTTTGCTTATCCCGCAAGCTGGCGCCTCCTCGCCGCGGCCGCAAGGGCGTATTTCAACATAGACCACTACGGTTTCATCGTCGCCGGCAAGTTTGAGCGCGGCGAGCACCGCGGCCAAGGCAGGATGGTCAACTCCTACGAGCGGGACAGGTGCCGGGCACTCCAGCTCTATGTCCAGGCGATGCCGCTGGCGGAAAAGGACACCGACCGCATCGGGAAATACCAGTTCTTCATGGAGTTCGCACGCTCGCTCCAGCAGACCCTCGACGGCAGCGCCTGGCGCCTCCAGTATCCCACCGTCCTCTCAAAGCTGCCGGACTACGAGGAGGGCGCGCCATGGAACGTCTATCGCTATGGAATGCACGGCGGCGATTCCCGCGGCGCTCCGGTCGACGAGGACGGAAAACCCGTCTATTACAAAATCCCTGCGAGCTTCGCGGATGCGGCCAACGACGGCGAACGCTGGCGTTTGATACTTGACACCGCAAAGAAATACGCTCCGGAAAACGACAAGGGTGAGACGGATGTCATATTCGCCGACTTCCTGCTCTCCCAGTTCGGAGTCCAGACAATGGCCTCATTCCGCAACTTCTACGGCGAGGGAGAGGACGACGACGGCGAAGACGGTGGCAATACTGTAAAGGAGGAAAGCGGCCCCTACGCCGTCCACACCCTTTCGGACGACGAGACTATTGCGAAGCTCGCAAACGGCACCAAGCGCTTCAAGCTCCCCGAAGAATTCAACTTCCTCAAGATATACAGGCGTGTCGCTTCCACCGGCGACGCCTCCGCCGACAACGCCATCGACAAGCTAGCCCAGGTCTACACCGACAGGCGCCAGTATCCGAAGGCTGCGGAAGTCTGGCGCGAGGCAATCAAAAGGTTCGGCCCCGGAAGCAACGGCTACAGGCAGAAGCAGCTCGACCAGATCGTCGGCAAATGGGGCGTCTTCGAGAGCGGAAGGCCACAGGCCGCAGGCAAGGACTCCGACCTCTACTTCCGCTTCCGAAACGCCTCACTCGTCAAGCTCCAGGCGTTCAAGATCAACGTCTCCGCCCTCATCGACGACGCCAAAAAATACATCAGATCAAATCCCGGACAGCTCCAATACGAGAAGATAGATTTCCAGAACATCGGCTGGCGCCTCATCAATAAGGACGAAAAAAAATATATAGGAGAATCCGCGGCCGAATGGGAGCAGAAGCTCACCCCACTAGAAAACCATTTCGACAGCCGTATCACCGTCAAAGTCCCGCTCAAGAAGGCCGGCGCATATCTTGTCGTCGCCAGCATCCCCGACGGCAACACTTCACGGATCGTCCTCTGGCTCGACGACATCGTACTTCTCAAGAAAAAGCTCATGAACAAGGAGATGATCTATGTCGCCGACGCCGTGACCGGAAAGCCCGTCGAAGGCGCGTCGGTCGAGTGCTTCGGCTACGCACAGGAATACCTCGACCCCAAGAAAAATCCCAAGGGTCGACGAGTCAACTTCGTGACCAAAGAGCCGCCGAAAAAGCTCACCGACCGCAGCGGCATCGTCTATTTCACAAAGGACGAGCTGAAGAACGAGGAGAACAAATATTTCACCTGGCTGGAAACCGCCACCGCGAAGGACGGACGTTCCGCGTTCATCGGATTCACGCATGTCTGGTTCCCCGGCGAAAAGGACTACGAATACAAGCAGACCAAGATCTTCTGCATGACCGACCGCCCCGTATACCGTCCCGGCGACAAGGTGGACTTCAAGCTCTGGATCAGGAAGGCGCAATACGACCAGGAGGACAACTCCGAATTCGCAAAACAGAATTTCATTTTGGTGATCCGTGATCCGAAAGGGCAGGAAATACTGAAGCAGCAGCTCACTTCCGACGAGTTCGCCGGAATCCAGGACAGCTATCTGCTCGGGAAAAGCGCCACTCTCGGAGTCTATTGGATCTCGATCGAAAACTATGGCGACGGCGGCTCGTTCCGGGTCGAGGAATACAAGAAGCCGGAGTTCGAGGTGACGGTCGAGGCGCCGAAGGAGCCGGTAAAGCTGGGCGACACCATTGATGCTAAGATTACAGCAAAGTATTATTTCGGCGCCCCGGTGACGCAGGCGAAAGTGAACTACAAGGTCATGCGCTACGACCACGACACAACCTGGTATCCTCCGTTCTACTGGGACTGGCTGTACATGCCCGGATACTGGTGGTTCGCATACGACTACGACTGGTATCCCGGCTGGCGAGGCTGGGGCTGCAAGTGCCCCGTCCCATGGTGGCGGCCGTTCCCGCGCAACCCCCCCGAGCTTGTAATGGAGAACGAAGTCCAGATCGGCGAGGACGGCACCGTCGAAATCGAAATAGACAGCTCCCTCGCGAAGGAATTGCACCCCGACAAGGACCACCGCTACGAAATCACCGCCGAGGTCGTAGACCAGTCGCGCCGAACCATAACCGGCAAGGGCTCCGTCATCGCCGCAAGAAAGCCATTCAAGGTCTACTCCTGGACAGACCAGGGCTACTACCGCACCGGAGACGTCATAACTGCGAATTTCGCGGCCCGCACCGTCGACGGCAAGCCGGTCAAAGGCAAGGGCAGGCTGAAGCTCCTCGGCATAAAATATGGTAAGGAAATGAAGCCTGATGAGACGACGCTTGAAAGCTGGAAGCTGGAGGCGAATGAGGAGGGCAGGGCGTCCCAGCAGATCAAGGCCGCCAAGCCCGGCCAGTATCGGCTTTCGTTCACGCTCGAAGACTCGAAGGGCAACGAGGCAGAGGGCGGCTACATATTCAGTGTCCGCGATAGCGCAGAAAGCTCCGAGAGCTTCAGATTCAACGACATAGAGATCGTCAACAACCACGCCGAATACGAGCCCGGCGAAAAGGCCGGCGTCTTCATCAACACCGCAAGAAGCGGCGGGACCGTCCTCTTCTTCACACGCCCCGTCAACGGAGTCTATGACGAGCCTGAAGTGATTGATTTTAAGGGGAAGTCTGCCTTCAGGGAGGTCGAGATCACCAAGAAGGACATGCCGAACTTCTTCCTCGAGGCGGTCACAATCGCCGACGGGAAGATATACAGCACGATGAAGCAGATCGTCGTCCCGCCAGAAAAGCGCGTCCTCAACGTCGAAGTCCTGCCTTCGAAGGAGAAGTTCAAGCCCGGCGAGGAGGCGAAGGCGCGCATACGGATCACAGACTTAGACGGAAAGCCCGTCAAGTCCTCAATCGTCGCAACCGTCTACGACAAGTCCGTCGAATATATCAGCGGCGGATCGAACGTCCAGGAGATAAAGGAGTTCTTCTGGAAATGGCAGAGGCACCACAATATCACCGAAGAGTCCAGCCTCCAGAAGATATTCAGCAACATCCTGAAGAGCGGGGAGACGACGCTTCAGGCCCTCGGCGTATTCGGCAATATATCGGACGAGCAGACGCTAGGAATGGCAGGAGGAAAGGGCGGACGCACCCGCGGATTCGGAGGAGAAGTCAGGCGGAAGGCCGCGGAGGCCGAAGGCTTTGCAGATGCGATGCCTGCCGCTCCTATGGTTCTTGCCGCAGCCGCGCCGATGAAACTGGAGGCGGCCACCGACAAGGACGTGCTCATGGACATGGACGGCGGCGAGGCCGGAGGAGGGGCCGGTGAAGTTGGAAAGGCCGAGTCCGTCGCTGTCCGCAAGGACTTTGCGGACACAGCGTTCTGGGCCTCCTCGATCCAGCCCGACCAGAACGGCGAGGCCGAAATCAAGCTCAAGATGCCTGAAAACCTTACCACCTGGAAGATCATGGTCTGGGGAATGGCGCACGGCACCAAGGTCGGGCAGGGCTCCACCGAAGTCATTACCTCCAAGAACTTTATAATCAGGCTCCAGGCGCCGCGCTTCTTCGTAGAAAAGGACGAGGTTGTCCTTTCGGCCGTCGTCCACAACTACCTCGACTCCTCGAAGTCCGCGAAAGTCTCCCTCGAACTCGGCGGCGGCACGGTCAAGGCGCTTGACGAGACCACGAAGACCGTCAAGATCGACGAGGGCGGCGAGGTCCGCGTCGACTGGCGCGTCAGCGTCCTCAAGGAAGGCGAGGCCGTTATAACCATGAAGGCTGTCACCGACGAGGATTCCGACGCCATGCAGATGAAATTCCCCGTCTACGTCCACGGCATGGAGAAGATGGTAGCATATTCCGGCAACATCCGGCCAGAGGCCGAATCTGCGAATTTCGCAGTCGACGTGCCGGAGCAGCGCCGCCCTGCGGAGACAAGGCTCGAGATCCGCTATTCGCCGACCCTCGCGGGAGCGATGGTCGACGCGCTCCCATATCTGCTCGATTATCCATACGGCTGCACCGAGCAGACGCTCAACCGCTTCCTGCCGGCCGCAGTGACCCGCTACACTCTCAAGAGAATGGGCGTTGACCTCAAAAAGATCCAGGAGAAGAAGTCCAACCTCAACGCCCAGGAGATCGGCGAGGACAGGGAGCGCGCCGCGCAGTGGAAGCGCTTCGACCGCAATCCCGTCTTCGACGAGAAGGAGATGGACGAGATTATCTCCGAGAATGTGAGGCGGCTTGAATTCATGCAGAACTCCGACGGCGGCTGGGGCTGGTTCTCCGGATTCGGCGAAGAGTCCTATCCGCATACGACCGCCACTGTCGTCCACGGATTCCAGGTCGCGAAGAATGCCGGAGTCAAGATCGACGAGAACAGCGTCGCCCGCGGTGTCGAATGGCTGAAGAATTATCAGGACGGGGAGATACGGAAGATCAAGAACTGGGAGAAGAAGATCGATCCCCGCAAGGAGCACGCGGACGATCTCGACGCACTCGTCTACATGGTCCTCGGCGACGCCGGCGTGTTCAACGGCGAGATGAAGGGCTTCATCTACCGCGACAGAAACGAGATCGGTGTCTACGCCAAGGCGATGTTCGGCCTGGCCCTCCTCAAGGAGAAAGAGCAGGAGAAACTGAACATGATCATGCAGAATATCAGCCAGTATCTGGTGAAGGACGACGAGAACCAGACCGCATATCTCAACTTGGGCGAGGGGAACTGCTGGTGGTTCTGGTACGGCAGCGAGATCGAGGCGATGGCCTACTACCTCAAGCTGCTTTCCGCCGTGGAGCCGAAGGGAACTACCGCACCGGCCCTCGTCAAATATCTCCTCAACAACAGGAAGCATTCGACATACTGGAATTCCACGAGGGACACCGCGCTATGCATCGAGGCGTTCTCCGACTATCTTGAAGCTTCCGGCGAGGCCAGCCCCGACATGACCGTCGAAGTCTACCTCGATGGCGAAATGAAAAAGACCGTCAGAATCACCGGCGCCGACCTTTTCACCTTCGACAACAAGTTCGTCATCGAGGGCGAGAGCGTGAAGACTGGCAAGCACGACGTCAAGTTCGTCAAAAAGGGCAAGGGGCCGCTCTATTTCAACTCCTACCTCACCTACTTCAGCCTGGAAGATCCAATCAAGAAGGCCGGGCTCGAAATCAAGGTCGACAGGAAATATTACAGGCTGAAGAAGGTCGCTAAAACGACCAAGGTCTCCGGCTCGCGCGGCCAGGCAATCGACCAGAAGGTCGAGAAATACGAGCGCGAGGAAATAAAAGATCTCGCCGTCATGAAGAGCGGCGAACTCGCCGAGATAGAGATGACCATCGAGAGCAAGAACGACTACGAATATTTAATCTTCGAAGACATGAAGCCCGCCGGCTTCGAGCCCTGCGAAGTTCGCAGCGGCTACAACGGCAACGACATGGGCGCATACGTCGAGTTCCGCGACGAGAAGGTCTGCTTCTTCGTCAGGGCGCTCGCACGCGGGAAGCACAGCGTCTCATACCGTATGCGGGCCGAGATCCCCGGCAGGTTCAGCGCGCTCCCCACGAAGGGCTACGCCATGTATGCCCCCGAGCTCAAAGCCAACTCCGACGAGTTCAAGATCGTCGTCGAGGACGCGAAGTAGGTTCAGATTAAGGCAAAGGAGCATAAGACAAGGAGCCGACATGCGATATCGGCTTGACAGTTCTCGGAAGTTGCGGCGCGGCGACCTGCCCGTCCCGCCTGTATACGGCATGCTGACGGCGGCAACTGCTGCAATGATCTTATGCGGGTTGTCTCTTTGTGCGGCCGCCGAACCGGAGAAGACTCCGCTTGCCTGCTATCCGCTTGCGTCAGGTTCCGCCTGGTGGCAGCCATACAGCTACGACGAGGCGACAGTCGGCATCTACCATCTGGATGAAATAGCCGGAGCCGGGGCGGCCGGCGACACGAGCATGGGCGAGCCTCTGCCCGAAAAGGAAACCTCCACGGATGTTGCCGCAGGTTCCGCCATGGGCGTTGCGCGCAATGCCAGGCCGATGGGGCAGGATGCCAGGCTGGCGGGCTCGGCGGAGTTCGTAAGAAACGGCCGTTTCGGAGGGGCGCTGAGCTTCAAGGAAGGCGGTGGAAGGCTCGTGTTTCCCGATGGTGGACGCACTGAGCAGAACAGCGTCGAGATGTGGGTGAAGATCGATGTGCGGCCTGATGTCGATGCTGTGATATGGAGCTGCATCTCAGGCACGAAGCCGACATTGAGCATGCATGTAAAGGGCGACGGCTCCCTCCATGTCGCCTATGGCGGCAAGGATGCACAGGTGGATGCCGGGAAAACGGTGTTCGGCGAATGGGTTCATCTGGCCCTTGAATGGGGCTTGATCAAACCGTCGAAGGCGGGCCAAATGCAAATGTTCGTCAATGGAAAACTCATATGGAGCGGGCGGCTTTCAGGCGAGGACATTGCTCCGCTTGTCGGGCCCGGCATATTGAACGTGGGCGGCGGCCCGGCTGGAACATTGGGTTTTTCAGGTCTGGTGGACGAGATCAGGATTTCATCTTCGCTGCGCCAGTTTTACGACTTGGACACTGAACTCCATGCTCTGGCGACGCGTCCTCTGGCGGAAGCCGGGGCGCTCTCCGGCAGGCCGCCTTTCGTCCGCGATGCCGGAGACCTGATATTCCACGCCAGGTTCAACCAGTCTCCGAATCCAGATTTGTGCGCCAAGGGGACTCAGGCCAAGGCGTCGGCCACGGCATCGGCTTCCGGCGGCGATGAGGCTCTGGAGCTCAAAGAAAGTCAGACCGCCAGCTTTTACCAGGAGGGGCTTGAAGGACAGGCTTTGCTCCTGGGGAAAGGCGGATTGGAGATCGAATACGACGGGAATGGAAACGTGGATTCGTCCGGCGGCACGATCGCTTTCTGGATCCGGCCGTCCGACTGGGACAATTTCATGCGCGACAATCCTTACGACAGGATATATCCTACTGCGGTAGACATTTTCCATCTTATGGGGACTTTGCCGGAGAGCATAAAGACCCACGAGCACTGGAATCCGAGGATACCGATGGCCCGCTTCATCCTCTGGCAGAACATGTCGCCAGGAGTCCAGCAGCCGATTGAGTTCCAGCCGGGCAGGTGGGTGCACCTTGCCGTGGCCTGGGAAGGCAGCAGTCTGCATTATTTCGTCAATGGAAAGCCATGGACGTACAGGTGCAGGCTTGACGAGAACAACCCCCAGTGGAGCACTCCCGGATCTTTCGCATTCGTGATCTGCGACGAGGATAAAACGAGCGTGGGTTATCATCCGGACGATAAATACTGGCCGATATGTAGGCTGAATTCAATACGCTTCAAGCCTGTGGATTTCTCCAAAATCTTCAACTACGCGCCGCAGCCCCGCACGGCTGAACCCCATACGCTCATCGATGATTTCCGGGTGTACCGCAGGCCGTTGTCGCCTGCTGAAATCGCCAACCTGCCCGGCTTCTGCGACCCCCGCGTTCCGCAGAAACCGCTGCCTCCCGCGGAACTGCTCCTTGAAACGAACGGCGCCGTAGGACGTGTGAACATTGAGCTGTATCCGTTGAACTGCGAATTCAGCAGGATCAAGGATGTCTTGTTTTCACTGTCTCTGAAGGATGCAGGGCCGTCTGTAGCATCGGCGGTGATGCCGCCCGACAGTCTTGGAATTGTCCGCGGCGTGATCAAGACACCGCAGCTGAAATTCGGTGAATATTCTCTCGCTGCCGACATGCGGGACGCATCCGGAAGCAAGATCGCCGCCGCCTGCGGCAACTTCGAGTTCAAGCAGCCGCCTTGGTGGAAGTCCACGGCCGGCATCTCGGAGAAAGTCATGCCGGAATGGACTCCTATGAAGGAGGATTCCATATAAGGCGGCAGACGCGTTCCTCGCGCATTGGTGGAGCGGAATTTTCCAGCAGGCGCTTGATCCGCCGCGGGCATTGTTCGCCGGCGCACTCCCTTCCGGCGAGGGCGCCGTGTTCAAGAGCTGCGACACGAAGGAAGTCCTCCTGCCGAAGCAGCAGCGCGGAAGCTTCATGCCTTACATCTGCCTGATGGGCGATTATCGTGGAATGGCATGGTTTGCTGAGAGCGACAGGGGATGGACCCAGAGCATGGATGTCCCGGCAGTGAGTGTTGAACGCAACCGAGATGAAATCACGCTCGTCCTGAACATCATCTCCGAGCCTGTGGAAATCACCGAAGCGCGAAGTTTAGAGTTCGGCCTCGAAGTCCTGCCGCTGCGAGCCCCTGACAAATATTGGAGGACCCGCATCGATTTCGACGGCGTCCCGGATTTCGGCGGCAACCTCCGCGGGGGGCCTTCGCGCAGTTTCGACTACTTGCCCGAGAATGAAGACTGGGAGGCGGTCAGGCGCAGGCTTGAAGACGGCAAGGCCGGATTCGGCGATGCATATTATTGTCTCAAGGAACAGGCCGACAAGCTGAAATATTTCCGCCGCGACTGGGGACGCGAGCCGGAGCCCCAGGAATATCCGGTGCTTACACTCTATACATGCATCACCAGCACCGGCAACGTCCCGGAACATTCAAAGGAATGGCTGGAGACATGGGGATCCGCCACGGACACGATCTACTACACGCGGGAGTTCATCGACTATTCCGCCTGGACTTGGGATCAGTGGCTGGCAAATACTCCGGTCGGGGGCCATTATATGGACGGACCGGTATTCGGGCCGCAGTTCAAGGACACCGGGCTTGTGGCCTATACGCTTCCGGACGGACAGGTCCAGCCGGGCTACCAATGGCGCGGCATCCGCGAACGCTTCAAGCGCATGCGCCAGATATGCCATGACCGAAAAGTCGTCCCCCATCTCTGCGTGCATATGACCAATCAGATGTTCGCCCCGCAGATGGCGTTTGTCGACACCATGCTCGACGGCGAATACTATTATGCCGTCCCGCCGCGAACGACGACATTCATTGACCACTGGCCACCGGAACGCATCCGCGTCAACAACATAATGAAATGGGGGCCCGCGCCGACCTGGCTCGGATGGTGCACTAACCAGATGCCGGTAAGCGAAGCAAAGTATGGCGCCTGGATATACAGGCAGTCCCGCGCATATGCCGCCGACCTCCTGGCGAATGACATCATGTGCTTCCGGGAAAACATGATAGACCTGGAATTCCGGCTGCCCGGCACGGAAACAGTTCCCTACTGGGATAAGAGCGGGCTTGCGGTGCATGACCACAAAGGCTTGGCCGTCACCGCATGGAAGCGCCCCGGCAAGTGCCTTGTCTTTCTCGCCAACTTCAGCAGGCAACGCATCGAGGCCACTGTCAAGCTTGACGTCGGACTGATGGGATTCGCATCTGAAGATCCGGATGGCGTCAGCATAAAGGACAAGGATCCAAACCTGCTTAAATATTTCAAGGAGGATCCCACCACCGTCAAGGCGCCGGACATGGATGCCGCGGCGAAGGAGCGCGACGAGCCGGGAAATGTTGATGGAGTTGCGGCCGCGCTGGACGAGCGCGCTGAAGACATCCCCGACGAGCTTCGCCGGTCAAAGGATCCGGACGGCAAGTTCAAATGGAAGGCCGGCGTCCTTTCATGCCCGGTGCGCCCGCACGACTACCGTATGTTCCTGTTCGCTGCCGGCAAGGATGCGCAATGAGACCGTATTTCGAAAAGACCCGGCAAGATTCGGAGTTCTACCGCGAACATCTGCAAGGCCGGATGCCGGAGAGGATTTTCGACGTGCACGTGCACATCAACCTGCCCGAGCATATCTCGACAGTGCCGCCTGAACGCTGGCTGTCCGACTGGGCCCTCGAGTCAGGCCATCTGCTTCCCTGCGAAGACGCATATTCCTGCGTCAGAGAGCTTTACCCTGAGACAGACTACAGGATTGCCGGCTTCCCGTGGCCGATACGCGAGGCCGACCTAAAAGCCAACAATTCATATCTCGCCGAAATGCGGCGGCAAGGAAGGCTGAGGCCGTTCATGTGCGTCAGGCCGGAATGGCCGGCAGACGAAGTCGAGAGAACCTTGCTGGAAGGAAGCTTTTCAGGATTCAAGCCTTACGCCGACATGGTGTCTGGCGTGAAAGGCGCGGACATCAGCATATTCGACTTCATGCCCCATGAACACTGGAGGTTGCTTGACAGGCACAAGAAGGCCGTCATGCTCCATCTTCCACGGAAGGGCCGCTTTGCCGACAATGACAATATCCGGGAACTCAAGGAGATCCGAGACAAATATGCGGAAGTCAAAATAATCATCGCCCATTTCGGCCGCTCGTTCTGCCCGGTTTTCCTTGAGGAGGGGCTCGACAAGCTTGGCGGTGCCGACGGATTCTATTTCGACACGGCGGCCGTCATGAATCCTGCCGTCTACGATGTCGCGTTCGACAGGATTCCGGCTGAAAAGATACTCTACGGCTCCGACATGCCTATACTCTTCTGGCACGGGAGACGTGAATGGACTGAACGCGAATACCGCAACTTATGCAGGGAAGACTTCTCGTGGAACAGGCTTTCTCACCGTTCGCCGGAAGAGGAAGACAAATATACCCTCTTCCTATACGAGCAGATGCGATCGATCCTCCATGCCATGGACAGACGCGGACTCGTAGAAAAGGATAAGGACGGAATATTCTTCTATAACGCGGAAAGACTGCTCCAATAAATGTAAAATATTTCTGCCAAACTGATGCTCGCCGCAAGTCGGTTGCAGTCTTTCAGTTTAGCTCCGCCCCCTTCGAGAGCCTTCGATACCTCGGTATCGGCGGCCTCTAAGAATACGGAGCAATTCCCGAAATCTCCGCAATCAAAATGTAAATTGTTCAGCCTATTAAGGGGTATAATTCGGAGGGGATCATTTTAATCTTAAATAATCCCGCCTTGGGAATAATTATTATTGTATTCATGCGTTCTTAACTTGACAAATCCTTTATTCTGAGTTACAATACCACCAAGGGATGGATATGATTATGACATATATAATTGCCAATATGCTTAGCCGCCTGAATTTTCGCCTTATGACGGCGGGCGTGCTTGCGCTTAGCTGCTCTGACGCTTTCAGTTCGCAGCCGGTCAAGCTCAGCTACAATGTGACACAGGGTTCGCGTTTTGAGATTGACGCGTCCAGGGTGCCTGGAGTCAAGAGCTTCACGTCGGCGCCCGAGGTTTTTGTAAGGGCCGTCGTAGTTCGTGAGTCGGGGCAGAAGACCGTGGAATACGGCATCAAAAAATATGCCAAGCTGCTGACTTCGGAATATCCGACGGACAAGATACAGTGCGAATGGTTTGCGAGGACAGAGCCGGGAACCTATACGCTTTTCATTTCGTTCGACCGCAGCCGGGATGAGAAGCCGAGGACATTGAAGGTGACGGACTCGTTCAACGTGATGCCTCCTTCGATTACCAGCCTAGCCCCCACGCACGGACTTCCTGAGACGCCGGTGACTGTGACAGGAAAATATTTTGGCTCCCGCAAGCCCGAGCTTTGGCTTGATTGCATGAGCGGCGGCGACGCCGTCAGATTCAACTGTCCTGTGAGCGCCAACAAGATGCTGGAGGACGGCATATCGGAGCTGAATTTCGCCGTCCCCTCGTCGGTTCCGCCCGGAGCAAACTGCAAGCTGCACCTGAGGAACATCATAGCGGAGACAGTTGTTGACTTTTTGTGCGGCAACCAGCCGCCCACGGCCGTCGGCGACAAGGCCTCCACCGCCGTGAGCACGCCGGTGCAGATAGACGTCCTCGCCAACGACAGCGATCCGGACGGCGACAAAATGATCCTGGTATCAGCGACCAAGCCTTCATGCGGGGACGCTGTCGTATCCGGGCCGAAGACGGTCAAATACATCCCGAGGAAGCTCTTTGAAGGCGGCGACACTTTCCAATATACAGTTCGTGACGCTGCAGGCGCAAGCTCGGCCGCAACGGTGGAGGTCTCTGTCAAAGGTGTAAACACGGCGCCGGTTGCGAGGGACGACGTGGCTGTGGCGTCTTCCGGCTCGGCGAAGGATATTGCGGTCTTGGCGAACGACACCGACCCCGACGGCGATCCGCTGCAGGTGCTGACTATATGGCAGCCCTCGGCCGGAACCGCGGTGAAGAGCGCGGACAGTCTCAAGGTGCTCTACACGCCGCCGGCCGGATTTACAGGGGCGGCCTCGTTCAAGTATGTCATAACGGACGGCAGGGGAGGCACATCCATCGCCCAGGTGAACGTGGCCGTCAGCGGTTCCAGTTCGAACCACCCGCCGAATGCGTCAGACGACTCCGCCACGACAACCCGGAACATGACCGTTGAAATCCCGGTCCTGGCCAACGACGGCGACGCCGACGGTGATCCGCTGTCCGTCGCCGGGGCGGGAAGCCCGTCGCACGGCAATACTTTGGCCGGATCCGGCTCTATTACCTACATGCCCGCGAAGGACTACATCGGGCCCGACTCGTTCACATACATCGTTTCGGACAACAAGGGCGGCTCCAGCATCGGCACCGTAAACATAACCGTCCTCGACAACAACACCGCCCCGGCCGCGCTGGACGACTCGATCAGCACAGGCGTCGACCAGGCGGTCGAAGTCTGGGTGCTCTCCAACGACAGGGATCTGGAGGGCGACACCCTCGGCATAACAGCGGCCGGGCCGGCATCCCACGGCACGGTTTCAATCTCCTCCGCCGGCACCACCATCATCTACACTCCCGAAGGCAGCTATGCCGGAACCGATTCCTTCAGCTATTCAATAAGCGACGGCAAGGGCGGAACCGACGCGGCTGTAGTCACTGTGATAGTAAGCTCGACAGTCGACGGCATCTATCTGACTGTCGACATTTCCGGCGGCCCCAAGGCGGCATCATACGCATACCAGTTCCTGAATTCGCCACCGGCGGACCTCCTTACTAACGACACCTACAAGACCGGTACGATAGTGCTCAGAAAAATCGCCGCGGGAACTTTTACGATGGGCTCGCCCGAGGCCGAACTGGCGCGCCTCCCCAACGAAAGCCAGCACAACGTCACGCTTTCAAACAGCTACTTCGTCGGGGTCTTCGAAGTCACCCAGGCCCAGTATGCGAACGTCATGGGCGAAGATCCCAGCCTCTACAAGGGCGGATTGCGCCCGGTAGAGAACGTCTCGTGGGAAAAGGTCCGCGGCGGAACATGGCCCGGCGGATCGGCCGCGGCCGGATCGTTCGCGGGAAAGCTGTCCGCAAAGACCGGTCTGGCGTTCGACCTCCCCACCGAGGCGGAATGGGAATATGCATGCCGCGCCGGCACGACGCTAGCACTCAACAACAACCAGGACATAATGACCCCCGCCTTCTGCCCTTTCCTCGACATGCTCGGATGGTATTACTACAACAGCTACCAGGAAAAGCACCGCGACGTCGGCCAGAAGCTCCCCAACGCTTGGGGACTCTACGACATGCACGGGAACGTCTGGGAGCTCTGCCTCGACTGGTTCGGAGAATACAGCGGAGGAGAGACCGATCCCGCCGGCCCCGCGCTGGGCTCTGCCCGCATCATACGCGGCGGAAGCTGGAGCTACTACTCAAGAAGCTGCCGTTCGGCCGCCCGCAACTACGTCCCCCAGGCGGGCGCCTTCGACAACCTCGGCTTCAGAATTTCCGCGAAATAATCTGAATTTGCGGATCGAGCTTCCCCATATATACTCCTTTAGGCTGAAAAATTTACATTAATTTATGGGGAATCATCGATGACCGGACGCGAACGTCTCAACGCCGTATTGTCCAAGCGGCCCAAGGACCGCCTGCCCTGGACCACGCTTGTTGACAATTCCACTCTCGCTTTGCTCCCTGAAAACCTCCGCGGAAACGGGGGGATCGACTTCTACAAGCACCTCGGATGCGACATCTTCATGCTCGACGGATGGAACACGCCGTTCTGGTTCAAGTCGCCGGAGCTGCGCTGGCCTAAGGAGATCGAGGTCGTTGTCAAGCGGGAAGGGCTGAGGACCACTACCCAATGGAAGACGCCGAAAGGGACTCTGATCAGCATCTGGGAGGGGGCTCATCCGCTCAAGCACCCGGTCGACTCGCTTGAAACATTGAATATCTACAGGGAAATGTGGGAAGGCGCTGTCTTCGTCCCGCACGACGATTCGGCAACTCTGGCGAAACTGGATGCCCTGGTCGGCGACTGCGGAGTAGTCACCCGCTTCTGGGGACCGTCCACCATCCCGCGCCTCCTTGAGAACGACATGGGCACCGAAAACTTCTACTACCTCATGGCCGACAATCACGACGATGTCGATGCGCTGATACGCACAATCCACCGGAAGGAACTTGAAGCGTTCAGGATACTGGCCGACGGTCCCTGGGAGTCGGTCACGCTCTGCGAAAACACAAGCACATACTACATCAGCCCTGACATATACCGCGAATACAACATGCCGCACCAACGAGAGTTCGTGGAAATCACAAAGGCGAAAGGCAAGACCGCCCTGCTGCACATGTGCGGCCATGTCCACGGAATCCTCGACCTGATCAAGGAAACACGCTGCGACGGAATCCACGCCCTCACGCCGCCGCCCACCGGCAACACGCCCTGGGAGGATGCCCTCGACGTCCTCGGTGAAGACCTGATCATTCTCGGCTGCCTCGACCCGACGATCTTCGCCGCCGGAAAAATCAGCGATATCCCCGCAGCCCTGGACAGGCTGATGACCCCGAGAATCCGCCGGGCGAATTTCATCCTATGCCCCTTCGCCGACGGCATCCCCGTCGAACCAGCACGCTTCTATGCCGTGGCCGACTGGATGAGGAAGAACGGATAATTGTAGCGGCAATTGGGAAACATGTATTGGATCAAGGAAAAACAGGCCATATGCCCCAAATGCGGAAAGGTTCTCACCTGCCCTTATCTTGAAAAGGTGAATGTGACTTTTTCCCTGAGGAATATCCGTTGAAATGCCCCGGTTGCGGGTATGACTTCGACACACGAGGCATAGCCTACCTGATATGGCTCAAAAGAATACTGCTCGCGATCGCCATATTGTTTGTGATTGCGGCTTTTGTCTTTGTGGCAGGGCTCTCCCTCAAACTATTCACAAGCAGCCCGCCCTCTTAGCCTGAATTATTCACAAACGTTTTTTTGCATGCGAAAAAGTTTGTGAATAATTCAGGTTAGAATAAGATGGACTTGCGTAGAACAGCTTATACATATTTCCCTGATGGATTTTTGTTAGCAGTCCGTTAGCATGAAATAGCCTGTAGCGGAGGAGCTTCAAGAGGAAAGTATCTGCTATATTATGCTGATTATAAGGTATATATAGAAATGGCACCCGGGAGAGGAATCGAACCTCCGACCAACAGTTTAGGAAACTGCTGCTCTATCCCCTGAGCTACCCGGGCGCGTGTATGAGTGGATGAGTAGTATACAATACCGCGTCATTTTTTCAAGCGGGGGATCACTTATCGGGCTTGGTGAGCTCCTCCAGCCTCTGCAGGTAGCTCATCGCCTCCTCGCGGGTGCTGCCGCACATCTCCTCCGAAGGAATGAGGCCGTTGCACACCGGCGGCCGCTCCGAGCTGCCGTATAGCAGGCAGAGGTTGTCCTTTGAAAGATGTATGCATCTCGCGCCGGCCGCCTTGCCCCGGGGCATCCCCGGGATCGGAGCCGATATCGAGATCGCTACGCAGCACGCGCCGCATCCGGGCCTGCAGGTGAAGACCGCCATCAGATTCCACTCCTTGTTTCAAGCATATTCAGATTTCCTTACCCTCCCCCCTCAAGAGGCGGCTGACAAACGCAGATATACTCATTTAGCGTGAAAATTGACATTTTGACGAGCGAGATTTGGGATTGGATTTTTTTGTTCCGACCGAGTGGCGACATGAATGTCGTCCGAGGAAGGAACGGAAAAATACGGCCCAAAGATGCTCGCCGCAAGGCGGTTGCGGCCTTTTGGTTTTGCTCCGCACCCTTCGAGAACCTTCGATACCTCGGTATCGGCGGTCTCTCAGAATGCGAAGCAAATTCCAAAATCTCCGCAATCAAAATGCGCAATTTTCAGCCTAAATGAGTATAAATATGAACCTTATTCCTTTTTTCCACGAATAGGGATGTCTGCATTTTAGCAAAAAGGCTTCGCGGATAATCATCCATCCTCATACGCAAAACGCGAACCCGGCAGCAGTCCATTCTTGCGTTAATATAACTCCGGGCTATTGTATTGCCTCAAACAGAAAGGATTTATCGGCGATGAACAGCAAGTTCGACCGTTTTTTCAGTTCAAGGAATCCTGCGGTGTCCGTAAGGGGAGTCCATCTAGATCTCAAGGGCCTGCCCCCGACGCCGAAGAGGATGATCGGACTTCTCGAACTGATCGCTGCGGCGCGATACAACGCCGTGCTCGCGGAATGGGAGGACACCTTCCCGTGGACGGTCGACAAAAGATTCCGCAGCCCCTACGCATACACGGCGAAGGACATCCGCGACTTCCACCGGGTTGCGGCAGGGCTCGGCATCGAGTTCATACCGCTTGTCCAGTGCCTCGGGCACATGGAGACGCCGCTCAACGTCGCGAAATACAGGAAGCTTCGCGAGCTGCCGCACGACTGCTTCGGCCTTAACGCGCTCGCGAAGGGCGCGCGGGATCTGGTCCAGGCGATGGTGGACGACGTCATCGCCCTTATGCCCGGCCTCAAGCATTTCCATCTCGGCGGCGACGAGGCCTGGACGATGGGCAGGCATCCGGACACGAAAAAGTTCATAGAGAAGCATGGCAAGGCGAAGCTCTACCTGCAGCATGTCGAGCCGATCCTGGACAACCTGAACGCCCGCGGCATCCGCCCCATACTCTGGCACGACATGATGAGCGAATGGGACGGCGAGGCTCTCAAAGCGCTCGCGGAGAAGGCCGACCTTCTCACCTGGGGCTACGGCGGTCATCCGGACAACTGCCAGTATCACTGCAACACACGTTACCTTAAAAAATTCCATGAGAACGGGATAACACTCTGGGGCGGAACGGCATACAAGGGGGCCGACGGCCACAATGTGGATCTGCCCGTCATCAGGAACCGCGAGGAGAACGCCCTTGCCTGGATGGACATCGCCGGCCGCTTCAACTACAAGGGCGTAATCACAACCGCGTGGAGCCGCTACTCCACCCACAGGGTGCAGTGCGAACCGATCGACGCCTGCCTTGACTCGCTCGTGGAGCACGGCATCATCTTCCACGACGGAAAGGCGCCGGAAGGCGGGATCGAAACCTGCGTCAAATTCCTGGAGGCCGCAGGCGAAAAGAAGAGATTCGAAGCATGCAGGAATTCCATGGAGAAGCTGGCCTCCATCCGCCAGCGCGGCTGGAAGAATATCCAAAACCTGCAGGAACAGCTCGCGCTGTCAGAAAAATATCCGATCCGCCGCGGCTCATTCGTCGAATGCGGAGAACTCAGGAACTTGAGGAATATCGTCAAGGAGGCCGAATCTGTCGCCGCCGAGGTGAAAAAGGCGTTCGCAGGACTCGTCCCCAAGTTATCAATGCAAGAATATCTCGAATCCCGCATCGATCCTATCAAGCTCGAGCTCAAGGGCCTCGACGCCAGGACAAAGAAGGTCGATCCGCAGGGATGGAGGGCGCTGGCCTGAACTATTCACGGCCCTTGAATGATTCTGTTCATGTTCCAGGCTAGTTGAACTCACCGAAACATGAACCCCGCCAACAGGATGAAAAACTTTGTTCCCCAATACACCTTTTGATCCAAACACGTAACCGGAGGAGGCTTAACATGGGGCAGGACTACGGCTGCCTGGCGGACTTTGAAATATCGGGCGGCGAAAGGAAAAAGGCGCTTTTGGACGCTAAAAAGGCTATCGCCGCATGGGGGCTGGCCATGCCGGAAGGCGCACCGCTGGCCCTGCATTTCGGGCTCGGTGACTTCTACCGAATCGGCGAAATCGAATACCTGGTGATCAACAGCGAGGAGGAAGGGTACTGCGGGAAGTTCATCTTCCTCTTCAAGTCGCAGAGATGCCCCTGCCACCGGCACAAGCTAAAGCATGAGACGTTCTTCATCGTCAAAGGCGTCGTCGAAATGACCGCAGGCAGGAAGAAGTTCAAGATGGACGAAGGCGACAGCTTCGTGATGCGGCCCGGCGTAAAGCATACGTTCATGGCCCTCGGGGGGCCGGCTCTGGTCCTCGAAGTCTCTCAGCCTTCGCGCTTAAACGACAACTTCTTCGAGGACAAGAAGATAGGCAAGGGCGGAACGATCTAAATTTTTCCCTCCGGGAAAAGGCCCCTTGCGGCGCGCAGGTAGCTTGAGCGCGCCGCGCGCAAACTACTTTTGACAAAAACGTTTTCCAAGTCGCACCGGAAGGGACTAACTGCCATGAACAGCGACAGCGCATTCGGCTCGCGGCGGATCTACTACAACAACTTCGCCGAGCACCTGCAGAACTCATACAACCCCAACATGTTCTATCCGGGGCTGCCCAACCGCTGGACAGACGAGGAATGGAAGTGCTGCATAGACTTCATAGCCTCATGCGGGTTCAATGTCTTCGAGTTCTGGCTTGTCCCGCGGCTCTTCTGCCGGAAAGCTCTGACGCAGGAATACACCGCCGAATTCGTCCGCCAGATGAACGCGGTCGTCGACCATGCGCACTCCCGCGGCGTCAAGGCGCTCTTCCTCTGCTCGCTGGCGACAGTCGGCGACGACTGGCTCACGCTCTGCCCCGGCGTACCGGACGAATGGGAGGAGATCAAGTTCCTTTGGGACGCCTGGATGGAGCGGCTCCCCGGGATAGACATCGTCGACATCTTCCCCGGCGATCCCGGCGCATGCTCGCGCAACGGCTGCACGGCCGAGACCTTCATTGACCGCTCACTCGACATTGCGAAGATTATCCGCAGGCGTCTGCCCAAGGCGGAAATAGAGCTGAACACCTGGGGCCCGCCCTTCTTCGGATGGGGGAACATCCAGGGGCCTCCGGGATGGAAAGGCGAGTTCATACAGTCATACCAGCACACGGCCTGGACCTTCGAGCCGCTCCGCGCCGAAAAATCCATGAGGCATCTCCTGCGCCGCCTGCCGGAATTCCCCGATCCGACCTCCGTCGCAGTGAACATGGGCTTCAATCCCGACGGAAATCCGGAGAGCGCCGGAAGCGACCTGATGACGGGAGGCTCGGGACAGGACGCTCGGCCCTGGATCCGTGAAATCGCCAAGACGCACAAGGTCTACAGCTGGGACTTCAGCCTCACCGAAGGCGAAAACGCCGTGATCCCCCACTGGCGCTTCAAACGGCTTTTCAAACGCAGGCTCGAAGAACGCTCCGCCGCCCCATACAGCGGCGGGATATGCTTCACGATGACGCCCAAGCTCAACCAGCTTACGCTCTTTATGGCGGCGCAGTCGTTCATCCGTCCCGACGCCGATCCGGACACCGTTGCCGGTGAATTCCTCGAAGCCGTCTTCGGAGCTGATGGAAAGAAGCTAGTCCCGCGGCTGCCGCTGTTCGAAGTAATCCGTGACTGGGGCCACTACGACGAGATCAATCTCGGCAGGGGTGAGTATCACTCGAAGATGCTTGAGATGACGGAGCTTCTCGAGTCGCTTGCCGGAAAGGAACGCAGTGCGTATCCGGTTTTTCCTTCACCGTCGGCCTGGCGTGAGGAACTGCTCTTCTACTCGCGCCTATTCGCCGATCTGTCGGCGCCCTCCCCAGACTACGACTCGCTTCACGACCGTTATTGGGGGAAAGTATACGGAATCTACGACCATCTGCCGGAGCACGTGGATCCCCGGCCGCGCACCGCAACCAGATCGCTCGTAAGACATTTCGTCCATTTCGGACATGATCCCGAGTACGGACCAGTCCCGGGGAAATGGAAGTAAAGGATCCAAGTTTGTCATCTTAATAAACGATAACCGCCTTCGGCGACATTAAGGACGAGCTGGTGCTCGGCGTTCCCAGGATGGCCGTCCTAGGATTGAGCGGGTTACTTCGAATTTCCTGATGATAAAACTGCGAGGTTCGCAGACTGTCATTTCTGAAACGCCGAGATCGACTGGAATGCTTTTTCGGACAGGCCCGCATATGCGTTCCTGAAGACCTGATACATCTCCTGGTAGGCGGTCTTGTCCGGGCCCGGCTCGATTTCCCTGGAGACATGAACCATTTTCCCGACGCCCTCCGGGATGTCCTTGAAGACTCCCGCGCCGACGCCGCCGAGGATGGCGGCGCCGAGGACCGTCGATTCCCCGACCTTGAGCATCTGGACCGGCCTGCCGTAGATGTCGGCCTGTATCCTGCACCAGAGGTCAGACTTGGCCGCGCCTCCGCCGAGTCTCAGGACGTCGACGTCGAGCCCCTTGTCTAGCCAGGCCTGCATCATGTCCCTGATTTCGAAGCTGATGCCTTCGAGCACGGCCCTGGAGATCTCGCTGCGTCCGTGGGCGAGGGTCATCCCGATCAATGCGGCCCTGGCGTCCGGGTTCCAGTGGGGAGTGCATGCCGTAGCGAGATACGGCATGAAGATCAGTCCTCTGCTTCCGGCGGGGGCCTTGGATGCGATCTCCGTAAGCTGTTCGTATGCGCTGCGCCCCGTCGTCTTCTCCTTCTCCATTTCAAGGGTTCCGAAGACGTCGCGGAACCATCTGAAGGCGCCGGCGGCCGCGCTTGATAGGCCTTCCGCCTCCCAGATCCCCGGCATGACATGGTTGGTGATCATCATTCCGCCGAATCCGGGCAGCGGCCTGTCCGTGCTGAGTATTGCGAGGCCAGCGGTTCCGAGGGTGACGGTCGCCATCCTGGGTCGGATCGCCCCCATGCCGAGGACTCCGCAGTTCTGGTCGCCTGCGCCGACGCAGACCGGCATCCCCTTCGCGAACCCCGACTTCGCGGAGGTCTCGGCCGAGATTTCCGCCACCTTGGTTCCCGGGCGTGTCGGCACTCCGAACAATGAGCAGTCCAGGCCGAAAAGCCGGATGAGGTCCGAATTCCAGCGGACGTTCCTCACGTCCCATGTTCCGTAGAACGCCATGTCGCAGATGTCGGTGTGGAACTCGCCGGCGCCGAACGCCTTGAGCACAAGATCGTGGTGCTGAACGAACCTGGCCGTCCTCTTGAACAGCTCCGGCTCGTTGTCCTTCATCCACAGGATCTTGGTGAGCATCCAGGTCGTGCCGAGCGGCAGGCCGCTGTTCTCATAGAACTTTTCAGGCGAAATCTTTTTCGCGATCGCCTCCACCTGGGACGAAGTGCGCGCGTCCTGCCAGGAGATCATCGGCCTCAGGACCTTTCCGTCCTTGTCGACCGGGATCGTGACGGAGCGCTGCGCGGAAAATCCTACCGATGCGATCTCCGCCGGCGATACTTTCGATTGCGACACGGCCTCGCGGCATGTCTCAAACGTGACCGCAGTTATCCTCTCCGGATTCTGCTCGACCCAGCCGGGCTGCGGATACTCCGCGCCGTATTCGCGGTAGGCCGAACTTATCATCCGCCCTTCAAGGTCGAATATCGCACAGCGCGCACCGGTCGTCCCAGCGTCGATTCCAGCCAGATAACTGCCCATGGAAAAGCTCCTGCAGTTGTGAATATTTATTCAACAGAGCCCTATCGCACGCATCGAGTCCAGCGCATCGACTATTTCCGGCGCTGCCCTGGTGCCTATTCGTTCGGCGCCCGCCATGATGAAGACGAGCGCGTTCTGCGGCCTGGGGAACTTCACGCCGGAGACCTTGAGCTTTACCCGGCCCCCCTTGAGCGCCTCCTTCATGACCAGGAACTGCTCCATGGAAGGGCCCTCGAACTGGCCGGTGGAGGTCTTGGCGTATGCGATGCCGGCCTCGGCGATCAGCTTGCATCCGGCGGAAATCTCCTCGTCCTTCAGGTAGCAGACCTCGAGGATGGCCTTGGTGACGGCGTCTCCTGCGGCCTTCGCAAAAAGCCTGAGCTCCTCCCGGACGACGCCGTAGTTCCTGTCCTTGAGCGCGCCGACGTTCATCACGACGTCGACCGTCGTGCAGCCCTTTTTCACTGCGTCCTCGGTCTCGAAGGCCTTGACCGACGCCGGGGCGGAGCCGAACGGAAACGCGATGCCAGTGCCGACTTCGATGTCGGTGCCGGCCAGTTCCTTCGCCACGATCGGCGACCAGAACGCGCTGCTCGAATAGAAGGCGGCGAAACCATACTTCCTGGCGGTCTTGCACCCATCAATAATCTCCTTCCGGCAGGTCTCCTTGGGGAGAATCGAGAAATCCATCATCTTCGCGAGAGACTTCTTGTCCAGTTTCCTTACGTCCGGCATTTCATACCTCCTTTTGAATCAAATAACGAATATCTATCAACGGCTAACGCCCCCCTTCCAGCTTCCCGGCCAAGCCGCCGAATTTTCCGAAGCCGGAAGCGAACTCCCCGACGCTGATTCCTTTTTCTCCGAGGCATCTTATTTTCTTCGCGTCCTTCTTCCTGTGGTCGGCATGGTAGTCCGAGCCGCCGCTGATCAGCTTCGCCCTCGGCGCGAAATCCCTGCGGACTTCCGCCTCGATCTGCTCCGGCGTCAATGCGCCCTTGTACGAGGTCTTGTCGTAGCTGTATCGGACTTCGATTCCGTCGAGTCCGGCGTCGAAGAGGCGCATGATGTATTCCCGTCTGCTGCAGGGCTTTTCGCCAGGCCTTGCGATCTCATCGTCGATCAGGAATGGATGAGCGAGAACCGCGATTCCTCCGCACCTGTGGATCAGGCTTATGGCGTCATGCGGAGCGATCTTCCGCCTTCTGACGTTGAGTTCCTCGCTGCCCTGGACGAGTATTTTGCCGTCGCTCCAGCTCCTGACGTGGCCGCGCTGGGCCATGGCCTCGAAGATGTGCTTCCTCTGGACCTCCTCCGGATCCCTCCTGCGGACGGCTCCGTCCTGATCCTTCCATTCCAGGACGTCCCGCTCCCAGTCAACCGGCATGCCCATGGCGGTCAACCTGTCGCAGAGCTCCTTGTAGGCGTTGGACTTGCTCTTCCTGGCGGCATCGACCTCCTCGGCAAGGGCGGGATCGGCCCAGTCCATGCAGTAGCCGCAGACATGGACGTCCTCCACGAACTTGTCGCAGGAGAACTCGTAGCCGGGGACCAGGAGGACGCCCTTGGACGCCGCGAAACCCACCGCGTCCGTTTCGGCTCCGGCGGAATAGACCTTCAGAGGCGGCAGGGTGTCGTGGTCTGTCACGCCGAGCACCTTGAGGCCGGCCTCCGCCGCCGACAAGATAAGCTGTTCCGGCGTATCGTTGCCGTCCGAATTCAAAGTGTGCGTGTGCATGTCGCACTCGAATACTGCCCTAGTCATTGACTCTCCTCTGAAACTCGCCCATCTTTGTCGCGAACTTTGTCGTTATCTTTGTCGTCTTCCGGAGGGTTGAGCCAAGCTCAACCGCGGCTCAGCACGGCTTCGCCCTCCATCGAGTTTCTGAACGACAGAACTGCGAATCTCGCAGATGGCCACTCTCCTGCAACCTGAAAATCTTTGTCGGTTACTTTGTCGCCATCTTTGCCGTCTTCCGGCAACTTAAACGAGCTGGTGCTCAGCGCCCCCAGGGAGGGTTGAGCCAAGCTCCCAGTTCTCCTCATGCCTTTCCGGCGCAGCCGAACTTTCCGATGAACGCCTCTATGTCCGGCTGCGTGATCTTGAGGACGTTGCCCAGCGCCTTGAGCGGCTCGTATTCCTTGGGGTTGGCCCTGTAGAACGACTCGAGCCCGTCCCTGAAATGGTGCTTTATCTGCGTGGAGATGTTCACCTTCGCGCCTCCGAGGGCGATGCATTTTGCGAAAACCTCGTCGGAAAGGCCTGTGCCGCCGTGTATTGCGACTGCCGCATCGACGGAGCTGGCGATCCGTTCAAGAAGGTCGAAGGCGATTTTCGGCTCGCCCTTGTAGATGCCGTGCGCCGTCCCGATCGCCGGCGCGAAGACATCGACCTTGGTCTTCTCCACGAACTCCACGGACTGTTCCGGATCCGCCAGCCGCGCCTTGTCCTCGCCGACGGCCTTGTCCTCCTCGACCCCCAGGATCGCGCCAAGCTCCCCTTCGACCGTCACCCCGGCCGAATGGGCATCCGCGGCGATCTTCACCATGTTGCCGAGGTTCTCCTGGAACGGAAGCTCCGAGCCGTCATACATCACCGACGTCCAGCCCGCCTTCATGCATTCATAAATCAGCGATATGTCCTTGCAGTGGTCAAGATGAAGCGCCACCGGCACAGACGCATCCTTGGCCATCGCCGCGATCATCGCGCACAAGGGCTTGGCTCCGTAGAACTTGACGGTCTTCGCGGAAGTCTGCAGTATCACAGGAGACCTGCGGTTCTCGGCTGCCCTGATCACCGCCATCGCCGTCACCTGGTCGATTATGTTGAAGGCGCCTACGGCGTAGCCGCCCTTGCGCGCCTTCGAAACCATGTCCTTCAAGTTGACATATGCCATGCGCGACCTCCATGTATTTTATACATTTATAATTAGTTTATACTGACATAATATCTGCCAGAGCCGATCCTTTGCAAGTCCGCGCGCACGGATTTTCATCGTTTTTTTTGTTGAAACAGCCTGTGAGATATGCAATATTCCCCGCCGTCAATAGAAAGCATCCGTCTGCGAAGGTCGCAGTTTTCTCTGCGAGAAGCAGTGGCTTGCGCGCGGCGCGCGCAACCTAACTCAAGTTTCAGAGGAGATAAACATAATATTAAGGTGTAAAAAATGTACCTTGGAAGAATTGTCGCAGTGGGCATGTGCAGGAACGGAGCGCTTGTCGCCGCATACAGGGTTTCATCGAGATCTTTCCCGAACAGGGAAGCGAGGCTTTCCGGGCAGACCGTGGCGATAATGCCGCGCCCCGGCTTCGAGGACGATCTGAAGAAGAGCCCCTACATCACCTACAACTGCATCAGGACTGCGAACGGGTGCGCGGTCGTGACGAACGGCTCGCATACGGATCCGATCACGGAGAAGATTCAGATGGGGCTTCCGCCTCGCGACGCGCTGTCCGTTTCGCTTCTGGCCATGGACTACGAGAAGGACTCCTACAGCACGCCACGGATAGCGGCGGTGGCCGATCTGCGCGACGGCAAGGGCTGGCTTGGGATAATCCGCAAGGATGGACTCCTCGTCTGCGAGGTTCCCATGAGGGCCGGGACGCTATCATATGTCTCCACCTACGAGCACAACCGTCCCGATGCGAACTTCGCAGATCCCGGCTTCGACGCGGCCTCGCCCGGTGACGCATGCGAATATGTTCTCCGCAAGGGGCTTTTCGCCGGATTCGAGCATCCCGTGACGGCGGCGGCGGCGCTTGCCACAGGAAAAGATTTTTCTTTCGGCGCGATGAACGCCTGAAGGGGTCTCGCCTGCATGGGCAAGTTCATTTCCAAATATGATGTCGTGAAGGATCAGCTTCAAAGCCAATGATGAAAACTAACCTTTACATCGTCTCCGACGCTCCCACCATGCGCCACGGCGTCCCCTCGGACGTCAGGGAGATCACATACAGGAGCGGAGCCGACGGCCTCGAGGACTGGATGCTCGTCCGCCAGGGCAGCTTGAAGGACGCCTGGCTTGTCGTCCTGCACGGCCACGGCTCGAACGGCGACCAGATATTCGTCCGCGAGGACATCCGCGACCGATGGCTGCCGGAGTTTGTCAGGCTCGGGCTCGGTATCTGCTCCCCGAATCTCAGAGGCAACAACTGGATGTCCGACGCCGCGCTGGCGGACCTCAAGGGGATAGTCGAATGGCTGAAGGCCAGCCAGGGCGCGAAAGCGCTGCATCTTTTCAGCGGTTCGATGGGCGGATTCGGCGCGCTAGTCTATGCTTCGACATATCCTGCCGACTTCAAATCCGTCGTGGCGCTGTGCCCTCCTACAGATCTCGCATCCTTCCATTGCTGGCAGAAGGAACATCCCGGCGAAATCATTGACTGGATACGCGGCGCCATCGAAGAGGCATATGGGGGCTCCCCGGACGAAAAACCTGAACTTTACGCGAAAAAATCCCCTCTGAGGAACGCGGACCGTCTGACGATGCCGCTCTTCGTTGCGCACGGCACCGCCGACAAGCTGGTCCCGGTCGAGTTCGCGCGCCTGCTTGCGGAGCGCCTCAAGGACAGTCCCGGCTTCAAATACGTCGAAATCCCAGGCGGGAACCACGACGCACCGCTCTTCCAGGCCGGCGCCGTCGAGTGGCTAACCGATAGAGTCCGGGAATTTTATACTCATTTAGGCTGAAAATCGAGCATTTTGATTGCGGAGATTTCGGGAATTGCTCCGTATTCTGGGAGGCCGCCGATACCGGGCTCTCGAAGGGTGCGGAGCAAAACCGAAAGACCGCAATCCGCCAGGACGGACGGGCATCTTTGGGCCGTATTTTTCCGTTCCTTCCTCGGACGACATTCATGTCGCCTCTCGGTCGGAACAAAAAAACCAATCCCAAATCTTGCCCGTCAAAATGTAAATTTTCACGTTAACGGAGTATATCTTGCCTTTATCTTGTCATTTTTTTCATAAATTCCGCCAGATGCGCGACCGCATCTCGGCTTTCCGGGAGGCCGCGGATTTGGAAGACATGCACCTGTCCGGGCCAGACTTCGAGCGTGACATCCGCGCCGTCGGCCCGCGCCTTTTCCGCGGCGCGGACGCTGTCGTCACGTATCACCTCATAGTCGCCGACCTGTATGAGGAGCGGAGGAATACCTGTGTAGTCGCCGTATACTGGTGAGGCGAGAGGATTCCAGGGATCGGCGGATCCGAGATAGAGACGGACAAAGTCGGAGAGGCAGTCCGGATGCATGAAGAGCTCCTTGTCCGCGCGGATCCGGATCGATTTGCTGGACAATGTGAGGTCCGCGAACGCGGAAAGCGGCATTGCTCCATTCGGGAGAGGAAGTCCGTAGTCGCGCAATAAAAGCAACGATGCGAGAGTAAGGCCACCGCCGGCAGAGTCGCCCGCGATAAAGGTAGCTTTCGCGGGAGAAGCATCGTCCGGTCCGTTGCGCCGCATCCATTCATGCGCGGCGACGCAGTCCTCCAGCCCGCAGGGGAAAGGATGCTCGGGCGCGAGGCGGTAGTCCGGCAGAAGAACTGCGCATTTCGCGGAAGCGGAGATGATCGCGGCAATAGGAAGATAGTTTCCGCCGGAACCCGAGACGTAGCCGCCGCCGTGGAGATATAGAAGCCTGACCGCAGGATCAGATCCCGGCGCAAGCACCCATTCGCAGGGGATCCTGTTAATCATGGTCTTGATACACCTGGCAGAACGTTCCAGAGGCTCCTGTCGGGCATTCATACATGCCCTCAGTCCGTCGAGATTGAACTCGTTGCCTGGCGCGCCGAATTGAGGATTCCTGCGCATCCTTTCCCAGTATTCGCGGCTTTCTTTCGAACACATGGCACTCCTTGTCGGTTGGGTGAATGGTATGCTCCTCCTCTGAAACTCGATTCAAGTAACGCAGACATTCCTGTCTGCGGCATCGCA
>CAZWRV010000067.1:0-34033 GCA_964636325.1 uncultured Victivallaceae bacterium | reverse complement strand
GCCCTCCATCGAGTTTCTGAACGACAGAACTGCGAATCTCGCAGATGGCCACTCTACTGAAACTCGATTGTCCTTTTCATGTCCGCCGCGCCGGTTTCCGATCCCAGTCGAAACCTTTCGATGACTGCCGATATCTGCCGAAGGTCGAACAGTATCCGGAACCTGACATCTGTTATCCGGCATCCGCTGCCGTTCACTCCCACTCCGCGAAGAAGACTCGTGGCTCGGCGCCGTCGGCGTCGAACCATTCGCCGGATCTTGACATCATGAGGTGGTGTTCGGCGCCCATGGCGTTGTTCGGTTCGAACGGGCCCCAGTTTTGGTAGTCCCACTTTTCGCCGTCGATCCACTTCCACTCGCCCTCCCTTGCGATGTCGCTCGCGCCGATCCATACAGGGAGCGACCAGTCGAAGCTGTCCTTGATCCATTCCTGCTCCTCCTTGGAGGTGATTGTTGCGAGATGCGCATCCATCCTGGAACAAAGGGCCGCGGCATCGTTCCACGGAAGCATCTGCGGAACAAGCAGATAGGAATGGCCGTTGAATCTTCTCGCGGATTTCCTGACCGCCTTCAGATCATCGCTCTTCATCATTAGGAGGACTTCGGCGTCGGTTGCGAGGTTCGCAAGATCCGCCCTGCCCTTCCAGCCCTCGATTATCTTCCTGATGTCGTCCGCCGTCATGGTTCCGCAGTCGTAGTAGAATATGGGCGGGGGGTTTTCGGCGAACGAGCCCGGGCCCTTGAGCCTGTTGCCGCATGAATACAGTGCCTTGATGCCCGGGCAATAGAAGTCGAGCTGTTCGATTTGGTTGCGGGAGCAGTCGAGGAACTTCATCTGCTTGCCGTCAAGGGGTTTCAGGGATTTTATATTGTTTCCGCCGCAGCAGAGCGACTGGAGCGGATGGGCGGCCAGGGACTCGATGTCGGTCAAGTTGTTTGCGGAGCAGGACAGGCTTTTGATGCCGCACTTGGGCAGGCCTGCAAGGTTGGCGAGCCCGTTTTTTGAACAGTCCAGCTCTTCGAGCTTGCAGTCTTCTATCCCTTCGAGGTTATGCAGGGGATTGTCGGCGCAGAACAAGTTTCTGAGCGGTATTCCTTTCAGCGGTCCTAGCGACGATATCCTGTTGCCGGAGATGTCCAGGGATTCGATCGGCAGTCCGGACAGGGGCGCCAGAGACTCGATCGAGTTCTGTCCGCACACCAGCTTCTTGAGCGGCATATCCTTGAGGGGGGAAAGGTCGCTTATCTTGTTCTCGCCGCAGTCGAGCAGCTCCAGAGCCGTTCCGCGGAGCGGCGAGAGGTCGCCGATATTGTTCCGCCAACAGTAGAGTGTCTTCAGCGGCATTCCCGAGAGCGGGGAAAGGTCGCGGATTTCGTTGAAGCCGCATTTGAGGGATGACAGCTTCATTCCGGCGAGAGGATCGAGCGAGGCGATTCTGTTCCTGGTGCAGTCGAGATGGACAAGCCCCATGCCCTTCAGGGGCTCAAGCGAGGATATGCTGTTGTTCCTGCAGCTCACTGCGCTGAACTGCATTCCCTTCAGGAAGTCAAGGGACTTGAGCCTTGCGGATGAACAGTCGAATATCTCGGAAGGCTCGTTTTCGGCGATAAGCTTCCAGAAGCGTTGCCTTGAGCAGTCCGGGAGCGCAGCCTCGTCCAAGGCCTCGAGGCCCGAGCGCAATGTGTCGATGAGATCGAAGAGGGACGCCGGATATCTGCCGGAAAGATCGATGAAGCAGAGCTCTGCGTCGGTGGCCCTTCCGACGGCCAGCAGGAGCTGCAGCTTGAGCGCTCCCTGGTCGAAGGAGCTTGTGAACTTTTCAAGCGTCCCGACGTCCTCGAGCGCCTCCTTGTGCCTTCCGAGCTCCATCCTGACATATGCCCTTTTGAGGAGTGCGTTCCAGCCGGTCTCGTTCCCGGACTGGCTCTCCCATACGAGGGAATAGAGCTCTTCGGCGCCGTCCAAGCACTTGTTCCGCAGCTCTCCTGATTCCGCCCTGCCGCGCCTGAACATTTCGTCGCCCATGCTCACGGACGAGACGAGCTTCGGGATCCCCTTCTGGCTTATTTTGATGTTGGAGAAGCTTTTGCCCGTGCCGTTGCAGACTATGCCCGCGTATCCGCCTTCGATATAGAAGAGGTCACGCCATTCTATGAGGAGCTTTCCGTCGCAGTAGAGCCTGAGGCGTTCGCCCTCCTTCTCTCCCCTGACGCGGTATGTCCTTTCCGGGCTGACGGCGAACGCGATGGAATATTTGTCTTTCCGTTCCCGCTGGACGGTCGCGACCGAATTGAAATATGCGCCGACGAGGAGATCGTAGCGGCGCGCCGTCTTCATGTCGCCGCAGAGGACTATTCCGAAGTCGGACTTGCCGGAGAGGGCCTTCGCGTCGTCGGCCCTGACATCGAATTCGACGGCGGTGTTGCCGTAGAGCGGCTCGTTGTAGAAGATAATGGATTCACCTCCGTCCGCCGGACGCAGTGCGCCGCCCTTGAGTTCCCAGCGGCCCTGGCTTATGCCGCGTGCAATCCATTTGGAGGACAAATCCTGTCCGTCCGCCGGCGTCACGTCCCTTGCAGTGCCCCAGGTGGCATGCTGCTTCAAGGCGAAATCCGCCCAGACTCCGAGAACCGCCAGCAGTGCTGAAACGACGACGGCGGAGACAAGCGCCGCGGCCTTGTTCCTCATAATCTTGAGATAGAGCCTTCTCAGGAGGCCGGCCTTTTCGGCGCTTGTGGCATACCCGGCGGTGAAAGCGTCAATCTCGGCGACGAGGTCGGCGACCCTCTGGTAGCGGTCCTCGGGCCTTGCGGACATCGCCTTCATTACGACTGCCGAGAGCGAGCGGGGTACGTTCCTTGAGGGGGCGCGCAGCTCCGGAGCGGTGAAGCTGCCCTGCATCGTCTTCCTGATAATCTCGTCCTTTGAGGCGCCGACGAAAGGCTTCTCAAGGGTGAGCACGCAGTAGAGGATCGTGCCCAGCGAGAAGATGTCGGTCCTCTCGTCCTTCTGCCGGTTCCTTCCCGCGGCCTGCTCCGGGGCCATGTAGCCCGGAGTGCCCAGGGCCTCGCCGTCCAAGGTCATGCAGGATGTCGTCCCCTCGTCCGGGAGGATATGCCTGGGCTGCTGCGGCGCGCCGGCGCCCTCCTCGCGCGAGCCGATGATCTTGGCCAGCCCCCAGTCGAGGACGAGCACCTCGCCGAATTCCCCGACCTGGACGTTTCCCGGCTTCAGGTCGAGATGGATGACGCCCTTAGAATGGGCGAACGCGACGGCGTCGCATATCTTCCTGAAAATCACCAGCAGCTCGTAGAGGCCGTATCTGGCGGCGTAGGCTTGATCCCCCGCCCTCAGCTTGTCAAAGATTTGCGAAAGCGTCTCGCCGCCGAGCAGCTTCATCGTGAAATAAGGTTCGCCCGAGGGCTTGATTCCGATTTCATGGACCGGCACGATGTTCGGGTGTTCGAGGTTCGCGGTGATCCTCGCTTCCTGGATGAAGCGCGCGAGCTGGCTCCTGTCGCCGGCCTTGAACATGACGGCCATGGCGACATTCCTGGAGGTGTCCTTGTCCCTGACCTTCAGGATCAGCTTCATCCCTCCGCAGTCGACGAACTGCTCGCCGCCGTATTTGTCGGGCGGCTGCGGCGAGAAATATTTCGTGAGATCCTCGCCGGACGGCAGTTCAATCGATTCGACCTTCACCTTCCTGTCGGAGGAGGTGAAGACGATAGTCCTGTCGCCCGACGGAGCTGCTCCGTCCGGCCCGGCCTTCATGGTCCTGTCGTCGTCTGGCATCTGGCGTACGGCCTCCGAAACCTAACCTATCGATCCCTCTCGAAACCGCCGGTACCTGCCGATTGTCAAACAATATCCGGCAAACGGTAACCGGCATTTTTTAATCTATATGTATGTTCCTGAACTTGCGAATTCCGCGGAGGTGCTGTTTCTTTTAGTCATGAGAAGATCGCGCAAGACATACAGGCATCCGGAGTCGCTGGGGCGCAGGAGGAGGGCCGGCGAGGTCGTCTACTACGACCAGAGAATCGATCTGCACGGCGCGACCGGCGACGAGGCGGTATTCCGGCTCAAGAATCTGATCTCCCTGCACAGGAACTGCACGCTTATGGTTATCCATGGCAAAGGTTCCGGCACGCTGAGGGCGGTCGTGAGGAATTTCCTCCGGCAGAATCCGCTGGTCGTCTCATTGAAGACAGGCGAGTCGCTCGGCCTGCCCGAAGGGGACGGGGTTACAATCGTCGAGACATAGCATGGATTTCTTGCTCTGCCAGCGGGATTTCCCCAGGGCGTCTGGCATGCTTCCTGCTAATACCGGGCGGCATATTGTTTTGCCGCAGACGGAAGGAAGCCGGAATGAGCCATATCTACACATGTCCCTACTGCTACAGGCAGTATTCGGTAGAGGCGCCGGGGGACTACGCGTGCAGGTGCGGGAAGAAATACCATTTCCCGCCCTATCTTTCGTCCGCCGGACCGACGACGGTGAATCCCGCGCCGGTCTACGCTGGATACGGCGGGGGCGGAGTCCACAGGACCTTCAGCTTTTCAGGCGAAAGACCGCCGCCGAAGAAGGTGCGCACCGAGGACATGTGCCTGATTTCGAAACTGTCGCTGGCCTGCGGTATACTGGGGATTGTGTTCTTCGGAATCCTGAGCATACCTGCGCTCATTCTTGGGCTGAGCGCGGAGCTGGTAATATCGAATTCGCTTTGCAAGAGGGGGAAAGGGGCGGCGATAGCCGGGATCATAACCGGCCTGGCCGGGACGATCATCTGGAGCGCGATACTTTTCTCGTTGCTCTGAAACAGTTATGAACAGGGAAAAATTCGAGGAAATGCTCGCTTCGCTCGGACGCGGGAGCTTATCGTTTCTCCCGCCCGAGCCGGCGGTGCGTGCGGCGGATGCCCGCGAAGGGGCGCGCCTCCTCTACGAGCCGCACAGCCACAGGACCGTGGAATGCATCTACCTTGCCGGCGGCGCGGCGGAGGTGTTTGTTTCCGGCCGCTGGCGACGTTTCCCAGGTGGTGAGACATGGGTCTTCCTCCCAGGCACTCTCCACTGCGAGAGGCGCGCGGACCGGCGCAGCCCGTACAGGATAATGTGGCTCGTGTTCCATTCGCAGTCGCTGAACGTCCATGCCACCTGCCATGACCCCTCCAGGGGATACTACATAGACAGCCGCAGGCTCTCGGCCAGGACGCCGTTCACCGGGCAGATGTGGGAGACATGCTGCGGCCTCGGGCCGGAGCCGCCCCCGCTCATGAAAAGCCGATTCCAGATACTGCTCATGGAAATCATATTTTACATCATCAACAATTTCCAGGAGATATGCAGCCAGGGCCCGGACAAGTCCGCGGGGCTGGCCGAGCAGGTGCGGAGCTACATAGAGCGGAATTATTCGACGGAGGATCTATCACTGAAGAAGCTTTCGTCCATATTCCATTATTCGCCCGGGCATCTGAACTCCGTCTTCAGGAGGCATGCCGGGATGCCCGTTCACCGCTACATCCTCCGGAAAAAGCTGGAACAGGCGAAGCTCATGCTCGAGTCGGAACGGCCATTCATCAAGGACGTATGCGAAAGGCTGGGCTTCAAGGATCAGCTCTATTTCAGCCGGCTCTTCAAAAAACACTTCGGAACCAGCCCCTCAAGTGTATCGCCCAATAAATACGTTGAGATTAAACGTGAAGCATTTTAGATGGTCAGTCCATTTGGTTGAGCGGAGGCGATGCAAAGCCATCGTCGAGCTCAAACGGATGGGCTGAACGCTAAAAGGCTCACGCCGCAAAGCGGTTATGCCTCTTTCCGCGCGGCCTTTGTCCTGCCGGGAAACGACGATACCTCTGTATCGCCTTATTCCCGTCAAGCCAAACCCGCATCGAAAAAAGGCATAATTTAATCCAACGGATTTAGTGGGCGACACACTGGCCACGCCAGGGGCGGCGAATGACTTGACATCTTTCCGGACACTGCGCTCTGTTGAATGTCCCGTCTTTCGGGTTAATGTTTCTGTAATCGAAGCATCTGACGGGGCGCATATTGAAAAATCTGCTTGAGCATGAGAGGATAAGGGATGCGGGATGCCTGGCGATGATCGCCGCCGCGGTCGCCCTGATCCTGCACAGGCTCTTGCTGCAGGAGGGCTGGCCGCAGACGCACGACCACTTCAGGTATTTCTGCCTTTTCAAATATTTCCAGGAGGCGTTCTGGAGCGGGACGCTCTATCCGCGCTGGCTGCCGGACTTATACGGCGGCTACGGCTATCCGACCTTTGTATTCTACCAGCCGCTCTTCTTCTACGTGTGCCTTTTCTTCTCGCTCTTCACGTCCTCGCTGAAGACCGCGCTGTTCATGGCGGTCGCATTCCTTTTCCTGGCCGGCGGCGCCGGCGCCTACCTGATGGCCCGGCAGATTTGCGGGAGGGCGTGCGCGCTCTTCGCGTCGCTGTTCTTCCTGATCACGCCTTACCTATATGTGAACCTTTACGTGAGGGGCGACCTGAGCGAGCTTGCGTCAATCATGCTTCTGCCATGGCCGATATTCCTGCTCCTTGCGCTGAAGCGGCGGGCGTGTTCCGGGCGGACGGCGGGGATGGAGCATGTCTCGGCCGGACTGATCCTGGCGCTCGCGGCAGTAGTGACGGCGCATCCGGCGACGACGATATTCCTTTTCCCGTTCCTGCTTTTCGCGGGCGCCGTGATCTCGATTGACATCCCCGGCGGCGGGAGGAAGGTTTTTTTCAAATGGCTTGCAGTTTCGGTTGCGATGTCGGTGCTGCTGAGCTCGCCCTACTGGCTGACCGCGTTCACCATGAAGAAATACGTCCATTACGAATGGGCTCTTGGCGGCTACTTCGACATCGGCGACCATGCGGTATATCCTTCGCAGCTCTTTTCGCGCTTCTGGGACTTCGGCGGCTCGGAGAAGGGGTCCGGGTCGGACGGCATGTCGTTCCAGCTCGGACTCCCGCACTTCATCCTCGCGCTGGCCGGGGCGTTCCTCGGGAGGCGGAACAGGCTGATCCTCGCCTCTTTCGCCGCATATGCCGTGTGCATCCTCCTGATGCTGCCGCCGTTCCTTTTCTTCTGGAGGAGCCTCGAACTGCTCAGGTGCGTGCAGTTCCCATGGAGGCTCCTCTCCATCGCTGCCCTGCTGCAGGCGATATGCATCTGCGGGATCGGCTCCATCTGCCAAGGCGCAGACGCAAAACCCTGGATCAGACGCGGCATATATGCCGTCTACGCCGTATGCATCCTGTTCGCCCTGGCCTGGTACCGGGAGCAGTTCGACTTCAAGGCGGACAGGGATTTCGGCAGGACGCTCGGCAATATCCTGGGCAACAGGCTCGTCTATGTCAACCCCTTCGCCTCGGCCAACGAGATGCTGCCCAGGACCGCTAAAGTCCAGTTCTCCGGCCCGAGGGGAGCCAGGCCCATGGTCGAAGTGGACCGTCCCGGCTGCCGCATCGAGGAGTTTCCGGACAGCTCGAACTTCAGGGGCAGGTTCAGGATAAGCTGCGCCACGGATTTGATGCTCGTCGTGAACCAGCTCTACCTGCCGGGTTGGAAAGTGCTTCTGGACGATGCCGGGCTGGGCGACGAGGCATTGAGACAAAATCTTCTGCCCGACGGCAGGATGCAGGTCGCCGTGCCGCGCGGAGAAAACCATGTCCTCGAATTCTACTACGAAGGCCCGCCGGGATGGCGCCTGCGGAACACGCTGATAGTCCTGGGGCTGGCGGCATTCGCCTGCTTCGCCGCCCATGAGAGGAAGAAAGGGGCCGTGCGGGATGGATCTGCTTGACATTGCCAGGCTGCTCGGGGGCATGGCCTTCGGCTTCGTCATCCCCGGATTCCTTGTCGCGAAGCTGCTCGGATGCAGGGAGGACATCCTTCCGACGTTCATAGTTTCGCCGGTCATCCTGTTCCACGTCATCCTCGTTATACAGACATTCGGTGTCCCGGTAACTTTCACATCCGTCTTTGCCGGGCTCGCGGCAGTGTCGCTGCCGCTTGCCTGGCTGGCTTTCCGCGAACGCGGCAGGCGCTGCGCCGCAGTCTCGCCTTTCGAACCCGGTATTCAGCTCAAGGAGCTGCCATGGCTGATTCCGGTCGCCGTCTCCGCGGCCATCCTGGCGGTCCGGACCTACACGCAGCCCTTCGGCTATGCGCCGGGGGATCAGCTGTTCAGGTGGGACTTTCTCGCGGTCAAGATATTCGAGACGGGAGATTTTTCATTCTATCCGCCGGTGACGGCCGAGGACTACCGGGTCTATATGTATCCGGACGGCCTTCCCCCGATGGTGTCGTTCGTCTACTTCTGGGTATACGAGTCCTTCGGCAGTTGCGCGCCTTCCCTGATATTGTTCCCGCTCATGCTTCAATACTGCCTTCTGCTGCTCGCCTGCAGGAGGATGGCGTCCCTGCTTTCCGGCGGCGCCGACGCGGGCCTTTTCGGAATGCTTGTCCTTTCCTCGTCGACGCTGTTCTTCTGCGCCGTCGCATCGGGGCAGGAGAGCGGGCTGCTCGCGCTGTCCCTCTCCGGAATCTTCCGCTTCGTCATGGAATGCGGGGACGGGCGCGATCCCGGGCCGCCGATGCTCGCCGGATTCGCCGCTGCCCTGGGCGCGCTTTCGCGGGAATACGGACCAGCGCTCATATTCTGCGGGCTTGCCGCCGCAATATGGAAGGGTCTGTCAATGAGGCAGATACTGATCTACATGGCGACGTCGCTCGCATTCTCGTCGGCGTGGTATGTCAGGACCTGGGCGCTCGCCGGCAACCCGCTCTACAGCCACGACATCCTCGGCCTCTTCCACGTCAACCCCGTCCATGTGGGGATACTGAAGGCCTATGCAGAAAGCCTCTCGCTCCGAACGGACACCGCCGTGAAGCTGGGCCAGATCGCGGTTTCGCTTCTCTGTACGGCACCGCTGAGCGTCATTGTCGGGGGCGCCGCTGCGATCATCCACTTCAGGAGGCACGGATACATGCTGGCCGGATGCCTGGTGATCGCCCTGCTGTGCATGTATTCGATCGGCTACACTCCCGGCGGGATATTCCATTCGATGCGCGTCCTGGCGCCTGCGCTTCCGCCGCTCTCCGCCCTTGCCGGATGCCTGATTGCGGAATTCGCGGCGGGCAGGCTGCGCAGGACTGCGGCATGCGCGGCCCTCTTCTCCGCCGCGTCCGCGGCATGCGTCCAGGATCTGATTGTGCCCTTCGCTGTTACAAAGCTGCCGCTGAAGGACTGGTATTACGCGGGTTTCTCCGGCCGCTACGACTTCAGCGGCGAGATACTCGGATACAACGAAATCCTCCCGGAAGGATCGGCGCTGATAACCGACAACCCCGTCTTCAACACTGTCCTCTCCGGCACACCCGGCGCGAGGATCAGGCCGGTGGTCGTCTGGAGCCCGGAGCTCGGCTTCATGTTCGACGAAAGGCTCTCGGGGGATGAAGTCCGCGCGGAGCTGGTGCGGAGGAACCTCCGATACATTTGCCTCCGCCGCGACTCGCTGAACTACAACTACTACGGCCGTTTCGCCTTCTTCAGGGACTTGGAGATCCACTGCAGGAAGCTGGCCGGGAACCTATACGAGGTCGGAGGCGTTGAAAAAGACGGGACACAGTGATATTTTATGGATATTGGGACAAATCTCTGATTGTCGGCCACCGATGTTTATCTTCAGGCTCACATTACGGACTGAACGCTTGTCGATCCTCGGGCTGCTCGTTCTTTCCATGGCAAGCTCGCCCGCCCTCGCGCCCGTGCTCCGCGGCGAGAACGTCCAGACCCATGAGGGGACTGTCGTCTCCTCGAAGCTCAACGTCAGGATAAGGCCCGGCCTGGACAAGCCCGACACCGTCGTCGCCACGCTGAAGAAGGGCGACAAGGTGAAGATACTTGGAAAGTCGGGGAACTGGTACGAGATCGCCGCCCCGGAGAATTCGTCCGTCTGGATCGGCGCATCTTCGATCGAAGGGGATACGGTCGTCAAGGAGACCCCGCTCAGATCGGGGCCCGGAATCGAATATTCTTCCTACTCCGGCTCGGCAAAGAAGGGGCAGAAGGTCGAAGTCCTCCAGAAAAGCGGCGGGAACTGGGTCCGCATCAAGCCCCTGGAAAGCCTCTCGGCATGGATTTCCGCCGACTTTGTCATGGCCGAGGGGGCCGACAAGATCCCCGACAAGCCCGGAGCCCAGGCCGCCCCCGCCTCCGAGTCCGAAAAAAAGGCCGACGGCGCGGAAGCCAAGGCTTCTGCGAAGGCGGACGACCTCCCTTTCGACGACAGGCCCATGAAGAATGTGACGCAGGACGGATTTCTGGTCCCTGTGGAATCAGGCGTCGAGTCCGTGTCCTACGCCCTGGCGATGAAGTCCAACGGCGTATTCGCGCCCGTCTGCTACGTCAGGAGTTCGAAGCTCAACCTGAAGCTCTGGGAGAACCAGAAGATCCAGGTCTCCGGCAAGGAGCGCTGGATCCGCGGATGGAAGCGCCCGCTCATCGAGGTCGACACCGTAACGCCCCTTTGGTGAAGCTCCAACTTCAGGGATGCAATAATTTCATGGTGCGGACGTTTTCATTATTGACCGAATCCGGAGCGTTTAATATGAAAAAAATCCCCGTCCTTCTCCTGTTCGCCGTAGCCGCCGCCGTGCTCGCGGCGGCCGAGAGCACCGAGAAGAATCCCTACATGGAGGTCGAGCTTTCAGCCATCAAGGCCATGCCCGAGGACTTCAAGAACAAGAATATCTGCATCACCACCGACTACATAAGATACTTGACAACCTTCCCCGAATACATCGAGAAGTCGGGGTTCAAGCCCGGAAGCTACTTCCTGCTCGAAGTCGTCCCGCTGAGCTTCCCCCTAATGCTCAAGAAGAGCGACGCCGTCAACGAGATGGTCTCAAAGCTGCCGCAGAACAAGAGCATCAAGATCAAGGCCTACGGCAGGGTCGAGAAGTTCAGGATCGAACCCGCAAGAAACATGCTCCCCCGCTATTACCTCGACGTGGACAAGATCGAGGACGCCGGGCCCAACCTCAAGAAGGCGGCCGGAACTGACGACGGCGAGGAGGAAGGCGGCGTGCAGGACGGAGAAAGGAAGCGGAAGTGGCAGAAAAACAAAAAAGGGCCTGGAAACCCGCGGAACGAGGATTAAGTTATCGCGCGTCCGGCAGATTCTCGCCGGTGGAATTTCAAATATAAAGCGGGTGTTGGCTGATGAGATACTTCCGGGGATTGCTTCTTCCGGCCTTGTGCCTGGCCCTCCTGGCGGCAGGATGCGCCACCGACAATACGGAAAAGGATGCTGCACTCAAGAGGCTGAGGGACGCCGGGATACCCTTCACCTCGGACGCCTTCGTCAACACCGCCG
This sequence comes from uncultured Victivallaceae bacterium, assembly GCA_964636325.1. Lineage (GTDB taxonomy): Bacteria > Verrucomicrobiota > Lentisphaeria > Victivallales > GWF2-50-93 > CAZWRV01. The sequence continues at coordinate 22,634 of CAZWRV010000067.1, read as the reverse complement.
AGAAGGGAGATGTCGAGTCGCTCAAGCTCTTCATCGCCGGAGGAATGGATCCGGACGTCAACGACACTGAGACGGCGCTGATAGCCGCCGCGGACAGCAACAGGAAGGAATCCGTAGAATACCTGCTCTCGATCAAGGCGAACCCCGACGACAAATCCTACCTCGGAACCGCGCTCTGCTCCGCCGCCAAGAACGGCAACACGGAAATAACGGGAATGCTCTTGGAAAAGGGCGCCGACGAGGAGTTCGAAGGCCCCAATGGAACACCCCTTTTTATTGCGGCGCAATATGGGCGTCCCGAGCTGGTCCGCCAGCTTGTGGAAAGAAAGATAGACCTTGACTGGCGCGATCCTGTGACCGGCATGACGCCTCTCATGATCGCGGCAAGGAACGGAGACAACGAGATCGTCGGAATCCTCTGCGACAGCGGCGCCGACATCGAAGTCAAGGACCGCAAGGACAGGAACGCCGTCAATTACGCATCTGCGGGCGGCCACTCCGAGACGGTGTCCATACTCCTCGAAAAGGGCGCGAAAATAAAGAAGGGGAGGAAAAAGGGCGCCTCCGACGCCCTCCGCGAAGCTTGCGGAAGGAACGACCTGGAGACCATGAGGGTTCTGATTGAGGAGGGCGGCGCCGACGTCAACTCAGTCGCCTTCGAGGACATGCCGATGCTGATGTGGGCCGTCAAGAACAAATACTTCAAGGCAGCCGAGCTTCTCGTGAAAAGCGGCGCCGACGTCAACGCCGCCTTAAAAGACGGGACAACTGTCCTCGACTACGCGCTCGAGACGAAGAACAAGGACATCATTGATCTCATCAGGGGCAAAATGGGCCCGGCTCCCGCTCAGGACGCGGACGCAAAGCCCCCGGCGGAGAAGCCCCCCGTGCCGCCTCCCCCACCCCCGCCTGAAAAACAATAGATTGGCTCAGGCGTTCCTGGCCTTCTCCTTCTCCTCCTCACACTTGGCCTCCAGTTCTGAGATTCTGGCCGAAAGCTCCTTCCGCACCTTCTCCAGTTCCTCGGCGTTGTCGGACTTCTTGATCTTCTCCTCGGAGCGGAGCTTGAGTTCCGCGATTTTCGCCTTGTAGACGGAGTCTATCTCGGCAATCTGCCTCTTCTGCTCGTCGGACAGCCTCTTCGCGGCGCCGCCCAGCCTTTCCATCGCCAGTTCAAAAGAGCTCTTCATGTATTCCCCCGTGCAGGTGTTCCATATGAATTCAGCAAACTGCGCCCTTTTGCTGATTTCATGCTTAAAGAAAAATATTCAGTGAAAGGGCGTAGCTCACTGAATATTTACGTGTTCCGCCGCCAATATACATGGTGTCACCCGGAATAAAAGGCCGTCCCCAAGGTCAGAATCCGATGTTTGCGGCGATTTGAAAAAAGATCTTGCCAATGCGCCTTATATATGATATATTCTTCGTTTTGAATTTGGATTTTTTACGGCATTTTAAGGGGAAGAGGCGGACAGGATGAATTTCCAGTGCCCATTCTGCCAGGCGATAGTCTGCATTGACAACAGCGACCTCGGCGCGGACGTCCAGTGCGGCCAGTGCGGCGAGGTGACGACCGCGCCGGCGTCCCGCGTGTCCTCGGGAGTGGTGATAGGAAACGACTTCATCATACTGGAGGAGATAGGCCGCGGGGGCATGGGCATAGTCTATCTCGCCCATCAGATCTCGCTGGAGAGGCCCGCCGCGCTCAAGATACTCTCGCCGAAATACGCGAACAACTCCGAATTCATAGTGAGCTTCATCAAGGAGGCGCGGGCCGCCGCCAAGCTGAACCATCCGCACATCGTCCAGGCCTACGCCGTCGGAGAGGAGGACGGCATCTACTTCTTCGCGATGGAGAACATCGACGGCGAGACCATGAAGGCGGTCCTCAAGAGGGAGACGCTCATACCGATCGACAAGGCGCTCGTGATAATCCAGCAGATCGCCGAGGCCCTGGACTACGCGTGGAAGGAGCAGAAGCTGATCCACCGCGACATCAAGCCCGACAACATAATGATCACGAAGAGCGGCCGCGCCAAGCTGGCCGACCTGGGACTGGCCAGGGTCGCAGGCGAGATCGAGGACAGCGAAAAGGACGAGGTGATGGGCACGCCCCAGTATATCAGCCCCGAGCACCTCACCGGCTCGCCCATGGACGCCAGAAGCGACATCTACAGCCTGGGCGCGACATTCTACCATTTCATAACGGGCAGGTTCCCGTTCACGGGCTCCACTGCGGTGGAAATAGCCAGGAAGCACGTCGAGGAGCCGCTCGAGTCGCCGCGCAAGGTGAACCCCGCGATCCCCGAGTCGGTCGCGCAGATCATAATCAAGATGATGCAGAAGAGCCCGGACGGGCGCTACCAGACCCCCGAGGAGCTGGTCGAGGACCTGCGGCTTGTCCGCAGGGGCAAGACGCCGGCCGGCGCATACACCAAGGCCACCGGAAAGCACACGATCTTCAGGAAGCAGACGCAGACGATACGCACGCCCAACGTCACCGGAGGGACGCATACCACGACAGGACCGATCCGCATCACGACCACGACGTCCAAGCCGCTCTCGACGACCACCGGATCGGTCAAGACGACATCGGCCCAGGTCAGGACGACTTCGGGCGAGATGTCCCCCGACGAGAAGGCGAAGAGGCAGGTGATAATGCTGGGGCTGGCGGTCCTCCTCGTGATCGTGGCCGCGGCGGGCTTCGCAGCATGGAAGATTTCCAGGGACAGGGCGAAGGCGGCGCAGAAGGAGGCGCTGAACAAGAAACCGCCGGAGCAGTCTCCGGCTAAGGTGCCGGGCAAGGGCCAGCCCGGCGAAGCGCCCGTCCCGGCGCCCGATCCCCTTGTAGACATAAAGAAGAAGGTGGCGCAGGACGTGGATTCCCTCCAGGGGCAGAGCGATTTCGTAAAACAGGTCAAGGAGATTCTGAAGGCCGCGTCCGCGACGAAGGCCGCCGGCCCCGAGATACTCGCGAAGTGCGATGATCTGCTCAGGAACAACTATGTCCCGGCCGACGAGCCTGAAAGCGTCGCGCTGGCAATGCTGAACAAGGTCTACGTGCCCCTTGACGAGGAGAGGATGAGGCCGGCGAGGGCGGACGCCGCCGTCAAGGCCGCGGAGCTCGCGAAGAAGAAGGAGGAGGACGCCAGGAAGGAGAGGGAGAGCGAGGAGGTCAGGAGAAAGTTCGAGGCGGACAAGAAGAGGGAGGAGGAGCGCCTGGCCGAAATCCAGCGCCAGAAGAAGGAGGCCGAGGAGCGCGAGCAGAAGAGGCTCGAGGACTACAGGAAGGAGCTCGCCATGCGCAAGGAGTCGGCAGTCTATCAGGCGATGCTGGAATCATCGAAGGGAAGCTACGACGAAGCCAAGTCCAGGTTCGAAGGATTCAAGGGCGAGGAGGCCAAGGTTCTCGACTCGCAGAAGAACGACGCCAAAGCCTGCGAACTGTGGGCCGAGAAGATATCAGGGAAGCTCACTGCGGCCCAGAGGTTCATGGAAGGGCTCAGGGACAGCGGCTCGCTGCTCTCCGGAACAGGCGCGGAAATAACCGTCCTTGAGAAGAACAAATACACCGGCCAGGTCGAGAAGCGCGCAGTCTACGGCACGATTTCCGAAATCAAGGGCGGCGAGATATACCTGAAGGACGGCGCCGGCCAGACCGTCAAGTCAATACAGATCATGGAGCTGCCTCCGGCCCAGCTGAAGAAAATCATCAAGAAGACCGCCTCCGAGCTCAAGCAGGAGCAGGGCGCTTTCGACTATCTCATGTTCTCGGGAGAATTCGAACTGGCCAAGGAGTTCTGCATCGAGGACGGCGACAAGCAGTTCATATCCGACCTGGCCTATGCCTTCTTCAAGCAGAAGCTGGCCGGCGCGGCCGGCGACAAGGGCGAGATGAAGAAGCTCCGGGCGAAATACGGCAAGCTTGAGGAGTTCAAGAAGGCCCTGCAGGACGCAAGCGCAGCGCAGCCGCAGCCATAACCGGATCCGACGTGAAGATAATCCACTTCTCCGACCTCCACGCAGGCGCGCCGCCCGAGGGCTGGAAGGCCCTGCTCGACAAGAGGATGGCGGGGACGCTCAACTACTGCATCTTCCGCAGAGGGCTCTTCGATCTTACGCCGCTCGCCGCAATGGCCGAAAAGATTCTTGCTATGGCGCCGGACGCCGTGGTATGTACGGGCGACATCACCTCGACCGGCCAGCCGTCCGAATTCCGCAGGATCCTGGAAAAGCTGGCGCCGCTCATGGGGCATGCCCGGATGCCCCTGCTCTTCGTCCCCGGAAACCATGACAAGTATGTCGACGATCCCGAATGCGCCGCGGCGCTCGGGGACGCCTTCTCCAGGCTGAACGGCGGCTCGCTCAGGCTCGGCGACCTTCCCGCCAGGATCAGGATCAAGGGCTGCGAGCTCATACTTGTCGACGAGGCGGTCCCCACCGCCGTCTGGTCATCCTGCGGCTACGTCTCCGAGACCACCGACAGGGTTGTCGGCCAGTGGTGCGCCGCGCCAAGGACGCCCGGAACGCCAAGGATACTTGTGGGCCACTTCCCGCTCATCGAAAGGCATCCTGTCGCAAGGTTCAGGAAAAGGCTCTGGGGGCAGAGGAACCTGGCGCAGAAGCTCAGGACTGGCCTTATAGATGTTTCGCTCTGCGGCCATGTCCACGAGGCGTACAGCAGCCTCGACGCAACAGGCAGGGGGGAGATCTGCGCCGGATCCGCGACCAAGCACAGACGCTTCTCCGTCATCGAATACCGGCCCGACAGCGACGTCTTCACCCATCACATGGAGGTTTTTTAGAAATGAAGAAAGGCATCCTCATCCACGCTTCGAGCATGACATGCCCGGACATGCTCTACGCGAGCGGCTTCAAGTGCATAGACCCGTTCACATATCTGGAGACCGGAGGCTTCAAGGCCGTCATCGTCTCCCAGATGGAATACGGCAGGGCCGCAAGGGAGGCCGCCGCCGGAGTGTCGGTCGTCGAAGCAGGCAGCCTCACGGAAAGCAGGGATCCCAGGCGCATAGTCCGCGCCGCACTTTCCAGGCACAGGGCGGACCTTTGGGAAGTGCCCTGCGGCTTCCCATATTACATGGCGGAATATCTTGTGAGCAAAGGCTTTCAGCTTAAATGCCGAAGAAATCCGTTCCTGCCCGCCAGGGAAATCAAGACGCCGGTCCAGCTCGCGGACATAACCGAATCGCTCCGCCTCGCCGAAAAAGGCATGCGCAAGGCCGTCGATGAAATCGCCGCTGCGAAGGTCGACGCCAAGGGCAGGCTCCTCGCAGGGAAGGAGCCGGTGACATCGGAGCGCATCAAGCAGCTCATCAACGTCGAAATCGTCAGGGGCGGCGGAACCGCGTCGCAGACCATAGTCGCAGGCGGACGAAGCGGCGCCGACCCGCACGACACCGGCTCAGGGCCGCTGTCCGCGGGAACCCCCATCGTCATCGACATCTTCCCCAGGATGGAAAGCCACTGCTACTGGGGGGATATCACCCGCACCGTCCTGAAGGGCAGGGCGCCGCGCATGATAATGAACGCATACCGGGCAGTCAAGGAGGCAAGGGACTCGTCAAAGGAGCTGATCACGGACGGGGCGGACCCAGGAGACTCCTACAGGAAGGCGTTCGCCGTCCTCGAAAGGCACGGCTTCAAGACAGGCAGGAAGGACGGCGCCAGCTTCGGGTTCTTCCATTCGCTCGGCCACGGCATCGGCCTCGACATACATGAGGCGCCGCGCCTCTACCCGTCAAAGAAGGCCAGGCTCAAATCCGGCAGCGTCGTCACCGTCGAACCCGGACTCTACTACCCCGAATGGGGCGGCATACGCCTGGAGGACGTCGTAGTGGTCCAAGAAGAGGGCGGTCCCCGCACCATAACCGAGTTCCCGGACTTCCTTGAAATCGAGTGACATCTTCTTCCAGTTTTTTATTGATTGCCCTTTGAAAATCACCGCCCCGTCGCATATATTCTTTAGTTAAACATGTTTTCCCCGTCAAAAACTTAGGAGGTTTAAATAAGATGCAAAAGAGAGCCAAAGCCGTCTGCCTGATGGTCGCCGGAGTCATGATCCTGTCAGCCTCGTCCAGCCTTTTCGCCGGATTCTGGAGCAAGCTCCAGCCCTACCAGGGCCCTCACAAGGACATCATAACCCTCGTCATAACCGGCAACTATTCAAAGCCCAGGCTGCTCGCCGACCTCGTCCAGAACGAGAACAAGCAGCCCTACCTGCTTATACCCGGCAGCGTCGGCGGCGAATGCTACTTCGTCCCCTCGGCCACCGACCCGCTCAAGATAAGCGACGAGAACTTCACCAAGTTCGTCAAGATGCTCAACCCCAAGCAGATAATAATCATCGGCGACACCAAGTATGTCTCGGACTACTATCTCGGGAAGATCGACAAGACCCAGACTTTCATCCGCATAAACAACAAGGACTGGGTGGAGGTCGCCAAGTCCCTCGGGAAAATCCTCGACCTGCCCAATCTGGCCGACGACTATGAGAGGCTCCTCAAGGAGCTCGAAAGCGGCAAGCTCTACAAAACCAAGGGCGCTCCCGCCGGCGCTGTCGAACAGCCCCCGCCCGTTGTCGAACCGGCCCCGGCTCCGGCTCCGACGCCCGCCCCGGCAGAACCGGTCATAATCAAGGACACGGAGGAGATTCCCCTCAAGTAGGTCCTTGGGACATGCATTTCGGCAGATCATTTTCTCCTGGTGAATGCATCCTGGCAATCCAAATGGTAAATATTCAGTGAACTACGCCCTTTCACTGAATATTTTTCTTTAAGTATGAATTCAGAGCAAAAGGGCGTAGTTTGCTGAATTCATACTCCAAAGGTAAGGATCTGCGTTTCCCGTGCTTAACTTCTTTTATGTGGCGAGGAACACCGCGAAGGAGACCTTGAGGGAGCCGATCTTCCTTCTCCTGCTTGGCACTGCGGCGGCCCTCATCGGCATGTTCCCGTCCATATCCCTCTATGTCTTCAGGGAACAGATCAAGATGGTTATCGACAGCTCGATGGCCACGACGCTCCTCTTCGGACTCTTCGCCGCAGTCGTATGCGCAAGCCACGCCATCACACGGGAAATCAGGAATGGAACCGCGCTGCTCCTCCTTTCGAAGCCGGTTCCAAGATGGAATTTCATCCTCGCCAAGATCGCGGGAATCCTCTTCGTGCTGACCATCTTCGTCTACGTCTGCAACCTGGCCTCGCTGATAGCCCTCAAGGTCGCCGTCGACCAGTTCCGCCTCGACTATGTGACGCTGTATTCCTACTACGGGATGATCGCCCTGGCCTTCGCCTACGGAGGGCTGCGCAACTACCTTTCGGCCAAGTCCTTCTCGGAGGAGGCTGTAATGGCCATGACCGTCCTGTTCACCGTCTGCACCCTTGTTTTCTATTCGATAAACACCAAGGTCGACCCGGAGAACTCACTGCCCCTTCCATTCGTCCTCCCGGCCCTGCTGCTCCTGTTTTTCGCGGTATGGGCGATGGGCGCGATATCTGTCACGCTTTCGACGCGCCTGGACATCATCCCCAACCTCATCCTGTGCTCGATCGTCTTCCTCATAGGGCTTGTCTCGGACTACTATTTCGGCAGGCACGCTGGAGACAGCTACGTCTGCGCGATCCTATATGCCTCAATACCCAACTGGCAGCTCTTCTGGCTTGCCGACGCGCTCGCATCGAAGCGCAGCATCCCGCCGGCCTATGTCGCATACGGAGCGGCCTACTCCGCCTTTTACATCTCCTTTTGCAGCTTCCTGGCCATGCTGCTCTTCAGCGGACGCGAGGTCGCGGAAGGGACTTCCACCGTCTAGGATGGATAATTCATGCCCTCGCCTATCGCGCGAAGGCACAAGGAGCACGAAGAAATTACTTTGTAAATATTCAGTGAACTACGCCCTTTCACTGAATATTTGCCGACCGCGAAGGAGGCAGCATGCAACCACAGAAGGTCTACGCTGAAGTCCAGAGGGGGCACGTCTCCCTCGGTTCGTCACTCCGGGGGATACTCTTCTTCATACCGGTCCTGGCCGCAGGCATAATACTCTTCCTGGGCGCCAGGCACGGCCCGGACTCCAGGATCGTCGCCTCGATCATCGCCGGCGTAGTGTTCGCGATAGTCTGGGGAATCCTCGTCTCGGGGCTCAGGGTGGCGGCCCAGTGGGAGCGCGGCATCGTGCTCAGGCTCGGAAAGTTCATGGCCGTGAAGGGGCCGGGGATGATGTATATTGTCCCTTACATCGACAACGTCCGCTTCGTGGACCTGCGCCTCCTCACCCTCAACATCCCCAGCCAGCAGGTCATCACGAAGGACAACGTGCCCGCGGCGATCGACAGCGTCCTCTTCTTCTATGTCTCGGACGTCGAAAGCGCGGTCATAAAGATACAGGACTACATGTTCGCGATCTCGCAGTATGCCCAGGCGACATTGCGCGACGTGGTCGGAGGGCTCTCGTTGGACGAGCTGCTGTCGGAGCGCGAACAGATACAGAAGCGCATCTGCGAGGTCGTGGAGGAGCGCATCAAGGAATGGGGGCTCCACCTCGACTCCATACGCCTGCAGGACATCGAGATGCCGGAGGACCTCAAGAGGATTATGTCGCGACAGGCCTCGGCCGAACGCGAGAAGAGGGCCACCATAACCAAGGCCGAGGGCGACAAGATCGCCGCCACTAACCTCGCCGCCGCCGCCACGATAATGGCCCAGACGCCCGGCGCGATGAAGCTGCGAACCCTCCAGACCATAGACGGCCTCGGCGCAGGCCCCGCAAACACAGTCGTCATGTTCCCGGTCGAGCTCGCGGAGGCCGTCGGCAAGATACTCAAGCCCAAGGACAAGGACGTTGAAACCACAGTAGTCTGATTGAATAAGGAACCTGAAACGGGAAGCGCAGGATCATGAGCAAGGAACTGGGAGTCGGCCACGTAATCGCCGGAAAATACGAGATTTTGAGGAAGTCCGGCACGGGCAGCCTGGGCGACGATGTCTATGTCGGCACGCACCTCGACCTCAAGAAGGATATCCTCATTCGGATACTGCCCGCTTCCATGACGGAGGACAAGAGGATAGCGCAAAGGTTCATCCAGGGCGTCAACCTCACCGCGTCCCTTTCCCATCCGAACATACTGCCGGCCTACGACGCAGGGGAGGAGGACGGCAGCTACTTCCTCGTCACTGGCTTCGAAAAGGGGTTCTTCCTCAAGGAATACCTGGAACACCGCGGAAGGCTCGACGAGAAGGAGGCGCTCGGCATCATCATCGCCCTCGCGGACGCCCTGGACACGGCCTGGGAGAAAAAGAAGATAATCCACCGTAACGTCTGCCCGGACACCATCCTGATAGCCAGGGAGAACAGCCCCATGCTCACCGACTTCGGCATGGCCAGGCAGCTGGCGTCCATGCAGGGACTGACGATGACCGGCTTCACCGTGGGGAACCCGCAGTATATGAGCCCCGAGCAGATCACCGCGGACAAGGAGCTCGACTTCCGCGCGGACATGTACTGCCTCGGCCTGGTCTTCTACGAAATCCTCGCCGGACATCCCGCGTTCAAGGAGAAGTCGCAGGTCGCCCTCATGGCGGCCCAGACCACCAAGCAGCCCCCGCCGCTCAGGGAGGAGAACAGCCATGTCTCGGACACCTGCGTGAAAATAATCGGCAGGATGATCGAAAAGGACAGGAACAAGCGCTACATCTCCTGGGAGGAGCTCATAAAGGACTTGAAGTCCCTGCTCCAGGGCGAAAAGCCGAAGGAAAAGCCGGCGCCCGAAAAAAAGGCGCAGCAGGCACATCAGAAGTCGCCCGGCGAATCCGACGCCGAAAAGAAACTCAGGGAAATAAAAAGGCTCCTCGAGGAGGACAAGAAGCGCAGGGTCAAGCGCAACATCACGATCCTCTTCGTCATCGCCAACATAATCATCCTCGCCGCGGCGGCCTGGCTCCTTTCAAAAAAGATGAGGCCGGCCGGCGGCACCCCGCCGGCGCCCGCAGCCAGGCCTTAACCCCTTACAAAATATTATGCAAAATGTTTTGCATATATTTTGAACATCGAACATTCAACTCTGAACTTCGAACATCGAACAACATAATTAGGCGTTGAATGTTGAATGTTTGATGTTGAGTGTTGGTGTCTTTTCCCAGCAGGGAAAAACCTAGCCTCTTCCTGCGGCCTTCCTTGCGGTCTCAAGCCTCTTGCGTATTGCCTTGATATCGACGGAGGAATAGCCCTTCTTCGACTCCTGCTCAAGGAAGTCGGCCGCCCTTCCGGGCGAATCGAGCTCATAGCATGCGTCGGCATGCCTCATCAGGAGTGCGACATCATCATGCCCCCTGCCCTTCTTGCGCCTCAGGTAGCCTTCGATGAAGCCGACGGCCTTCTCGAAGTCCTTCTGCTTGTCGAGAAATACTTCCGCGACCAGCGACGCCACATGGATGTTCCCCGGATCCTTCGCCATGAGCGCCTTCAGGTCGGCAAGCGCCTCGTCATAATGCTCGGAGACGACCTTCAGGCGTATCCCGGGAAGTTCCGGCGGAGGAGGGATCACGCTTTCCCTTGGGAAGAAAACACCCGTCGCCATCCGCTCCCAGAAATATGGGGCAACATACAGCGCGATTATGAGTCCGAGCCCGAACCCGACCGCCACCGCCTGCATCACGCCGAAGGCCGCCATAGCCCTGATTCCGCCGAAAAACGGCGACAGCCCCACATACAGAAGCACCAGGACCACCACCCCAAAAACCACTTTCTTCGCCGTTTCCATAATGCCACCGTCCGGATACCATGATCACCCTTGCCGGCAATCAAAAAGACTTGTCCGCCTTGGGCGGATATGTGGTGAAATACCGCCCCCTGGAAGGTATTTCAGTTCAGATTTCCGGCGCGCGCCTTTGAAAAGCCGCAGGAACATCCTCCGGTGTCTTCAATCACTTCACATGCATGGGGCGGAAATCTGAAAGTGACACTAACCGCGCCATCACGGATAATCAAGCGCCGAAAAACATCCGTTTTTTGATGCACGTGCTTGACTTCCTTACTAATGCCTTTAAATTAGAAAGTTTTCTTTATCAAATTCAGCGTTCATATAGGTATCTTAATATGGACTATTCATACGTCAAGAATCAGTTGGAAGGCGTGAAGGAAAAGATCGCCGCCGCCGCAGGAAAGGCGGGCCGCAAGCCCAAGGACGTGAAGCTCATAGCCGTCAGCAAGACATTCCCCCCGGACGCCGTGCTGTCCGCGTTCGAGGCCGGGCACAGGCTCTTCGGCGAGAACAGGGTCCAGGAGCTGATCGACAAGGCGGACAAGCTCCCTGACGAGATACTGTGGCACCTTATCGGGCACCTCCAGGGAAACAAGGCCGCCAAGGCCATCAGCCTCGCCGACTGCATCCATTCCATAGACTCCGAGGAGCTCATCGGCAGAGTCAACAGGATAGCAGGCGAAAAGAAGAAGAAGCAGAAGATTTTCCTAGAGCTGAACGTCTCCGGAGAAAGCACCAAGTTCGGAATCAGGGACGAGAACGAAATAATGAAGTGCGCCGAGGCCGCCGTAAAAGCGCCCAACCTCAAGCTCGACGGCCTGATGACCATGGCCCCGTTCAACGCGGAGGACTGGCAGCTGCACAAGATATTCGCCTCGCTGCGCGAACTCAGGGACAAACTCGGCAAGGAGTTCGGAGTCAAGATACCCGAGCTGTCCATGGGCATGAGTTCCGACTACGAAATCGCCATCGCGGAAGGCTCCACAATCGTCAGGATTGGAACTGCGATCTTCGGGAAGCGCGGATAGCAGTCGTTGGATTTCTCCACATCCATCGTCCCGCATCTTTGTCCCTTTGTAAAAGACGAAGAATGGAGACGAAGACAATAGACAAGGAATGCCGAAAAGCCTGTGGTAAATATTCAGTGAAAGGGCGTAGTTCACTGAATATTTACAAGGTATTCTTACCTGCGGAATCGCATACGGGAATGTCTGCGCCACTTGAAGACAAGTTTCAAGAGGGTGTCCGAATCAGAAGTTGACTCCGGGGCCGTAGTTGCCCTGCTCCCACTTCGCGGGCCTGTTCTGCGGGATTTTGCTGACGCCTTTCTTCTCCTGCGGCGACTGGCAGCCTGACAACGTGAAAGCGAGAAGGATGGAAAAGGCGAGAAAGGCAAGATACGCGTTCGAGACATTTTTAAAACGCGGTTGAGTAGAACTCAACCCTCCGTATCCTACGACCGTCTCGGGCGTGGAGGGCGGAATTCTCTCCCGTCGGCTTATGAGCATTGAATCTGCTTCATTCATATTACGGTTCCGATGCATGCCTGAAATCATCTGCCGCCGTAAAAAAAGCCACCCATGAAGCGGGTGGCTTGAATTGCACACAAGTCTTGCGCTCTGTGTCCGCTCCGGTCACCCGAAGAAAAGCATCTCATACGTCTGCATTTCCATGATCTGCATGGCTACAACTGCGATCATCAGGAGCAGGCCGAGGATTGAGGTTATCGTGAATATAGTCGAGTTAAACATATGCCCACCTCCGCTTGTCTGGTTGCTGATACTGGATACTTGAAACTAGAAACTGGGAATTGGAAACTGGGAACTTGATACCGAAAACTGGAAATTTGCCTGCTGAAACCGGAACCTGATCACTAATAACTATTAACGAATAACTATTAAGCATCCCCTTACTCGGCTGGAAGGGCGGCATCATCTGCAGCCGGAGCAGCGGCGGGTTCGTCAGCCGGAGCGGCCGCAGGCTTGTCGCCGCCTTCCGGCGCGGGCTTTTCCTTGTCGCCAGCGGCGGCGCCGGGAATCTTTTCCTGTGGCAAGGCCTTCGCGAAGAAGACCTTGTCGCCGGGCTCTATTTTGCCGTTGAGCTGGTCGGGCAGGATGTTTGCGATGGCGCAGTTATCGTTGACCCTTATGACCTTGATCTTTCCTAGGTATTCGTTGCCTCTTCCGACCATCATGGTCTTGCCCTCCGGTAGAGGCACGGTCTTTTCAACCTTCTTCTTGTCGCCGATCACGAGCTTGTTGTTCTTGCCGAGGTCTATCACGACGAACTCCCATTTGCTGTTGACGTCGAGAATCTTGCCCTCGAGCTTCTCATAGAAGGAGTCTTCCTTGGCCTGTGCGGGACCGGGCTGGGACTCCCCTCCGTCCTCAGGAGGAGTTATGTAATCCGCGAGCTGCTTTTTGAGCTTGGCAATTTCCTTGTTCTGGACGTCGATCTTGGCGGTGGCCTTGCTGAGGTCGTCCTGGCTCTTCTTGAGCTCTTCCTTGGTCCTGGCGAGTTCCTGCTTTGTCTTTTCGAACTCGTCCTTGTAGTTCTGGACGGCCTTTTCACTGGTGGCTATTTCGGCGGCGTAGTCGTCGCCGTCGAGCTTGGGCGCATTTATCTGGAGGATGCCGCAGATCTTCGCGATGCCTTCCGCGTAGGTGTCGGAGCGCTTCTTCAGTGCCTCGACCTTGGAGCCGAACTCCTTGAGGGGCGTGCCGTAATTTTCAAGATTTTTGAGGGAGTCCTTGTCGAGGGTGAACCCGATGACGCCCGCCGAAGCGGCGATCTGCGCGCAGAGGTCGTTGTCGCGCGCATTGATCTTCTCGACCGTCGCCAGGAGCTGATCCTTCTTTTCGAGGTATGTGAGGACATGGGTGAAGTCGTCCGCCTTGTAGGTGTCAACCATTTCGAGCTTCTTGGAGACTTCCAGGAGTGCCACGCCGAGGGTGTCCCTCTGGATAGCTACATCGCTGGCCTGCTTCTTGAACGGGGCGAGGACAGTCTCGAGATTGTCGTAGTTGGTGTGGTAAAGGCTTTTCTTGGCGTTCTCGTTGGCCTTTGGATCCTTCTTCGCGTCGAGTTCAAGCTTGGCCATGACGAGGTTGTCGGCGATCTTGGTTCCGCTGTTGGTGTCCAGGGCGCGCGACACATCGCTTATCATCTTGCCCATCTTGTCGCCGCGCTTGACAAGCTGTTCCCTTTTCTGGAACAGTAGGTATCCGAAGACGACCGCGACGACGGCAAGGACAAGGACGCTGATGTTGACAATGCGGTTGAGCATGCCCATGATAGTTCACTCCATTTTAAAGAAATTGAAGCAAAGACAAAAACAGTATAATTGAACTGGAATTAAGCACGGAGAAAGCGGCTTGTCAAATGTTTTGGGATATTTTTAAGAGTTTTCCTTCGGCCATTTCCCCTATGCGATCGGCGACCGATTCGGCGATGTTTAGGATTTGATGCCTGAGTCAATATGAAAACGCGGTTGAGCACCAGCCCTCATCGAATTGAGGCGCGGCATGCGGATTGCCTAGGAGCTTGAAGGGCTGGCATTTGACCTTATGCTTCCGCCGATGCGATAGCCTCCTTCAGGCTGAAACGCTCCTCATAAAGCGCCTTGCCGACGATGACCCCTTCGAGGTTGGGGCGCGAAACAGCCAGCTTGCGCAGGGCGGCGATGTCGTCGCAGGATGATATCCCTCCCGACGCGATCACCGCGGCGCCGGCCGCCGCCACCGCCCCGCAGAAAAGCGACACCGCCTGGATATTGGGCCCTGAAAGCATCCCGTCCCGGGAAATATCGGTATATATGAACCTTCTGACCCCGGCCGCAGCCATTTCCGCGGCTATCTCGACGGCCTTCTTTCCGGCGGTTTCGACCCAGCCGCGGACGGCGACGATTCCGTCGCGCGCATCTATGCCCACGACGGTCTTTTCCGGAGAATACGCAGCCAGCAGCTCCCTTACAAGCGCGGGATTCTCGATCGCCGCCGTACCAACTATAACCCTCCTGACGCCCGCGCCAAAAAAGGCCTCTGCGTCCTTGCGGCTCCTAACCCCCCCGCCTACCTCGCAGGGAATCTCGACCGCAGCAGTAATCCGCCCGACAGCACCGGTATTTACAGGAAATCCGTTCTTGGCGCCGTCCAGGTCGACCAGATGGAGCCATTCCGCCCCCTGGCCCAACCATCTCACAGCGGCATCCTCGGGCCGCTCGGGATATATGGTCTTCTTGCCATAATCCCCCTGCGACAGCCTCACGCAGGCCCCGCCGAGAATATCTATCGCTGGAATCACAAGGATTTTTCCGGTCGCAACAGGCATTTGCATCCTCTCAATTCGATACTTAACTTATTGGACATTGGATACTCAATCCTCCTCGCCGAAGACCTCCGCCTGGAACGTGAGGAATTCGCAGCCATCCTTCCAGCTCTCCGGCGGAAGCCCGGCCTTCGCCGCGAGATTCGCAAGGAACTCCTCCAGCTTCCACCCCGTCTCGGTTGCGACCTGCGGCAGATAGACCGCCCTGTTGAACTTCTTCTTCAGGACTACGCCGTCGACGCCCAGGCGGATATCCTTGTATGATGCGATTTTTTTCGGGACCGTCAGCGCCGAAATCTCAATTTTTATGCTTGCAAGTTCGCCTTTTTCGACCCTCTGGAAGCGCGGATCCCCGACCGCCGCGTTGATTGCGTTGTCGATCACGGAACCATAGAGGGCCTGCGACGGGAATATCTCGCCGATGCATCCCCTAAGCTCGCCGTTTTTCTTCCTCAACGTCACGAAGGCGGCGCGTTCCTCCTTGAGCTTGTCGCCGATTTCGATGCCGAGCGCCTTCGGATCCGGCTTCTGCTTCAACCCCAGATAATATTCGATGGTCTTCCTGGCAAGCTTCAGCAGCGTCTTCTTGTCGGCCTCGCCAAGCCCGCCGGCCTGGACATCCTCCTTCGCCGCAGGAGCCGCGGATTCCACAGCCGCCGCATCCTTCCAGCTCCCGGCCAGCGCCGCGGCCACATAACTCACCGTGTTCGACCTGTCGCCGGTCACCACCCCGGAATCCGTATGGCGCAGAAGTTCGACCTTGGAATTCGCAGGAACCGCGGAGATCAGGAGCGCAATCGGATCCGCCCCGCAGATTGTCGCTCCGCTGGACCGCACGTATCCGAGAAAACCATCCGCGTCGAGCTTCGAGATGAACGAGAACGCCTCCATGTCTATCTTCTTGACCGCATCCTCCGTGTTCTCCTTGAACGGCTGGTAGTCGAAGCGTTCCCCGCAGTGGATGAAGTCCGAACTGGCGACCAGCAGGACGTCGTCCCTCATCACCGATCTGAGCGTCTTCGCCGCACGGGCGACAGTCCCCGGAGAACACTGCCCTGCCACGATGAACACCAGCTTGAAGTCCTTGAGCACAAGCTGCAGCAGCGGAACCTCCATTTGGACGCTGTGCTCGCCCGTCACCGCGCCGGGCTCATCCTTGAAAAGCGGATCCTTCAGCAGGCTGGAGATGAACTCCTTGTCAAATTCAACCTTTCCGAGCGGCGTCTCGTAGCTGTCGAACTGCGGTACGCTGAACATGTTCGACATCGGCAAGCGGTGCGTCGGCCCGACCACTACCACCGTCCTGTATTTCGGCGTCAGCGCCTTCACCGAATACGCGGCCGTCTGCCCCGAATACTGGTAGCCCGCGTGCGGCATGATGAGGCCGATCACGGACTCATTCCTTTTGACCTCCCCGGCCTTGGCCAGAAAACCGTCCAGCTGGGCCTTCAGCTCCCCCGCATCGGCAGGATACCAGCTGCCGGCGACGCTCGACTTCAGCACATTCTCCCCGGCATCCCCCTGCTGACCGAAAAGCAGGACCGACAGCGCCGCACAACAGAAATTCCTCGTCTTCATGGCACCCCCTCTCTTTCTCCTCATCGATTATATTGTCCGGATATAACGCCTGCTCTCAATCATGTCGCCCAGCGGATCGGCGCTTGTCGGATCTTGTTCTACAACCAACGCCTCCAGGCGAGGAAGCTCTCTGAGCCCGGCCATTATGTTCCTCAAATCAATATCCCCGCGGCCCAGCGGAACGGACTCCTTGGCTTTGAAATCCCGCAGATGCACAAAGCCGACCTTGCCTCCATGCTCCCTCAGGAACCTTGCCGGATCAGCTCCGGCGACACAGAGCCAGCCCAGATCAAGGCACAGGCGGACGGAACTAAAATCGAGAAGCTCCAGCAGCAGGTCCATTCCCGTCCGCCGACCTTCCACCCGTTCAAATTCAAACTCGTGGTTGTGGTAGAGCAGCTGGATGCCCTCGCCGCGAAGCTTGCGGCCCAGCTCGTTCAGCGCGGAAGCGCTCCGGCGGTAGTCGTCGGCGCCGCGGCTGTTCCAGTCAAGCAGTCCCGAGCTGCAGACATGCGTCGCGCCCATCCTCCGGCAGAAAGCCGACACCTTGTCAAGCTGTTTCAGGTCGCCAGGCGTAAGGTGCGGTGCAAGATACCGCAGGCCATGCCGTTCCAATACGCCTGGTTCCTGCGGCGGGAGCTTCAACATTCCTTCGACGGCCTGGTAGCCCGCCCCGGCAAGCGCCTCCAATATCCCGTCGATCCTGCCTTCCTGATCGGGGAGCCTCGAAAAAATATAGAGCTGGGCGGCTATGAACATTTTTAGTTCCTTATAAAAATTGGAATTTGTTTTCCCGAAATTTTTAAATTCCAAATCCCGAGCACCAAATCCCAAATAAACTTCAAATCACAGTATCCAAATTTCAAAGTAAGTCTTGAGCCGTTTTGAATTTCGGTAATTGATATTTATTTGGAGCTTGGTTATTGAGGCTTGGAATTTATACTCCTCTAGGCTGATAAATTTACATTTTGACTGCGGAGATTTTGGAATTTGCTTCGCATTCTGAGAGACCGCCGTTACCGAGGTATCGAAGGTTCTCGAAGGGTGCGGAGCAAAACCGAAAGACCGCAACCGCCTTGCGGCGAGCATCATTGGGCCGTATTTTCCCGTTCCTTCCTCGGACGGCATTCATGTCGCCTCTCGGTCGGAACGAAAAAAATCCAATCCCCAATCTTGCTCGTCAAAATGTAAATTTTCACGCTAAAGGAGTATGAGTTGTGCGGATGCCGATGCCACACACGTGGCTAATTTTTCCTCGCAAGAAAAATTTAATACTTCCCGTATTCCTTGGCCGTGTCATACATCGCGACGACATTCTCCACCGGCGAATTGTCCTGCAGGCAGTGCGTCGGCGCGAAGCAGTAGCCGCCGCCGGGCATCATGATATCCATAATCTTCCTGCAGTATTCCTTCGTCTCCTGAGCAGTTCCGAACGAGACAGGCCCGGCCGTGCTGATGCAGCCGTGGAATGCGAGACGGCCACCGAAAGTCTTCTTCAAGTATTCCGGCGACATGTTCGCCGCCTCCGGCTGCAGCGTGTCGACCGCGTTGATACCCATCTTGATGAAGTCCTCGTAGGCCCAGCTGCTCGAGCCGCAGGTGTGTATCATCACCGGAATATTGTATGATTTCGCGAGATCGATGAACTTCTGGTGCAGCGGACGGATCTGCTTCCTGTAGAGCTCCAGGCTGATGATGGGCGCGATCTGCGTACCGAGATCCTCGCCCATCCACAGGAAGTCCACTCCGCCCTTGGCGGCCTCAAGGGTCCGGCGCATTATCTCAAGGTTTATGTCCGTCCTCCTCCTCATAAGAAGAAGCCCCGCGGGATCGTCGGTGATAAGATCGACCAACACCTGCTCCATGCTCCTGAGCATGCCGCTGCCGTTTATAATGTCGCCGATTCCGGCGCCGCCGGCATGAATGGCGTAACGGCTGTTCCTTCTGCAGGAATCGGCGATCCCGGAATAGTCGAAATCGTCCGGATTCGGCATCGGCCATTCGGCGATCTGCTCTTCTGTCGCGTTCTGGAGGGGGAAATCACAGTAGTCCCAGTAGCCGCCGCTCTCGTGTTCGACCCATCTGCGGTGTATCCCCCAGTCGTCAACCAGGACCCCCCTTGAAGGAATGTCCTCGTGAAGCTTCCTGCCTTTGTAAGCCGCGCCGACCCCGCGGAAATCCACGCCGAGCTTCTCGCGGAGCCCTTCCCCGTCGTCGGGCTTGAGCCCGTAGTGCTCCTTCAGCCTCTTGTCGACGCCCGGGTTCGAAGAGTAGTTTATCGGCACCCGGTCCGGAACACCAAGCCCCAATACTGTCTTCACCCGCTCCTTCGATGTCATTGTCCTGCCCATGGATGTCCTCGCGAATATGTTGTTTTAGCCCCTTTACGGCGCGACTTGGAAAACGTTTTTTCCAAAAGTAGTTTGTGCGCGCCGCGCGCAAGCAACATAACACAGCATTACTCGTATGCAGAGTTTGCCCTTTGCGCGCGGCGCGCGCAAGCTACCTGCGCGCCGCAAGGGCGCCTTTTTCCCGTAGGGAAAAACCTAGTCCTTTACGGCGCAACATGGAAAATGCATTCCCCATAAAGTAGCTTGCGCACGGCGTGCGCAAGCTACCAGAGATATCGTTGCCATTCCAATCATCCTATTGAATATGCGATGCTTATGAAAGATATTGCGTTTTCAAAGCTCCACCGCCTTCACTATCATATCGATGTAGCGGCGGTAGTTGTCCCAGGAGATGTCCGCGGGGACGGAATGGTCGACGCCGGGGACGAATCCGCCCTCCTGTATGACAGGTGCAAGCCGTTTGAGTTCCTTGCGGACGGCGTCGGATCCTGCCGCGACGATGCGCTTGTCGAAACCACCGCCGATGCGGAGCTCGCGGCCGAACTGCTTCCGAAGCTTCACAGGATCCATGTTCGCGGCCACCTCGCACGGGGATGTGCTGTTTATTCCGACTGACAGCATGTCGGGAAGCAGGAGCCGGCAGTCGCCGTCGCTGTCGTGCCAGGTGAGCTTGATGCCGTGCTCGTTCGCGAACTTCATCGCCTTGGCGTAGCGCGGCAGGATGAAGCGGCGGAACATTTCCGGCGACAGCAGCGGGCCGTTCTTGAACGCGAAGTCTTCGCCGAAGCCGATCAGGTCTATCTTCACGATCTTCACAGCCCTGCGCAGACCTTCCATGACCACGGCGAAATAGCGCTCGCAGAGCTCGTCCACCAGTTCCGGAGAGTCGTATAGCAGGTAGCTGGCGCCGTCCACACCCGCGATCGAGCGGAGGGTCCAGTAGTAGCATCCGCCGTCGATAAGGATTATGTCGCCCGCGGCCTCCGCCGCCTTCGCCTTTTCCGCCCAGTCCGGCGCGAATCGAGCGTCGAGGTTCGAAACGTCGAAATGCTCGTCCATCAGGCGCCGCAGATCGCCGGCCTCCTTCACCGGGAAGTCGATCCACTCCGGAAACGATGTATGATCCTTGAAGTCGCGGACGGTCCGGCCGTATCCGTCCGTCTTGACTATGAACTCGCCCTCGTCGCGTATCAGCTTCTGTTCGTAAGGCGGATAAAGGCCCGCAACCGGCGTGATGTTGGTGACCTTGTAGCCGAACTTCCTCACGCCCAGGAACTCATGGACGTCCGTCACGCCGGCCGGAAGCCCTTCCTTGCGCCATCGCGCCATCGTGTCGCCCCACGGCCCCGCCAGATATACCGGCCTTCTGTCAACCGCCTCGTAGCGAAGCGTCCTTAGAAAACGTTCCCTCTGCGAAATCTGCATGCTCGTGTCGCACCTGTAATTAGTTGATGATACTGACATAAAATTTACCGGCAAGATGCGGTAAATCCAGTGTAATATTCCCTGTTTTCAGGCAGGCTGCGGCGTTCGGACTCTACCTCCTCGAACCAGTTTTCCAGAGCGACGCGGAGGCTGCGGACGCGATCCGGCTCCGTTCCGGCGAGGTTGTTGCGCTCTTCGGGGTCATTTGCGATGTTGAAGAGCAGCGGTTCCGGGGACGGGCCGATTTCCACATCTGGGTATGGCGGACTAAATATCCCGTTCTCAACGAAGTGCTCCGGCTCGTACATTGAAACCTTAAGCCATTTGATGTCAGGCACTTCCCATGCCTTGTCGCGGAAGGGGAAGACAAGCTTCCAGTCGCCGTCCCTGACGGCGGCGTTGCATTCGGGCAGCGGCGCATACCGGTTCCACTGCCAGCAGCGGCGGGGCGGCGTCCTGCCTTTCTCGCCGCGCAGCAACGGGAGGACGCTTCCGCCGTCAAGAGGCAGGTTGTCCGGGGGCAATTCTATTCCAGCCATTTCCAGTATCGTAGGCAGCCAGTCGGCGAAATGGACCATCCCGTCGATCCGTCTTCCGCCGCCTGAAAGTCCGGCCGGCCAGCGCAGTATCATTGGCACCCGGACTCCCCCTTCGTAGACGGTGCATTTCGAGCCGTTGAATCCGCAGTTGAAACGGTTCAAGCAGTCGTCGCCATGCCCGCCGAACTCCGGCCCGTTGTCGCTGCAGAAGAATACGATGGTATTGTCCTCGATCCCCAGCCGCCTGAGCGTATCGAGGATGCGGGCCACCCCCTTGTCCATCCTGCGGATCATGCCGTAGAGCTTGGCGACGGCGCCGGTCGGAACACCGCTCTTCCCCAGGAACGGCTCAAGCTCCTCGTCGGGAAGCTGCAGAGGCGTGTGCGGCGCGTTGTAGGTGAGATGCAGGAAGAACGGCTCCGACTTGTGGCGCTCAAGGAATGCGACGGCCTCCTCGGTCCAAACGTCCGTCAGGTATCTTCCGTCGGCGCGGCGCGGTTGCCTCCCCCATTCGACACACCATTGATAGTAGTCATGCATGCCTCCTCTGAAACATACGGTCTCGTCGAAGCCGCGGCTCATCGGGTGGTATCTGTCGTCGAACGCGCCCAGATGCCATTTGCCCACAAGACCCGTAGCATATCCTGCGGCCTTGAGCATGTCGGCGAGAGTCCTTTCGCGCAGGGAAAGCCTTTCCAGACCCCACCACTCGAGCGTGTCTATGGAACCTGTTCTGTGGGGATATCGCCCGGTAAGGAGGCAGGCACGCGACGGATTGCATACGGGCGACGCCGTGTAATGCTGCGTCAGGCAGATCCCTTCCCGCATCAGCCCGTCGAGAGCGGGAGTGCTTGAAAGCCCCCCGTTGAACGCGCCGAAGTCGCCATAGCCGAGATCATCCGCCAAGATGAAAACTATGTTGGGTCTATTGCCGATCATCTTTGCCAGCATAACGTTGTTTTCATTGTCTTATCACCGCGTCGCACGCTTGTCAAGGATAACTAGGTCGAAAACGGAATTTTGGGAGAGGAGCAATTCTTAAATTCGCATGCTATAATTTGCAAAACGCGGGGGCATCAGATGCGCTTCGTCGGAATAGACATAGGCACGACTTCTGTTTCCGGCGTCCTGATGGATCTGGAAAAGGCAAGAGCGCTGTCGAGAATCCCCGAATTGGAATACGTACTTGTCCCAGTCCACGGCGAAGAGAAGGTCGACGCCCGGATTGTTGGCCTTTGCTATGCAAGAGCAAGGCGCGGCGATGAAGCCGCACAGCGACTCTATGTTCTCGGGGCTGAACCCCTTCCCGTAGATCGGGGGGAGCATGCGGAAACGGACGTAGACCGCAATCGCGGGAATGTCCTGCGCGCCCATCTTCGGACAGAGCTTCGAGATCATGTCGACAAGGGACTTCTCCTCCGGCGCATTGCGCGGGATACGAAGGACTTCAAAGCTCAGCTTAATCTGGATTGCGGAGTCGGTTCTCATGTCGGCCACGGTCTCGCCTGGGCGCATGTCGGACAGGGTGAGAGATTTCTCAAGTTTTTCCAGCTCCGAGGAGAGCATTTCCGCGGCGGCATCGTCGTAAATATTCAGTAAACTACGTATAAATTTAGCCTGCCAAAGTAATTTTTCAC
>CAZWRV010000066.1:0-34222 GCA_964636325.1 uncultured Victivallaceae bacterium | reverse complement strand
AAGATGGGCGAGTTTCAGAGGAGTGGTGCTCTGCGAATATCGCAGTTCTGCCGAATAGAAACTCGATGGAGGGCGGAGCCGTGCTGAGCCGCGGTTGAGCTTGGCTCAACCCTCCGGAAGACGACAAAGATAACGACAAAGATGGGCGAGTTTCAGAGGAGATCCATGACCGAGGCTGAGAGGATATTGATGAAGGTGGAGGGGCTCTGCTCGGATCTTTCGCCGGGGCAGAAGCTGCCGACTACGCTGGAGATGGCCGGGCGCTTCAACAGCTCGGTGTTCACGGTCAACCAGGCGATAAAGGCCCTCGTGAATAAGGGGCGCCTGAACACTGTCACCGGCAAGGGGATATTCGTTTCGGAGAGGGGGCCGGACGCCGACGGCGACGCGCATGGCGGCTTCGCCTGGAACAGCAGCGGCCACATCCTGATACGCTTTTCCCCGACGACGAGTTCCAAGGTGGAACTGGCAGCCTGGGAGGAAATAATACGGATTTTCGAGAGAACAAACCCGCATATCAGGATTGTCATTACAAGCGGCCGGCCTCACGAAACGGCAATGAACGACCTCAGACTGGTTTCGGCATGGCAGATGCCTGCGCTGATTGAAAACGGGGAAATCGCGGATATGTCTCCTTTCCTTTCGTTCCCCGGCAAGCCGGGCGAATACTTTCCTGGGGTACTCGGCTTCCTTTCGGCTTGGAAAGGTGTTTGGTGGGCGCCCATCTGGATGAATCTTCCGGTGATCGTCTACAACAGGAAGCTCATTGAGAAGCTGGGGATCGAGCCGCTTTCCGGAGAGAACAGCCTGGCGGAGTTCGCGGAACACTGCCAGGTCATCAAGGAGAAACTGCATAAGGCGGATGTGAACGCCCTTCCGGGCTGGAACCTGCTCGGATATTCCGGTTTCATCGCGGCGGAAGGCATCGACCTTTTCAGGGAGAATATCCTCCTGGACGAATCTGCAAGGTCAAGGAGGGCGTGGATTGAAATACTGGCGCGCATACGGAGCTATGCCGGAATGCACCTGGATGTGATGGAATCCGTCGCTAAGGGTGAGAGCGTCCGCGACAAATTCTACGCCGGCAAAGGCGTCATTCTGCTGGACTGGAACCTGCAGAGGGAGGTGCTTGAGAACAGCGGCGGCTTTCTTGTCCGTCCTGCGCCGAGGGGCGGACAGCTTTTTGGCGCATCCGGCCTGGCTGTGTCCTCCAGGACGAAAAATCCGGTTGCCGTCGGCCACTTTCTCTCTTTCCTGATGGGCAAGGAGGCGCAGGACATATTCGCCGGAATTTCCAAGATCCCGGTCCGCCGTGCGAGCATCTCCGACCCGCCGCGCAAATATCCGGCGACGCTGAAGGCGGATGAGATAGTCCATTTCCACGACAGAAGCCTTGTCCCTCGCCTGTCAAGCCCCATCCAGGTTGAAATCCTCCGCCAGGTCATCGATCCGGAAATGAACCGCTTCCTTTCAATGGGCCTCGGCGCGGAACAGGCCGCCGGCAACATAATAAGGAAGGCAAACGACCTTGCCAGGCACATCGAGGCAATTTCAAAATTGCGAAAATAGCAAATAGCTCACAACATGGAAAGGAGTAAGAAATGGAACGTCGCATGAGAATTGTTCATAAGCGCGCGGCGCCGGAACGGCCGAAATCCTTTACTCTCATTGAGCTGCTTGTGGTCATCGCGATCATAGCGATTCTGGCGAGCATGCTTCTGCCCGCGCTGAAGGAGGCGCGGAATTCGGCGAAGGGCATAATCTGCACGAACAACCTGAAGCAGATGGCCCTGGCGAACGCGAACTATTCCGCCGACAACGGGGAATACGTCCTGCAAAGCTTCAACAAAGTCACGGTATGGATAGTGACGCTCAGGGACGAGGGGCATCTGCATGGACTGAGCAGCAAGCCTCAGACCGGCGGGATCGGAATGTGCCCGATGAATTCTAGATATTACGGCGATAGCCCGTGGTTCAACTACTGCTCGAACGTCTGCATAATGACGAAGGCCGATTCGCCCGCCCCCTTCTGCGATCCGTTCAGGCTGCCGCAGATCAAAAACCCCTGGCAGAAGTTCATGATCGTGGAAGGCAAGCCGAGAGACGACTGGGGCGTGCCGGGAACACGATGCGACTACAATTCGCACCGGGCCTACGATTCCATCACGAACGGGTTCGGATTTTACCACCGGAACGGGGTTAACACGGCATTCTGGGACGGCCATGCTTCATGGTGGGACAGGGGCGCATACATGGCGACCGATCCGGTCAATCCGGACTACTGGTATCCGTGAGGCAGGGCAAAACCAAAAGGCCGCAACCGCCTTGCGGCGAGCATCTTTGGGCCGTATTTTTCCGTTCCTTCCTCGGACGACATTCATGTCGCCGCTCGGTCGGAACGAAAAAATCCAATCCCAAATCTCGCTCGTCAAAATGTCAATTTTCACGCTAAATGAGTATAAATTTGCAGCGACGAGGTGAATATGAATAAGAATATGCTGGTGGCGGGCCGGATAGCCGGAACAGCTTTTGCTTTTGCAGTCGTACTATTGTTTGCTCATGATCTTGCCGCGATCGAGCTGCTATCCGACCCTGGCTTTGAAGAGGCCAATCCGGATTCGGCGACTTTCGGATGGCGAAGGCACGAAGGCACTCCGGCCGGCGGAGTGGCTGTGATCGGGGAAGGCGCGCACGGCGGAAAGAAATATGTCCAGCTCCGAATCCCTTCCGGAAAGACCGAGGCCGCTGTCTATCAGCCGCTGCGCCTTCCCGATCTCAAGAAGACCTTCGTGCTCTCGGTATGGGCGCGCGGAACCGGCGAACTCCTGATGTATTGCTACCAGAGCGGCGTTGAAAACGTCGGCGGGGCGTTCAACTCCACGGATCTGGCGCAGTTGAAGATGGGCGAACAAAAGATCATTTATCTGCCTTCGCTATGCCGAAAAGTGAGATTGTCGCCGGAATGGAAGCCGTATGATTTCGTATTCACGCCCGATCCGAAGGCCTCGTCTATTTCCGCCGCATTCCATGTTTGGGAAGGGACTGCCGACATCGACGACGCTTCGCTAGTAGTGCAGGGAGAGAAGGCCGACGAAGACATGCTTCCCCTGCGCTTCGCATCGCTTCAGGGGTGCTTTTTCGACAACGGCACCTTGCGTCCGGCCGTCCGCGCAGTCCAGCGGCCAGGAGAAAAGCATGTGGTCATGGAAGCCGAGCATGCGACCGCGCTCTCCCTCGATCCGCGCGGCGGAATCCGGCAGGATGCCCGCGCCTCGTGCATGCAGGCCATAGACTTTGCAAACAGCATGACCTTCAAGTTCGAGCTTGCCGAAGGAGGAACTTATCAGGCCTGGTATCGTGCGAACATCCCATTCGCGGCCTCGTGGAGCCATGCCGAGTCTGTAGACGGGGACGAACGCAACAACCAGGACGCGGCGCCGAACGACGGCTGGAAGGCCGACACCTGGGCGTGGCGCCCGGGCCCTGTCTACAAGCTCGCGGCAGGCGAGCACACATGGATATTCAACAACTGGCACGGCGGAATCCGCCTCGACCAGGCCGCGCTGTTGATTTCCGGCGAAAAACCGCCCGCGGACGACACAGTTCTGCCGGCCAGCACCCTCAAACCGATGGCCGAAATGGTGGCAATAAGTTCGCCGCTAAAGCCGCACGGCCTCAAATCGTGGCGCCGCCTTGTTTTTGCGCGGAACTCCGAAAAGCCTCCGGCGGCAGTTGAATCGTCCTCCGACGGCGGCAGGACATGGAATCCGGTTCCGGACGGCGGCGACATCGCCTCTTTCTCTCCCGAGGATGAACTGCGCTTCCGCTTCCGCCTGCTAGCATCTCCAACACCTGCCCCTCTCCGTTCCTCCGACCTCGCCTCTATCTCAAATCCGTCCGCAGTCTACGTCCCCGGAGCTGCTTCGGACTTCATCGTCAGAGGCCCATGCGCTTCCTTCCGCATCACAGGCCTGAGCGCGCAACTCGGGGGGCTGAAGGACGCAAGGACAGGGATGACCTTCGATATGCCCGGAGGACAGGGGCAGCCGCTTTTCATCATAACCGAACGCAAGTTGAATGGAACAGGGCGGCTGGAAACCCTGTCGTCCTTGGACGGACAGCTCCACGACGCGCGCGTCGTCAAAGCCGGCGGGGCAGGCGAGAAATTTACATTCTCCTATTCCATGCTGGACGGCATGATCCTGGTGGACGGGGAACTTGAAGCCGGCGATACGGATCTGATCAGAGGCCGTCTCCACGTCAGATATGCCGGCGAAGATGAAATCGTGGCGGTCGATTTCCCGATCCTCAGCAACCTTTCCGTAGGCGGAGACGCCAAGGACGACATATTGATCGTTCCGTTCACCCAGGGATGGAAGATACCGAACCCGGCCTCACAGAGCTTCGCATATCCGCGCTATTGGACATGGCCGGGCATGCTGAGCATGGGCTATGTGGATCTTTACGACAAGGGTAAAAACGCCGGACTCTATCTCTCATCCTACGACAACAGTTTCACCACCACCCAGTTCATGTTCAAAGGATCGTCCGACGGCGCCGTGCTGGGGATGGGCCTGAGAAAATGGATACGCCTCCGCAAGGGGCAGAATTACGACGCCCCCGACGCGGTGATCGGACTGCATTCAGGAGACTGGCACTGGGCGGCCGACCGCTACCGCGAATGGGCGGATAGCTGGTTCAGGAAGGGGAACACCCCGCGCTGGTTCCGCGAGAGCGACGGCTACGTCTCGGGCGGCCCCCTCTGGCAGGGCCCCTTCGATCAGAACCTCGTCAGCTCCGCGGAAAAATGCGCCGCCAACGGCTGCGGCCTCGTCGCCACGTGGGGCTATATGGCGACAATGAACGGCGCATGCGGAGTATATCCGTTCCCGTCCCCATGGTATGGCGGAACTGACAATCTCCGCTGGAGCAACCGCAAAATCCATGAGCTCGGCGCGCACTCCAACTACTACATCCAGGGCCACCTCTTCAACCCCGGATACAACCGCGAAAACAAGTTCCTTGGAAACCTGCCTCGCAAATATATTCCTGAAAAGGACTGGAAGGAGCTCCCCGACAAGGACTTCTTCAGGCGCGTCAGAGTCATTGAACCGGACGGCAGCGCATCGACGCCGTATCTGCATGCGGAAATGATGTGCGACAGCGGAAAAATGGAGTTCAACCGATACCTGGGCGACTGGACTCTGAAATTCCTCCGCGACTACGATGCCGACGGCATCTATTTCGACGGATTCGCCATCGGTTCAGCCCTTCCGAGCATTAACTATGACGACGACCATGCCACGACCGGGGACTGGGGCCGCGGACAATTGCGCATGATCCGGCGATGCAAGGAGGAAGGCCGCGAAATCAACCCAGACCTCGTGATCGGCATGGAAGGATGCTCCGACGTCTACCAGCAGTTCGGCGACTGGGGCCTGATGGGAAACAACAACGCTCTGGAAATGTTCCGATACACCTTCCCGGACCTGATCGTCGTGGGAGGTTCCTCCAACGGCAAGCCGGAGGTCGCCGTCGAAAACGTCTTCATGAACGCCTACCGCATGAACGAGATGCTTCACGACGCCGACAAGGACAAGACACAGGCAGGCGGAATCGCAGGCAAACACTATGACTTCCTTCGGCCATGGGCCGGACGGGTGGCGGCTATCAGAAAAATCGTCAATCCGTTCCTGCTGCGCGCCCGCTTCATGGACACCGTCGGCGTCCGCGCCGACGCCGACGTGGACGCCCGTCTCATGCTGCGCGGCGATGATAACAATAAGGGAGCGCTTGTTCTTGTTCATAATGTCAAAGAGGCGGGCGGCAAGAAAGTCTCCGTATCGACCGGCGGCTGGGGCCCCGTCCGCGCCGCCTGGCGCGTGACCTGGCAGGGCGTCAGTAGGCTTGAAG
This sequence comes from uncultured Victivallaceae bacterium, assembly GCA_964636325.1. Taxonomy (GTDB): domain Bacteria; phylum Verrucomicrobiota; class Lentisphaeria; order Victivallales; family GWF2-50-93; genus CAZWRV01. The sequence continues at coordinate 28,309 of CAZWRV010000066.1, read as the reverse complement.
GCGAGAACCGCGGCGGCAACTGGGAATTCGAAATTCCGGCCGACAAATATTCCGCCGCGCTGCTAGTAAATGAGAGCGAACCCTTGATCGAAAAACGGATGCTCCCGCTCGGACTGCCAAAGGGAACTGCCGTGAGCGGCGAAGCGACAGTCCTTAATATAAATCCCGACCCGCTGGAACTGGCCATGCGCGTGACAGGCCCTTCGGGGTTCGGAGGCGAACCGGTAGAAGTAAAGGCGGAACCCGGAGTCCCAACCACAGTAAAACTCAACTGCTCAGCGGGCGCCGATGCCAAGGTCGGCGAACGCGTCGACCTCCTGCTGGAGGCGGAATGGAACCGCGGATGGTTCTCGTCGAAGAAGACGGACTGGCTGCTACCGGCACGCATCGTGGGACCGCTGGACGCAAGGTTGCGGCGCAGCGGCGAAAAGGAAATGGTTCTTTCCCTGCGTAACCGCACAGGCAGCCCGTTGTCCGGCCAGTTCAAGATAGCCATGGAACAATCGAAGGAGATAGGCTTCGAGCCTTTGTCGGCAGGCTTCAGCGTCCCCCCGTCCGGAATTTCGGAAATCAAAATCAAGGCGGACCTCGGCAAGTTGGAAACTTTCGAAAGCGCGGTCGCGAAGCTGGCATTTGACGGCGGCGGACACGAGGAGGCGTACGCGTGCGTCGGACCCTTCGTCATGAACTCCGATTTTGAATCGTCAAATTTCGGACTGCTGCTGCCGTTGGCGGACGGCGGATGGGAATATGACGGTCTTTTTGCGCAAGAAGGCGGGCGTTACGACAAGCTGGAACGCGCCCCACGCATCGTGTTCGACGGCGCATACCGCGGCAGAGGCTGTCTGCTCGTACCGAAAGGAGGCCGCACGCATATCACTTGGAACGCCTGGCTGCCGCCGAACAAAAAATACAAGGTGCGCATCGCCATCAAGAGGACAACGCCGGAAGCGGGCGGCTTCAGCATGTCCATGGCCGGCGACATCTGCTCGGCGCCATGGCTGGGAAACACCAAGACCCCGAGATTGAACGAATGGGAGCTGTTCGAGGGGGAGTTCAGGACGCTCGACGCATCACCGCACTGGCAGGTCTGCTTCCACAACAGCCCGACCGGCGACGTCTGCTACGACGCCCTCGACATCGAGGAGATACCGTAGCCGGCCGCGGCGGTCTAGCGTGAGCAACGTTGCCGCAACACGGCTCACAGTGGCTCGCCGTCCGCGGGCACCGAGACCGGTGCCCCTTCCTCGACAAAGATAACGACAAAGTTCGCGGCAAAGACGGGCGAGTTTCAGAGTAGCAGGTCGGAAAATCTGAACCTCACTTCACGCTGCCGAAATTCTCGATAGCCTTCGTTTCGTCGGGGAACATGCTGAAGTAGTTTCCGAAGCCCATCATCTCGAAGCCCTGCTTTATGGCGGGAGGCACATTGCAGAACGCCATCTTCGCCTTGCATTCCTTCGCCTTCTTCCCGGCGATGATGAAGGACCTGAAGAAAAGGCTTGTCATCCTAGTGACCATGCCCATGTCGATGATGACCTTTTGGGCGCCGGTGTCGAAGAGCGACGAAAGCTTCTTCGTCATCTCGTCCGCCATGTGCGGCTCCAGCAAGACCGGATTTGTTATCCTCAAAATGTGGAATCCGTTCCTATACTCCTCCAGCACCTTCATTGAGTCAGCCATTTGATCCTCCGATATTTTTTGTTAAGACGAAATGGTTCCTGCCGTCCTTCCGGTAGTAGCTTATGCCGTCGGTGAAATTCCTCATGAGAGGAATGCCCATGCCGCCGATCTTCCTTTCCTCGATCGGGACGTTGAAGTCGGGCACCTGCTGCTGCGTCGGGTCGAACTCCTTGCCGGCATCCACCAGCTCGACACTGACGCTCCGCGCGTTGAAGCGGATGTTTATGGTTATGTCGCCCGGCCCGCCGCCGTATGCGTAGCTTATGACGTTGGTCAAGGCCTCGTCCACCGCCATCATGAAGCCTTGGCGGCTTTCCTCGGCAAGGTCAAGATTCTTCAGAGCCCCCTCTACAAAGGCGCTGAAGGCTCCTATGTTCTCGAAGTTCGCCGGCCTTTCTATGGAACAATCCTTCATCTTCCCTTCAGATTCCCGGAAACTCGCTTGGAATACATTCAAATCTAAATTGCCTTAGGGAAAAATCCAGCAGGCCTGCGGGATTGTATCCACGGTTTTCCGCATAACCCTATATCTTCGAGTTTCAGAGGAGCCTTATCCCGAAGACCCTTTCGGCGTTCTCACTAATCGCCGTCTTCAGGGACGGCATCTCAACGTTTCGGCATTCGCAAGCCTTTTGATATAGGAGCCCTATCTCCGTATCCTTGTCGTCGGTTTCGAGGAACAGGTGATCAGCAGGAAAGTCTGCGACCAGTTCCTGCAGCTTCCGGCTTTTCAGGAGCGCAGGCCCGAACGAAACATGAATTCCATGCCTGACGAGCTGTTCAGCCGCCTGCCTGCTTGCATTGAACCCGTGGCATATCCACGGGAGCACCGGTCTCAATTCTTTTTTCAGTTTGATCAGTTCCGGATAAGCTCTCACGCAGTGGATTATCAGCGGCTTGCCTGCGGATTCTGCAATTTCAAAGTGCCTGATCAACACTTCTCTCTGAAACGCAAGATCCGCCTCCGCGAGCCGGTCCAGGCCGCATTCCCCGGCCGCTTTCACCGATCTTTCTGCCGCAAGCCTTTCTACAACGGCCATCGCCCCCTCAATTCCTTCCAATGTCAGATGCCAGGGATGCAGTCCCACGGAGAAGTACAGGCCGGATTTTTTTACGATCATGCCGATGTCAGGCATGTCCGGAAAGAGGTTCAGCACGGCAATCTCGTCATCCCGCCTCGCCGGAAAATGCGAATGTAAATTGAAATATTTCAATGGCAGCCTCATAATGGTTCGCCGCCTATAAGCTTGCCGCCCAAGACGGTTTTTTCAATAATATCCTTTATAACGTTTTGCAACTTAGGAATTAACGTATATGCTAAGTCAAAACGCAATATCCGGTCTTATCGTACGGGTATACAACTTTTGACCTAAGAGACTGCGATCATGCCCGAACATGATCTACATTCCAAGGTCCGGCAGGAGCTTCTCTGGCTCGCGGAAGATCCCATCGAGCAGAAGACCTGGCGGCCGCACATCCTGGTCTTCACAGGAAACCCCCACACCCGTGCATCCATGCTCAGATGGGCCTGCCTCCTTGAAGGCGGCACCGGAACCGTGACCGCGGTGGAATTCGTCAACGGCTTCCCCGAGGCCGCAAGAAAAATCCGGCATGAAGAGCTTCCAAAGTTAAAAGCCATGATCTCCGAAAACAGGCTGCCGGTCTTCCCGGAGGTCGTCGTCGGCAGCAACTTCGAATCCGAAATCCCAATCCTCCTGCAAGCTCATTCCCTCGGAGCCATGAAGCCGAACACCGTCATATTCGGATGGCCCAAGGACGGCGACAAGACCGCAGGATTCGTCCGCAACATCGGCACCGTCTCCCTTCTCGGCATGAACTGCGTCCTCTACATGAGCGGCATCCACAGGGACGACGGCTACCAGGCCGGAAACCACGTCGACCTCTGGTGGCGCGGACAGAAGAACGGCGCGCTCATGCTCAAGTTCGCAAAGCTCCTCTGCTCCAACAGGGGATGGGAGGGCAAGGGCATCAGGATCCTGCGCCTGGTGAACAGCGATCATGAGAAGATGCAGACTGAAAAAGACCTCACCGCCATGCTGGCAGAGCTCGATGTCAAAGCCGAAATCAGGATCATCATCTCAGGAGAGCCGTTCAGAAAGATATTCAAGTCGGAATCCGAAGACGCCGACTCCGTATTCCTCGGATTCATCCCCCCGGAAAGCGACCGCGTAGTAAACTTCTACTACACCATCCGCCGCAACCTCGACAGGATGCCCCCGGCCTTCCTATTCCACTCGTCGGGTGAGTAATCTTCATAACGCTTAAAAGAGATTCCAGGGAATCATATTATCCAAGTCGAGTAAAGGGCGTAGTTCACTGAATATTTACGAAACCTTGATCCGTGCAGGCCGCTGTTATTGTGGAAGCAGACCATTGTTGACGTCACAAGCAGGATCTGCGCATATGGCGAAAGTATAATTGAAAGGAAATATTATCAAAATTTCTACCAGCAAATCACCTAAGGCGGTCGTGCTTCTCAGCGGGGGCTTGGATTCGTCAACCTGCCTGGCCTATGCCGTCTCCAAGGGCTACGAGTGCTATGCGCTGAGCTTCGACTACGGCCAGCGGCACAAGGTTGAGATACATGCCGCGAAGAGGGTCGCGAGGCATCTGAAGGCCAAGATGCACCATGTCGTCAAGTTCGACCTTCGGAAATGGGGAGCTTCCGCGCTCACTTCCAGCGCCATCAAGGTTCCCAAGAGCAGGAGGATGCCTAAGCGGGCCGAAATTCCAGTCACTTATGTGCCGGCCAGGAACATAATATTCCTCTCGTTCGCGGTATCATGGGCGGAAAGCATCGGCGCGACCGACATATTCATCGGGGTGAACTCCATGGACTATTCCGGCTATCCGGACTGCCGTCCGGAATTCATCGAGGCGATGCTTAACTGCTTCAACATCGGGACGAGGACGGCGGACGAAGGCGGTCAGTTCAAGATACATGCCCCGCTCCAGAAGATGACGAAGGCGGAAATAGTCAAGCTGGGTCACGAACTTGGCCTGGATCATTCGCTGACACACAGCTGCTACGATCCCGACGAGGAAGGCTTCGCATGCGGAAGCTGCGACAGCTGCCTTATCCGGATAAAAGGTTTCAGAGAAGCCGGATTAAGTGATCCGGCGGTGAAACATCTGCCGCCGCGTAAAACAGCAAAAAGGAAGTAACTCCATGAATGACAGCATGTCCGTGCTCAAAAAGGATTGGAAGGAGGCGCGCGAGCGCCTGACTGCCTGGTGGCAGGGCGGAACATTGGACAGGGTGCCTGCCTCGGTCACCGCGCCGCGCCGGGCAAAGTGCGCCTCCTCCCGCGGATGGATAAGCAAAGCCCCGGAAAAGTATACTGACCCCGGCACCGTCTTCAACAACCTCGACCTGCAGATTGAAGGGACCTTCTGGGGAGGGGAGGCGTTCCCGTCGCACTTCGTCTACTTCGGCCCCATGTTCTGCGTCTCATACTTCGGCGGGGAACCCATTTTCCGGGAGGATACCACTTGGTTCGAGCCAATCTGCCGCAGCGTGGAGGAACTGCAGACGCTCCGCTTCGACCCCTCCAACCGCTGGCGGCAGGCGGTCCGGCGGATGACGCAGCTTTCGCTGGACCGTTCCAACGGGCGCTACTTTGTCCAGAACAACGGCGCCATCATGGCCTTGATGGACGTCATAGTCGGCGTCCTTGGCGTGGAACCTACCCTCGAGGCGATGATCGAGAAGCCGGAGGCTATAATTTCCGCGCGCGACCGCATGATGCCATGGTCTCGCCAGACCTTCGACGAGTTCGACTCAATGCTGGCAACCCGCCAGGACGGCGGAATGGACTGGATGGGAGTGTGGGCGCCGGGGCGTGTGATCTCCTCCCAGTGCGACATGTCCGCAATGATCTCGCCGGAGATGTTCCAAGATTTTGTAGTCCCCGAACTGACGGACATCTACAGGCATCTGGACTATGGCATCTACCATCTCGACGGGCCGGATGAGATCAGACATGTGGAACTGCTCTGCGGCATCCCCGAGCTTGACTTGATTCAATGGGTTCCCGGCACAAGGCTTGGCGAACCCCATTTCGGAGATCCTCTCAACTGGATCGACCTCTTTCGGAAAATACAGGACGGCGGGAAAAAGGTGCTTGCATATTGTCCTCCGTCGCAAGTAAGACCCCTCTTGGACAAGATAGCCAAAGACCGTGTATATCTGGGGATAAACTGCTCCGATGAAACCGAGGCCGAAGGCGTTCTGCGCGAACTGGAGCAAATCGGAGTCTGAGGCATGGTTATACTCATTTAGGTCTGCAAATTGGCATTTTGACGAGCAAGATTTGGGATTGGATTTTTTTGTTCCGACCGAGCGGCGACATGAATGTCGTCCGAGGAAGGAACGGAAAAATACGGCCCAAAGATGCTCGCCGCAAGGCGGTTGCGGTCTTTCGGTTTTGCTCCGCACCCTTCGAGAGCCTTCGATACCTCGGTATCGGCGGCCTCTCAGAATACGGAGCAATTCCCGAAATCTCCGCAATCAAAATGCGCTATTTTCAGCCTAAAGGAGTATAAATATCACTTGATGAGGAAGCATAATCAGGACATTGAAAAGGCTCTGAGGGAATAATGAAGACAACAGCTTCTAAACGTGCTCCAATCACAATACGCCGAATAGGGAACGGGCGTGCGGTCGTCCTTGCCTCAATGGAGCTGGCGAAATATCTCAGGAAGATGACCGGGAAAAGCATAAAGATGTCCATCTCGACAACGGCGGTCGGCAGATCCGGGATCTGGGTCGGCACGTTTTCGGATCTGGGCATGCCCGTTGACAAGTCCAGTCATGACATATTTGACGATCACATCCGCGTCGACGCCGGAATGAGCCGTGTAGTCATCTCCGGAAACAACCAGCGCAGCGTCCTGTTCGCCGCATACCGCTGGCTGGAGGAACTCGGCTGCCGCTGGTTCAGGCCGGGCAGGGACGGCGAACGTGTCCCCTCCATACGCAGCCCCTTTGGCAGGCCCGTGCATATTGACGAGCATCCGAGCTGCCGCCACCGCTGCATCTGCATCGAAGGCTCATGCTCCCGAGAGCATGTCCTCAACATGATAGATTACGCGCCGAAGCGCGGCTTCAACTCGTATTTCCTGCAGTTCCGCACAAGCTACACCTTCTTCAACCGCTGGTATTCGGTGGAAAACCGGAAAGAGGCCGGGCGCAAAGCTTTTTCCGTGAACGACGCCAGTGCAATCTATCGGAAGGCCATGGATGCCGCGCTTGCCAGGGGGCTTTGCCTCCACATGGTCGGACACGGCTGGACATGCGAACCGTTCGGCATTTCCGGACTGGAATGGAAGGCCACTGCCCAGGAAATTCCATCCGGCGTGGAAAAATATTTTGCGGAGGTAAAGGGCAAGCGCGAGCTCTGGGGCGGGATTCCGCTCAACACTCAGCTCTGCTATTCAAGCCCAAAAGTCCGAAATCTCATGGCAAAAGCGGTCGGAGAATACGCCGCGGCAAACCGCGACGTAGATGTAATACACGTCTGGCTTGCCGATGGCTCCAACAACTTCTGCGAGTGTCCCGGATGCCGCAAGGATCGGCCCGGCGATCTGTATGTCAAAATCCTCAACGAGATAGACAAAATCCTGTCCGAAAAGAAGCTCACTGTAAAAATAGTCTTTCTAGCCTACGTCGATCTGCTCTGGGCGCCGGTGCATGAAAAGATCAGCAATCCCTCACGTTTCATCCTGATGTTCGCGCCGATAACCAGGTCGTATTCGCATCCGTTCGTCTCCAAGGGCCAGGGCGATCCGGAAAAGCCGATGGCCTTCAAGCTGAACGAACTTAAGTTCCCGGCGAGTCCGCAGGCGAACCTTGAGCTTTTCGCCGGCTGGGGGCGCGCGTTCCCGGCACAACACGACCGCGTAGACTTCGACTACCATCTCTGGCGCGACTGGTGCTGCGACCCGGGGCAGATGCAGATGTCGAAAGTAATTCACGCCGACGCCTGCTCGTTGGAACAGCTGGGAATGCAGGGCTTCATCAGCTGCCAGGCCCAGCGCGTAAGCTTCCCGACCGGGCTGCCCATGCACGTCCTGGGCTCAGCGCTTTGGAATAGAAATGCGAATTTCGCAGAACTGTGCTCTGCTTATTTTCAGGACTGTTTCGGGAAAGCCGGACCGGCCGTGAAAGAGTATCTCGCAAAAATCAGCGGTCTGTTTGATCCGCCCTACATGCGCGGGGAGAAGAAGGGCTCCAAAGCCGACTTAGCGCAGCGCCGCAAGCTTGCACAGATCCCCGGACTGGTCCGCAAATTCCAGCCGCAGATCGATGAATTGTGCCGTTCATCCGATCCGGTCACTGCGGCCAACGGGCGCATCCTCCAGCACCACGCCTGGTATGTCACGGAGATTTCAAAGCTGCATTCCCAGATCATAAGAGGAGGCAAGGAAGCCTCTACGGCTTACGAATCCTTCAATCGCGAACTCGATCTCCGACTGCCGGAACTGGAACATGTTCTCGACACCTGGACGGTCAAGTGCGTCCTGGAGCAGGCCATGCGGCAGGCGGAAATACCGTTCACCGGAAACATCGTCCCGGCATAAGACATTTACTTTGCCAGAAACTTTATAATGTAAATTTTCACGCTAAAAGAGCATATCTATTTGTAGGATACGACCGCCGCCCAGGCGAGCGGCTCGGAGGTTTTGATCAGTTCCACATGGACATCGCCCATCACAGTGTTGAAACCCAGGCTGTGGTGGTTTCCGGCGTCCCTGCATTCGGTTCCGGAGATTATCGGATACGGTCCGTGGTCGGTTTCGAGCCAGCTTTTCAGGCTGTTGGCGTCGCTTGACCAGGCGTTCGCAGTCCCGCCATAGTTGTCAGGCTTCTTGATGAAATCTAGGACATGGATGACCGCCTCCGGCTTCCTGACCTGCTGTATCTTCAGAGGGTTTGCGGCGTTATTGCACCAGCCGGACGAACCGATTTCGTCAATCTCCGCGTCCACGACTTCCAGCGCACCGCCCCAGTTTCCGCCCTGTATCGTGTTCATGATGTAGGAGGCCTTGGTTATGTCCACTACGGAATTCCCGCCGTAGGGATCGAAATATTCGTTGTCCTCCTGGAAGCTCGGGCACTGGAATATCTCCTGCCTGCGCATCATGTTGCCGTACATGTAGTTGATCCAGTTCCTGTAGCCCCCGATGTCGCCGAGATCGCCGGGCAGGACGCAGCCGGAATTCTCATCGCTGTAGCTGAAGGCGGCCGTCCCTATCTGCTTCAGGTTGTTGGCGCAGATCCTTTCGCGGGCCTTCTCCCTCGCCTTGTGCAGCGAAGGAAAGACCATCGTCGTCAAAATTGCGATGATCGCAAGAACCACCAGGAGTTCGACAAGAGTGAAACTCCAGATTCCCGCGGCCGCCGGGTCATATTTCCGGGTAATGTCCATATTTGTCATTTCAATCCCGATTTAAATTCCCTCCAAGCGCGGACGGGAATATTGTTATCTTATAGAAGAAACAAAAAGGGGATAATATTCTATGCAACGGTGGAAAATCAAACAATATTTGAGATTTCCGGCGCACAGTCCTGGAAGTCCGCGATAGCATTTCCCGACGTTTAAGCAAATCAGTGCAGCGGTTCTGGAAATCTGAACTTTACAAAAGATATTCGCATATTATCCTAAGGCGGGCTTTGCCCGCAACCCAAAATTCAATGAATTCCATAGACACATGCACGCTTTTGTGATAGAAGTTTTTAAGAAAGTATCCTAAATACCCTGTCGGTATGGTGTTTGCACTCTGCAACTGACATGCTAGCTTCTTGGATATACGCAGTTGGCTCTGATACAAACACGAACAATAAGGAGGATCTATGCGCAGGTCTCTAGGTCGGAAAATGTTTGTTTTGGTTTCCGCCCTCCTGTTGTCGGCCGTCTTTAAGGCGGAGGCCGCAGACCAGCAGTTCGGCTACATGAAGTTCGACCAGGAGGGGTTGAAGAAGTGGAAAGAGGCCGATGCGAAGTTCGCAAGGCATTCGGTTCCGCTGAAGTCCGTCAAGAGGGGGGCGCTTGATCTGCTTCCGCACTTCGACTACAGCGCTACGCTGAGGGATCAGGGCGACACCGGCACATGCTGGGCTTGGGCGACCCAGGCCGTCATGTCGATAGACCTGGACGTCAAAAGCGGCGTCAGGCTTGAGAACGGTTTCTCCGTCCAGTTCATCGCCTCCAACGCATGGATGATCGGTGCCGGCCTCAACTCCGGCGGCACCGCCCAGATGGCAAAGGATTTCTACGAGATGAACGGCTACAACATCCCCTGGAACAACGAGAACGCCGCATGGACGGACGGCGACGGCGAGAACAACACCAAAAGCTCCTGGATTCATACGACCCCCAACTATCCTATTTCTGAAATCGCCGTTGCCACGATCGACACCTTCGGCGAGTCGGTCTCCAAGGAGCAGGCCATAGCCAACATCAAAAGCGTCCTCGACGGCAACAGGCCCGTCTGGTTCGCATATTTTCTGGCCACCGGGAAGGACTGGAAAACGTTCGGCGACTTCTGGAAAAACCAGCCGGAAACCGCGATAATCAACCTCGACTTCGCGCAGGGGCACACATATGACAAGGACGGCGGCGGACACGCCGTCGCATGCGTGGGATACAACGACGATGATCCGGATCCGTCAAAACATTACTGGATCATGCTTAACAGCTGGGGCAACGCCGACGGCGGCAGACCCAACGGGACTTTCAGAATTGCAATGGACACGAACTACAGCGCCGTCTTCAAGGACGAAGGGGAGGATTTCCAGATGTTGTGGTGGTATTCGTTCGACACAAGCTTCACCGACGTGCTGAACAAGGGGGCGTCGCTCTCCTTCAACATGAACAACGCGCGCGAAAACTCCGATTCGATCAAGATCAGCAAATGCGCCTACACGGGCTCGGATCCGGCTTCGATATTTTCCGCGGCGCTGCTTGTGAACGGATTTACATTCGACCTCGACGCCAGCACCGGAGCCTGGACGCAGACGTCCAAGGGGTTCACGTTCAAGAGCACCAAGAAGACCAAGCCGGAGATCACGTTGACCGTCGACACCAAGAAGAAAACCTGGACGTTGTCGATGGGCAAGGCTTCCGAATGGAGGTATATAAACCCCATCGAAGGGCTTATGTTCTACTTGAACTACAGGGAGACCGACGGAGGGAAGGTTTTAACGCTGGGGAAAAAACGTGCTTTCATGCTCGACGAAATAATGTTCAAGTCGTCGTCGAACTTCAAGGAGTAACGGCTGTCCGGAACTTTCCGTCCGGCGCAGTCATGCTCAATCAGGCTGAGAATGGAAGGTATGAATTCGGCGAACTAGGCCCTTTTGCTGAATTCATACTTAAGGTGTGGTCTGGTTGAGTGTAATGAGGGGAGGCGCAAATGAAGATTTTCCTGGGCTTGTCTGCCATGGTATTGATGTCCTGCATGCTGATCGCCCAGGAGGAGGACGAGTTCCTGAGGCCCGTGGGGAGGCCGCCGAAGGCGAAGGCGGACCGCCAGCAGGCGGGCGAGGCGCTTCCTCCCCTGCCTCTTCCGGCGACGCCGCTTAGGCGCTCGGAAAAGAAAAGTCCGCCGAGCCCGGCCACGCTGGTCGGGAAGGTCGTTTGGGGCAGCTACCTGGACTACAAGTGGGAGGACGGCGAGGTCACGAGGGTCTTCGACTGGAACATGGTCCCTGCGGACTGCCAGCGGATTCTCGGCATGGCCAGGGATCGCCTCGGCATGGAATACAAGGTCGAGACGGTGAATCTCGCCAGCTTCGACTGCACCCCCGCGCAGATACCTGTGCTATTCTTCTCAGGCGGACGCTCTTTGAACTTCACCGACGAGGAGCGCGAGAAGCTCAGGAACTACATGCTCTCCGGAGGGATGCTCTGGTTCGACTCGGTCGTCGGTTCTCCGTATTTCTACAAGTCCGCGCTGAACGAGCTTGCTTCAATCCTTCCTGAATCGCCGCCCAGGCGTCTGCCGCCGGATCATCCAGTCTTCCGCATGCTGAAGGACGTCACCAAGGCTAACCTGAAGAGCAAGAGCGATGTCGAGCCGGTTCTGGAAGGGGTCTACATCGGCTCCAGGGTCGCGGCCGTCGTCTCGCCGTACGGGATGGGCGTCGGCTGGGACAGGGCCGCCCCGGAGCTCATAAGCAAGGCCGAATACTACGACAGCGGCTCCGCCGACATCATGGGCCTCAACCTCGTCGCCTACGCGCTCGGCTGGTTCCCGGTCGGCAAATCGCATTCCAGGGCCCAGGTCTACGGGCAGAAGGATCTTGCAGACGATCCGGACGCCCTGGTGTTCCCGCAGATCAGGACCGACGGCGTGTGGAACACGGAACCCGGCGCGGGCAGCCGGCTCATGCGCTTCGTGAACAGCAACGCTAACGTGAAGGCGAAGTGCGTCAGCAAGGCGGTCTCGCTCGGGAAGGATCCCGTCGGAGCATATCCGTTCCTATTCCTCTCCGGTATCACCGACTTCAAGTTCTCCGATCTCGAGAGGAAGGCTCTCAAGGAATATCTGGCGCAGGGCGGATACCTGCTCGCGAGCAATTCGCTCGGCCTCTCCGAGTTCGACGCCGCGTTCAGGCAGCAGATCGCCGCGATGTATCCCGACGCTAAGTTCGAGCGGGTTCCAATGGACAGCCCGATTTTTCAGAAGGGGCCCTACAAGATAGGTGCCGTCGAATATTCTCCTGAGACCAAGGCCAGGTTCCCCGGCCTGGAGACCGCATATGTCGAAGGCATGAAGATAGACGGCGAATACAGGATACTCTACTGCCCTGTGGACATCGCGGCCGGCTGGCAGGGCGACAGGCACCCCCTGAGCTGCATGTATATGCCCGACGACGCCATGAAGCTCGGCGCGAACCTCGTCACATACTTCATGACGCATTGATTTTCGCCCCTTCAGGGCGTGACGCGGTTCAATTTCCCATGGCGTTTCACCGGGGATATTTATTTCACTGACATGCTCTTCAACGAATCGAGAGCCTTGTCCAATGTGATCCTTCCGAAGTAGTAGTCCTCGGCGATGTAGTTTATGCGGGAGAACTTTGAAACGTCGTAAATCGGGATGTCGAGCAGCGACTTTCCGTATTCGAGCTCCTTTAGGTTCGAGCGCATATTGTCGGGGCAGCGCCCAAGAAACGCATCGCTTTCGGCGCAGCTGCGCAGGACCGGTATGTTGCAGCCTGACTTCGCCAGTATGGACTGGCCCTCCACGCCGCATGCGAATCGGATGAATTCGGCCGCCCCTTCGACGTTGCGGCAGTTCTTCGTGATGCCGAGCATCTGGATTCTCGTGATTGAAGAATTCAGGCGCCTCATGGAGGAGGCCTGGGCCGATATCTTGAAGTTCCTGCCGCCGGCCACCATAGGCATGGCATAGGAGAAAGTGTCGACCGCCATCAGCCTGCCTTCAAGGAAGTTCTCCCATAGTCGGCCCAAGGACAGCTCGGTCCATCCGTCGTAGAGGAACTGGAGCTTGGCGACCATGCAGCGGTTGAATTCGAGAATCCCGGGTATCCGCCCGTCCGAGAAATCTATTCTCCCGGTCCTGGCGTCGTATATGTCGATCCCCTCCTCGGTCAACGTCAGAGGCAGGAAATGGATGAATGTGGCCAGAGGCGGAAACTTCTGAGACTTGAAGTCATAATTCCCGATTATGTGGGAGATGAAGTTTGCGGGTGTCCTTGCGAGCAGTCCGGGGCAGTGGCGCTGCACCAGGCCGCAGTTCAGGAGGCGCATCTGCTGGCTTATCGCGAAAGGCATCACGGCATAATCGTTTCCTGACAAGGCGTTGAGCGCCGCCGGATAAAGGCCCTCCTTGCTGAAGTCGCCGAAAAGCTTACGCCGCAGATCCGGGGAGCGGAGGACAGAGTCGTTCAGCATATGGTTGGACGTAAGGACTATGTCGGTATTGCCGGCCTGGGACTTGTCCTCGATCACCTTGATTTCAACCCCCTCGGAATCTCTGTGGAAAAGCGAGAATATTTCATCCCACATCTGCTTGCGGAAGGAGAAGCGGTATTCGTCCATGCATACTGAGATCGTCCTGCTGCGCCTTGAAAAAACCGCGCCGAAGGGATTGCACGCCTCGAGATACGAGGCGAAATCGGATTTCGGCTCCTGCTTCCTGGAGGGGATCTTCCCTATGAAGTTTCCTTTCCGCGGCACGCTGACGATCTTCCTGCGCCTCCTTAGCAGGTCAAGCGCGTTGCATGTTGTCGCCGGGGCGACGTTGAACAGCCTTGTCAGCTCGCTCACCGAGGCCAGCCGGTCGCCCTCCTTCATTCCGGACTCTATGATCATCTCCTCGATCCGGTCTGCGATAAGCTCATACTTCTTCGTGTTTCTTATTTCTATCATGGTCTCGGTTCAAAGTTTGGGCATTGACGTTTGAGATTTGAGATTCATCTGGAATTTGATGCTTGGAATTTAAACATCCAAAAACATTCTTATAATTTCCCGTAAGGGGCCAGATTTTTCCCTGCGGGAAAAATGCGCCCTGACGGCGCGAAAGTAGCTTGCGGCTTCCAGACGCAAATAGCAAACTCCGCATACGAGAACCGGCATGATCCGTTTTTTGCGCCAAGGATGTCGCAAACTACTTTTGGTAAAAACGTTTTCCAAATTGAACCGTAAGGGACTAAAAGTGTGCCGCGTCCAGCATCAGCGCCTGGTAGTTGAAATGCGGGACGTCGATTTCCGCGGAGATGTCCTCCCCCTTCTTTTCCGCCGTTCCCCAGAGCTTGTCTGTGGACGTCCACCTGACCCTTTCGTCCCGGTTAGTGTCGTTGAGGATAATGAGAAGGAGCTTGCCGCCGCGCTTGTATGCGGAGACGTAAATTCCCTTGTCCGGCTTGTAGCTGTATAGCCCCTCTGCGGACGCCTCCCAATATGGGATCCACTGGCAGTCCGCCTCGTTCCAGCCGAACTCCCCGAGCGTCCTGAGCGCATGCCTGACAGCGGGATTGGAACCGAGGAGATAGGGGTTCATGTCGAGCAGCATGTGTATTCCGGCCCAGTGCCGCTCGGTGCTAGTCTTTTCCTCCGGGCGGTCCTTGACCCATGGCTCGAACTGAGGGCCGCCGAGGCAGGTGCCTACGAATCCGTACTGGTGGCCCATGCTCTCGGCAATCAGATAGTCGATTCCGAACTTTGTGAGCTGGCGCTGCGTGGGATTGGTGTTCATCTCCTCGAAGTCGAAGGTCGCCGTGCAGAACGCCATGGGGCCGGCGTAGGTTGTGCTGGTGTTGTGTATTACGATCAACGGCTCCTTCTGCCCGTATTCCTGCATCAGGGTGTAGAGGCGTTTCCAGAGCTGCCGGTACTGGAACAGCCTTCCGGTGGGCATCCATCTGCCGCTTTCGTCCCGGTAGCCGAGGCCGGCCGCCGGATGGATCTGCCCCTCGTCCTGGATCTCGTCGAAATACCAGCAGTCGATCCCGAGGTCCATGTTGTTCCTGATGCACCAGAGGTCGAAGTCGATCCGGCTTTGCGTGGAGGAGATCGTGGGCGTCGAATGCTGCGGCGCCTTCGCGATCGCGCCCTTGCGGTCGTCCCTGGTGTTCGGCGCCCATTCCCAATAATACGCCTTCTCCTCGTCTCCGACGAGCGACCTGCAGCGCATGTCCGTGTAGACAAGAATTTTACTTCCGCCGGCATGGCTTTTTGCAGTCATCTCCTTGAGGGCGGCCGCCGCCTTGGCGTTGATCGGCCGCAGATGCGCGAACGTGTATCTGCCGGAGGCCGGATCATTCTCCTTCTCCTGTCCGGCAAAGGCCCAGTAGGTGTTGCCGATCCAGTTGATCGGCTCCTGTTTCTGCTTGGTGACGGAGATGTCGGACGTGCCTATGTCGCGCGCCCATGACGCCCGGGGCCGCACTGGCGTCGCTTCGAAAGCGAACACCAGCCTTCTGGGCTCCTTGCCCTTCCAGAGCGCATCTGTGGGGCGGCTGACTACATGGAATACTGCCTCGACACGCCGCTCGCGGCGGACAAGCTCCACCACAGACTCCTGCTTCTCTTTCGGAAGCGTCCAGCCCTCGGCGGAATCAGCCCACCAGCACAGCCCCCGCGCATAGTCACCCATCCACAGATACGTCAGCCAGGTGGTCGGCATGGCCCAGTTGAGGACGGACTTGGAGTTCCACACGGTGCCGGTGCCCTGCGGAATTTCATGCGAATAGTTGGTGCGGCAGCCGTCGCCGGCGGCGTGCAGGAAGCGGGCGTTGGAATCACGCATCGGCATGACCAGGTCCAGCCCGTCGATCTTCGCCCCGGGATCAGCCGTCAGCTCCACTTCATACTTGAGCATGCCGTCATACTCGGCGTGCATTTTGATCTTTGCGCTGAATATGGAGCCCTTTGCCTCCGCCTCCGCGTCCGCCTCGTTTTCCGCGACCTTTGTGAAGCGGAAAGACACTCCTTCGAGCGGCATCTCCTTCCCGCCGATCTTCACGACAAGACATATCGGCGCGGCAAGGATCTGTTCTCCCGCCGTCGTTATCCCCTCCGGGAAACCGTTCCTGCCGAACGAATATTCCCGGTTCCAGACCTTGAGCGCCGCCTGCTTCTCATCGACCTGGATCGGCGTCCACGGATAAAGCACCTTGCCGGACACGCCGATCTTATTGTGTTCAAACGGGAAGCTTTTCTTATCGAATGCATCGGTCATTTCGGCCAGGGGCTTCTTTTCCTTATCGAGGATTTCACATCGGATCTTGTATGTGCCGTCCGCCGGAACGTCCTTCAGCTGTATAACCGCCTCGCATGAACGGTTGTCGAAGCTGTCCGTCCTGGCCTCAGCGATCTGCGCACCCTTGGAATCCATGACCTGAAACAACGCTTCCGCGGCCTTCTCCGGATTTGCGACTCCCCCGAAATCCGCCACGGCCCTGACGCTGCGGAAATAAGGATAGTAGAACGCCTCGAGCATAGCAGGATCGCCGGCCACGTCGCCGGACTTGTTCAGCCATACCTGGGTTCTCGGCGCTGAGAGCTTGTAGACGCTGTGGAGGAATGTCTTGCTTCCGTCCTCGGCTGAAAGAACGGCGTGAAGATAACTGATCTCCCCATCCTTCGACGGTAGTTCGGCGTTCCAAGTGAACTCCTTGCGTCCGCCGGCCGGGACGACGGCGGACTGGGTGTCTTCCTTCAGCGTCTTGGCCCCGTCTCCTGGGCCGTCCGCGACGGTGAACCGCATCTTGAGCTTGAGCTCGGTTGAGGCACTGTTCGTCAATTCGACTTTCGGAGTGACATTTCCCGCCGTCACATCGCCCATGCCGGTAATCCGCACGACCGGCGCGTTCCTGTCGAGGATCATCTTAAGATAGGACTTCCTGTCCCTGAACAATTCGCCCAATGTTCCGCTGAAGTAATACATCGGCCCGGCTCGCTGCTGCATGCCTCCGAAGAGGACGCCCCATACGGCGCCGTCCTGCAGGAGGGCCTTTCGGAACGCCTCGACAGGCGCGCTCATTTCGGCCGTCCACCAGCCGTCCTTCCAGGAGTCCTTGTATTCCCATTCCACGTCGTAGGGGATGTAGCCGCCGATGCGGTCCGAGTAGCCGAGATTTTCATATTTTCCGAGAGGATACGTCATGGCCTGCATCCAGTCGTGGTCGACGTGGCACGAGTGCGGATCCACCAGGAATTCGAAGTGGCCGGACGGCCCGCCTCCGGCAAGCCTGCGCGGCAGAGTGTTGTAGATTTCCCCGGGGAATGTCTGCATCCTTCCCGCCAGGTAGATGCGTTTAGCGTCATATGCGAACCAATATTGCACAGGCAGGGGATCCAGGCCGCCCTTCCGATGCGGTGCCACGCCAGTGCCCATGAACGTCATATCCCATTCCCCGTCGGAAATGACTCCGTCTATGGCCGGAGGCCTGGCGAGCGGCGGCACGCGGACAAGAGGGGGGATCTCTTCCGGCTTGACTTCTATTTCCATGGACATGGCCTCATTCGGATGATAGACCGCTAAAAGGATGAACAAGGCCGTTGCTCTCGGCAAATCTGAAAGGATATTCCGTTGTCTCAATGGCATGATCCACGTCCTTCCTCATATGAAATTTGACATGCTCCAACATCTTTTTGTGGTCTTTTTCCGCAACCGTTAAGCTGGTATATGCGTCCAATACAGGTTTTGCGAAGTATGCCGCTCTTCGCCGACGTTCCAGAAGTGGAGCACGATTTCCGGCCCGTGCAGCCTCCATTCCTTGCGGTTGCGCGAGTCCAGGACGGCGAAGCGTCCGCCGGAACAATCCTGCTGGACTCGCAAGGAACAATTTACCAGTCCTAGGGT
Organism: uncultured Victivallaceae bacterium; assembly: GCA_964636325.1. GTDB lineage: Bacteria > Verrucomicrobiota > Lentisphaeria > Victivallales > GWF2-50-93 > CAZWRV01. The sequence goes on along the minus strand of CAZWRV010000066.1, from coordinate 10,267 downwards.
AGGCATTTGTGCGGACTTACGGTTACAACTTCCTTGACTATTGCGAGGAACAGCTCTGCATCCACTCCCAGAAGCCGCTTTGGGCGGCACCGAGGGAGGTATTCCCCCATTCGACGAACTGAGCATAGTTCCAGATCTTGAATTTGACGCCGAAAGGGTTCAGGAGCTTCACATGGCCGTCTATATATCCCACCGAAACGCTTTTCCATGAGTGGTTGACGGTCGTCTTGTTCCCGCTGCTCGCGTTCATCCACATGTCGGCTATCAGCGGCAGAGAGGCGTCTGCCTTGGATCCGACTTTCCAAGGAGTGTCGGGGCTTCCCCCGAGAAACCAGTTGCGGTATGTAGCCGTCCCGTCCAGCCAGATGGAATTGTATGTGTATCTGGCCACGACAGGACCGTTGTTGACGCCGCTCGTGGCGTTGAAGCACTGCTGGAAGCCTTCATAGCTTGAATAAAGCGGATAATACCACGACGTCCCCCGGGGGTCACCTTCCGCCGAAATGCAGTAGAACACGCTCCCGTTGGCCAGATAATTGCTCGTCACCAGCAGCCCCATTCCGTGCTGGAAAGGCGCGGTGTCCTTCTTGATGCTGTGCGCCGCGTTGACATAGCCCGCTGGATACATATAGGAATCGCTGTCCTCGACATAGGAGATCGAGGAGAATGCGAGCTGCTTGACGTTTCCGAGGCACGTGATCCGGCGCGACTGCTCCTTCGCCCTTGAAAGGGCCGGCAGCAGCATGGAGGCCAGAATCGCGATTATCGCGATGACTACAAGCAGTTCGATGAGAGTAAAGCTGGCCGAGGCGCTGAGCACCGTTCCGGCCTTGCGGCGCAATACCCCAGCGCAATCCATGTCCATGCCCCCTCCTTTCAGCCGTTCCGGCGTGGATGAAACGTGCTGTCATATTATATATTATAGATATGATACAGGATTAATCAAGCCGGCTCTGCGAAATATCTTCCTTTTTAATCCGCCGGTTCTGCGGAGCCTCCTCTGCCGTCCTCGTAGAGCCGCCGGATATCCTCTCCCTTCAGCGGAACATCCAGGACCAGGAGTTCGTCCAGTACGAACGTGTCGTCGCTTGCGCCGGACAGGCGGACGGTGAAGCCGCCCGCGGCGGATTGGAGCGGCGCCTTGAGGCTTGCCCGTACGGGCGCATGGCCGTCAAGGGAGATTTCGACGCCGCCGCTGTCCCAGTTCACGACGAAAAGATGCCATTCGCCGGGCTTCCAATTCGCCATGCTTCCTGATATGGCGGAGCTGCCTGCCATGTGCGCATACAGCACCTCCTTGTTGCGCGGATCGCCCATACGTCCGAACATCACGCCATACTTGCCCTCCGCCGCCTGAAGGTTGACCGGCCAGTAGTATGTCCCGGCATGCTTCAGCACCTCGGCCTTCATCCAGAGCGCTATAGAGCCGGAAGATCCCAGCGCCGGCTTGGAATATGCGTAGTAGATTGCATACCCGTCCGTCCGCAGCCCCTTTCCGAAAACTCCGGCGGAATACATATTTGATGGGGTCTTGGATGCTTCCGCCCATTTGGCGTCACCCTGCGGCGCAGGACTGCCCGGCGCGATTTCCGCCTTTTCATGTCCGTCGAAGCTCGCGTAAAATATGATCGACCGCCCTAAACGCGACAAAGCCGGATTGGACTCGGACGCGTAGAAGGGAGAAGGGTTTTCACCGGCGGTCTCAAAGGCGCCGCCATACAGGGCTGAAAACAGCGAAAACAAGATGGCCGCGGATTTGCTCATAGGTCATCGCCCTTTGAGCAAGACAATCTTGAAATCATGCTTCTTCAGGCTGACTTTCACCTTGCCGTCCGCCGTGACTTCCGCCGGCTGTTTGCTTTCCATGTCAGTCGCCGCGATTGGGCCATCGGCTTCGAAAAGCTTTCTGTCCAACGTCAGCAGGACGTCTCCGCCGTCGCCGTAGTCGCTGACGACCACCATCGCGCTTCCAGGCTTGCTTACGACAAGATGCGACGCGCCATTGCGGGAAAGGCGGACTGGAAGGGATTCATCCCAGTAATTGTAGACGCTGGCGGAATCGCTTCCATATCCATATTCATAAAGTATCTTCAGGGCGTTGTCATAGACCTCTACGCGCCCGTTGGGGCGCAGTTCATGGACAAGGCCGGATGCGGCGAACGTCCTCTCGAGCCATGCGCGTTTCGCCTTCCCCTCCTGGGTGCCGGGATCCGGCAGGTCCGCGAGCAGGTTGAGGACGAAGGGGACGTTGCCGTGCTGCCGCCCGATGCTTTCCGCGCGGACGTATTCCCTGGGCCATCGATCCTGGTAGTCCTGTGCGCCGTTCTTGTCCTCCCACGAGAGCTGCGTACCGGCGAAGGATAGGATAGGCACGATCGCCGTGTTGGTCATATGCGGCTGGTTCGCAATGCCGGTGCGGCCTATCTCGTGGTCCATGATCGCCGTCCGCCGGATCAGTTCCCTCATGTCGAAGAGGCCGGAGGACGGCTGGATTCGTCCGTCCGGCAGCTCGTACGCCTCGGTGCCTACGGTGTCGAAGCATGACTGCATGAAGATGTCGTCCCAGTAGATCGAGTCCGCGAAAGTATCCAGCATTTTCCTGTAATACCATACGGCGTAATCGCGGAAGCTTCCGCCCGGATTGAGATCGTATGCCACGCCGCCGCCAGGCGGCCAGGCGCGCGCGCTGAATTCCTCCCGGTGCCATTCGTCGATGAACGTCTGCCCCTCCGGCGTGTCGAATCGGACGCCTCGGGCGTTGGTGTAGAGCAGTATGTTCTGGGGCTTGCCGGCGGCCTGGTGGAATCCATAGCTGATGTTGCCGCGCAGCGTCTGGTCAGGCAGATCCTTGAACAGCGGCCGATATTTCTTTATCCATTCCTCCATGTAAGCCCTGTCAGCAACGCCGGTCCTCCTCGCCTCCGCGAATTTATCGAAGAGGGTGAAGTCCTCGTTGACCGGATAGACGTCCAGGCACGGCGTCAGCGCGCCCCACGACCAGCAGGAGCCGTTGAAGGAGATGCTTTTTCCGCCGGGCGGCGGCTGCAGGCCGTAGCTTTGCAACCACATACGCCAGCCTTTCGGCATCGGCTTTGTCGGCGTGGCCTGGAAGCCGATCAGGATGCGCCGCGGCGAATCGATCACGGCAGGCCTGGCGATCAGGTTCAATCTCAGCTCCAGGACTTCGCCATTGCGCACCAGTTCCTGGCAGGGGATCTTGTCCGCGGAGACCCAGCCGCGGTCGTTTTCCCCGAACACGGCCAGACCGCGCTCCTCGGCACCCAGCCAGATGTAGGGGACATAGCTGCCGACGATCGAATTGCGCGGAGCCTTTGTCCCGTCCCACACTCGCCCGGATCCGGGCGGAGCCGACCCAGCATAGTTGAACCTGATGCCGTCAGTGCACGCATGAAAGAGAGGCATGCTCTTGTCTATCAACGGGATCACCAAGACCAACGAATCGACGGTCGGCGGCGCGGCGGCTGGAGATGAACCGCCGAACAAGCTCTGCCACAGTGATTTGGAAGGCTTTGCAGGAGCAAGTTCCAACGTCCATTTCTGCATCCCGTCGAAGTCCCATTCGCCGCTTGCCCTCACAAGAAGCGAACCTGCGCTCCATTCCGATCCGGTCACGACCCTGGCCGGACTTTGCGACACGACCTCCAGTTTGGCTCCACCGAAATCCGCAAGCTTTCCGTCGACGCACATCTCCAGCCGCATCGGGCCGTTCAAGAGCGGCCTGCCGAGGCTCTCCACCTGCTCCCAGAGCCCCATTGCGGTCAGGCTGTGTTTCCGCAGCACCGTGGTAATTGTCCGGCCGTCCACTTCAATCGGAGTGAACGGCTCCACAACCGTGTCAGACTTCCCCAGCGTGTTGCCCTCCCACGGAAAGACATGCCGGACGAAAGGAATGACAACCGCGTCGACGTTAACTCCTTTCAGTTTGACGACCGCCTCGTAGTCGCCTTCCCCGAGCCTCGGGACGTCCCACAATAGCTGGGATGTGAAATCCTTGAACGGGGGCATCTCTGTCGACGCCAGCGGCTCCGCAGAAACTTTTCTGCGGACCGCAAGCGATGCTCCATCGACCTGCTCCCGCCCTTCAAGGCCGACGACATTCACCTTGACGCGGATTTTGTTGTATGACGGATAGTATGCGAAAAAGGTCTGTATCTTGCGCGACGCCATTTCGTCCACCGTCCAGACAGTGCCGGGGCGTTCGGCGCGCCACAGGAAGTCGCGCAGATAAAAAACCGACTTCTCATCCGGAGAGCTTACGCGCAGGGAAGTGGAGATGTCCTCGTTCATCGCGGATCCTGACAGCTCTACCGGCAATGTCTCTCCAGGGCCGATCTTCAGCTTCCTGGCCAGCTTCTGCGACGCGCTGCTTTTCGGCCTGTAGTCGATCGCAGCCAGGACATCCATCGTGGTAGTTCCCGGATTTGTCACGGTCAGCTTTATGTGCGCGCCGTTCTTGCCGGCATCCTTGAGCTGGAGGACCTGCACCACAGGGGCGGCGGCATCCCAGGTTACTAGAGGCATTGTCGCCGGATTGAGATAAGCTCCGCCCAAAGGCGACCATTCTGTCTGCCGCGCCAGTGCTGTCTGCTGCCAGTTACGGCAGATCCTGATCCCCATGGATTTGCCGTTCAGATCCGTTTCAGCAAGCCCGAGGTCCTTGAGCGGCAGAGCCGCTTCGAAATGCCATCGGTCGCCGACGATCCTGCTTGCCGTCCTCCAGCCGCCGCGCCAGGGCTCGGCAGTCCCGCCGACAACGTAGGCCATATCGTGAATCGCCCCTTTGGCGTTGATGTTCGCATGATACAGCCGGCGACTGCCCGCCGGCGCCCCGGGCGCCGGATCCAACACCATTTCGACGGAGTCGTCAAGCCAAGTCCTGGCGTCGCCGTTTTCCGGCAGCGGGCTGAAGCGGGAAAGGAGCGACCCCCCGGGAGGGGTCTCGCTCACGACGGCCACGAACAGCTCCTTGCCGTCGGAGCCGATCCAGAAGCCCGCCTCCAGAGGACTGAGCATCGCTCCACAGCCCAGCCCTTCCATCCTGTCCGCGCCGGCCCATTCCTCATCACCCACAGTCCCGTCGATCACAGGCGCCGCCTTCATAAGTGGCAGCCTGAGCTCCGGCCTGCTGAAAACCTGGTCTCCGGCGCCGGCATGGACGGCGGAGAGCAGGATCAGGACGGCCAGCGTCGCGGACTTAGACTCCGCCGAGATGCACCTGATTGGCATAATGGATCCTTTCAAATGAAATCAATGGACGTACTGGAAATCGCCAGACTGGCTGTTATATTATATAGGATAGATGTATTACAGACTTCCGTCAAGCGGCGGAGCTGTAAAAATGCCGTGCAAATATGGACAGCAGGAATTTGAAGATGAAAAACTCACTGTGCGTCTACGGCGCCCGGGACGGCGTTGGAGCCCTTCCATTCGGGAAGGGCCCGGACGGCAAAAGGAAGCTGTCGTTCCAGGCCGGGGAAGGGATCTACCAGTTCTCCGTCATCGTCAGGCCGGAGAGCTTCGACTGGGAGCGGCTGTATACGAAGCTCGAACTCTTCAACAACAGCGGGCAGCGCACCGGCCCCTGGGATTTCGACCTGCTCAACCGGAACGAGCCGCTCGTCCCAACATACGGCGTGTCGCTCGACGGCGAGGATCTCGGGCTCTGGTACATGCAGAGGATCTCGCTTGAAGACTTGGAGGCCGGGCTGTTCCGCGGAAGGACGGCCTTTTACATCTCAAGGGGGGGGATGCATGAACTGGAATTCGCGGCATACCGGAAAGAGGACGCCGGCCTCGAATGGATTTCCGCAAGGCTCGAACCGGATCCCGAGGACGAGATGGACAAGCGCCGCTTGGACCTGGAGAACTGGGACGGGAGATGCCCCGCCTCGAAATGGGCGGACAAGTCCTTCTGGGACAGGCTGAAAGACGGACTGGCTTCCACACATGCTCCCTACGCCTCCGCGCTGGAGAATATTTTCAGATGGACGGCGGAGAGGATCAATCCTCCGGAAGGGAAGAAGGAGGCGCCGGGCCACTGGGGATTCGCCAGCCCGTTCGGGCGCAGCGTCCATCATCCCGAATGCATTCTCGCGCTTCTTGCCGAATACCGGATCAGGGGCCGCAAAGGTGCGATGGATGAAATCCTCGCATCGGTCGATGCGGCGACCGCCCTGCCTCACTGGGGGAACCCCAGGGAGGGCGCATACGGGTGCGACGGCGACATGGCCGCCGCCTCCATGCTCAGGGATCTGTCCATGGCATACCATTACCTACGTGATTTTATAGGTGATGAAAGGAGGGAGAGGTTGAAGGAGAAGCTGCGCCTGCAGGGGGATCGCTTCTTCAACCTGATGCTTCTCCACAGGGACTACTGGGGTGGCTCGCTGATACAGGATCACGGCAGGCAGTCCATCGCCGCGTTCGCCGTCGCGGCGATCCATCTCCTCGGCGAAATCGCCGCGGCCGCGCGATGGGTGTCGTATATAATCCCCAGGGCAAGACGGTCGCTGGACGCCGGAACAGTCGACGGCTACATCCCCGTCAGCTCCTACAATTCTCCATTCTTATATCTTTACGACATGGCCTTCTACAGGGAGGCGCTGCTGGCGCTATCCGGCGAGGACATCTACGATCTTCCCCAGTTCAGGGCCGTCAACGAATATCTCGTCTCCCATGTCATGGCCGACCCGGCGAGAAGGGCTCCGATTGTCATGGGGATATCCCATTATCTGAACGCCGCCGCGGTGAAGTTCGGAGACGGCCGGATGGCATGGCTGCAGGCGAAGCATCTGGAAATAATGATCGACCAGTTCAGGCATGCCATGCAGGAACGCGCCTTCTTCAACGGCGCCCTCCTAGGCCTGCTGACTTTCGACCCTTCCGTCAACCCCGTCGAGCCGGACATCGGAGGGAACGGGCCGCTCCGCCACTATCCCGACAGCGGAGCCGTGCAGTATCGAGACAAAGCTCTGGATCTCGATTTTTCCCTTCAGTGCGGCCCCTGGTGCGGATACAACGCCTACAGGAAAGCGACAGGCCCGTGCGACCGCATGGAGGTCATGTTGGGCAAGGGACATTTCACGATAGCACTGCACGGCAGGCCGCTGATACTTGCCGCCGAAACCGGATACCGGCTGAGCTGGCAGGCTCGCAACGTCATGCTGGTGGATGAAAAAGGCCCCGCCGGCGACATCGGCTACCCCATGTCTATTCCATCCTATTTCTACCGTGGCGAATCCATAGAATCCGCGGACTGGAACCCGGAAACGAAGACAGGCCGCATCCGATTGAACCTTCAGCCCGCGTATCCTGAGGAAACGGGAATGGCGGCCTATACCAGGGAATTCATCCTCCTTCCCGGTCAGTCTGTATTGATCAGGGATCATGCCGTTTTCGCGGCTCCCCGCAGGCTTTCATGGCATTTCAACGGCTTCCGCGGAGAAGTCCTCCCTGGAAAGGCAGGGCTGTCCTGTGTCTTCGACGGGGAAGAGGGCCGTCTGAACCTGGAGGCAAAACCGTTGAATTTTGAGATCGGCCTTTCAATAGATCCGACGGAGGTGGTATATTCATATTCAAGCGCATACGGATACAGGCCCTTCGACCACGCAAGGTTCGGGACAAAGGGGCCGGTCGTCTGCGCATCAGTCGAATTTCAGGTCAGTGCAATATGATAAAAGCAAGGAGGACTTGTCAATGAGAAACGCGGTGTTTTGTGCGGCGGTCTGCCTGTCCGTCGCAGCCTTTACGGGCTGCAGGACCAGGAACATAGACTGCCAGTTCAACGGACTCTCGACGCCTGACGGCCCGGCCGTGGCGCACGTCAACACTTCAAGCGTGGGCATCCATCTTTTCGGCAACAAGCCGCTCATAGGCGAGGCGTCGCTGAAGAAGACCTTCGACGACTTCACGGCCGAGGCGAGGAGGCTCAACTGCGGCAAGGTCCGAGTCGTCCAGTCCTCCTATTCGCACGGCTGGTTCTTCCTGCCCCCGTTCACCTTCATCCTCACTCCGACGTTCGCGGAGGTCGCCGGGGACGTATACAAGTAGAATACGGTTACGTCATCGTATTTATACTCCTTTAGCCTGAATTATTCACAAACGTTTTTCGCATGCAAAAAAGTTTGTGAATAATTCAGGTTAAACCGGCTCAATCGTATTTCTCTAGAACAAATCGCATTTCGCGATTGAAAAGATTAATAAAAGACTTACTGTAAGTTTAATAAAAGATTATTTATAAGCGGCGATTTATGATGAGGATATCCGGGAACAGGCGGACAAAGAGCATGAGGGTCTATGACAGGCTGCTCAAGCATATTACCTCTCCCGAGCTTGCCCCCGGCGAGAGGCTTGCCTCCATGCCGCGGTTGGCCAAGATGTTTGAGACGAGTGTCTTTACGATCCAGCAGGCTGTCCGCGAGCTTGAGGCCGACGGATATTTGGATTCGCGCCATGGCTCGGGAACATTTATCGCATCCTGCCACCGTCCGCTGACGATGGCGGACGCGGTGACGGTCTGCATGGAGACCAAAGGCCATCTGTGGTCGGAGCTGTCGTCGCGGCTAATGGCTGCGCTGTCGGCCCAGGGGAAGATCGGAATGCTCCTGGAAATCAACGAGATCAGCGGCAATGACGATCTGGCTAGGCGCATGGCGCACTCGGAATCGCGCGCCATGATTGTGTCGGCCGGCATCCACTTTCCGTTCCGGATATTCGACCTTCCGGGCATACGGCGCAAGACGGTGGTGTCCGTCCTTTCGTGGGCGAGCAAGATGTCATGGCCAGGGCTTCGTATTGTCCTCAGCGACCGCAGCGAAGGCGCGCGCCTGGTCGCGGAGCATCTCTATTCCCGCGGCCACCGCCATGTCCTGGTGCTGGGGACATTAGAGCAGCTATCCCTCCTGGAAAAGGACTCCCCTATGGATATGGCGCCTTCCTGGCCTTTCCGCCGGGAATGGGAGCGTCTTGGCTGCCGCTGGTCGTCGCAGAGGAGCATTCCGAGGCAGCCGGAGACGTATATGCGGCTGGACGAGAAGGAGTTCCTGGGTGTCTTTGAAAGGAAGAATCCGCCCACGGCGGTTTTCGGACTGCGCGACTACGAGGCTTGGCTGGCGCAGGATCTGCTGCTGCGGCGCTGTCCCGGGCTTGCTGGGAAGATCGAGATAATCGGCTACGGCAACACACCGTGGAGCGAGGCGGGGCATCCTCCCTTCACGACAGTGGACTACAACCTGGACGAGATTGTCGGAGAGACCATGAAGGTGTTGAATTCTTCCGGAGACACCGGGGCCTCAGGGAGCGGAATGGTCGCGTCAGTGAAGCCGAAGTTGATGATCCGCTCCGGCAGCGATTCTTGAACGGAAATGCGGAAACAATTGAAAGCAAGGAGTTATTATGTGCAGGCATGCATTTGGTCCGGGGCGGATGCGGGAAGGCGAAACCTGCTTTGAAAAACAGCCATTTGAAGACCGTCCTTGCCGGGCGGTCCGCAGGACAATCGTGAAGTTCCGCTCCGCCGCCAGGGGATTCACCTTGATCGAGCTCCTGGTAGTCATCGCGATCATAGCTATACTCATGGCGATACTTCTTCCGAGCCTGAAGCAGGCGAGGCAGGCGGCGAAGATGTCGCTCTGCGCCGGCAACCTGCGCCAAATCGGAACCGCCGTCATTAGCTATACCATTGACTACGATTCGCGCCTCCCATTCATATGCTGCGAGTCGGCCGGCACCGTCCTCGGAAATTTCCTGAGGCATAATGGAGGCGTCCGCTACGGAACAAGTCCGGCGGGGCTTGGAATACTATGGAAGGACAAGAACCTGACAAGGGCGACACTCAACTGCCCGGCCAGGATAGAACCCGCCTATCCGGCTGATAACGATCTCGTCTGCCAGTATGCGGTCGGCTGGTATACTCCGGCTCAGATAAACTGGGGGCCTTATACCGACTATGATTTCTGCCCCACGATTTTCCAGTATGAGAAGCAATGGCCCGCATGGGCCTTGTTCAGCGGAGGCGGTAATCGGCTCGGAATGCGCGCCATGGTGGCCGACGTGAAATACAACTCCTACTTCAAGGATTCTTCGGGCAACTATACGACGCCATGGGACCATAAGGCGGCAAACTTGGCCCTCGTCGATGGAAGCGTCCGCCAGAGTCCTGCCAATGCATGGCATAGCAAGGCTGAAACTTATTATAGAGCCCGTCCACAAAAATGGTTTTTTAGAAATTGTTTTCGCCCGGGATGCC
>CAZWRV010000065.1:0-35171 GCA_964636325.1 uncultured Victivallaceae bacterium | reverse complement strand
TCCGGTTCGGAGGGAGGGGGAACGCAAATCAATGCGCTCTCCCTACCCCTATCCTTTATTTGCCTCTAGTAGCATAACGTGCTACATTATGTGCTACATACTGGAAAAGGAGGTGTATCATGAAATCGGCCACAATACGCGAAGTGCAGCATAATCTGGCGAAGTATCTTCGCCGCGTCGAACTGGGCGAGGAAATAGAGATCCGCAGGCGCAATAAGATCATTGCAAAGCTCATACCCAGCGTCGATCTGTCGCAAAAGACCAAGAAAGTCGACTGGTCCATAGTGGCGGAACGCCGACGTAAGCAATGGGGTGGAAAACCTCTGCCCGGCAAACCATTGTCGGAAATCGTTTATGAGGCGAGGGGGGACCGCTGATGGAAGACTACTTTGACACAGGAGCATTGGTCCCTCTTTATGCAGACGAAGTCTTCAGTGAAGCGGTGACAGAATATAATGAAACCCGCGGCGAGCCGATTCCGTTCAGCCTTTTCCAGCGGGTAGAGTTCGAGAACGCACTAAGGCTCAAGGTTTTCCGGAAAGAAATAAACGAAACTCAATTGAACCTTTTCCTCCTAGACGTTGACGAAGATCTGGCCGCAGGACGCTTTATCATGCGCCCCTTGAACTGGATCGATGTCTTCGATAAGGCTCGTTCCATAGGATCCGAAGCGACGGTGAAAACAGGCTGTCGAACGCTTGATCTGATCCATGTGGCGATCGCAGTCCTGTGGGGATGCCCGACGTTCGTTTCTGCCGACGAGCGCCAGCTCGCTGCCGCAAAAATGCAGGGGTTGAAGGCGGTTGATCTGCGCGCGCTGCACCGCAGACACAGCGGCTCCTCGGGTGCCGCCGGGGAAGTCAGGGAAAAACGGGCGGGGTATGCGGCGAAGAAGACGCGGAAATGACGGGGGCAAAACAATCAATGCTCAATGTTCAATTGAATTGGGGACCATGCCACAGAGTGACTGATAGGAATTTTGATTTTTACCATAGGTTGAAGGTAGCAAGTCAGGACGGGATTTCAAGGATGGGAACGGGTAAAACCGGGCAGAACTTTGCAGAAAAGCCACTTCCTGCACCTGCAGCGGCGGGTGCAGGAAGAGGACATGGGAAGGCATGAGAAAATGCCGGGGGATCTTGGGATTTTCAGGGCTGAGACTGCGTAACAGGCTCTCCTGCGGCGCGCAGGGAAATCAGACGCTTGCCAGAAACTCCTCGATGGGGGCATATGTGGAATCCAAGTGGCAATCATCCGCAGGAGGTTCCCTTTCCTCCGGCTCCGTCCAGAGACCGCAGTGCTTTAGTCCCTTACGGTGCGACTTGGAAAACGTTTTTACCAAAAGTAGTTTGCGCGCGCCGCGCGCAAGCTACCTGCGCGCCGCAAGGGCGCCTTTTTACCACAGGGAAAAAACTAGTGTCTTCCGGATTATGGCGGCCTGATCCCTCTTCTCGATGAAGGATATTATCCTCATACGTCCGCCGCACCTGGGACACTGCAGCGGGTCGATCTCATATACCTTTTTGATAAGGGCCGCCCATCTCGATCTGCAGGTTTTCCGGAAGGGAGTATCTTCTTCCTCGGCATCCGCTGCAGCCTCGATATTATTTCCGGTCGCCACAAGCTCGCCCAGGCGAGCAAGCAGTTGAGGATGCGCTTCTGGTGGCAGGACGGGCAGATGCACCTGGTCTTGCAGGAGAAGGAGACGAAGAAGTCATGGCCGCAGTCGTCGCAGCGGACGCGGGCGAAGCCCTCGCGCAGGTCGCCGCATTTGAGAAACTTGCCGACGGAAGCGAATTTCCGCTTTGAGGCTTTGTGCGGGAATATTATTTGTGAATAATCCAGGCTATTCCTCGAGTTCCAGATTGCTGTCGGTGGACTTGCTGTCCTTTCCGAGGTCGCCGGGGGTGCTTAGGGCGGGGCCTTTTGTGCTGTCGCGGAAGCGTATCCATCCCCACATGTCGGGCTGGACGCGGGCTTCAGACGGGATGTCGGCGACGGTCTGGGCGAGCGGATTGGCCCAGTAGATTCGGCGGACGGTGGCGCCGCCGTCGTTGTCGGCCTGCAGGATGCCGACGTCCATCTTGAGGCGGAGGCTGTCGCGCGGTTTGAGGCCCAGCTCGGCCAGCGGGATTTTCGCCTCGAATCCATAGCCGCGGTAGCCTTCCTGGCGGCCCGGATCGGAGAAGATGTCTGCGGATGCGAGCTCGACGCCTTCGGCTTTTCTGACCACGTCCACGACGGTCTGTCCGACGGGCGAAGCGACCTTCCAGCGCTTGTCCTCGGCGGTGCCGGGGACGATCATGTCGTAGAGGACGGCCTGCGGGGCGCCGCCCGCGATCGTGAGCAGTATCCGCCGGTCGCCTGCGGCGGGGGCCTGGCGGGCGGGGTCGGCGTTTTCGTCGGAGCTGATCTGGAGGTCGACTGCCGCGCCGCTCTTGAAGTAGAGATCCCAGCGGTTGCCGGTGTTCTTGAAGGGGCCGATGCCCCATCCAACTACGGCCAGGAACAGGTTCTTGTCGTCGAAGGCGATGCGGAAGCAGGAGCCGCCGTCGCCGACGGGGTATGAAGGCATGCCGACCCATTCGTCGAGCTTGCCGTCGATCTTTATCGGCAGGTTGCAGCGGTAGATGTCGGCGACGCGGACGGACTCCTTGATGCGGCGCTTGGCGTCTTCGCGCTCCCATTCCTCGCTCTTGTTGAGGTCTGCCTGAGTGACCTCGGCCTTGCCGGAACTTCTTTTGAATTCGTCCATGCCCTGGACTTCGACGATGCTCGCCTCGGCCTTTCCGGCGACGACGTAGCAGCGGCCGTCGTCGCGCATCCTGACGAAGCATCCGTTGAAGGTCTCCTCGAGCTGGCTGAGGTCGTCGAGGTTCATGCCGCGTTCGTGCTGCGGCATCTGCCAGAAGATTCGTTTCGGGTCGCGGTTGTCGCGGAAGATGCGGCTGGCGAGAAGTCCGTCGGCGGTCCAGACATTCCACTGTCCGAGGTTGTTGTGGAGGACGAAGCACTCGCCAAGGTCGCCCTTAGTGCCGGTCTCGTCGCCTATGACGCCGAATTCGCAGACGACCTGTGCGGGGGCATATGGGGGTGCGGTCCGGTTGGGGCCGACGCTTGCGCCGAGGCTCGGATATGAATAAAGGAGCTTTCCTTCCGGACTTGTCCAAGTCTCGAGGGAGCCGGGCTCCAGGCCCATGCTGTAGTAGTTGCCGCTGGCGAGCCTGTAATATCCGCCGCTGTTGCCGGGCAGGGGCGTGGGCAGCTTGGTGAGCTTTTTTTCGTAGACGGGCACGCCGCCTGGCAGGAAACTTTTCACGGAGTAGCGCCACAGGCCGGCCTGGACCGAAAGGTCATTGTTGAAGCGGGTGAACTGCGGAATTACGCGGTCCTCGAAGACGATCTCCTCGAACTGGATCTTGCCGTCCTCGTTTGCGTCGTGCCACATGAACTGGAGCGACGGCAGCGTGCGGCTGCCGAGGCGTGCGCGTATCGCGGGTTCATGGAGCGGCTTCCACTTGTCGGCGTAACCCATCGCGGCGACCTGCCTAAGTCTCTGCTTGTCATAGAGATAGACGATTGCAACCTGCATCGTGTTGCCCGCTGGCTGGATCCTGGTGGCCAGGTATATGCGGTCGTTGACATGTATCGGGTGGTCGCCCGCGGCCCAGCCGTCGTCGGAAGGCCAGGTGAGGCTTTTCAGGGAGGACGTGCCGGTCTTCCAGTCGAGGGCGAATTCGAGCGGGCCGTAGAAGAGGCGGGAGCGGTCCCAGGGGTCGAGCATTCCGCCTCCGCCGTATTCTGTGGGGCCGAGGTATTCGCGCAGGAATTTTCCTTCGCGTGTCCATACGCTGACGCGCTTGGGCCAGTATGTGCTGTCGGCGGCCCAGACCTTGCCTTCGCGGTCGACGGCCAGGCCGGTGACGCTGTTGAGGCGGTTCTGGTTCCATGGGCCGGGCTGGTAGCCGCCCTCCTCGCCGATGCAGCGGAGTAATGCGCCGTCCTTTCCGTAGACGCGGATGTTGCGGCGTTCCGGAGCGGCGTCGAACACGTAGAGGTTGCAGTCGGCGTCCGCAGCCATCGAGAGGGGCTTTACGACGTCCTTGACGAGGGGCTGGACGCTTGAAGAGGCAAAGTCGTATTTCCCGATGATCTTGCCGGAGACCGCATAGAGTGTGCCGTCGGGGGCGAGGGCTATTTCTCCGCCCTGCGGTAGCGGCAGTTCCTTCTCGAGTGCGGGCGCGGGGCCGTCGGTCTTCCAGACTTCCAGGCGTTCGGTCACAAGCGGATCGAAGGGCGCTTCTCCGCCTATGTATTTGACGGGGGCGACGCCGAAGAGGCGGCAGCGCGCAGGATCGATTCCGAGGACGTCCTTGGCGCAGCTTCCCTCGCGAGTTTCGGACAGCCACTGCTCCATGACGCGGATGCGGACGGCGCGGGTCTTTATCTCTCTGCCGAAGTCAACGGTGTCGTCCATGTAGCGGGCCAGGGCGTTGTGGCCGCCGAACCCCGGATGGTTCATCCGGCGGCGAGGGGTGTAGCTTCCGACCTTTTCCCAGCCGTCGTCGTTTCGCATGTCGACCGGCTTGCCTTCTCCGCCGTTCCAGACGTCGACTTCGGCGAGCTTGCAGTCTATCTCCTTGATGGCGAGGCCGCGGATTTGCTGCGGCTCCTTCCATTCCATCATGAAATATTCGGGCTTTTCGGCGGAGAGCGGCTCCTTGCGTTCGGCGATCCATACGCCGGTGTCGTCCACCTTGCCCGAGCTTACCGAGACCTTGGCGGTCTTGTAAAGGTTTTCGTAGCGGCGGCGGAGTATCTTCAGGCCTTCGATGCGGCCGGTCCATGCCTTTTCGCCGCCGATCAGTCCCGTGCCTTCCCCTTCGCCCTGTTCCATGCTGACTTCCTTGCCGTCGTCCTTGGGTTCCTCCTTGTCCGGCTCGTCCAGGATGTCGGAAAGCTCGTCCTCCTCTCCCTTCGTGAAGGTTATGAGCAGCGCCCTTGTGGAGCAGTTGGGCGGGGCGACGGCGATGTCCCATGGGAGCTCGGCCTGCTTTTCGAAGTCGATCCAGTCGCCGCGCCTGTTCGGCTTCGGAGGATATTCCGCGTCGGGCTTCAGCGCGCTCAGCCTGACCTTGTAGGGGGAGTCCTTCTGCGGGACGGGGAAGACGCAGCTGCCGATGTTCACGGGGTTCTTGAATGAGAGCATGATGTGCTGTCGGCGCTGGGGGCCGGCGGTAGATTCGAGATAAGTCAACCCATGGTTCTCCGCATATCCCGGCGGATCGCCTTTGAGGCGGAACAGGCGGATGAAGTCGTCGCGCGGGTTCGGCACGATCTCATACGGCCGTTTCGGCGGACGCGGCTCCTTGTATGACGGGAGGCATCTTGTGATGTCGACCGCGGCGTCGCCTGTGGCGTTCACCAGCCAGCGGTCCTCGCCGCGGATCGCCAGGTAGAGACGGTTCCCTCCGGCAGCCATGCCGACGACGCCGACCTTGCGCTTCTCGTCGCTGCGGCGTTTTATGAAATCCTTGAAGTCCTGCTTTTTCGAGTCGACGACCCAGACATGCTCGATTCCGACGTCGTCGTACGCGATCCCCAAGTTTTCGACGAAGACGCGGTCGCCGTCGGCGGCCATTCGGCGCGCGCCGCTGAAGGGGCCGAAGGAATGGATCCCCCACAGCTTCCTGCCGGAAAGTTCGCAAGCGGCGAAACCGACGCCAGCCTCGGGACAGGGCGCACCGACGTAGACTCGGTCGCCGGCGCTGCAGGCTCCGTATGGCGGGGAGTGGTCGGCGAGCCAGCCGCCTGGGCCGGACATGCCGTTCAGCCAGGCGGTGTTTTCCGGATGGAGCTGGGAGACGTTCGGATAGACTGAGAACTCGTAGCGCAGGCGCAGGCCCGGATGCCAGATCGCCTGCCACCGGTAGCTGCCGGGCGGGACATACTTGCCTGCGTCGTTCCGCAGATCCCATGCGAGTTCCAGCTTTCCGGCGTTGACTTCCTGCCGGGCGATCAGGTTGCGCACGCGGATGCCGTCGGCGTCGTTTAAGGCGACTGTAAGCAACCCGTCACCGGGCACCTCGACCGTAAATTTATATGGCGGCTCGGCCGGTCCTTCCGCGACTGTCGGGGTCGGCGCATCGCCGAGATCCGAGAAGACAATAAGGGCGCTGATTTCAGCCTGCAGATCCTTTCCGCGCGGATCGGTGACCTTGTCGGTGTAGAAGCGGAGTCCGCGCACCTTGAGCGGCTCCTGCAAGTAAAGCCAGCGTCCGTTCCGGAGGACGGATCGGACCTTGCCGCCGTCCAGGGCCTTCCATTCCTTTTCGGTGGCCAGCAGCGGGCTGATGTTGTCCGGACCGCGGTATGTATCGAGCCGTATCTTCGTGAAATTGTCCTCCATCCATATTCCCGCGACGCCGATCTGCTCGGGCCATGAAAGCGCAAGCCAGGCCGGATCGATGTCGGAGATCGGCGGGGTGGTGACATTTCCTTCGGCGTTCTTCCCTCCGCTGATCCAAGGGCCGCGCGCCTTGACGACGTCCGCAGCGGCGAAGAGTTTTCCGCCGAAGCTTTCAGGCGCGTTGTATTCGCGGCTGGCCGCGGCCGACGCGAGCGGAGTTATGTTGCGCAGGCGTCTTGCGAAGAGGCGGACCGGCGACAGGAAGGATCTTCCGCTCTTGAGGCTGTCTGAGAAGAGGAAGGCCCTGGCCTTGAATCCGGGATCGAACGTTATCAGCTTTGTCCGCGTCTGGTATGGCGGCGCCTTCAGGACGATCCACTGCTCGGGCTTTTCCGGGTCGCCGGGATACTGGGCGTCGTCCCTGAGGACCGCCGCCGTCTGGGTGGTGTAGAGGAGGCTGCCGACAGCAACAGGTTTCTTGAAGGCGATCCTGTAGTGGTATTTGTGCCCTTGGAGGTCGTGGTAGTCGATCGAGCCGGCGCACCAGTTGTGGTAGTGGGCGCGAGTGTCCCTAAGCCCGAGCGCGTTGAACATCATCTCGTCGTCGAGCTTAACGGCCTTGCCGTCCGCAGAGACCATACAGGCCGCGACATCAATGTCCGCCTCGGATACCGCAGATGCCAGCGGGTCGGATGGGGCGCCATTCGGCGGATCCGCGGCCGTCAACGGCAGCACGAATGAAAGCAGGACGGCGCAGAAAAGCGCCTTCTTCAAAAAAGCGGCAAGATTTTCATGCATTGCAATTCCCCTTGAAGCCATGTGCCAATCCGCACGTTGAAATTATACTATATATTTTGAAGATTAAAATATATGGCAATAATTTTCCGGCGATTTTGCGATAACCGTTAAGCTGGTTTAAGCGCTTGATACGGGTTTTGCGAAGTATGCCGCTTTCGCCGAAAGCGGCACTGGCGACTTCGGCGACTTCGCCATACTTGGCGTGAGCCTGCATACTCGTTAAGAACCGGCTTAACGCTTACATTTTGCGGGTTGGCGGCGCATCGTCCGGCTGAGCCGCTGTAATGTCGGAGCGTCCGTCCATACAAGCATCCATCCACCCGCAATCCAGTGGGATGGCGGCGTGAAATGTTCATTTTATGGAGGCGGGATATTTGAGGGCATGGTATTTTGCTCGGGGAGCGGAATCCGTGCCGATCGTGATTTCCATGAATCTGAAAGGGGCCTCGCATAAGGCGGGTGCGGCGGTGAAATACATCCCCTGGGATTCCAGTGGGTCTAGGCCCTCATGGAAATGTCCGCCGACGGAGAGGAGGAACTTGCTTTCCTTCATGATCCTGATTATTTCATCTGCGTTGACGTAGTTGTAGGGGCATGAGTGCGTCCCTGGCGGGAAGAGCGGCACGTGCTGGACGCTTATCTTGAATCCGGGGAAGTCCTTGCCGGCGCCAGCCATCCTCCGGATGTCTTCGCTGTTCCTGCCCGCATTGCATTCGGGCTCGCCCTTGTCGATGAAAGGCATGATCCTGAATCCTTTGACATCAAGATGATCCGGAGGCCTGCCGAAGACTGAGTAGAACTTGCCGGGCGCGGGATCATGGTTGCCGGGGATGATGACTGTGGGTGCCTTGAATGTGTCGGCGGCGGCCTTGAGCTCCGCCAGCAGTTCGCGGGCTTCGGGAGGATCCGGCTTGTCGACGAGGTCGCCCATCATGAGCACGACGTCAGGCCTCACGGCGCCGTTGACAAGATCGGCGGCCGTTGCCAGCAGCTTCTGTGCGAGATGCCCCTGGCGTGCGGATATTGCGGTGTTTGGAACTCGGGCGTAGTGCAGGTCGGCGAGGACCGCGATTTTAAGAGTTTCTTTGTTCATTGAGTTGTCGTGGCTCCGTTCCTTTTGTCCGCGATTTTCCAGAAGTCGTATGACGGAAAGCGGTTGTTCAGCGCCGGATACGCATATCCATACAGGTTGTTGACCCAGTCCCTGACCCTGGCGAACTCGATGTGGCCGTCGTGGTAGGCGGTGTTCATTCCGTAGCCGGATATATGCGGGTTTGCGGCGGCGAAGGTACCTGTGGCGGAGCTATGTATGAGATTTATATCCTCTCTCGGCAGCGGCTCGCTTAGTATAGTGGTCAGATCGCTTAATATCGCACGGCCTTTCCATTGATCTAATTTTGGAAAGGGATAGATGAAAGGATTGCTTGAGTTGCCGGCAAAGCGATAAGCATAATTGGAGTTTATCCAGCCTGGAGCGCTGGTCATCCAGTTGTAACTCGGAGCAAAATATCTTGCGTAATATCCGTAGAAGTTAGGCGAGCCGGGACAATAGAAGGTTGCCGGCGAGTTAATATACCCATGCGCAAACAATAGTCCTAGGCCACAAGCTTTGCCATCGCCATAACCGGTCAGCCCCCAGGTGTGATGGCCGTCCCTATTTGTCTCCTTGGCGAGGGGTCTCGGGACATAATCGTCGGAATCCATCACATACATTGAGAGGCCGTAGTAGAGCTGCTTTTCATGGTTCCTGCAGCCGTTGATGTGCGCCTGTCGCTTCGCCTCCTTGAGCCCGGGGAGAAGGATAGCCATCAGTATGGAAATTATTGCGATGACGACCAGGAGTTCGATCAAAGTGAAAAGCCTTCCGGGCGTTTTCGTCGTGAAGGATGGCATTGTCATGGCTCCTTTCTGATTATCAAGTTCTTGTAGAAGGTTTCGTTGAGGCAGTGGATTGAAGCGCTCTCGCTGTTGCAGAGGAAATCGTTGTTGCCGTCCTTGCCGCAGCCGATCAGTATCCAGAATTCGGGGTCGAAGGAAAGCGCGTCCTCGGGAGGCGTGACTGAGCAGATGGTCTTCCATTTTCCGCTTCCTGCCGACTTCTCGGCACAGAGGTCAAGGGTGTTTCCCTGAAGCGAGAATCTGACGTTGTTCAGCGCATTGGTTCCGGGCTCTGACTCGTTTATGCCGGTGGAACCGTTCCTGCCGTCGCATGCTATCTCCTTGGCGGTAACCCGTATCCTGAACCAGTGATCCTTGTCCCAGTAGAGTGCCAGCCCGGGCTCCATTCCGTTTCTTTTCTGCTGGTTGCCCTCGGCGGGCTGCCTTGCGATCGTCAGTTCGACGGATCCCTTGTCCAGGCAGATCTTTTTCCTGATGAGGGAATGTGTCGAATGGCTTCCCGATATTCTCAGCCAGCCGTTGCTGGGGGCTGCGAGCCTGTCTTTCCTGTAGAAGTTTTCCGGGGGCTTTTTGATGGGCGCAGTTTCGAAGGTCCATTCCTTCGCGAGCGAGTCGAATCTGTCGCTTTCGGGTGCGATCCCTTCGGGGAACGGGAGGGCTGCCGTGGGCGCGAATGTTCCTTGGGGGGCGCAAAGCAGAGCGCGGTAGCTGTGGCCGTCCACTCTGAGCGGTCCGACAAGGCCGCCGTTCGACGGGAGCGACTCGCCAGTCCGCTCGTCGATCACTGCCGAGTCCTTGGGCAGCCCCGCCTTGTCCATGAGTATCTTTAGGGAAAGATGCTTCGGGTCAGCCGCCATGTTGCTGATCAAAGTCCTCATCATGCCCGGCCTGAGCCATTGTGCGGCGAGGACGTCCTTTGCGCCTTCCTGCAGCTCCACGAACTTTCTGTCGTCCCAGTATGGCACGAATATGCAGTCATCCCGGTCGATGCCGAAGCTTGGGGCGTCGGAGTTTATCTTTAGGAATCCGTAGTCGTAGTTGAACTGTCCGAGCAGCGCGTAGATAGGCTCGTTGCCGCCGAAGTAGTTGTTGAACTTCATTGTCGCACCCCACTGCGCGCCTGAGCTGATCCTGAGTATGTCCATGCCCGGCTTGTTGAACCACCGGTCGACCATGTCCGGCTCCTGCATGTTCTCAGGGGGGAATCCTTGGTGCTCGCCGTCGAGCCATATGTCGCATAGGCCGATGTATCCTACGGTCGGGGTGGTTGACATGTGCGCCTCCATGCATGGGGGCTGCTGTGTCTCGAGGAGCAGGTTCCTGGTCCTCTTCATGAACTCCCTTCTGCCGAATCCGTAGTACGAGGGGTTGACTTTACCGTCCTTGTCCTCCCATGCGAGGCCGCCGAGGACGTTTGAAGTGGTGTATGGCCCGCAGAAGTCCCAGTAAAGCCCGCCGACTCCGGTCTTGTCGATCCACTGCTTGATCCAGTAGAGGATGAAGTCGATGCGTTCGCCGTTGTATTCGTGGGAGTTCCAGCTGCGCATGATGTCGGCGTTCTCGCTGCACGACGGATCTTCCAAGGGTATCCTGTCGCTGATGAGCGTCAGGTAGCGCCACCATTTCCTCCCCTGCCTCCTGAGCTCGGCGATTCCCTGTCCGTAGTTTCCCTTCGGATTGTTGGCCTCGTCGAAGCAGCCGGGGAACACCAGCGGCCTGTCGAAGAAGAAACAGCGGTTGGTGAACGCGTGCTCGAGCTTCCTGAAGCTTCCGCCGGGCGGCCTCGGGCGAACCGGGGTCGCCTGGACTGAGAGTTCGGCGTCGATGGGCTCGGCGAGATCGCCCGGCAGGTTTTTCAGGAACATCCTGATGAGAGTCTTCCCGTCCTTGCGGACGAGTTCCGTAGTGGCCTTTCGGGGGTCGACCTGCCATGATCTGGAGTTGTCCATCATCATGGCTATCCCCCGGTCGTCGTCGCCGAGCCAGAGATATGAGACTAAATTCGCCTTGTTGGCAATCTCGTGCCTCTTGCTCGCAGATAGCGAATCCCAGAGAAGGCCGTCGGCCTTGTCCTCAAGGCTTATTCCTGTCCAGGCATATTTGTTGGCCTTCCCCCCGATCGCGTAGAAGAGCCGGGCGATGGAGTCCGGGACGGCGATGTCCAGGCAGACAGTGTCGACGGCGACAGGTTTTACCGGGCGTATGCCGGCCTTGAACTTGTAGAATCCGTCGAATTCCAAAACCCCGTCGACGATCACTGAGAGGTCGCCGTTTCCCCAGACGGCCTTCACGTCCGCCTCGCAGTCCTTTGCCTGGGAGATATTGAAGTCTTTCTTCTCCAGCGGAATCCTTTTTCCGGCCTTCTCGACGACGATTTCGACAGGAGCCGCAAGCAGTTCCTTGATTTCTTCCCCATGCGTCGGCTCGGGCTGAAGCGAGGAAACGCCTTCCGGGAAGCCGTTGTCCGCGAACCTGTAGTCCCTTCCCCAGCAGGAGACGGTATTGCCCTGGACTTTGACGGGAGTCCAAGGGGGCGGAACCTTGTCGGAGCAGCCGATTCTGTTGCCGAGCCATTCGTATTTCCTGACCTCCATCGGAGTTTCCGAGCACATCACGGCTTTTCCGTCGGCCATAAGCTCCGCTCTTACGACATATTTCCCGGGCGCCAGTTCGGCGGCGGCGGGCGGGATGAAAAAGGCGGCACGGTCTTTTCCTTCGAGGGGAATCTCCGCCGTGCCGACACCTTTCCCGTCGGAGTCTGCAGCGTTTACCTTCAGGACAGCCTTGCCGCCGCCGGGGAGCTCCAACCCCGAGGCGTCGAACTCGAAGAATATTTTCTTGACCGGATATGAATATGTTGCGTCGGTCGCGAAGCGTCCTCCGCTTGCGGGCGGAGCCTTCTCGATCGGTTTCCTGTCGGGTCGTGGAAGTTTTGCGAGGGAGCTTTCCTTCGCAAGGTCTTCATCGCCCAAAAGCCTGTCGTAAATCTTTATTCGGTCGAGGGTGAAGGCCGAGACTGCGCCGTTAATGCCGCCAGGCACCAGGTGTGAAGGTGGGCACACCCCCGGCGAATGTGAGAAGAGTTCAGACGGGCTGCTCTGATACCATCGGAGCGGGATTCCGTTCACGGCGAGGAGCATGCGGCTTGTGTTCCATCCGAATGCGACATGGCACCACTTGCCGGCCTCGATCGGCTTGGGCAGGAAAAGCGTCATCCATTCCTGCTTGCCCTTCCTTATCTGTACCGCCTGGCGGTTCTCCCCGGCGGACGCGTAATCGGGGGCTTCGGCCAGGAGGAAGTTCGTCTCGCCGAGCGAGCATAGCGGTATCGACGGTTTCCTGCCGAAGGCCGGTATGTTTTCCAGGCGGATCCAGAAGCTGACGGTCCCTGACGGCGGCCACAAGTTGCCCTTCAAGGAATAAATGGGGCCGACAGAGCCTTCATCGACCGATATGGCCCTTCCGGAAAAACCCTCGTCGACAACCCGGATATTCCTCGCCCTGCCCGCGTCTCCCGGAAAAGGAGGATCCTTGGGGAACGCCTTCCCGTAGCCTTTGGGATCTCCTCCTGCGGTTACAGCCTCGAGGATGTCGTCGGAGGCCGGATCGCCGTCCATCAGGCCGGCGGACTTTTCCGATCCCTCGAAGTCCACCGCAAAGATGAGGCCCTTTTCCTCCGCGCAGGCATCTATGGCGAATGCGAATGCCGCAAATGGCAATGCGAACAGGGCAATTCGGATGAAATTGCTTCTCACAACTTGTCACGATCCTTTTATCTCTGGTGCTTCTGATGCATGCCGGACATCCAGGCTTCCATCCGCCCGCCGTTCTGCGGGAAGGCTGTGGTCTCCATCATTTCATGGCCTGGGCGTCGGCCCAACTGAACCAGCCGCCGCCGAAGTTTGCCCTGTAAGGCGTCTTGTTCATTGTGCCTGCGGAGATGGCTCTGGGGACGGTGGTGACGCTGAAATCCGTCCGCAGCAGGTTGGCCGCCCCGCCGTGCGTGATGTCGTAA
Organism: uncultured Victivallaceae bacterium; assembly: GCA_964636325.1. Lineage (GTDB taxonomy): Bacteria > Verrucomicrobiota > Lentisphaeria > Victivallales > GWF2-50-93 > CAZWRV01. The sequence continues at coordinate 22,050 of CAZWRV010000065.1, read as the reverse complement.
GGCGAATTTTCGCCGAGCGCGCCCCAGGACGGGCACCACTGATCCGCCTTGACGTCGGACACCATGATGTGAGCTCCTTTGACCGACCCGCCGGGAAAGGTCCAGGCCTTGGTATACTGCCTCAGGGTCGGTGAAAAGTCGGCCACAAGGCCCGGTGCGCTCCAGGCGCTGTTCGGACAAACCCATTATGATATTTGCCGGAATGGATTCCACAAACCGTTCGTCGCATGACGCATATTCCGCCTATCTTCCCATTTTCAGATTGTCTATCACGGCACCTGCCATAGGGCCGAATGCGACGGTCGCGGGGCTTATTTTCATCACGCTCCGCTCGCTTTCGAAAGTTTCGAGGGCTCGCTGGTATGTTGAAGCTGGAATATCGCCGGGGAGGGCGGCCGCCAGCAGTTCCTTGCCGTCGAGGATGAACTTGAAGTTCCTGCCGTTCCAGCTAATTTCTGCGTCGTGCCAATCCTTGCCGACGGCGACAGTCCAGGGTGCTTCGGCCAGGATTTTCACCGACTTCTTCGGCTTTGCCTTGGGGTCTTCAGCCTTTTCAGTTATTGTTGTTTCAAGGAACAGCTTGCCTTTGCGGATCACTAGATTCAGGTCTTCCATGCAGTCGCCCTGCGGATTTCCTGCGGCCATGGAAAAGAACTTGCCTTCGACCGGTTTGTTGAACTGTATGTTGTATTCGATGTTCCCCGATTTTCCATCGAGAATGTGGCGTGTCCAGAATGTGCGCGCATCTTCCAGGTCGGCGCCGAGCCCGCTTTTCCCGCGGACACATGCCGGGGCGACTTCCTTTCCGACTGCGTAGCGGTATCCCACGCTTTCGTCCGCGGCTATTTCGCCGCTTTCGAAGTCCGCGGTGAAAGTCTGGCCGTCCTTGAGCCTGCTGATTTCCTGCAGGCGCACGGCCTTCCACATGCGGGACGGGATTTTGACTTTGAGCTGGTCGTCCGCGAGGGAATATGCCTCCCCGGTCTCGGCGTCGAAGATTTTAGTTCTAGCCGGATCCAAGTTCAACGACTTAATGTCCACTTGAACCGTGGCGTCCTGATCCTTGCGGGCCGTGTTCATTATCCAGATGAGCGCATGTCCTCCGCGGACATGGGCTGAAGCCAGGACATCGTCTGTCTTCGAGCCGACGCCCAGGCCTTTCTTCCAGTATGGCAGGAACTTTGTATCCCCTTGCCAGAGCTCGTTTTCCGCGGCGAGGAAGTCCCAGGGATGCGAGCCGTCAATCGTGTCGTGTATCGCGGCCCACCCGATGAACTGCGCCTTGTGGAATGGGAGGTTGTCGTGGTTTGCGCAGACGAAGAGCGGCGACGCGCCGATGTTTTCGCCCATTGCGAGCGTCCTCATGCGGACCGCGGGGTAGACCTTGATGAAATCGGCGTCGAGGTCCGACGGATGGACGTTCTCCGCCTCCCACAGAATGTCGGTCAGCCAGGAGAAGACCGGGTGGCTGTTGGTGCTGTGGTGGAAGAGGTAAGGTGCCTTTTTCCCGTGGCTTTCGTATATGTATCGGAGGCGCTTCATATATTCGCGCTGGCCGAGGTAGCTGTAGCCGGGCTGGAGCTGGCCGCTCGGGAGGAAATATGCGGTTCCGGCCAGGAAATTCCATTCCTGCTCGAGGCTGTTGATGTCGTAGTAGGTCCCTTCGAGGCCGCCGAGGCGGATCCATCGGTCCCAGTTCCAGAGCTCGTAGTCGTTGGGACCTCTGGCGCGTGTCACTATCCCCAGCCCGGTGTCCCCCGGCACGGCGCCCCAGTCGGCCGCAAGCACCTTGAAGTCGCGGCCCTTGTAGTCCTCCCACCATCCGAGTGCGTCGCCGGTGTGGCCGACGAAGTAGGTGATGCCGGAGAGATCTCTGCGGCTCTGCATTATCTCCTTCCGGGACTTGTCCATGTCCGTCGGATAAGGGCTGCAGTAGTAGTCCCAGACCTTTCGGCGATCGAAGCCTCCGAGCATCACCGGCCGCATCTGAGGATAAAGTTTCATGTATGTGAACGCGACGGCCCGCCAGTCCCCCGGACGCGGCTTCTGTGGCGTGACCGTCCATGCGTATTCGATGGTGACGGGTTTTTCCAAGGTGGCCGGCATCTGTACGAAGTTGGCGCGGAAGCTGACCGTCTTGCCGTCGCTTTCCAAGGTCAGCGCGTCTCCCTTGGGGTCTATGACCCAGCCCTGGTCGTTGTCCGCGGCCCAACAGAATCCCTGCTCGGAATTGGTGAGGAAGACGTAGGGGACGAAGCTGCCGAAGCGGGAGCCGGGCGCGATGGCCTTGGACGACCATGATTCCGGAACCGGGCCGATGGAGCAGTGCCCTCCGGGCGAGGCGGCCATGAACTGCGCGACCGAGGCCGGAAGCCTCACGAGCAGCGACATGCGGTCGATCCTGACCGGCTTCAAGGGGTTGAGCGTCATCCGGTTCTTGACGAAGCCGTCGAACTCAACCCTCGACTCCACCTTCACTTCAAGATCGCCCCAGCGGGAAGTCCCTGACATCTCGACATATGCGTCCCTGATCTTCCTGATGACGGGCGGCTCCGACGCGATGGAGCTTTCCTTGCCGTCGGCGCTTACGACGAGGCTCATGGGCCCGGCCAGCATCTGGCTTCCGCCGTTGACCAGATCCTGCGCCAGGCCCAGGCTGTCGATCGTGTATGTCTTGTTCCACATCGTGATCTTCTCGTCCTTCCAGCGGACCGGAGTCCAGGGCGGAATCACCTTGTCGGAGATTCCGAGGTCGTGCCCGAGCCATTCATACTGATAGTCCATGAGCTTGACCGGAGTCTCGACCTTCGCGATCTCCTTGCCGTCCTTGCCGTTCAGGACGGTTTCCAAGGTGTATTCCTTCGGGAAGGGGCCGGGATCCGGCTTCAACTTGATTTCAGCCTGGCCCTTCTCCTTAAGTTCCTTGTTGGTTTCTGCGATAAGCTCGTTGGTCTTGTTTATCTTTTCCCTCTCCTTCCATGCCTCCTCGTTCTCCATCGGCAGCTTGAGCCCGGAGATGTCCAGCGTGAACTTGGAGTAGTCGTTGCGGAATGCGGGAAGCACGTCCTTGGCGACCATCTTGCCATCCTCCTTGTCGATCAGGCGCGACTGGCCGCCCGCCACGTCGGCACGATCGGGCATGTAGAGGCGGTCAACGGTCACGACAAGCTTTTTGCTGAGCGGTGCCTGGAATGCCTGGACGCCGAACGCCGTGTCGTATGCGTTCTGGACAAGCTTTTCCGGCGGAGTCCTTTTATGCCCGTCCACAGGAAAGCGGAAGACATAGTGATACAGAAGTGTGCCGTTTCCGTCCGTGGCCGTGGTTTCGCAGTAACCGACAGGCGCTTCGCTTGGCGGTTCCGTGTCCAACGCCTTCTTCGGGAGCTTGATTCCTGAGATGTCGGCGGAAAGCGTGAACGCTTCTCTTTTGCCGTCGGCGGCTTCGACCGTCCTCGCCACTACGACGTCGTCCGGGGACGGCTTGAGGCCGGCTCCGAAGCGGATCTTGAGCTCCACCTTGCATGCGCCTTTCAGAGGTGCCGTCACGGCCATCGGAAACTCCGCCTTGCCGGTCATCACATTCTCTACGTCGAGCATCTGGACGGCGGGCGCGTTCTCCTTGAAGCGGACGATGTCGTGTCCGGCCATTTCCTTGAAAGCGTGGGTGACCCACGGGCCCCAGCGGCGGAAGCTCGATGAGCCGAGCACGTCGGCGGTGAAGAGCGCCTTCCATGTGTCGCCGTCCTTTATCCCTTCGACGCCGAACGATGCGATCGGCGCGGCGGCCTCGACGATCCAATATTCCCTTGTTTCAGAACAGGCGATCTTCCATTTACCTTCCCAGCCTTTCCCGATGTGGCCGATCGAAGGGATGAGCATTACGTCGTAGACGGCGGGATACGAGTTGAAGAGCGTCTGATACGTGGTCGGCATTGCCGCCGGCGGCGTAAACCATATCTCGTTGGAGTCGTCGAAGACGATGTTCACCCAGTCGGGATCGCGTGCGCCCTTGCGAAGGACCGTCTGATCTGCGCCGCGGTAGTTTTTGATGCAGACGTAGAGATTCTTGTCGTCGTATGTGAACCAGAACACCGTCTGGTTGCGGGCCAGTATCTGCTTCTCGATGGAGAACCGTTTCGCCATGAATCCGGTTCCGGCCGTGGCGAAGTCCCATTCGCCGTCGTCGATCTTCCCGTCGATCACCGGAGGCTTCGGAGTCTTCACGACTACCGCCTCCGGTAGGGGCATGAGCTCCGCCGCCGGCTCCTCCGCTTCCAAAGCCGCGGAAGCGCCGACGAAAATCAAGACCCACAGTAGGCCGGCGCAAGCCGTCCTGCCCAATTCGTGTCCGTCCATGAATTTCCCCATCAGCATCCTCCTAATTTTGAAATCGAATTATATGAGACGACATAAATAAGTTGATATTGCAGCCGCCTCATTGCATAAAGCGCCCACGGCTCATAAAGCCGTGGCTACAAATCCATGTCTACTTGTTTCATGCGGCGTATGCAAATAATGCGCCGGCATGGCTCAGGCGGTTCACCAGACTCCGTTCCTCCTGTCGGCCACGGTCCAGAACTCGTAGGTGGCCCATCTGTTGCTCAGGACATTCGAGGCCGACGACACGCCGAACAGGTTGTTCATCCAAGTCTTGACTCTTACGAATTCCGCATGGCCGTCGTGGTAGAACGTGTTCATGCCGTAGCCGTAGACAAGCTGGTTCCAGTTGTTCGCGTTGGCCTGTATGCCTCCGTGCAGATATGAGGTGAGCAGCCCATAGTTTCCGGCGTTGACTCCCGCGAGATCGCTGATGATAGCCTGTCCCTTCCACTGATCCCATTTGGGCTTCACGTTTCCGCTTGCATTAAGGCGGTATGCGAAGTTGCTGTAGGTCCACCCTTTCGCGCCGGTGTCCCAGTTTATATCGGGACCGAAGCAGTATGCGTACGGGCCATAGAAATCGGACGCGCCCGGGCAGTAGTAGACCGCTCCGGACCTGACATATCCATGCTGGTAGAGGAGGCCGAGGCCGACCGGCGTGGCGCCGTCCGTTGGACCGTCCGTAGTCAGGTTGTAGGTGTTCTGTGACTGGGGCGTCGTCAGATCCCAGAGGACTGGCCGGGGGCGGTAATCGTTCGAGTCGAGCACATACATCGACAAGCCGAGGTAAAGCTGCTTCTCATGGTTCTTGCATCCGTTGATGTGCGCCTGGCGCTTTGCCTCCTTTAAGGTGGGCAGCAGGATCGCCATGAGGATCGATATGATTGCGATTACGACCAGGAGTTCGATGAGCGTGAACGCGCCCCGGCGTCTGGTGCCTGAAGCTTGAGATTTGGGCTTGGAACTCATGTCACCCCTCCCTGGATTCGGCCTTTACGTAATCCGCCCTGAAAAACTCGTGGTACGGCCTGTCGGCCGGAATGGAGCTGTCGCATATGTATTCGAGCGCCCTTTTCACAAGAATCTGGTAGTCGAAGCTCATGCAGTCCACGCCTACGGTCTTCGGATTGCCGAAGCTGCATATGACACCGATGTCCCTGGCGGAGGCCCTTCCGAGTCCGCGCACAACCCCCATGATGTCTTCCGCGCCTGACGGATGGGGGGTGATGACCGCCGTTCTCCTGGGCAGCTTCCGGACAATCTCCGTAATGTCTTCCGTGCTGATGTCAGCCGGAGGCAGGCACCGGAGCGAAAGCTCCCTGGCTGCGTCGTCGTAGCCCCGCCGGAGGAAGTTCAGATAGAAGCCTGTGTTCAGGCTCTTGTACATGTAGATGAAATTCCTGTAGCCGGCCAGCGCCATCTTCGTGAGGGCCGTCCTGGACGCCATCTCGAAGTCGGGAAGAAGATAGCTTTCACCGGCCATCGCCGGAATATAGTCGTAATGCCCTGTCAGCAGGACCTTCACCCCCTCCCTCCTCATTTTTCCGAACAAGTCCCGGTTGGTCGGCGGAAGAGGGGAGGGCATCAGTATGACACCCATGTATTTGTTGCGGAGCGCGGCGAGAAGAAGCTGCCTCTCCTTATCGACGGACTGCCTGTCCTCGGACGTGCAGTAGTGCGAGACCAGGATGGACTTCTTCAGGGCTTCGTCCTTGAGGCTTTCTAGGTCGGGCATGTCCGGCATCATCACAAGGATGTTCTTCTCGAGCGGCGTCAGGGGTATCTTCGTATTGACGTCGTCGCTGACGTATGTGCCGCTGCCGTGTACCGCGACCAGGACTCGCTCCCTCGCCAGCTCGTCGAATATCCGCTGGACTGTCGCCTGGCTCACATTGAACTCACCCCCGAGCTCCCTGAGGCCGGGAATCCTCGAGCCCGGCGCCCACTTGCCCTCCCTTATCCGCCCGAGGATGAAGCTCCTCAGGCTGTCGCCTATTCCTGCCCTCTGCTTTATCATGGATTGACTCTCCGCATGCAAAGTCCTTCATTGTATTAAGAGTATCATACACTTTTTGGGCCGTCAAGCCCTCGAAAAGGGAAAAAACGGAAAATCTTACCTGTCCCTCCCGCCGCGCATGGTGGCGGTGATCTCGATGATGATGAAGAGGGCGAGCGCCATCGCGAAGTACTGGAAGGCCGGATGGGCTGTGAAGTAGTCGTGGACGATGTGCCCGAAGAAGAAGAGGCAGAGGAAGAGCAGTATTCCGGCGATGAAAATGCCCCTCCAGTTCTTCGAGCACCAGACGGCGATCTTCGCCTCGCTTGCGGGCTTGACGTATCGCGAATGCAGATGGAATCCGATGATTCCGAGCACTATCGAGGCGAAGGGGAGTATGTTGACATGGAAGAGCTTTTCGTCGAGCTCGTGGCTTCCGGACAGCAGCATCTCAATGGCGACGAACAGTATGATGAGCAGGCCCAGCCACTGTATCTGCGGGAACTGATCCATCTTCCTGGCGATGTAGCCCGACGCAACGGCCATCAGCAGTATCGAGAAGAAGAGACCTATTCCGAGGACAAGCAGGTTCTCCCTGGCCGCGCCCGCGACCGCCAGGACGTTATCGAGGCTCATGGACACGTCGGCCAGGACGATGAGCCATATCGCGCCGGCGAGCCCCGACGCAGCCCTGCCCGGCGCCGTGCCGTCCTCATGCCTCCCAGCCCGGAGCTCCTTGTAGAACTTCCATACCACGTAAAGCAGAAGCAGGCCGCCGGCGAACTTCAGGCCGACTATCTGGAGCAGGCGCACGGCGGCGAGCGCGAAGCCCACCCTCATGAGCGTGGCGAGGACGACCCCTGCCGCGATGGCCTTCTTCCTCTCGGCCCCCTGCAGGTTCCTCGTGGCCAGGCCGATGACTATCGCGTTGTCGCCGCTCATCACGATGTCGATAAGGATGACGTTCACCAGGGAGAAGAATCCGCTGGCCGTCAATATTCCGCTTAAATACGCCTGGAGGAATTCCATAATCTTTTCCTGTGCAAAGCCCGAAACGGTGAATCAGGATCTTGATATTGCATCGCTTTGTCCGGAGCCGTTCAACTGAGGATACGCGTCTCCGAAAAAAAAGGCGCCCGTTCCCGGACGCCTTTCGGAATCGCTGATTTATCCCGCCGCCCTCAGTTCCTAAGGTCGCTGCCCTTGATGTCGTCGCCCTTGAGGTCGATGAAGAAGATGCCGGTGATGAAGTCGGCCATCTCGATGGGGTGAATCTCGAAGCTGAACTGGCCGAGAACCGCGCCTTCCGCACCGATGGACCAGAAGTCCCTCTCTCCGTTGTGGATGTCGTAGATCTTCTCGCCGGGGAGCGGGACGCCGGTCGAATACTGGTAGTATTTCTTGACGCCGCGGGAGCATTTCTCTATCTCGTATGCTTCGGCGGAGATCACCATGAAGTGGGCGTTCCAGCCCGAGTCGAGGCATGTCCCGTACTGCCTGTTGATCTGCTTCACGACCTTCGCGGTGGCGCCGATGCCGCCGCCGAAGGAGAGCCATCTGGTCACCCATGCGCGCCCTTCTATGGCGGGACCGAAGCCGACGGTCGCGGAGAAGCAGTCCACAAAGTCGACGGCCCTGTTGGGGATATACATAAGAAGCGTGTCGGTGACTGCGGCATTGGAGGAGCTGCCTGCGGAGAGCATGATCGCCAGTGCGAACAAGGCAACGGCTTTCTTCATTTTACTATTCCCTTTCAATGATGTTTTGAATTCCCATTTCAGCTAATTTGACATTCCGCGGGAAAAAATCAACAGCTTTTTGCGAAAAAAATCTCGCAGGCTTGAAAAGCACTCGCAGAAGTGCATTTTATAGGCCTGGCGGGATGTAGCGCAGTCTGGTTAGCGCGTTAGACTGGGGGTCTAAAGGTCGAGAGTTCGAATCTCTCCATCCCGACCATCTTTTTAGCCCCATTTATTACTTCCCTTTCATCTATAAAAATATTCCGGTAAATCTTTTTGCAAGAATCCGAACATATAAATCTTACAATCCTGATCCGTTGAAAAAAGATATGTGGTGAAATACCGACCCCCGGAAGGTATTTCAGTTCAGATTTCCGGCGCCCCGCCTTGAAAAGCAACATGGGCGTTTCTCAGCCGCTTTTAACTCTTCATAGCGGGTGGGTCAGGAAATCTGAATCTGGAAGAACTATTACTGGTTTGTTGTCTTTCCGGCCTTTGAGCGGCGTAGCATCGCCTGCTGTATGAGGGCGAAGACGAAGAGCGAGATGATGAATATGACCCAGTGCTTGAGGTCCGGCATGTGGGAGGGGCGGCGGAAATGCGCGTCCAATACGAGCAGGGCGTAGCTGAGCCCTGAGAGTCCGGCGACTGTCCATACGAGCATTATGCGGAAGCGCAGGGCCGTGCTGGCGATAAGTATGGGGTAGGCTATCGTCAGGATGCTCCGGGGGCCGTCGCCGATCAACAGGATGAGCGTGAGCATTGCCACGTCGAAGACCGCCCAGGAATAAATCGACGGCTCGCCGCCCTTCGACCAGGTCGAGAGGCGCTGGAACAGGACCGCGCCGGCGGCCCAGATCAATACGAGCAAGGTTATCAGCTTGTGGAAGGTTCCGCCCTCGCCGGGAACGCCCAGCGCCATGAAGGTCAGGTGGTTCAGGTAGAATACGAGCAGTGCGACCAAGGTCACCGCTAAGAACGGGCGGCGCCGCGCCCAGCGGCTCATTCGGCCGAAGACGCCGAGAGGCCGGGCGGAAATGTTCTCGCCGTCGATGAAGTTCCGCAGATCGTCCGCCAAGTCCTTGGCGGAGGCATATCTTCTTTCCGGCTTCTTTTCGAGGCATTTTAGGCATATCGCCTCCAGATCCTTGGGGATGGATTTGTTTATGCTCCTTGGCCTCGGTCTCGAAGCGCCGCACTGCGGTTTCATCGGCGAACGCGCCCGAAAGGATCATCTTCAGTGCGACAATCCGGTCCAGGCTGATCTGCCGCGCCTTGTAGACGACGCCCATGCCGCCGCGCGCGATCTCGTGCAGCAGCTCATAGTCGCCGAACCTGGAGCCCGCGGCTGCGGCATTCCTCCCGCCGCCTTTCGGGCTTCCGGCGGAATCGTCGATTTTAAGAGTGTGCCCCTGATTCTGCATGCAATAACATACAGCGCGCAAGCAAATTATCCCACTTCATCGCGGTGGATCCGTGATAATAGCCCGATGAAAAATTGTGTTTTTTCACGGGCAGAATCTCTTTTTGAAGTAAAACTCCTGCCAGAAACCGGTGAATTGGAAGATATGCTTATCGTCTTTCAAGTTGCAGTTCGTTATTTCCTTCACGGAATCAGATTTTTGTTCGAATTCAGGAGGAATTGTTCGTAGGATTCACGGGTGTGTTGACGGATGCGCTCCATGGTCGATTCGTGCAGGCGACCCTTGCCGCGGACGCAGATCAGCTTGCCATCGCGGTCGAAGGTGGCCGGTTCGCCGTTGAAAGTGACGGTTTCCACTCCCGGGCCGAAGCATTCGAGCCTGACCCGGCGTTCAAGCGGATAGTTGGCCAGGGGGTCTATTTGCACTTGGATTTCCAGACGCTTGCCCTGGCGGGCGACGGTGGCGCGGAGGCCGCAGTTGCTGGTTTGCCAGTTCAGTTCGCCCAGCAGATCGTCGGTGAGTTTGACCAGGTCGCGCTTGAATTGCAACTTGGTGCCGTTGACCAGCAGGTACTGGGTATCGTCGGGCAATTCGCTCAGATTGTTCAAGTGGGCGTTGCCCGGCGGGGAACCTTCGCGTATCGGCACCCGTACCACTGCGAACGTGCCGTCAGTGCCGTGTCCGCCTGTCGTCAGGGTTGCTTCGGCGACGTAGTCCACTGCTCCCGGCCAGACGATCTGGTGCCGGAAGGCGTAGCGCGTCGGGAACACCTGCACGTTAAGTGGCGCGGCTCCAGGTTCCCGGGGATAGAGCATCGCCAGGAAGCGACCCGCTTTGGTGGTGGTCTCGGCATGCAGGCGTGGATGTACCTCCCGCCAACGGGCCGTGCGGTCGTAGAGATCCTGACGCAGGGTGATTTTCTCCGGCAGCAGAAATTCGACCTGCAGTTTGGCCGGATCCTTCGAGCCGTCCACCCACTTCCACCCGTCGCCCTGGATGCGGGTTGTGCCGCCGAACGCGACCGTGACGCTGTCAGCATCGTTGATCGGCTTGACCAATGTCGGCAAATCCAGATCCGGCTTCCGGGAAAGCATGAGCCACCTAAGGCGTGGACTATTTCTGGAGGCGTTCTGTTGAAGGCGGACGGTATGCTTGCCGGGTTGCAGGGCGACGGGTTTACGGGTGATTGCGTTCCAGCCCCAGGTCGGGCCGCTTACCGCGACATAGCCGACCATCTTGCCGTTTATCTGTGCATTGATAGTGGCACCATTCCACTGGTCATCGCCGCGACCGAAGAGATATAGGCTGTAGTCGCCAGCTTCCTTGATCTCGACATCCTGCTCAAGCGAGTTGGCGGCAATTTCGGTCGGTTCAGTCAGGCCGCGCGGCCCTTCAAGCCAGCGGTCATCAAACGGGCAGTGGATTTCCGCTCCACGCTCCCTGATTTCGATCGCATGGCCGTTCCAGGTCTGGAGCAACCAGTCATAGGTATGGTCGGCATCATCCTTGAGGAGGTGGTCGTGAACTAACGCGTAGGGCGGGATTCTGGCCGTATCATCGCCCCAGAGCACAGCAAAGGTGCGGCGAGCCTGCGCGAGTCCTCCGGAATAGGGCGAACGACCACCGGCAACACCGTGTCCGGCGAAGGTGTAGCGCCAGGAATCGGTGGAGTCACAGGCGGTGACCGTAGCCAACGGCGAGTCGAAATACTGGAGCAGTTCACCGCCGACCGCAACCTGGCCGGATCCGCCTTCCATATTCGGGCCTTCTCCGTCCACCAGCACCACGTTGTGGGCATCGGCCCAGCGCTGGCCGTAGCCGCTGTCGATGGCCCAGAACTTGCCATGCGACCAGAGGGTGAATGCTCCCATGTCGCCATGGCAATGTCCTCCATACCAGCGCACCGCAAAGCTGGCGGCAAAGGCGTCCGGACCCCAGTCGCTGCGGAAATGGACAAGATTATGATCGCGGAAGAGCCGGGCGCGGGGCAGCTCGGGCGGCAATGGGCTGACCGGCTCTCGGCGCAGGAGCAGGGCGGCCAGCACGTCCTGCATGTAGGTGCCGATGACTTCGCCATGTCGGGAAACGTGCCAATCCATCAGGCGGCTGTCCGGCAACATGGCCTGGGTGAGATAGAGCGCATAGTTGTTGTACGGCTGTAGATTGCAGTCGTCAAGCGGGAACCAGCTGGCGACCGGCGGCACGGTGTCGTAGGCAATCCATTCGGGGGTCTTTGCCAGGTTTGTGTCCCTGAGGATATCTGCTTTGCGGTGCAGCGCCCAGGTTTTCAGGCCGGGATCCATGTGGAATGCATAGCCGAAATAGGCGCCGTGCTCGCCGCATTCGCCGTCCCGGCCGATCCAGGTCGAGAGTAGTTCGCGGAAGTCACGGGCGGCCAGCTCGGCCCAGGCCGGATCGTATCCGTCTTCGCCGTAGACCGCCAGACCCCAGCGGGCGGCCTGCAGGATCATTGGTGGATCCCAGTTACAACCCATGATCGCCGGCCAGCATGGTTTAGCGTAGCGGGCTTCGTGCATGGCGCGTGCCGTTTCAACCAGCCAGTCGTGCAACCATTTCCGCGATTCGGGAGTGAATCTGTCGTAGCCCAGGTCATAGACCAGTGCCCAGTCGAACGGAATATTCGGGCTCTTTTCGTGGCTGACCGTGCCGTCGGCTAAGGGAATATTCTCCACTCGCCGCCGCTCGACCTCGGCGGCCAGACGCTCGCCGTACTTCGGCTCGCCGGATATCTGATAGACGATCCCCAGTGCGACCAGTGGATCTATATACTTGCCTTCTTCGATCGGGCCGGTGGGTGGCAGTTGGTCGCAGGTATCTTTCAGTCGGGCGAAGGCCGCCGCCGGAACACCGTTCTTGATCTTCTCCTTCAACGCCGGGATGTCCGTCCGGTCGAAAAGCAGATGCGGATGCCCTGCTGAAAGGAAAGACTCCGGTGAAGGAGAGTTTGAGCGGCCAGGCTCCTCGGAGCTGAGGCATCCTGTTATGAAGATGCATGCGAGCGTTATGAACAAAAAAAACTTTTTCATATATTTTACTCCTTTGGTGATAATCTTGTTCAACCTAATGGCCGCAGTTGCGGCCATTAGGTTGATAAAATTTTGATCTAAAGCCCTTCCGGCGACGGACTTCCGTGCGAAAGCCACTTGTTGGCCTCTGTGCTATTTTGGACACGGGGAAGAGGAGGATAGCCGTAGGTACAGGCGTGGCCGTCGAGAAAAACAATATTCGTATGCAGGTTATGCCGCATGCTGGTGCCGCCGCCAGCGCTGTCCAGCTCGTTCGGATAAAAGTTGCTGTAGTTGGTTCCATCGTTCATCCCCGAATCGATGAATCCGACCTTGGTGGAAGGGCATTTGAACTTGTTAATCCTGTACGGATAAGTGCCCCAAGTACCCTCGGAGACCCAGCCTGAACTGTTGTATCCCCAAGACATCCCTCCGCTCCTGGCAAATGAAGGGTAATTGCCATTGAATGTCCCTTCCGGGCGCGAGGGGCAGGTGAATACTGTCCCGGCCTTCACTTTTGGGGGGACATATCCGTTGTTCATTCCGACATAAGGGGCGACATTGTTTTCCCAAGCGTATTGCTCCGGATTCGGAATCAGAAAGCCGTCCCAGTCGCAGCCGTATAGAGCGATGCTCGCTCCCAGGCTCTTCAAGTTGTTGATGCAGCCGATGCTTTTTGACAGTTCCTTGGTCTTTCTCAGCGCCGGAAGAAGCATGGCGATGAGCATGGCGATGATCGCGATCACCACAAGCAATTCGATCAAAGTGAAGGCCAATCCTTTACTGGATCCCATACTTTTTGTTTTCATGGGAGCCTCCCGTTACTATGATTATATAGATGTCTGACAATAAGCTTGTCCCGGAATTTCCAGATGGGGATAGTGTTTCAATTCCGAATATGAACTTTGAACTCCCTGACCGCATGCGGAGGCATGCGTCCCGAAAAGGATTTTCTTCCGATCTCCAGATCATCCGTTTTCACCTCTCCTTCGGAACGCACTTCGACTGGGTTCCATGGGAGAATAACCTTGAAGCGGCGCTCGGCCGCGGCGAAGTTGAGCAGGCGGATTAAAATATTGTCACCGGGGGATTCCATTCCGACCATGGCAATATTCCTGCCGATTACCCGGAATCCGCTGCGCCGGTCGCGGATCGCCGGTATCGGCGGGAATATACGTTCAAGCAGTTGCTCATTGCAGAAGGCTCTTGCAATGAAAGGCCTAGCTGAGTACAGCAGGCTCCATGCACAGACAATGTCTCCGGCGGGACGGATGAAGCCGAATTTCTCATGCGAGTCATCGTAATCGACACCGCCGAAGTTGCGTCCGATCTTTTCCCAGTAAGAACCGGGGGGCATGCGGTAGTTCTGTGTCATCGGATGGATGATTGAACTGCCCAGGCTGAGGCCGAGCGTTTCAATGCCTTGATGGCGCGGGCGGCGGCGGAAGAAGTGGCCGTGACCGTCGGTCAGCATTGCCAGCGAGCCTTCCGGTGATTCGGCGATTCCCGTGAAAATGCCGAGGAACGGAGCCATTCCTTCAAAGATTTCCCGGAAGCGTCCGGTCATCCAGGCGCGGTCGGAATCCTCGGCCCGGGCGAATCCGAACGGTTTGTCGCTCGAATAGGTGGTCGTTCCGCGCCAGGTATCATGTTCGACGGTGAATGCGGGGACGTATGGCCGTTCGCAGTAACTGCCGAGATATGATCCGATTTCCGGATGCAGGGGGAGCGTCTGAAGCCCTTCGTAAATCGGCTCATCGTAATGACGGGTCAGAACGGAATCCACCCGTTCGCTGTCGTGATCCAGGGAAAGCGTCAAAACGGCAGTGCAGGTGCTGAAGCGGCCGCGGAATTCGATTTCGGCCCTTGCGCCGAGCCCGCGGACTTCGATGTGTTCGACCTGGAACGGGTCCGGAGCCCACTCAAGGACTTTGCTGCCGTGCCAGTATTGCAGTTCGCTGAATTTTCCGTTGATGCGCAGCACGGCGGCGCGCAGTTTGAATCCTTCGTCGGCGACGGAGTGCAGGACGATCCGGTTCCGGCCCTGGCGCAATTTGAGATCGCAGGTCTGGGAGTAGCCGTGCTCCTGATTGCCGGAGGGCAGGCCGCCGCCCCAGTGGCCGTTGGTCACCCTGATCCAGTCATCGTCGTTGGCGGTGACGGCGACGGCCAGGCCGCGGACTACGTCAAGAAAGAGGGGGTAAATGCCGTCGGCGGGAATGTCAACCTCGGTTTCAAGCCGGATATTGCCGCTGAACGGTTCCTCCCATACGTTCATTGCCCGTAGCAGAAATTCGCCTTGGGCCGGGCGATTGACCCAGTGACGCAATCGGTTGGCTCGTCCATGGTAGAGGCATTTACCCGAACGATCATGGACGGACAGGATTTCTCCCGTGCTTCCCAGTTCGACGCGGATGCGGTTGTTCTCAATCGCAGTTGTCGTGGCATGAACCGAGGTTTCAGCATCGGATCGCAGTGGCGCAGTTGAGGCTGGCTGCATATCCACGCAGGCAACGAAGCGGTCTCCGGAACGCAACACGCCGGAGCGGCGGTGTGGGAGGGGATTGAACGCGAAAGCAGGTGTCAGGTTTCGGGTGTCAGGAGCCAGGGTGGCGCGTGGGTCGGGTTGCTGGTCGATGTTCGCAAGTTGGGTCAGACGCCCTATCAACTCCGTCTCGAGTTCGCGTGCCAGCGGCAGGTAATGGGCGGCGACATCGGCCAGCAACCATTGCAGGTGGCAGTCCTGCAGGACCAGGCTGCGTTTCCACAGGTCGGCCAGATCGGCGGTCTCGCCGCGCAGGGCGTGATTGAAGCCGAGCACGGCCAGTGCCAGGTCGGTCCGTCGCATAGCCGCCTGTTGCTGCATGACAAGAGGTGCACCGCCGTACCACCCTTTGGTGCGGATAGCTTCGGCAGAAACCACGGGCAGAGCCGGGGCGGTCAGGAGCGCCTCGACCTCGGCCGATGTGGCGCAGGTCAGTTCTCCGAACCGCCCGCGCAACTCGCCCATGTGCACAGGCAGATGCGGGGCTTCGGTGCCGGTATAGAGAAGATCGGTGCCGATTGACGGCTGGCCCAGCATCGGTAGGCGCGTACCGTCCGGACTTTCGATGACGGCCAGAGTTTTGCCGAAGATGTGGGTCAGACCCGCTAAAACGGCAATTTGTGGAATCATCGGGGTATTCCAGTCGAGTTGGAACGGGCCGTCATGAACGAAGAATCCCGTCACCTTTACACCGAAATGCCGTTCCGCAATTTCCTTGGATAATCGCAACGCTTTAAGTACGGCCTCCCCGACCATGCCTTCAACTACGGCGCCCGAATAGGGATAGGCCACGTAAACGAGCTGGCCGCGACTGACGGCCTTTTTGAAGCGTTCGAGCTGCTCGGGGCGCATCGGACCGTCGGCCTTGCCTTTTTCCGGGCTGGTGACGGTGATGCGCCGCACCGCCTCGGACTGTTCGATGTCCAGCACCCACCCGGGCTGGGTGAAATAGAAGCGGTCGCCGCTTTTACCCTCAGCCATGCGGGCATCGAGGATGTCCATGTACAGGTCAAGCTGGCGCCTGCGGTTGGCCTGGCCAACCCCCGGCGTGATCCAGCCCCAGTGAATGTCTATCAGTTTCATAAGTGTTCAGGTTTCAGTGTTCAGTGCGTGTTAGCGGTCGGCACGCAACTCAATGCTAAGTTCGCAAATCTTACCATCCGAGAGTTGACGCACGACTTTCGGCGGCGCGTCCGGCGGCCAGGTGATGGTGTCAACGGCCTCCTTCCAGGTTACTTTTGCGGTCAAAGCATCGCCGTTCGCACTACGTTCGATCTTTGGCTGTTCCATGTTTGCCCGGTGCGGATACGCCAGCACCAGGAAACGCGGGTTGACCGCCTCCCGGGTTGCCGTGATCCGCGGCAGGCGGTTGAGCGCGTTGCCGAAATGGCGCGTACGGTATTGGTAGATGCTGTATTCGAAGGATAGTGGAGCCGGATTGAGGAAAGCGAACAGTGCCCGTGGTTCCGTCTCGGGACTTGCTGCTTCATGGCGCGTCCAAGCGGCACCGACTGTCTTCGCGTCTTCGGCCTTTAGCAGGATCGCGCCGGCGGGGGCGTCGTCCGGTCCCCAGGGCTCGAAATCTGCCGCCGGACTGAGCAGGACACGGGCGAAGTTGCCACCGTACTGAGTGGAGGTGAAGCGCAGGGAGATAGCGTGTTTTCCGGCAGACAGATTCAGGTTGACCGGTTCCTCCTTGCCGCGTTCTCCGGCCCGGAACGGCTGCCATTGCCAGCAGTCGTTGAGCGATGCCTCGGTCGGCGCATTCCCCGTGATGTCCCGGTCGCCGACGACCAACCTGTATTGACTGCGGTGGTTCCTGACGTACAGCCAGACCCGGTAGTCGCCGCTCTGCGGAACGGTCGCCTCGAATACTATGGCATCATCCTTATCGGCCTTAGTTGGTTCGAACCAGGCGCCGCGGTAGATCGGGCGCATGGTTACCTGGTGGTCGGCGGTTTCCAGCAGGTTGTCGCGCTGTCCGGTTAGCAGGAAGTCGTAACGGTTTGACTTGCCGTCAACCTCCATATCATCGGCGATGAGGAAATATGGGGGGATGCCGTCTTTCCGGTTATACACCATGGCAACGTGCCGGATCGCTTTGCGCACGGGATACCAAGGGGACGGGTAGGCATATTCACCGTGACCATCAATGGTGGTGGTAAACATGGAGGAATAGTCAGCCGTGGCGGGAATGCCCAAATCCGTCTGGCTGCCCGGTTTGATTATCGGGTGTTCCGGAGTCGGCCATGGGGCCGCCCGTCCGCGCCCGTTGGCCAGAACGTTGTTGTGAGCGTGCGCCGCCCAGTTGCCGTTGCCGGCCTCGACCGCGAATTCCATTCCATACCCGTAAAGACAGAAGGCGCCGCCCTCGGCATGGGAGTGGCCGCCGTACTGGGGCGCACTGAAAGTCAGCATGGGATCGTCGGGCCCGAACCCGCTCCGGAAGACCACGTAGCCGCCCTTGGGGAAGAACATGCTGTTCGGCAGGGAATCAACCGATTTGGGATCGGGATTGACCGGCCGCCACCAGAGCAGGTCGGCAATCTCGGGTTTGGGTTCGACCGGTCCACCGGATTTTTCCCAGAGCACGTCAACCAGCGGGTTGTCCCGATAAAGACTGAGATAGGCGACATTGAACTTGGGCGGGCCGGCGTAGGCATCGCCCAGGTTGATGGTTCTGGTCAATCCATGGCAGGAAGTCATGGCCATCCAGCTTGGCCAGTTTCTGATATTCTGATCGGCTAAATTATCGCCGAGATGGTTGCGGACGCAGCTCATCAGGAAGGGGATCGCCATGTCGCCGGACCAGTTGAAATAGGCGTGGCCGCAGGAGGGGCAGCCATTCTCATCGTACCAGGTTTCGACCCCGCGTTGGAGCATGTGGACTGCGGCATCAAGCCATTTGGGGTCGTAACCGGATTCTCCGGCCAAGGCCATGGCACTCATGCCCAGGTAGCCGGCAATGATTACGGTAATATTGCCGACAAACGACCCGTTTTCAGCCATGGGCGAAAAGCCGACCGCGCTCTGCTGGGCGCCGCGGTAAAGCCGTTCAGTCGAGTTGAGGAGTACGCCACGGACGATTCGGCGTTGTTCATCAGTCATGATGTCATATAGCCAGTCAAATGCGGTGGGCAGATATTCGGACGGACCGGTTGGCCAGTCCAACGCCAGCTTGGGATGGTATTCTCCAAGCAACCTGCAGGTTTCTGTCAGCAATCGTGCCCCGGCCTTGCCATAACGCGGGTCGCCGGTTACCTGGTAAGCGAAACCGAGGTTTGATGCCATATAGAGCGGGTGGCGCATGGCTGCGGTGTCGGTGACAAGTTTAGCCAAATGCTCGGGCAGCAGTGGTTTTGCGGGATCCAGCAATGGCTCGCACTGCTTGAGAAAGGCGGACCAGGCGGCGGCATAGGGAGCCTGGTCAAGTTTTTTACGTAACTCGGGCAGATCTTCCGCACGGAACAGCAGTCGTGGTCGGGGCAGGGCGGTCGCTTCCTGTCTGGCGGCGGTGACATCGGTGCCTGCATTCAGCAGATCCTTGATGAACGGCGATACGGTTTCGCCGCCATCCGGTTTGAATATCGCAACTGTCAGGGGAGTTTCGGCAAGCTGTTTGGGAACCCAGGCAGGGAACCGTTCGTCCTGATCCGGTGTCTGCGTGACATTGTGACATTCGCGGGTGGCTAGGTTCATGACCCAGATGTCATTGTTGCCACTGCGGGTCGAGGTGAAGGCCAGACGGGTTCCGTCCGGGCTCCAGGCCGCTTGGCCGTTCCAGAACTCGTCCTCGGTCAGACGCGTCAGGTTACTGCCATCCGAATCGACCAGGTAAAGATCAAAATTACCGTTCCGTTCCCCGGTAAAGGCGATTTTCTTACCGTCCGGGCTCCAGGCCGGATAATGGCAGTCGAAGGTGCCGTCGGTGACTGCCCGCTGGTTGCGACCGAAGCGATCCATGGTAAAAATCTGGAAATGTTCGCCGCGCTTGCTGGCAAAGGCCAGTTGCCGACCGTCCGGCGACCACGTTGGGGAAATTTCCGCCGTCATGCCGCGCCAGGTCAGATTGCGTGGATTCGAGCCGTCGAAGTTTATCAGAAAAATTTCCGCATCGTCGTTGCGATCCGTGGCGAAGGCTATCTCCTTTCCGTCCGGCGACCAGGCGGGATGGAAATGCTCGCGAGGAACCGGAGTGACGCAGGCATCGTTCGCTCCGTTCCAGTCACAGACGTGGATGCGCGGCCAACGGAAATAGACCACCTTGCGCCCCAGCGGCGATACCGATGGCGTCTGAACACGGTTCGAGATGCCGGCGTAGCCGCCGGTCATCTTCGTGATCTGCCGCCGACCGCTGCCATCCTCGTTGATGCTGAAAACCGCCGTCGCCGGCCTACCTTCGAGATCCGGCGCCTGACCAACGAAAACCAGCTCATCCATTGCCTGTCCTCCTGTTCCGATAAAAAGGGCGGAAACACCTATTAAGATATGCCTGAAGCTGCGGTGGATTTTCGGGACAGCGCCGACGCCAGCGCGGTTGCTGTTCGCTTCTGTTCCAACAATGTTTCCCTGGCTGTTTTTTAGCATTTTTTCCTCTCCTTGCCAGTTGAGTGATTTATGTTTGCTTAATTGTTTAAGTTCGTGTCGGAACTTTTTCCGTCGTTATTCGGATATTCCCAGCCCGTTGAAAAAATAAGTTCGTCACAGAGGAGAGGCCAGGCGGAAGGGTTCTTTGCTACCCACAGGCGCACAACTGAATTCCCATAACCGATGCCCTTATTGTAAACGGCTATTGTAAACGGCTATGGATTCTTTCTGGACGCTCTGATCGGGATGGTAGCCGTGATGGCTGTTGCTATACATGACATAATAACCGTTAATCCAGCCGGCGTTCAGGTAGGGGACTTCTGTTTGACCGTTCGCGGTTCCTGACTTGTAGTTGGTCTTCCCTGGGCAGATGAAGAGTCCCCAGTCTTTGACCGCCCAGTTGACATGCGTGGTCATCTGGGGCGCATTCGCGTATTCCCTGGCGAAACCGCTGAATTCCTTGTTCAGCGAATCATTGTTTTGCCATGGAGACATGTACATTTTCGGACCGACGTTGCTTCCGGGAGAACCGTGGCTCAGCGGGAAATAGCCCTCGTTATCGACACCGTAGGCGTGCGCGGCGCTGCCGATCTGCTTGAAATTCGAGGCGCAGGCAATAAGGTTCGCTTGATTTTTGGCCTGTCGCAAGGCGGGAAGGAGCATCGCGGCCAGGATCGCGATCACGACCAGAAGCTCTATTAAAGTAAATCCTTTCCATTTCCTCCGGGGAACCGGGAGGCCTTTTCGCCACGGGGTATTGAGCGGAAACATCAAATCGAGCGACGGAACTGCTGTTATCCCGGTTGCCGTCAGGGCTGTCATGGTTGTTTCTCCCTTCAGTTCATTGTGTTTTTAATGGCCCGGTAGAGCCGCGGACAATCAATTCCGGTTGGATGAGAATTTGCCTGGGTTCAGGCGGATTTCTCCCTTCGATCATTCCCAGCAGGCTGACCACGGCCCGGTGACCGATTTCGGCCGGTTTCTGATCCACGGTCGTCAATGTTGGCGTGGTATGGCTTCCCGCTTCCTGGTTGTGGTATCCGGCCAATGACAGGTCTTCGGGAATTCTTAGCCCAAGTTCCCGGGCTGCCCGCATTACGCCCAGGGCAGCCAAGTCGGACGGTACGAAAAGCGCGGTCAGGTCGGGACACCTGGCATAAAGCCGTTTGAACGCGTTTTCACCATCCTCTGCTGTAAATCCGGTTTCCACCGTCTCGACCAGGTTCTGGTCTATCGCAATTCCGGCCTCGGCCAATGCCTTGACGTAGCCACGGTACCGCTCCGGCAGCATCTCGGGGAATTGCCCCGCCTGATGGCGCAAGACACCAATGCGGCGATGGCCAAGCTCCAATAAATGCCTTACGGCCATGCCTGCTCCAGCCTCATCGTCGGAACGAACCGAAGCAATGGGAATTTCGGGAAAGGAATGGTCTATCAATACTACTTTGGAACCCCGTTCTACCAATTCCGCAAACAGGTTTGCCTGATCGAACTTGGGGGTGACGATCAGACCATCAACCCGCCGTTGCCTCAACATCACCAGATTCCGCTCCATGCATTCTGTTTGTGAATGGGTCTGGCAAATTACCGCATGATAGCCATGCGCCGCCAGCTCACTCTCGATCGCATCGGCCACAGTCGGGAAAAAAGTGGTTCGAAACGAGGGGATCAGCACCCCAATCACCTGGGATCGGCGAGTCCGAACCGCCCGCATCAGCAGATTCGGCTGATAGTTAAGCCGCCGTGTTACCAGAAGAATTTTTTCAAGTGTTTTCGCCCCGACCTGATTATGGCGGCCATTCAAGACGTAGCTCACCGAGGCAACTGATACCCCGGCCTCCGCCGCAACCTCACGCATCGACACCGGTTCACGATTCGTCTTCATAAGCGTTACCATCCGGCCTTGAAATACTTAACTGTTTAAGAACATATTGGTTTTTCAGCAAAAGTCAAGTCCTGGATCAATCGAAATATGGAATTTGCAGGCGGCTTCGATAATGCCTCAGTCTTTCCACGGGGGCAATCGCTGTCGGGGTCGGAATCGCTATCGGGGTCGAAAATATAAACTGGAAATCGATCCCGATTCCGATACCGACAGCGACCCCGAAAGCAAGACTGAGCCATTGCGCGGCTTCGATACCGCGTCATATTTCTCGGACATAGCAGACCTGCGGAATTCGCAGGCACCAGTCAAGCCCAAAATCAATGTCGATTCCGCAAAGGACAAGGGCTCGGTGATATACTACTTCGCATACCAGTATCAGGACAAGAACGGTCAGACCAAGACGAAGAAGGTTGGTGGGATAAGTCTTTCGTGGAACGATAAGGCCCTGACCTTCAACATAAAGGGGAA
>CAZWRV010000064.1:0-35843 GCA_964636325.1 uncultured Victivallaceae bacterium | reverse complement strand
CGGATTGCGCAGACAGGAATGTCTACGCCACTTCGAGGCGAGTTTCAGGGGAGTGGCGCTCCCCGAGGCAAAGCGCTCGGGATTCTGTCGGTCAGGAACTCGATGGAGGGCGGAGCCGGGCTCCGCCGCGGTTGAGCTCGGCTCAACCCTCCGGAAGACGACAAAGATAGCGGCAAAGCTACCGACAAAGAGGTACAAGACTCAAGAAGAGGATATTATGAAAGCCATGCAGAAGGATTTCTCTAGATACCGGAAGGAGCTGGTCTCGAATATCGTTCCATTCTGGGAGAAGAACTGTCCGGATCGCAGGTTCGGCGGTTACTTCAACTGCCTGGACAGGGACGGGAAGGTCTACGACACCGAGAAGTTCATGTGGATGCAGTGGCGCATCGTGTGGATGTTCTGCGAGCTTTACAGCGTCCTGGAAAAGAAGAGGCGCTGGCTCGCCCTCGCCAGGGACGGGTTTGAATTTCTGACAAAGCACGGAAAGGATGCGAAGGGCCGCTACTACTTTTCGCTGCTGAGGGACGGGACGCCGTCAGTCGCCCCATACAGCATATATTCCGAATGCTTCGCATGCATGGGCAGCGCTGCGCTCTTCAAGGCCACCGGCGAGAAAAGGTTCATGGACGAGGCTGTCTCGTCATACAAGGAATATCTTTCGAGGCGCGAGAACCCGAAAGGCGAATGGAACAAGAGGCTCAGCCCGGTCTCCTACGACACGCTTGGCTTCCACATGATGAAGGCCAACCTCTCAATCATCATGCGGGACTGCCTGGGCGGCCAAGGCACGCTGAAGGAGATGAGAGAGACGGCATCATACATCTTCAGGACGTTCTGGAACCGTAAGACGGGGCTGGTCTTTGAAAACGTCCCAAGTGGCGGCGGCTTCGACCTTGAATCCGTGGCGGGCCGCCACCTGAACCCCGGGCATGTTCTCGAGGCGATGTGGTTCCTGATGGAAGTGTCGAAGCTCACCGGCGACAGGGCGACGGTCGAGAACGCCTGCGAAGTCATCCTCTCGACTCTCGACTTCGCTTGGGACAGGAAGTTCGGCGGAATTTACTACTTCATGGACGCCTGCGGCAGGCCCAATCCCGAACTGCAGTGGGACATGAAGCTGTGGTGGGTCCACTGCGAGGCGATCATCGCGGTGCTCATGGCTTACAGGCTCACCGGCCGCAGGGAATTCCTGAAGTGGTATCTCAAGCTCGACAAATGGACCTGGAAGCGCTTCCCGGATCCGGGGCACGGCGAGTGGTTCGCCTATCTGAACCGCCGCGGCGAACCGACCTCGTTCCTCAAGGGCGGAAAATGGAAATGCTTCTTCCACCTTCCGAGGATGCTCCTCAAGTGCATGGAGCTGCAGGCAGGCACGGGCTTAAAATAGGGGCCACCATCGGGAGCGCGTGCCGCGCCAGTAAATATTCAGTGAAGTGACGTAGTTCACTGAATATTTATCCACGCCGGACAATTGGATACCAACCCGAGGACGTTCCAAGGGTGTTCAACGGTTACAATTTGCTCAGTGCCACATCCAAGGTCGCTTTGACCTTCTTCTTCTCGATCTCGGGATCAACCATCTGGATATACTCAACGGCGGCAAGATCGTCGCCACGCTTCCGGTTCTGTCGCGGTTCCAATGCCTCAATAAGAATTGCTTGCAGAAGTCCACCGGGGTTGCTCCGATCTGCTGCATACCGAGGAGCTTCGGATTTGCCCCCCACTCTATGGCATCCTTGCGCCAAAACATGCCGAACGAGGAAATGATCTCATACTGTTCCTCCTCGTCAGACTCCGCAACTTCCGGCGTGAGTTTCTTGGGGATGATCATGGCCGTCGCGCCACTCGATTTGAGCGCGAATGTACCCTTGGATACCCGTATGTATGGGGAGGATTTGCCGTCATGCTTGATGGATGCGGATATATGGGCGTTGACCGTCGCGGCTGGAGTGGCACCGATCTTATGGCGAAGTCCCTCCGAAATAATTCGTTCCGCAATGTCGTTGTAGTGAAGCGGTGTCGGGGACGATCCAAGAACCGTTTCAATCGCTTTCCGCCAGGTCAATTCCGTTGACATTTGCGTTTTCTCCCCTTCTTTTACTAACGGCTACAAGCAGCGGTGGGCGGTAGCACGCCCGCTGGATTTGCATTTGTTAGGCATGGATTATACTCCTTTAGCGTCAAAATGTAAATTTTTCAGCCTAAAGGAGTATAATTTCATATGCCATGACCTTCGTACCAATGAAGTTCCAAATCTAATACTAATTATCGCAAAATCAAGTTCAAGGAATGTAACGGAGGTTGGCGACGTAGTAGATGAGCATGGAAAGGAGTCCGGCGACGAAGGGTGTGGCGATCCAGCCGGAGAATATTTCCGCGACCATCTTGAGGTTGATGGTCTGTATGCCCTTGATGAGGCCGATGGCTATGACTGCGCCGACAATGGCCTGCGAGGTGGAGACGGGAACGCCGATGATTGCATATACGTGGACTGTTACTGCCTCCGCAAGGACGCAGACCAGGGCGGAGAAGGCGTTGAGCGGGGCGATTCCCTTGCCGACGCTGAGCATGACGGGCTTGGAATATGTTAGCGCTCCGACGGCTATGCATATTCCGCCAAAGAGGGCGGCCTGGCCGACGGTCAGCATTCCGTCTCCGACGAAGATCGCCGAGACGTTTGCCACGTTGTTGGCGCCGAGCGCGTAGGCGCCGTAGCAGCCGCATACGACAAGGAGCAGTGACATCACCGGATCATAGGTGAAGACGGTCGGGCTCCATTTCCTGAGCAGCAATCTGAGGAGATAGTAGAACGCGAAAGCGAACAGCGCGGCGCCTATCGGAGTCCCGACCCAGCACACGACGATCTTGGAGAGGCCAGCCGAGCTGAGGTTCCCCTGCAATATTCCGACGCCGACAATGGCTCCGACCACGGCCTGGGAACTTGAGACGGGAAGCTTCAGGAGAGTCATTATCGTGACGCACAAGGCGGCCGCATATGACACGGTCATCGCTACCTGCAGCGCCTTCGACCTGGCGGCCTCGAGCTTCTGCCGGGGAAGGGCCGCCGTGTCAAGTTCGTTCTTCCGTCTGAGCTCCTTGCTGAGAGTCAGGATGCCGTTCCTACCATCGCATACGGCGCCGAGTACAACGAACACGGCTAGCAGACAGACGGCGAGCCTGAACCTGACCATCTTCGAGCTCACTGCGGTTCCGAAAATGTTCGCCGAATCGTTGGCGCCAAGCGACCATCCGAGGAAAAGACCGCCCAAGTAGTGAAAGATTTGGGTCATGGGGTGGGGGCGTTATTCGTTATTCGTTATTGGTTATTAGTTATTGGGTGAACAATCGCCGCGCCCAGTAACCGTATGCGGCCATCCACGCTCTCACGTTATCACCCTCTCACACCCTTCTTTTTGCGACGCAAATGACGATGTTGTCGGTGGCCTCCTGGCAGAGGTCGCAGATGGAACCGAGCTCCTTGACCACTTCCTTCTGGAGGATTTTTTCCCCGGTGTCCATTTCCTCCAGGAAAAGCTCCTTGATCATCTTCCTTTCGAGGCCGTCGCCGAGCCTCTCGCTGTTGTCGACGAGTCGGGAAAGCTCGTGGACCTTCCTCATGTCGCCGAAGGCGTTGACGGCGGCTTCGACCGTGTTCCTGTATGCGTCGATGGAGACCTTGACCAGTTCGTCGACATCGCTCTTGAGGCACGGGTGTATTTCGGTCCTCTGGAGGAGGAGCATGTAGAGGATGTGCTCGCCCTTCGAGGCGATCCTGTCAATGAGCTCTATGATCTGGAGGAAGTCGCTCTGGAATTCGGCGAGGAGCGACTTCTCGTACATCTCCATTTCCATTGCCCTGCGGAGCTCGTCGGCGTTGTGCTCGCTCTGGTGCATCCTTTCGGCGAGGACTTCGAAGTGGCCGTCTATACCGTTGACGCGGACGTGGCGCACCGCCTCCGCGAATATTTCCATGGTCTCAGTGAGTATCTTGAAGTAGTTGTCGAGCTTGGCGAGGAGCTCCTTGTTCTTCCTGAACATGAACATGTCTGGCCGGACCTCCGCCCGAAGGTCATTTGACGTCGCCGCTCACGGGGAGCATGATCGTGAAGGTTGTCCCCTCGCCGACCTTGCTTTCGACGGTTATGTTGCCGTTGTATTTCTTCACGGTGTCCTTGCATGAATGGAGGCCGTAGCCCCTGGAATGCCTGCTCTTCTCCTTGGTGGAGAACCCGAACTCGAAGAGGCGTCCGAGGATCTGCTCGGGTATTCCCGGTCCGTTGTCGGATACCTTGGCGATCACGTATTTCTTCTCCTGCAGCTTCTCCTCGGTGATGCTTATCCTGATGCTGTGCTGCTTCTGTACCTTCTCGGACTCCATGGCCTCGACGGAGTTCTTGATGAGGTTCATGAAGACCTGCGTCATCATGGAAGTGTCGATCAGGACTTCGGGCAGTCCCGGCCTAGTGTCTACGTCTATCTTGACTCCGTGCTTGTTGCAGGTCTCCTCGAATATCTTCACCGCGGACTCTACGACGGACGATAGGGAGGTCATGTTCTCGGTGCCGAGTTCGCCGACGAAGCGCTGCTGCAGCTCTATGATTTCGCTTATGTGGTAGAGCTTGTCGGAGATGGACTTGAGCAGGTCGATCATCTGGCGGCTGCGCGACTGTATGTGCTGGAGCAGCTCCTTCATGATGTTGAAATACTGCGAGCCGGTCTTGTCTTTGGTGAGGAAGTCCTGTATGGTGTTTTCGAGGATTTTCTGCTCCATCTTCGGGAGGATGACCTTTGCGATTAGCTCCTCCGGGGTCTCCTGGCTGTCGGGGAACTTCTCCTTCATTTCGAGCACGGTGAGCTTGGCTACGGTGACGGCGTTGCCTATGTTGTGTATGATTCCGGCGGAGACCTGGAGCATGCCCTCCTCGCGGGCGGTCTGGACCTGCTTCTCGTATTCGGTGCGTTCGCGGAAGACCTTGATTCCTTCGATGGTCATGGCGGCGATCTCGTTCAGGCGCAGGAGGTATTTGGCGTCGTCCTCGTTGATGGAGTGCTCGTCGAACTCGTCCCTTGATACCACCATGACGAAGGCGAAGGTCCTGGACTTGATGCTTATGGGCGCGAGGGCCATGCGCGGCGCGCTCTTGCTGAAGTTCTTGGGGAAATGCGGGGGGAACTCGTCGTGGACGAATGCGTATCCGTTGGGCCTGCAGATGTTGTCGAGGTCGTCGGCCGTCAGCGAAAGCTTGAGCTCCCTGAAGAACTCCGTGTGCTTCTTGGCGTGGGCCAGGAGCTGCTGTTCGACCTGGAAAGGTACCTCCTTCATGGGCGGGAAGATGCCGGACACGGCGACGCCCTTCAGCGATCCGTCGCCTTGGACGACCAGGACCGCGGCCCCGTTTCCGAGCAGCGTCCTCTGCGCGTATTCGATGAAGCTGGAGAGGAAGGCCTCGTCGCTTATGTCGGTGCTTATCGCGTTCTGGGCCAGGCCGAGGATCGCCGCCGTAGCCTCGCGCTCCTTGCTGATCTGCTTGGTGTGGTCATAGAGCCTGCGGTTGCTTATCACCACTCTTGTCTGGAGGTAGAAAAGAGCCAGGCCCATAAGTACGAACATCACTATGGAGAACAGGGTATAGCTGTTTGACATGCTTGGGCTTCTTGATTTTGTAGTTGGTAAAGTTCCGGTAATATACTCCGCACAGGTGCAAATGCACGGGGGAATTCTCAAATCAGGCGATTTTCGCGCAGACCTCGTCGGCGTGGTATGAGCTTCTGACAAGCGGGCCGCTGGCCACGCTGCGGAATCCGCGGGAAAGGGCGAATTCCCGCCAGGAGTTGAAAACATCCGGTGGGACATAGCGGTCGAGGGGCCATGAATCCTTGAGAGGAGGAAGGTACTGGCCGATCGTCAGTATCTCCGCTCCGGCGGCCCTGATGTCCCGGATCGCCTCCTCGATCTCGGCGTCGGTCTCGCCCATCCCTGCCATCAGGCCGGACTTGACCGCGACGGCGCCGCCGGATTTCCGTGCAACGAACGAGAGGACTTCAAGCGAGCGAGCGTATTCCGCGCCGGACCTTATGGCCGGGGTCAGCCTGCGGACGGTCTCGACATTGTGGTTGAAGACTGTGGGGAGCGCCCCGAGTATCTCGGCCAGCGCCCCAGCGTCCCCTTTGAAGTCGGGGGTGAGAACTTCGATGCCTGCCTCGGGCAGTCGGCCGCGGATTTCGCGGACTGTGCGGCTGAAGTGTCCTGCGCCGCCGTCCGGGAGGTCGTCCCTGGTGACGCTGGTAACGACAACGTATTTAAGGTTCATTCTTGCGGCGGCCTCGGCGACGCGTGACGGCTCGGAAGAATCCGGAGCTTCGGGCGCAGGAGTCTTCCTCACGGCGCAGAACCGGCAGTTCCTTGTGCAAGTTCTGCCTAGAATCATGAACGTGGCAGTTCCCCGGTTCCAGCATTCGTTGAGGTTGGGGCACTTCGCCCCGGAGCAGACCGTGTTGAGAGAGAGGCCGTCGAGGATGCCGGCGACCTTCTCCTTTTCAGGGCCGGAGCCGATCCTCACACGAATCCACGGCGGCAGCTTTGGGCGGAGTTTGCTTTGCATAAATAATTAGCCGGACTTGTCAGACCGATCGGACGAATCTGAAAAAAACTGCCGGACTTGCAGCGGCCAAGCAGCCATCAAATCCTCCAAGCGCCCACGTTATTTCAGCATCCCCGACCAGGCGGGGAAACTGGTGTTCAGGGTGCCTCCGAAGATCTGGCGGTTCTTGCCGGTGGCCGTGTCGACGATGTAGAGGGAGGCCTTTCCGCCTACGGTCCGGGAGCAGACGATGTGCCTGCCGTCGGGCGCCCATGACGGGTTCTCCCAGTCGCCCGCGGCGCTAACGACAATGCGAGGGGCCTCCTTGCCGGAGAGGTCGAGAATGGCGATAGAATAGCTGCCTCCCATCTTCGCCGAATATGCGATCTTGTTTGTACATGACCATGCGGGGGTCAAAGACTCGCTGCCCAGAGTCTGCAGCTTCCTGGGCGCTCCGCCCTTGGGGCTTATGACGTAGAGGCTTGGGCGGCCGGGCGCGTCCGACACATAGCATATCTGCGATCCGTCCGGCGACCAGCACGGCGAGGCCTCCACGCTCTTTCCGGAGGTGAGCTTCTGCATCGCCGCGCTGTTGACCGCCTTAACGTAGAGGTTGACCTCCTTGTCCATGCTCGCGATCATGGCGATGAGGGCGCCGTTCGGCGAGATCGCCCCGCAGGAGTTGAGGCCGGGGAACTGCACGAGGCGTCTGCTCCTTTTGGACGGTATGTCGTATTCGACCAGCGCGGTGGACATCTTGCCGTAGAGGGTGTAGACGACTGACTCTCTGCCGGGCATCCAGTCCGGCTCTACGGAAAGCGTGCTGTTGGTGGTGCACCTGACGGGATTGCTTCCGTCGAAGTCGCACACATAGATTTCCTTGACGCCAGTCTTCACCTCGGCTGTGAAGGCTATCTTCGTCGAGCATATGCCCTGCACGCCGAAAAGCTTCTTGAGGATCGCGTCCACTGTCCGGCGGGCCGCCTTGGCGGGGCCGCCGTTGGAAATCTGCTCGCCCACGGAGGCGGCTGCAGAACCGTCCGGGTTCCTGACCGCAACGTTCGCTGAGGCGGCCGAGCCCGAGCCGTCCACTACGTATTCCGCGGCGCCGCCGCCGACCACGTCGAACCAGCCGCAGTTCTTCAGGCACGAAGCGAGCTGCGCGGAATACTCCTGGCTGCCGGCCACGCCCTTGAAGAAGAGCGTAGGATTCCTGTATTCCGCACCCTTGCGCACGATCACCTGCGCGGACGTTTCGTATGCCAGAACCGAAAAGACGCACGCCGTCGAAAATAAAAGAAATATTTTTTTCATTCCAAAATTGCTCCTGTAGTTGTTTCAGCTATGCTTATATGCTGCGGACATTTACAATTAACATTTCTGTCAATCTTCTCAAGAGGGCAAAACGATAAATGATAAGGAAACTGGAAGATTCTGGTATGGATGACGTATTGGAAGACGGTCTGGAGAGCAGACTTGACAAGGACGAAATAATTTCGAGGACGGAGGAGTTCTTCGGGGACAACGGGCTTCTTTGCGCCTCGGAACAGCACGGCGGGCCCGCATACGAGCCGCGCCCGCAGCAGGCCGAGATGGCGCTGAAGACGGCCGCGGCGCTGTTGTCGAAGAGGAACCTCTGCATCGAGGCGCCGACGGGAGTCGGCAAGAGCTTCGCGTACCTGGTGCCGGCAGCGCTCTACGCGCTCAAGACGCACAAGCCCGTAGTCATAAGCACCGAGACCATCAGCCTCCAGGAGCAGCTCATCACCAAGGACATCCCGCTCCTGCAGAAGCTGATGGGGACGGAGTTCGTCGCGGTCCTGGCGAAGGGCCGTGCCAACTATCTCTGCCGGAGGCGTCTGGGATTCCTGACCGGCGGCGCGCCGCAGGAATATCTACCCTTCGAGTCGCTCGCCGCCAGCATCGGGCGCATCGCGAAATGGGCGGACAAGACCGAAGACGGGACGCTTTCGTCTATCGGCTTCGCCCACGACAAGACAGCCTGGGACTACGTCTGCTGCGAAGTCGGCAACTGCACCAGGAACAAGTGCCATTACAACAGGAAGTGCTTCTACTGGAACGCGCGCCGCAAATGGGACAGGGCGGACATCATAGTCGCAAACCATGCGCTGTTCTTCACCGACCTCAAGATACGCCAGATCGAGGATCTGGAGTCGACGCTCCTTCCGGAATATTCCGCAGTGATCCTGGACGAGTCTCACAAGCTGGAGGACAGCGCGGCGCAGCACCTCGGGCTGGCGGTGTCGAGCTACGGCGTCCGCTTCTTCCTGAGGAAGCTCTTCGATCCGGAAAAGGGCAAGGGCATACTGCTGGTCGGCGGCCCGCAGTCCATGGAGCTGCGCAGGCTGGTTGCGGAAACCATGGAGGCGTCGGAGATTTTCTTCGACAAGGCCAGGGAAGTTATTGCTGCCAGCGAGGAGAGCATCCTGCGCGTGCTCAACCCCGACATCGTGCTGGACTGCGCCTCGCCCCTGCTCGCCCGGCTGGAACACGGCCTGACCGAATTCGTCAAGACCGTAGAGGACGACGACTTCAAGCAGGAGCTGACGGCGCAGATCGCGGTCTGCGGCCACTACCGCCAGTGCATACACGAGTTCATAACCATGGGGCTCCAGGACCACGTATACTGGATGGAGCGCAAGGGCGAGGCATCGTCCGGAGTGACGCTCTCCGCCGCCCCGTTGAACGTCGCCGAAGTCCTCCGCCAGATCCTCTTCAGCCGCGAGGAGGCGGTGGTCCTCACCAGCGCGACGCTCTCGGTTTCGAAGAAGCTTGACTACTATTTCAGCCGCGTCGGGTTCAGCGGCGGCGACGGCGTGATGCTGGGCTCGCCCTTCGACTACAAGTCGCAGATGCGCTTCTTCATCCCGAAGATGCCCCTGCCGGACGACGAGGACTATTTCGGAGAACTATGCGTCCAGATCGAGAGGTTCATCCGCAAGACTCACGGGAAGGCGTTCGTCCTTTTCACTAGCTACGATCTGCTTAGGAAATGCGCTGCCCGCATGAGGCCCTTCTTCGACGAGCTGGGCGTCAAGCTTCTCGTCCAGGGCGAAGGGAAGAGTCCGACGGTGATGCTCCAGGAGTTCCGCGAGGACGTCGACTCGGTGATCTTCGGCACAGCCAGCTTCTGGATGGGCGTGGACGTCCCCGGGAAGGCCCTCAGCAACGTGATCATAACCAAGCTGCCCTTCGCCGTTCCAGACCACCCGCTCGCCCAGGCAAGGTCCGAAAAGATCGAGGCCGACGGGGGCAACTCCTTCACAGACTATTCGCTCCCTGAGGCCGTCCTGAAGTTCAAGCAGGGCATCGGACGCCTGATACGGAGGAAGACGGACACCGGAATAGTCGTAGTCCTCGACCGTAGGATCGTCGCCCGCCGCTACGGCAAGGCCTTCCTGGAATCCGTCCCTGAATGCCCGGTGGAACACGAATAGCATGAAAAGTCGGTAAAAATGAACGAATGCAGACGGCCGCGGCCGGCCGCGAACGACCGCAGCCGTCGTCTCTTTGACCATAAGCCCTCATGCAAAAGAAAAAAATCCTGATCACCGGGGCTTCCGGCCTCATCGGCGGGATGCTCTGGCGGCATTTCTCCGCATTTCCGGACCGATACGACCTTTATGCGCTTGACAGGACAAGGGAACCGTCGAGGTCAATCCTGAAGGACATGCGCCCGGAAATCCCAGACGACAGGTTCACGACCGTCGACATAGCGGCGTTCGATGCCGTCCGGGACGCAGTTGCAGGAATGGACGTCGTCCTGCACTGCGCGGCGAATCCGAGGCCGACCATACCTTGGGAAGAGCTCCTGCACTGCAACCTGATCGGCACTTACAACGTCCTGGAAGCGTCGTTCCAGGCCCATGTGAAGCGGATTGTCTACGCCAGCTCCATCAGGGTCTCGATCGGATACTGCCATTATGACGAGCCCTACAAGTTGGTCCGCGAAGGCAGGCTCGGACGATTGCCGTCATCATTCCCGAAGGTAGACCACAATTCTCCGGTCAGGCCGGTGGAGGCATACGGCGCCATAAAAGTCTTCGGGGAGGCGCTGGCGAGAAGCTACGCCGACCGCGGCATGTCGTGCATCTGCCTGAGGATAGGGGCGGTCAACGCATCAAACAGTTCGCGTTCCTACGCGGGCATCTGGTGCAGCCACAGGGATCTTGCGCAGATCTTCCAGAAGTCCGTCGACGCGCCGGAAAGCCTCAAGTTCGACATCTTCTTCGCCCTCTCCGAGAGTCCGCTGCGATGCTTCGACATCGGGCACGCCCGCGACGTAATCGGCTACATCCCGCAGGATTCCGATCCGGACGAGCCGCCTGTGCGCCAGGACGGCAAGCCGCTTTTTATGTGAGGCGAGGTGACTGCAAAACTAAGTTTTGCATCCCAGGTGCCGGGTGTCAGGATTCAGCATACTGGACAGAATCAAATGCGATTTTATCCTGTCAATCCTGTTATCCTGTAATAAAAACTTCACAGCCTTATCCGGCCGCGGATGCGGCGGGCGTTGCCGCCGAAAATTGCGGCCTTGTCATTCTCGCCGAGATCCGCGCCCGCGACTTTCCCGAGCTGCTGCCCGAGGTCGAGGAAATAGATGTCGGAACCGAAGAGTATCTTTTCAACTCCGCATCCGGCGGCGAGGCTCTCGACCAGCCCCCGGGAACTGCGGCTCAGCGCGAGATCGAGATAGACGTTTTCATGCTTCTTCGCCATCCTTATGTAGCCGGGCGCGTTCACCGAACCAGCATGGGCGAGCATGACCGAGATGTCCGGAAACTCTCCTGCGATTTTTGAGATCTGACTGAAGACCGGCTCCTCGCCCCAAGTGTGGAATAGGACGGGCATGCGGCATTCGTTCGCGATCTCATATGCGGGCCTGAAGCTCGGATGGTCGTATGGGAATCCTATCATGTTGTGGAACTTCATCCCGATAAAGAATCCGGTCTTGAAGCATCGCTCGGCCTCCTTGCGGACGGCCTCGGGGCTTTCAGGCCAGAACGAGGCCATCGCCTTGAACCTCGACGGATAAGCCTTAGCGGCCCGCAGAAGCTCGTCGTTCCCTTCGCGGCATCCGCAGGACATGCACTGCATGTGACTGCACCACGCCTCGGAGATTCCGGCGCGGTCAAGCATTTTTACGAAGCTTTCGGCCGTGATTTCCGGAATGGCAAACCTGTAGCGGCCGAAATGCGCATGCACATCTATGGCGCCAAGCCTCTTCGGCAACGGCTTCCCGGCTCGGACCATTTCAAATATGCTTGCAGTTCTCATGAAACCTCCCCGAGGATGCGCTCAAGGTTCCCATGGCCGATGAGCTGCTTGACTTCCTGGGACACGGGCGCATACATGAGACCGGCGACCGCAGGCATGGGGTCCACGGAAGGGAATCCGGTGCCGAAGAGCAACTGGCGGGCCCCGAGCTTTTCGGCAATCCTGCTTATCCCGCAGTGGATGGTGAAATTGCTACCGATCGAAAGATGGATGTTCGGGTAGTTCTCAACGAGCGGGAACAGAATCCTGAAGTGCCTGTAGTCGACCTCCTCCATGATGAAAGGCAGCTCCGGATATGCCTGGGCAAGCTCCGCGGCCTTGTCGCAGCCGACCATGCGGTTGAGAAGCAACACCGGCATCTTGCGGCCTGAGAGCGCCTGGAAAAGTTTCGCGCTGCACCATGGTGCAAGCGACCATGAGTCATGATCCGGCCGTATCCAGACGGCCCTGGCCCCGCGCCTTATAAGGGCGTCGATCACTTCCGGCTCCGGCGGAAGGTCATGGGCCGAGGACGGAACAACGACCGGACATGGCAACAACCGCTTTTTCCCGGAGCACGACGCGAAAAGCCTTGAATTCGTCATCTCGAAATCCATGTCCAGCTGTTCCGGAACGATGCGCACAAGCGCACGTTTGATCCGAAGCCTCAACATCTCCGAGACAAGCTCGTCGGCGGAGACGATTTTTTCAACTCCGGGCACGGCCCCGCCGAAGCCGCACTGGACGTCGAAGAGTTCTATGTCAGGCATAAATACCTTTATTTTAGGTTTCTGTGTTTTTAGGTTTTGTAAATTCCAAACCTCCAAGCACCAAATTCCAAATAAACATCAAACAACAATAACCAAATTCCATACTACCTGCTGATTATATGAGACGACATAAACAAGTTGATATTGTAGCCGCCTCATTGCATGAGGCGCCCACGGCTCATAAAGCCGTGGCTACAGATTCATGTCAACTTATTTCGTACGGCGTATATAGTTCTGAACTCATGTTGGAATCTACCTGGAATTTGGTTATTGGCGCTTGGAATTTGCAGGTCGTCAGCCGATTCCTGCGAGTTTCATGCGGGCAACAATGCCCGCCACAATATCCTCCGTGCCTTTCGCAAGCGGGGCCGCATAATAGTATTCGGAATAGCTGTCGACTTCGTATCCTCCCTCGTCGAGCTGCGCCGAAGTCGGCAGGTAGAGGCCTGTCCCGTTGGAATAGCCAAGTGGGATCGTGAGGCCGCCGCCGTATTCGGAGATGATAAGTTTTCCGAGGTCGGCCACGAGCTCTCCTTCGATCGCGAAGATGCGGAGGCCGTCACCGAGCTTGATTCCCTGTGCCGTAAGCGTTGCCGCGTCGGGAAGAGATCCGTCGCGGTCGAGCTTTGCTAGGATGCCCTTGAAGAACGCCCCCCGCTCCTTGTCCCCGCACAAATCCTCAAGTTGTTTGCGCGACGGAAGTTTTTGAAGCGGCCAGCGCGATTCAAAGGCATGGCAACGGATGCACGGATCAATTTGCCGCAGATCCTTCTCAAGAAGCGGCTTAATCTCAGAGAAAAGTATCTCCCCTGCCCTCTCGATGTCCGCAGGCTTTCCAGCGCGCCAACTGTTGTCCGGGCCGTCCGCAATGACGCACGCCTTCGTGTCTCCGCCGGCACCCTGGAGGAAGAGGCTGCATGGCGAACCTAGATATTCGTCGAGCAGCCGGCAGGCCGCGCCTGCGTAATCGGCGCTGACCTTCATGCCGCTTATGTTCGAAGTGTGGCACGAGACCGAGTAAATCAGAGCGACATCCCTGCCATCGGAGTCCTTGAAATGGATCAATGGAAGATGCGCGAGCGTGGAGCCTTCGCGATATACGCCCCAGTCCACTTTTCCGTTTCCTGCAGGCCTGCGCCTGCTTACTGGAAGCCGGGTATGCCCGGCCCCCGCGTGCATGGTGCACGGGACTGCCCTGGCGACAGCCTCCTTGACCGATTCGACGGTCGCGGATATGACCTGCTTGATGTATTCCATCTGCGGAGGCAGGATGGCCTGGTAGCCCCATTCGCTTACAGCCGGCCCCGCGTGCGTATGGCTGGCGTTCATAAGGATGCGCCATGGCGGCAGGCCGGTAATGCGTCCGACCGCGCCCTTGATGCTGTCCGCATGCTGCCTGGCGAAGAATAGCAGGTCGTGCGAGATTATAAGCGCCCGCTCTCCATCATGTTCGAGATAAAGCGCCCGCACATGAAGATCATCGTTTATCCCTTCGACAAGGCGTTTGCCCTCCGGATCGAACCAGCCGTCGAGCCTGGTGCCGATCGGCGGGTTTATCTTTATGCGAGCGAAACCTGCAATCATATGTTTCCTTATGGCTAGTATCGTGCAAGGAAGTAGTGATCCAATCCTATGCCGCTGTAGCTGTAAAAAGTGAAAACGCCGCCGCTAGGCCAGCTCTGCCCGGCGCCGTATCCGGTCCATGTCGCATAGGCGTTGGGGACCCAAAACACCTCGCCCGCATGGGCCACCGCATGGCCGCCTTTCACATGAGGCCATTGCATCTTCATGAAGTTCTGGCTGGTCCTGAAAGTTGTGGTGTAGTTCGTATCGGGATCCCGACGGTAGGCCGTGCCTTCGTGGAAAAGCGGCCTCTTCATATAATAATTCACTGCAATAGAACGCGAGGAATACCAGTTTCTCTTGTCGTCTCCGCTGAGGTAGCAGCCCGAATATTCCGTGTTGTAGCGGTAGTCGTAGTCCGTCATGTAACCGCCGCCGCTCCAGTTGCCGGGATTGTGCATCGGCGTCCAGGCCATAGAAGGACAGCGTGTTACGGATCTGGAGAGATAATGGTTGCCTGATCCGTCCAGCAGCTTCCACCATCCGGTGGCGAGGCCGGAGACGCCCGCATAGTTTGTCCAGGCGATGTTCAGCGCGCTGCTGGAATTGCCCCAGGTATTGGTGATGTTGCTATAAGACTGTCCGACTGGATATATGCCGGGCTCCGGCAGCCATTCCCCTGAGTCTCCAGCATAGCTCATGGCGCCCTGGTGTATCTGCCTCAGGTTGCTGACGCATACGACGCGGCGTCCGCTTTCCTTGGCTGAGCTCAGGGCGGGCAGAAGGATTGCCATCAATATCGCGATGATGGCGATCACCACCAAAAGTTCGATGAGCGTAAAAAATTTCCGCAGCGGAAATTTTTTACCGACGGGAAGAACAAAAGCAAGACATTGAGAAGCCGAGCACATATCTTCCTCCGTATATTTAATGTTCTCCTGAAACGCGATTGTCCTTTTGTATCCCGCGACTGCGGGATGGAGGGTTGAATTCTATTCAACCGGTTCCCCATCGGCGGGTCAACCCGCCGTGCGGCGGAATAGAATTCCGCCCTCCAGAGTATTTTCATTTCGGTGGCAGGGGCGGCGATTCCCATTCGCGGATTTCGACCGTATGCTTTCCGTCGAGGACGCCGAAAGCCATGCTGTATTGAGGATCGCTGCGGCCGCGGTAAGGCGCAGGAGTGTCGGCGTAGCCGCCGCCCCAGCGGGTTCCGTCCTGGAGATACATGGGCTTAGTGATGCCCGGAGGAAGGCTCGCCACCAGCGTGCGCATCCGGCCGTCCACAGTTCCCTTGATCTCCTTGTCGCTGATTGTGATGTCGAAGGGGCCGAAACCGCGTATGCAGTTTGTCCCGGACTCAAGCTGCACACAGTCGTCGTCGGGAGCTATGAAGCGGACACCGCCGGGGACAGCCTCGGCAGACGCCTTCTTGCCGCTGGAGGCCTTGACGACCTCTGAGCCGGCCTCGATGGAATTGATGGCAACGGTCTTTTCGAACGGACCGGCGCTTTCAAAGATTTGTCCCTTGTAGCCGGACTTTCCCGTTCCGCCGAGTACTGCGAAGGTCGCAGAGTCCGGCGTCAAGCGGACGACCGCGGCGCATCCTTCAAGGACGAGGTCTTCACCTTCATAGCGATCCGGGTCGGGCGATAGAAGGATGCAGTCGGTTCCCTCGGAGTGGACGATCTTGATGACGTTGCTTGCGAGGCGCGTCACCGAGGGGGATTTTTCTCCGTCGGCCTTAGGATAGGCGATCCAGAAGTTATCGGTTCCGGGCTCTTCAGGTATTCTCACCAGGATTCGTTTTTCCTGATCCGGATAAATTGCCTTGCCCTTCTGCTCGAGGTTCTCCTTTTTTCCGAGGAGGTCGAAATTCAGCCACTGCGCAAGCCGCCCGGTTCCAGTTATCGTGTCGTGGAAGACAAAGTAGTTAGGGCTTTTCGGGGTTTTGCCGACCATGAACACGACCTGGCGGTTCCACCAAAACTGCCCTTCCTTCTGTTCGACGCCGTCTATTTTCTTCGGCGGATTGCCCATTCCCGGCGTCACGCCGGGGTTGATATACCAGGCCGGGTAGCCCGTCGAAGCCCATGCATACTGCGCCTTCTCTCCGAGGAAGCAGTCCAGCACGTTTCCGTCCGGCCAACCGAAGCGGAACTCGTTCTCCATGTGGCCGAAACGCATATCGTTATACTGGGACCAGCCTGGATTAGGGCTTGTGAAATATGTATAAGGCTGGGGAGGGAAGAGGGCGGCGCCCTTTGAATACATCGTAAGATTCCCCTGGTCGATGGTCCAATGGCTCCAGATGTAGCCGCTGCGGAAGAATAGATAGGTCTCGTCCGGGCTCCCGACATGCGCACGGAAGATCACGCCGAAGCCAGGGAAATACCGGCTTTTCAGGACAGGCTCCTCCGGCTTGATCCAGGGCTTCGACATTCCCAGCATGAAGTCATTCCCGCAGCCGTTCGCGATCCAGGCCCACTGGAGATTGGACGCCAGCTTCGGATTGTGATACGCCAGGGAGGCGGCGAAATCCGCCAGAGGCCCGGCGTAATGCGTCGCGCTGTTGCCGTAGCCGGGGATCATCCTTGCGTTCCATCTGGAATCATGGGGCGTGAGGGTGTTCATATAGTAATCCATGCAGGCCTCGTGATACTTGAAGATTGGATCGATGCCCGGCGCCTTCATGGATTCAAGCCCCATCAGGCCGGCGGCGAGCCGGTGGTAGCCCCATTCCTGATATGTGCCCGGCTCATACCAGGTCCCGCACGGCGCCATGTTGTCGGCGAAGCGGAAAAGCATCAGCTTCGTGAGATAATCCTCCCACTTTTTATACATGGGATGATCCGGGACCAGCGCTACCGCCGCGGGAAGCCAGAGCTGGCGCGCAAGCACCATGTTCGAGAGGCCCGCATGGCCTCCGGTCGCCTGGCCAGTGACGTCCTGTTCGCAGAACAGATAGCATATCAGTGCGATCTTGGCACGGATTTCGTTCCTCTCATCCTCCATCAAGGTCTGGGTCGCTAAAAGGTCATCCATATAGGATATCTGCGCCTGGATGTCGCAGAGCGAATGGTGGCTCGGAGTCGGCACGGCGATTGCGGCGCGGATCAGATAGCCCAGGAACTGCTTAACATATGGAAAACTATTCGCCGGCTTGGCGTCTCCGGCAAACGCAATGAGCCTCTTGAACTGCGGCTCGAACAGAGTTCCCGGCAACGAGTCCTTGATTTTCTGCACTTCGTCGGCGCGCATGATCGAGCACGGGTGAACCGGCTTTGTGTCTGGCCACTCTAAGACATAGTCCTTGTAGCGGTCCAGTCCCACCTGGCCGTATGTAAGCCGCGCCTGGTAGAAGGGGCCGATCTTCTTGTTGGGATCCAGCGGTCTGATGTCGGCGTCAGGTGCGCCGAGAACCAGCCCCCATATCCTTTTAGAGTATGACTTCGGCAGGCCGTTCTCGTGTGTGACCATCGGGAACGGTGACTCGTCGAGCCAGCGCCGCGGAGTGCTGGCCATCAGGAACTTCGCGACGATCTGTCCGGCAGCCGGCGACTCGAGATCAATCGTCTGCGTCCTGCGCCACTGGCCGCGCAGCAGCGGGACGATTCCTACGAGCGGATTCTTGCTTTCCGGAGCAGGAACGCCGATCGAAAGGCCAAACTGGGAGCGCATTTCCGAGCTGTATGCGCCGTCGCTCATTATTTTCCAGGGCTTGAATTCGGCAATTGGAAGGAACTGGCCTGTGTCGCCCCCCCCGTTCCCCCAGGTCTTGGCGATCTCCATGGTGTCGGGCGTCCATCCTTTGATGAGGTTGAGCGTCCAGACTTCAGGCGCATCGACTTCTTTTCCCGCGTCGAACTCCTCGGCGACGGTCGCCATCGGGATATTGCCCACGACGCGTATGACCGCCCGGAAAAAGCCGCCCTCCGCGTATTCAACATCGTATTTAGTGCAAGATAAAATCGGTCCTGTGGGACAGGACCGAAACCAAACTCCTACGCAGTCCGCGCGCGATGTCCGGCCGGATGCCATATAGTCCGTAATGGTCGCACCTCATCTCATTAAACCTTATAATATACTCTCCAGGAGATGCGTCCGCCATCATGCCAGGCTCGAATTCATATGCGTCGGTTGCTAAAACATATGCGAAGTTTGCTATTTCATGACTGTCACCAGATTCATGGTTTTCCGGAAAAGACTGACGCGTTGCTTAAAAATGCAGCCAATCGAGGCCAATATCATTGAAAGTTCCGGCACGGATGATATTCTATCCTCCCATTTTTCGTTCGGACTTTTCACCGTCGGATTTTTTACGCGATTGGCGAGCTATGACCGCGCTACATGTGGCATTTGTGATGTTCCCGCTGATCCTCCCGGTCTGGGAAGGCACCCCATTCACGTCCGAGAACACGAAGCTTCCCGACCAGGAGCTCCATGTTTCCGACGCGAAGCTGGACATTTATTACGGCTACCTCAACGAGTTCAAGGATCCGTCGGTGCGGCTAGGTATAACCGCGGTGTTCGCAGACGCATCGAACAGGACAGCGGTCAAG
Organism: uncultured Victivallaceae bacterium; assembly: GCA_964636325.1. GTDB lineage: Bacteria > Verrucomicrobiota > Lentisphaeria > Victivallales > GWF2-50-93 > CAZWRV01. Next base: position 17,087 of record CAZWRV010000064.1, on the reverse strand, counting down.
ATGCTCGAGGCCAGGCTCGGCGCCGAGAAGGACGAGAACGTCGTTTCCGAGACGCTGGTCTCGCTCTACAAGCTGAAACGGTTCGGCAGGCCCGAGAAAATCAGTCTTTTCCGTGACCTTATGAAGAGCCCCAACCCCCACGTCAGGGCATATTCCGGCGCACTCTACGCGCTTTCCGGCGGAAGCCATGACGAGATACTGAAGCTGCTCGAGGAGGAGAAATCAGAGTTCGTCTCGAACTTCCTTTGGCAGTTCTATTCCGAGAACGCAAGGGGCCCGGACGCCCAAAAGCTCATCTCCTTTCTTTCCGGATCCAACATCAGAAACAGCCGCCGCGGGGCCGCCAGGATGCTGGCATCGATCTCAAAGTCCGGAGCCGACGCCGCGGAACTGGAAAAATACTGCGCTGACAACGACATTTCCGTCCGTGCGGCCATCGCGCAGGGGCTGGCGGAGTCCGAATCGCCGGCGCCGTCTCTGATCCGCCTTCTTTCCAAGGACTCAAGCCCTTCCGTCAGGGCGCTCGCGGCCTCGGCTTTTTCAAGAAGCGACGAGGCCAGGAAGGCGATAATCGAACTTTCCGCCGACAAGGACTTCGATGTCCGCAGGCTCGCATGCTCCACACTAGGCAAATATGCGGACGACGACGCGGTAGAGGCCCTGATAAAAAGGCTCACCGACGAATGCGTCTATGTCAGGGATGCGGCGGAGGATTCAATCGTGGCGATAAATCCCGCCGACAAGTTCATAACGCAGATAGAGACCGCCTGCCTCGACGACGGCGTCGGAAGGGACTCCGCCGTCAGGATATTCGGTCTCCTCGGGAAAAAGCAGTTTTCCGGTAAGATTACTGCGATATTGTCAAGCTCCGGCAGCGAGGAAACGAAGGTCAGGGCCTGCAACGCCCTGTCCCTGCTCCTTCACAAGGAGGCATGGCAGGCCGTCTCCGCCCGTTCGAAGGACGATTCGCCGCGGGTGAGGCAGGCCGCCGCGGCCGCGCTCGGGAAATTCAACGTCCAGGAAAGCTATCCGGCCATAGCGGAGCTGATCAACGACAAGGTGCTGGCCGTGAAGTGCGAGGCGCTCAAGTCCGCCGGCCTGAGCGGCAGCGACTTCTTCAAGGCCGCCCTCGTCAAGGACGCCTTCGACTTCCGGGGGGCCGTGTCCGCCGACATCAGGGCCGCCGCATGCTGGTCGCTCGCAAGGATAAAGGCATCCGAGCCGGCGGTGATCTCCCAGATGGAAAGGCTGGCCACGCAGAAGGTGATCATAATTCCGATGGCGCCCGAACCGGCCTATGACGCGATGCACTCCAGGGCCTCCGCATTCTGGGCGATCGCCGAATTCGGCAGGACTTCCGCCGAGGCCAGGAAATGCGCCGAGCGCATCTACGCCGCCTATTCAACACCCGCGGATTCCAAGAACTTCGACCCCGGCCATCCCGGCCTCCACCTGAACTACTTCAAGCAGGCCGTCGACTACATGAACGGCAAAAAGTCCGAAAAGGAGGAGATGCCCCTCGTCGAACCGGAATTCCAGGTCAACCCATATAAGAAATGACGTGACTTTTCCTCGGCAATGCCACTTCCAGAACAACGCCCGGATGCGGTGGAATCCGCAGAACCTCTTCAGCTCATTCCATTTTGGCTTGAAATCCCGCGAATGGAACCTAATATACAATCCTTTTGCGGGAAGTGGTAAATATTCGGTAAACTACGCCCTTTCACCGAATATCTGCCTTGGAAGTGGCAGGAGATATGGCTTCAGAACGGACGGAATTTGTGCCCGGAATGACTCCGCGTGCGTTCTGCGCAAGCGTTTTTGCGATGCTGCTTGCCGGGATATACACGCAGTATTCGGAGGTGATACTTTCTGAAGGCAACGCAGTTGCCGAGCAGATACTGCCGGTTCCTGCGATGTCGGTCCTGCTCCTCCTGCTTGTCCTTTCCGGAGCGTTCTACGCGATATTCAAGCTGAGGCTTCTGACCCGCGCCGAAATCCTGTGCGTCTTCTTCACCATGGTGATATCCATCCCGATCATGACGCAGGGGATGTGGCACCGTTTCGTGGGGCTGATATCTTCGACGCCGCGCTCTGCGGCCTTCGACTACCTCGACGCCTACAACGAGAATCTCTGGCCCCACGGCGAGAACCTTCTCAGTGGGCTGCTTGCCAAGGATGCCGCGAAGACCGGCGGTGGCGTCGAATGGAGCGAAGTCGAGTTCGAGAAGGGCAGGAAGGCTGAGCTACCCGCCCTTGAAAACAAGGAGGAAGGGGCGGTCAGCACGGTGTCGATGGAGGTTCCTGTCGCGGTGGGCGGGTCCGCCGCGGGATTTATCCCCGGCAATCCGTATCTGATAAGCGTCCTTGCGAGGACCGAGGATATGGCGCCTGGAAGCCGTATCTCATGCCGCGTATATTCCGACGGGGGCAAGGACGCGAACGAGATATTTTCGGCGCCCAAGGCCGAGAGGAAGACGTTCATACACCAGACGGGTTTCGTCCGGCTGGGCGCCTACGGCGCGAAGGTCGCGGAGGACTGCCGCGGGAAGCTTCGCGTCGAGTTCGTCCTTCACGGGCGCGGGCGTGTGGTGTTCGCCGATCCACAGCTCATGAGCGTCGCCGCGCTTGAGGGCATCTTCCGCGGACGTAAGATGATCGCGGAGTCCGAATACAAAAAGCTTCCACCGGAATCCTGTCCGCCGGATCTGATAATAAAGCCGGACAACATGTGGAGCGTGGCCGGCGCGAAGTTCCTCCTGAGCGGCTACATCCCGCTGCGCGAATGGGTGAGGCCGGCGCTGACATGGTCCGTCTTCGTCCTGCTTCTTGCGACCGCGTGCCTGGCGATGAACGTGATCATGCGGAAGCAGTGGGCGGAGAGCGAGCGCTACCCCTTCCCCAACGCGCGCATCCCGTCGGCCCTGATCGGGGTGGAGGACTCCGCGCAGGGGGCCTTCAGCTCCATCTTGAGCAACCGCTACACCTGGGCGGGATTCTCGGTCGCCTTCCTGTGGGGCATGGCGAAGTGCTGGCACACGTTCAACAGCAACGTCCCGGATCTTTCGGCGAACATCAATTTCGCGCCGTATTTCCAGGATCCCGGCTGGGGCTGGACATGGCAGTTCAGCGCGGGCGTAAACATATTCTTCGTCAGCATAGCGATCTTCTTCGAACTGAACGTGCTTCTGAGCCTTCTGATCGGCTTCTGCATCTACCGCGTGCAGGGGTGGCTGGGGGAAAGCACCGGGCTGAAGGTGAACGCCGGATATCCATGGCGCTACCATCAGGCGATAGGCGGCTACATAGGCTATTTCATAATAGTCATCTTCTTCACCCGCAAATATCTGTGGGGCGTAGCCAAGGCGGCCTTCAGGGGGGGGAAGGACGACCCCTACGAGCTGATGAGCAGCCGGAACGCGCTCCTCACGCTGTCGGCCTGCTTCGCCGGCGCGCTGGCCTGGGGCTGGTTCCTGCAGATCTCCCTGCTTTCGATAAGCGTATATATGAGCTTCCTTCTCCTGGTGGGCTTCGTGGCCTCCAAGATACGCGCCGAATGCGGCCTCATCTGCGGCTATTTTACTCCGTACAATGCGATGCTCCTGATTTCAATCCTTGGGGGAATGGCGGTCTTCGGCGCAAGCGGGATGATGGTTACGCTGCTCCTTTCCGGCTTCCTGACGGTGTCGGTGTTCTTCATGATTCCGGGCGCGCAGCTCGAGCTGATCCAGCTCGGTCACCGGATGAGGATACGGCCGCTCCACATAACCGCGACGTGCGTGATGGGGATACTGGGCGGCCTTTTCATAGGCGGCTGGGTGTTCCTCTCGAACGCGTATGCCATCGGCGGAGACAACATAAAGTACCAGTGGTCCTTCAGCCAGCACTGGTTCTTCTCGTCGTACATATCGGAGCTCGCCAACACTACCGCCGGTTTCCTCAGGGCAGACAGCGGCGGCGCGGCCGCGAAGACCACGGATCTCGGCACCTGGACCGCGGTCCTATGGGCCGGAGTGACGATGATCCTCACGACGATAAGGCAGTATCTGCCGGGGTTCTGGTTCCATCCGGTGGGCTTCATTCTGGGAAGCTCCCACATGATCGGCGACTGGACAGTCGGCAGCGTGCTGGTTGCGTGGGTCATCCGCGCGACCGTGCTCAAGTTCGGAGGGGCGACAAGCGTGAGGAACAAGCTGCAGCCGTTCTTCGTCGGCGCACTTGTCGGCGCGGTCGTGGTAATGGTAATCTGCTTGGCGATCAACAGCATTTCAATAGCCCAGGGGGGGACGCTGATACACGGCCAGCTTCCGTGACGCGGGGGGAGGAAAATGAAATTGGCAACTGGAAATTTGATACTGGAAATTTGAAATTAGGATACTTTCTTAAAAACTTCTATCACAAAAGCGTGCATGTGTCTATGGAATTCATTGAATTTTGGGTTGCGGGCAAAGCCCGCCTTAGAAATTAGGAACTGGATACTGTAAATCCGGTGTCGGCCATCCGGCATCTGAAATTGGGGAATTGACTCGCTACGGTGGTAATGATGCAAAGGCGTGAAACAGAAAGTCCGTCCCTTTTCAAGGCGCTCTGCGCCGTGCTCTTCGTCCTCCTGACGACAGGGTCGGCGGTCGCCTTCCTGCGCGTTTTCCAGCCGAGACAGTTCTTCCCGCCGGATGAGGCCCTCCGTTCATACGACAGCCGAGAGATGCGTGAAGCGATGGCCCCCCAGTCGATGGACGCGGCCCTGGCGAAGATCGAGGCTTTCGGCTCGCGCGCCACAGGCCAGCCCGGCAACTACGAATGCGCGAAATACATAAGGGAGGCGTTCTCATCGGCCGGCCTTGAGATACTGGAGCAGGAGCTTGACTCGGTGCGCCCGGCGATGATCCAGTCGCGCATCGGCGGCGCGGACGGGCGGGAGCTCGACGCCAGGATCTGGCCCTACGTCCCCGCGCATGTCCAGCCGATGGTTACGCCGGAGGGCGGTCTTTCCGGAAAGCTCGTCCTCGTGGACGAGGAGCTTCTGAAGACCGCTGCGTCCTTCAACGACAAGATCGCCCTTGTGGACACCGCGGTTCCGCTTACGAAGGAGCTTGGGATGAACGCCTCACGCTTCGCCGACCTCGGCTTCAAGGCCCTGATCGTCGCCAGCTCGGAGGGATTCGGCAAGATACCGTGGACATCCATGGCCGCGCTCAACATGCAGATGCCGGTGAACTATGTGCGCCTTGCCGCAGACGAGAAGATATTCAAGCATGTGGGGCAGGAAGTGAGGCTCGACGTCAAGACCGCGTTCAGGGACGATCCGGGCATGAACCTGATAGGCGTGATGAAGGGCGACGCCCCGGCGAAGCGCGCGCTGGTCGTCATGAGCCAGTATGACGGCTATTCCGCCCTGCCGGACCTCAACTGCGGCCCCCTCCAGGCGCTACAGGTCGCCACGCAGCTCCAGATACTCAAGGGGCTTCTCCCGCACCGCGGCAGGCTGATGCGGGATGTGATCTTCATCGCCTCCTGCGGAGAATACATGGCGCGCAACAGCCTCAACGAGCTGCTTGGCGCAGCCGGGCGCAACGGCGAGACATGGCAGAGATCGCTGAAGCTCGCTGACGAGATCGGCGAGAACGGCGCGCGGGAGAAGGAGGTCAAGGCCGTCCTCTCGCTCTTCGAGGACGAAGCTTTCGGAAGCGAAGGCGCCCCCACGGAGGAGGCTCTGGGCTCGCTCACCCCCCCCGTGAAAAAGTTCTTCGACGAGCAGTTCCGCTACGTCCTCCGGCTGGACGTCTTCTCCGCGGCGGAGACGCTACTCCAGGCGCAGATCGCCTTCGAGCGCCATCCCGAGGACATCGGCGGCGATGCGTTCAAGAGGTTCCGCTCCGCCAAGACCGCATACGACCGGCTCAACACCAGCTCGTCCTATCCAGTGGGGAAATATCTCGACACCTGCGGAGACGGCCCCGGCGTGCGGAGGAAGCTCCTGAAGCGCTTCGACCAGCTTCTCGCACACCATCAGAAGCTCGCGCTGCGGCTGGAACAGGAGCTGAAGCTCAACCGCCTTTTCGGATCATACGAGGAAATCGTGATGGTATCGCCCCTGCTGAATCCGGCCGAGGCCGCCAAGAAGCAGGAGGTGATAGGGTTCACGGGCGGATCCTACGCCGCATACGGCGAGGCGGCCGAAAGCTTCCAGCGCGTCCTCCAGGACGCCATCCACAGAATAGGGGCGGGAGACCGGATAAGGGTCGACTACCGCGGCTCCGGGCACGGCTGGGCAATGGCCGCGCTGCTCGGCGGAATCCCCGTCCAGGCGGAGCATTGGTCCGAGCTCTCGTATCCGGCCTTCTCGGTGATAAGTCCGGAAAACAGCTACAAGGACTACTATTCGCCGCTGCCGCCGGAGACCGTCCATAACCTTGCGAGCATCGAGCTTTCCCTCCAGATTCTCGGCGAGTCCGTTCTTGGCATAGCCTACGGCCAGGGCCGCTTCCAGCCCCTGCCCCACCGTGACACCTCGGGGCTGAGCGGCTCGGTCTACGCGGCAGGGGTCGGCAACTCGGCCGTCCCGAACTTCCCTGTGGACCATGCGCTGGTCTGCGGCAATCCTTGGGAGGGAAGCGCCCAGACCGGTGTCTTCTACCTGGGCCAATACCAGTACCCCATGTACTTCACCGATCCGTACGGACGCTACAGCAGGGACTTGCAGCTGGGCCAGTATCCCAACTCCTGGAACTACACGCCGCAGGCCGCCCATTACGGCACGGACGGCCTGATAGACTACTACAAGGACGAAGGCGCCGCCGCGCAGAACATCTACAGGTCGGTCGGGCTCCGCAGGAGCGGCGACGCCCCGCCGGTCAATCTTGTGCTGTTCCGGGCGTCGCCCGTGGCCATATTGAACAGGATCAATCCGCAGACTCTCAAGGAGTTCACCGACGCCACATTCATAAAGGTCAACGGCCTCACGCCGTTCGGCAGCACGTGCAAGTTCATAGTGCCGGACGGAATTCTCGACTTCGTCGGCCCGAAAGAGCGCTTCTATGTGGCGTTGAAGGCCGGATCCGCCGAGAACGAACTTGTCGCGACCACCCGCGCCTTCTGCCTCGGCGTGCTCGGCAACGAGTTCAAGAGGAGACCGGAAAGCGAGATCGACGGTCCGGGCTATCTCGCCGCCGACACGCCGATCTTCAGGAACGTAGCCGCGGAGGCGGCCGCGTCCATGGCGATGGTCAACCAGAGGAGGATAGACCTGCAGAAACCCTACGGCATGATCGACGAGATGACATCCGCCTTCCACGAGAAGTCCGCCCAGTACCTCTCGGAAGGCCGTCCGGAGGCGGCCGGCGCCATGTCGGCGCTGCGCAACGCAAGGCACGCCCTCACATACTCCATCCTCAACCATCCAGTCATCCGCGGCTCGATCTCGGAGGCGATCTGGGGCATACTCTGGTATATGGCGCTGCTGGTCCCGTTCGTATTCTTCTTCGAGAAGCTCGTATTCGGATTCACGGACATACGCAAGCAGCTCGTCGCCCAGGGTATAATATTCCTCGCGGTATTCTCGCTGCTGCGCGCGCTCCACCCCGCCTTCGAGATGATACGCTCGTCCTTCATGATACTGCTTGGCTTCGTCATCATCCTTATTTCGGGCGGCATAACCATACTCCTCTCCGGGAAGTTCCACGAGAACCTGGAGGCGCTTAACAAGCTCAAGGGCAGCGTGAAGGGCGCGCAGGTGAACAAGATGGGCATAATGATCACCGCCTTCATGCTCGGACTCAACAACATGCACCGACGGAAGGTCCGGACGGGACTCACCTGCGCGACGCTGGTCCTGATGACCTTCGTAATGATATGCTTCACGTCGGTCCAGAGCGACATCGTCAGCAAGGCGAAGGCCGTCTCCAAGGCGGCATACCAGGGGCTTCTCATCAAGGAGCAGCAGTTCAGGCCGATCTCAGGCGGCGAGATAGCCGCCCTCAACAACCTCTACAGCGACACCTACACGGTCAACGAGAGGTATGCACTCGTCGGAATGAAAAAGAACTGGAACACGCAGGAGATGCAGCCGCCGGACCTGGAGCTCATCGCAGGCGAAGGCGCCGACTCCCGCTCCAGGACCGTCAAGTCGGCGTTGCTGTGGCGCGTGACCGAGCCGCTCCAGCCGAAAATCAAGCTGCTCACTTCCAAGGGATGGTTCACTCCGGATCAGGCCCGCCAGACGAAGGGCCCTTATCCGATAATCATTCCCGACAAGGTTGCGGAGGATCTGAGGATCGCCCCGGCCGACGTGGACAAGGGCGAGGTCAAGATTCAGGCGGGCGGGCAGGAGTTCATAGTCCACGGCATTTTCGACTCCGGCTCCTTGGAAAGAATACAGGATCTGGACGGAGACAACGTCCTCCCCTTCGACGTGGAAGCCCTTGTCGCACCCAAGACCATAGGAGGCCTCTCGGTGATAGCCGAGAACGAGGATCCGAGGGTTCAGGCGGCGCAGACGGTCCTGGGGCTGGCCGAGAAGTTCCCGGTGACATGCAAGGGCGAGTTCAGGGTGATTTCGGTCGCGGTCAACATGGACGGCGCTCCGTTCAAGGCCGCCAAGGGCAGCATCGACAACTATCTTGAGCGCAGCGGCCGCCTCACCTACTACGGCCTCGACGGCGTCGCATATCTGGGGCAGCAGTCCCGCGAGAAATCCATGGCCGGAATGGTCGACCTGCTCATCCCGCTGGTCATAGCGGCCCTCACCGTGCTTAATACCATGAAGGGTTCCGTATACGAGCGGCGCGACGAGATATTCGTATACAACGCGGTCGGCATAGCGCCGCGCTACATATTCTTCATGTTCATCGCGGAGGCGATGGTATATGCGGTGGTGGGAGTGATGCTCGGCTACATATGCAGCCAGGGGGCAGGCCGAGTTCTCACGTCGCTGGGCTGGACTGGCGGCATCAACATGAACTTCACCTCGCTCTCCACCGTCTACGCATCCCTGACCATCGTCGCGGCAACGTTCCTGTCGACCTACTTCCCGGCGCGGTCCGCCATGGAGATCGCGAAGCCGACCGAAAAGGCCGGCTGGTCGCTTCCCAAGACCGAAACCGACGAGCTGCAGCTCAGCCTCCCCTTCACGTTCACGCACTACGACCGCATCGCGGTCCTAGGATTCTTCCACAAGTTCTTCGTGAACCATGGAGAGGGCAGCTCGGGCCCGTTCTTCGCAGGCGATCCGCGCCTCGGAGTGAGCCCCGAGCTCGACAAGCTGGCCAATGGCTCGTACGTGCCGAGGATACAGGTGCCGGTGTGGCTCAAGCCCTTCGACCTTGGCGTCTCGCAGCGCGTGACGATCGAGCTGCCCACCGATCCCGAGACCGGGGAGTTCATCTCCCGGATGACCCTCACAAGGCTCACGGGAACCAGGGAGTCCTGGGACCGGCTGAACAAGGCCTTCGTCGCGCATGTCCGCCGGCATTTCCTGCACTGGCGGGCCGTGTCGGAGGACATGAAGAAGGACCTCTACGAGGAGGCCAGGATAAAACTTGAACACGACATCACGGAAGACGGCGCGAATGGCTAGGAAGATAGACAAGGAGCTCGAACAGTACCGGAACCTCCTCGAGACCCCGACGGCATACGAAGACGGATTCGGATGGACGACCATCGCAGGGATAATGTTCTGCGGCTTCATCATGATGCCCGGCTCGATCTACCTGGGACTCATGACGGGCGGCGGCATAGGCGCCGCCGCCACATGGGTGACCGTCATACTCTTCAGCGAGGTCGCCCGGCGCGCGATGAAGACGATGAGCAAGGGCAACCTCGTCGTCCTCCTCCACGCGGCCGGCGTCATGATGGCGGGAAGCGTACTCTTCCCCGGCGGCCCCTTCGGCGGAATCATCTACCGCGCCTACCTCGTCACATCCGACGCCGCACGCGACATGGGCATGCGCGACGCATTCCCCTCCTGGTGGGCGCCCAAGCCGGACAGCCTCGCCATCGCCGAGCGCCTGCTGCTGCATTCGGACTGGCTGATACCGGTGGCGCTGCTGCTCTTCTGCGCGATAGTCGGGCTCGTCCAGAAATACACCATAGGCTATTTCTTCTTCCGCCTCTGCAGCGACGTCGAACAGCTTCCGTTCCCGCTGGCGCCGATAAGCGCGCAGGGCGCGATGGCCCTCTCCGAGTCGAACAAGCCGGATGAGGAAGTCGCCAAGGAGGAGGAGAAACGCGACGCCCAGGGCAGGAAGGTTTTCAGCAAATGGCGCATCTTCTCGCTCGGCTCGGTAATGGGAATCACGTTCGGGATGATTCAGGTGGGCGTCCCCGCCATCAGCGGGCTCTTCCTCGACAAGCCCTTCTTCCTCATACCCCAGCCGTTCCTCGACACTACCACGATGACCGAGTCCCTCCTGCCCTCGTCGCCGACCGGCCTGGTCATCGACCCCGGCATAATAATAATAGGAATGGTCCTCCCGTTCTGGGCGGAGGTAGGCACGTTCGGAGCGATAATGATGACGACCTTCATCAACCCCCTCCTCCAGCACAGCGGAATCCTGGCGCAGTGGCAGCCGGGCATGAACACGATCAACACCAGCTTCGTCAACTCCATCGACTTCTGGATGAGCTTCGGCTTCGGGACGTCGGCCGCGATTGCGCTGATAAGCATATTCTGCACCACGCGGGACATCGTCCGGAAAATCCGCGAGGCGCGCAAGGCTTCGACGGACGCCGTGCAGCACGCCAGGGCGGAGGCCGGCAGCCTGTGGAAGACGCCAAACCTTGGCAGGGGCGACTACCCAATGTGGATGGCACTCGTTGGCTACGTCCTTTCCGCCGGCGCGATGGTCTACGTCTGCAACCTCCTGGTCCCCGGAATCCTGGGGTTCCTCGTCGTCTTCGCCTTCATATACAACCCGTTCATATCATACGTCAACGCGCGCCTGATCGGACTGACCGGCCAGAGCGTCGAAATCCCGTTCGTCCGGGAAGGCTCGTTCATACTCTCGGGGACGAAGTCGATCGACATCTGGCTGGCGCCTGTCCCCATCGACAACTTCGGCTACACGGCCCAGTCGTTCCGGGTAAACGAGCTGACCGGCGTGAACTTCAGGTCGCTGATCAAGGCCGACATGGTCGCGGTGCCCTGCCTCTTCCTGCTTTCCTTCATGTTCTGGGCCTTCATCTGGAAGTCGAACGCCGTCCCCTCGGACATCTATCCGGCCGCCCAGCTCAACTGGGAGCTGCGAGCGAAGCAGGACACACTCCTCTTCTCGGCGACGTTCCGCCCCGAGGGCGAGGACGGCGGCCAGCCGGGCAGGAGCTTCGCCGACACCGAGTTCGCCAGGGCCCTCCACCCCAAGTTCATCGCCGGCGGCGGGATATTCACGCTCGCGCTGTTCATCGTATTCAGCCTGTTCGGACTGCCGGTGATGTTCATATACGGCATGATAAGGGGCTTCGGCCAGCTGCCCCACACCATGATGCTGGAGATCGTCGGCGCCATGATCGGGCGCTACTACCTGCAGAAAAAATTCGGTTCCGAGAACTTCCTCCGCATGGCGCCGACCCTGCTGGCGGGCTATTATACCGGCGTCGGACTCATCGGGATGGCCACTGTAGCAATGAACCTCATAAAGAACGCCGTGTCGAGCGCCCCGTTCTAAATCAAGGACTTATGAAACAGCAGGACACAATCCCGAACCAAGTAAAGCTACCGGCCAAGGTCGCATTGGACGTCGTCCTGCAAGGCATCAGGATACGCCTCGGCCGCTCCATCGTCACCATCACCGGCGTCGTCTGCGGCATCGCATTCCTCATGTCAATACTCACCGGACAGATCATCAAGAAGTCCGTAGCGGAGGAGGATCAGCGAAGGGAGGAGCTCTCCAGAATCAACAACTTCATGAAGGCGGATCTCCCGAGCCTTTCCGGAAAGAGCTTCGCGGTCGTCGGAGGCGGAAGACTTGGGGAGGTCGAGATGCGCCTTCTTGAACAGCTGCAGAAAACGGGGATCGGCGCGATGCACGTCTCGGACAGGCATTCGCCCGGGCCGATACGGGATACGCTGGCACTGAAGAAGGCCGCGTCGCAGCAGGACCTGCTGACGGCGCCCGACATCATACTCGTCATGGGCGACGGACCCGTCCCCGATCTCGACTGGAGCATCTTCCTCGAACGCTCGAGGAACGCCATGGTCGCCTCGACCAAGGTCAGGAGCGAGGCGCCAGACTCCATCCCGTCCGAAAGGCTCGTCCTCCTCTCGCGCGAACCCACCAAGGAGGAGCTCGACAAGAAGGCACTCGCGGAACGCCAGCAGAAGTTCCGCAGCGTATGGATCGGAGTCATATCCCTCCTGGTCACGGTGATCGGCATTTCGAACGCTATGCTGATGTCCGTGACGGAGCGCTTCCGCGAAATCGGCACGATGAAATGCCTCGGAGCGCTGTCATCCTTCATCACCCGCATATTCCTGATCGAATCGTCCCTGATGGGCCTCGTAGGCGGCCTGGCGGGCGCGGCCGGAGGAGCCGTCTTCTCGATCGCAGTATACTGTTTCACATACGGCCCCGAACTTGTCCTCAGCTCCCTGAGGCTGGCGCCTGTCGCCGGCTTCGGCGCGGTCTGCGTGATTTCAGGAGTGCTGCTTTCGATTGTCGCAGCCCTCTATCCGGCGTGGGTCGCGGCAAGCATGGTCCCGGCCACGGCGCTGAGGTCGAACGTATGAAAGACGGATAACGGATGCAGATTGCAGATGCCGGATGCTGAACGTTAAGGCGTGGACGGCGGTAAATTTCAGGTTTCAAACGGGCGCAGGGCGTCGCTAGCCCAGTGGAAAAATCGGTTCACCGAATCCGTCGGATCAGCCGGATCCGTCGGATCAGTCGAACAAAAAAAGCAGCCAATTCAAAAAGGCAACATGCCGGTGGACAGGGCAAAATTCGAAGCATTGTTCAGCAGGACCTCGGACGGTCCCGCTCCCGTGATCATCCGCGGCGTCGACATACGCAAGACCTATGTCATGGGCGCGCAGAAGACACACGCCCTGCGCGGAGCCACGCTCGACGTCTTCCGGGGAGAATACCTCTCGATCATGGGGCCTTCCGGTTCCGGGAAGTCCACGCTCTTCAACGCCATCGGCGCGCTCGTCAAACCGACCTCGGGCAAGGTCTACATAGACCAGGTGGACATAGCCCAGCTGGACACCGAGGAGCTCGCCTGGCTCAGGTGCCGCAAGATCGGCTACGTATTCCAGACGTTCAACCTCATACAGGTCATGACCTGCCTGGAGAACGTGATGCTGCCGATGAGCTTTGCAGGCCTGAGCGGGGAGGAGGCCCGCGAAAAGGCGATAAGGATTTTGAAGACCGTCGGCCTCGGCCACCGGATACTCCACAAGCCGGCCGAGCTCTCCGGCGGACAGCAGCAGCGCGTCGCCGTCGCGCGCGCTCTCGCGAACTCCCCCGACATCGTCCTCGCGGACGAGCCGACCGCGAACCTAGACCAAAGCACCGGGCAGGAGATAATAGACCTCTTCTGCAAGCTCCAGAAGGAGCTGAAGGTCACTATCATATCCGCGACGCACGACCTCAAGATGCTACAGGCCTCCGACCGGATACTCTGGATCGAGGACGGGCGCATCGTCAAGGCCGCCCGCCCCGAGGAACTAGACTTCAAGAGCAAGGAGTTCCATTGATGATTGAAGCACCCCCACAGCAGGACGGTACCTCCGGCGAAGATGTGATCATCCGGACCGAGAACGTCAAGAAGCTCTACATCACCGGCGAGGAGAGGCTCTGGGCCCTCAAGGGCATCACCCTCGACATCTTCAGGGGCGAGTTCATCTCGATCATGGGCCCTTCCGGCTCCGGAAAGTCCACGTTCTTCAACCAGATCGGCGCACTCGACGTCCCGACGGAGGGAAGGGTGCTCTACGAGGGGCAGTCCGTATTCGACATGTCCGAAAGCCAGCAGGCCTGGTTCCGCTGCAACCGCATCGGCTACATCTTCCAGACCTTCAACCTGATCCAGGTGATGAGCGCCCTGCAGAACGTCACGCTCCCCATGGTGTTCCAAGGCACTCCGAAAGACGAGGCCGACGCCAGGGGAATAAAGATACTGGAGCGAGTCGGCCTCGGCCACCGCCTCCACCACAAGCCATTCGAACTCTCCGGCGGACAGCAGCAGCGCGTCGCCGTCGCGCGCGCTCTCGCCAACACCCCAAGCGTCATACTCGCCGACGAACCGACCGGCAACCTCGACACCAACACCGGCATGGAGATAATCGACCTGCTCAAGGAGCTGAACAGGGAGGAGGGCGTAACCGTCATCTGCTCCACCCACGACCCCAAGATGCTACGATCCTCCAACCGTATCTGCTGGATAATGGACGGCCGCCTCGACAAAATCAGCCTCCAGAAGGACTTCTCCCTCGACAACATGGAGAAGGACACCCAGGGAAGATGAGCCGCACAGATGACAAGGCACTTCTCCTTCGCAGTTGCCGTGCACGGCCATTATCGGCCGCGACGGAAATGGTTCAGGCTGCTTAAGTTGAAAGCATTATCGCCCATGCCCAAGAAGAAGACCAGCAAGCCCAGGCCGCAGAACGCGGTCGGAATAACGGAGCAGCTCAGAGGCATAGTCCACCTTCATCCCGGAGTTGAGATGCAGACGGATCCGCGGCACGGATATGTCCTGTCTTGGACGAACGCTCCTCCTCCGAAGGGTAACTGGCTAAGCCGGCTTTTCAGCAACCCGGCTCTCAGGCGCCGCCGCATCGCACTGGACGATATGGGCAGGAGGACGGTCGAGCTGATAGACGGCAGGCGCAAAATCCGGGAAATCGCCGACGCCCTGGCCGCCGAATTCGGAACCGACCGGGATCGGGCGCGCGCGGCGACGATAGTATTCATAGGCCAGCTTATGAGCAAGAACATCGTCAAGGTCGTTTCAGGGGACCGCCCGGCCCCTTGAGTAATCGCTTAGCCGTGCTATGATAACTGAGGCTGGCTTAGCCCGAAACACAAAATCCGAAATCCGAATCAGGCAGGACGATGGAACACATTGCCATAGCCGTTTCACTCGCCGCCAACATCCTGCTCATATGGCTGCTGATCAAGGCCCGCAGGCGGATCCGCGCGCCAGGTGATGCGGGAAGGGACGAACAGGACTTCCTAATGGGGGCGCTCTCCAACCTCCGGGAGCTCGTCTCCGAGAGCGAAAACAGGAGCATCCTCGAAGACCGCTGGACCACCAGGCTCTGCTCCCTCTTCCAAAACGACTTCAAGGCGTCCGGATGCCTCATATTTAGGGCGCTCACCGACGACAAGAAAAGCCATCATTACGAGCTGCTCAGGGGCAGCGGCCGCTGCTCCGACTGGGAAAGTCCCGACGGAGCCGGCGCCTATTCGTTCGAGTCCAAGATAAGCAAGCACTTCTTCTGGAGCTCCGCGCCGCAGGTCATGGCCGACACCATGCTGGGCGAATCACTGCCGGAAGACAGGAGGGATCAGTTCTCCTCGGCCATCGCGGCGCCCCTCAAAATCCACGGACACAAGGCGTTCATCATGATCCTGCGCGGCCAGGACCAGCCGCCGTTCACCGCCGCGGAGGCAAAGGATTTCGAAACATGCTTCCGAATCGCGCAGGCAGGATTCGAGATCATCAGCTACGCCAGGGAGAACGAACAGCTCGCCGAGGACATCGGAAAGGCGCACGAGGAGGGAATGCTCCAGATTTCCACCGGAATAATCCACAACATCGGCAACGGCCTCACCGTCCTCAAGATCGCCCTCGAACACCTCAAGGAGGTCAGCTCCATCATCGAGCTCTCCAACTTCCTCAGGCAGGAGATTCTGCCCTCGATGGAGAAGGACATCAAGGCGAAGGAGCCTGATCCGGCGTCCAAGACGTTCAAGTATATCAAGGCCATAAACGACATCGCCGAACAGTGCGGAAAGATCGCCGCCGAGCACGAGACTGAGCTCAAGGGCATAAGCGCGAAATTCCAGAACGTCATCGAGATAATCTCCCTCCAGCAGCAGTTCATCGGCGAACTGGGCACGGAAAATGTCGTATCCGTGAACTCCCTCATGAACGACGTCGTCAAGATGTGCGAGCATCCGGTCGGCGAAAACAACATCGAACTGCGGCAGGACATAAAGGCGGACGGCAAGTTCCTCGTCGACCCCGCCCTCTTCCGCCACATCATGCTGGCTCTCTGCAAATATTCAATCGACTCCATCAACAAGCTGCACCATGCGAAGGCCGTTCTCGAAATCAGCGCCAGGATCGCCGACGAGAAGATAACCGACGAGGAGACCAAGAAGGAGATCGAAAGGAAAATGGTCGCCATCGAGGTCAGGAACAACGGCTACGGCGTCGAATTCTCGCCCGAGGCGAAGCTTCCGCCCCATTCCGCCGAACGCCAGCAGCAGCGCGAACTGCTCTTCTGCAAGACTAAGATCGAGAAATACGGCGGCGCCTTCCGGGTCGACTCTCGAATCGGCTTCGGCTCCAGCTTCCACGTCAGCATCCCGCTCTACACCGGCTGAACACCGCAATTCACCGCCCTGTCAGAAATACGATGACCCGTTCAAAAAACAGCGTACGCGGCAGGCGCGTCCCTCCATGTTATACTCATTTAGCGTGAAAATTCACATTTTGACTAGCAAGATTTGGGATTGGATTTTTTCGTTCCGACCGAGTGGCGACATGAATGTCGCCCGAGGAAGGAACGGAAAAATACGGCCCAAGGATGCCCGCCGCAAGGCGGTTGCGGCCTTTCGGTTTTGCTCCGCACCCTTCGAGCGCCTTCGATACCCCGGTATCGGCGGCCTCTCAAAATACGGAGCAATTTCCGAAATCTCCGCAATCAAAATGTAAATTTTTCAGTCTAAAGGAGTATATCCGCGGGGGCAGAGCAGTAAAGCCGGCCCTTAAGGCGGCTTCAACCCTCCCTGGGAACACCGAGCACCAGCTCGGCTCAACTTTCCGGAAGACGACAAAGATAGAGACAAAGATTGTCGAATTTCAGGAGGAGTGCCCGTCTGCGGTGACCGCAGTTTTGTCGGTGTGAAACTTAAAGTAGC
>CAZWRV010000063.1:0-36923 GCA_964636325.1 uncultured Victivallaceae bacterium | reverse complement strand
TGCGAGCCGCAGACAGGAATGTCTGCGTTACTTCAGGGGAAGTTTCAGAGGAGTGCCGCTCTGGCGGGGAAATCCGCCAGTTCTGTCGATGAGAAACTCGACGGAGGGCGAAGCCGTGCTGAGCCGCGGTTGAGCTTGGCTCAACCCTCCACCGAAAGGAATCGAGTTTCAGAGGAGTGACCATCTGGCGGCGCCAGTTTTGTCGGCGAGAAACTTGAAGTAGCGCAGGTATTCCTACCTGCGATGCCGCAGACAGGAATGTCTGCGTTACTTGAATCGAGTTACAGAGGAGGGTGTCAATGTTGACTTGTCTTCAACGGCGCATAACTTATGTGTTCCGGGGCCAATTCTTAACAGTGAAGGATGCTACAATGCATAAAATTGATTTGGGCGGGCGATGGGAGCTGAAATCCAAGGACGGGAAGCACAGGCTCGAAGGGCAGGTGCCGGGGACTGTGCACGGCGATCTGCTGGCGGCGGGGAAGATAAAGGATCCATATTACAGGGCGCAGGAGAACGACGTCCAGTGGGTCGGAGAGACGGACTGGATCTACACCAGGCCGTTCATCGTTCCAGAGGACTTCTTGAAACATGAAAAGATACTTCTCGTATGCCACGGACTGGACACGCTCGGCGAAATCAGACTGAACGGCAGGAAGATCGCCGAGACGGACAACATGTTCCGCGCCTGGGAGTTCGACGCGAAACCGTTCCTGAAGGCGGGGAGGAACACGGTTGAAATACTGTTCAACTCTGCGTTTAAATATCAGAGGCTTAGGAATGCGGAGAGGAGGCTCCCGTCGTGGGTCGACGGCGGCAACTGGCTTAGGAAGGAGCAGTGCAACTTCGGCTGGGACTGGGGGATCAGGCTCATCACCTGCGGGATTTGGCGGGACATTGGTCTGGTCGGATTCGACAAGGCCCGGCTGAAGGACGTGCAGATACTCCAGAAGCACAAGGGCGGAGAAGTTTCCCTCGATGTCAATGTCGCAGCGGAAAAGATACTGCGGAATTCGCAGATTTCGGCCAGGATTTCCGCCTCGTACCAGAACGTGAAGGTCGACGAGAAGGTGGTCGCGCTCAAGGGGGACAAGGCTGCGGCGCGGATAAGGATAGAGGATCCGGAGCTGTGGTGGCCGAACGGCATGGGATTCCAGCCTCTCTACGATGTGTCCGTCGAACTGCTGGACGAGGACGGTTCGATGTTAGATTCTGGCAGGAGGCGCATCGGGCTGCGCACTCTCGAACTCCAGAGGAAGAAGGACAAGTGGGGCGAATCGTTCAACTTCGCCGTCAACGGCGTTCCGTTTTTCGCGAAGGGCGCGAACTGGATACCGGCCGACGCGATTCTCTCCAGGCTGGAATATCCTCTCTACCACAGGCTTCTCTCCGACGCCGCGGAGGCGAACATGAACATGCTCCGCGTCTGGGGCGGCGGCCTTTATGAGCACGACTGCTTCTACGACATATGCGACGAGCTGGGTATTTGCATCTGGCAGGACTTCATGTTCGCATGCGCAACATATCCGGCCTTCGACAAGGAATTCATGGCGACTGTGGAGGCGGAGGCGAAGGACAATGTCCGGCGGCTCAGGCATCATCCGTGCATGGCCCTATGGTGCGGCAACAACGAGCTGGAGCAGGGGCTTGTAGGGGACGAATGGACCGACCGGACGATGAGCTGGAAGGACTACGGCAGACTCTTCGACGAGCTCCTTCCCGGCATTGTGAAGGAACTGGATCCGCAGCGTCCCTACTGGCCTGGCAGCCCGCATTCCCCCGTCGGCGACAGGAAGGACTTCAACAATCCGCGCTGCGGCGACGCGCACCTCTGGAGCGTCTGGCACGGCAAGGCCCCCTTCGAATGGTACCGGACGTGCGAGCACCGCTTCAACAGCGAGTTCGGCTTCCAGAGCTTCGCCGAGCCGAAGACGGTCAGAGGCTTTACTGGGCCGGCCGACAGGAACATCACCTCGCCCGTCATGGAGCACCACCAGCGCAGCGGCATCGGCAATTCGACAATCATGCACTACATGATGGACTGGTTCCGCATGCCGTCCAGCTTTGACAACACATTGTGGCTCAGCCAGATACTTCAAGGCATGGCGATGAAATACGCGGTCGAGCACTGGCGGCGCAGCATGCCGCGCGGAATGGGCACGCTCTACTGGCAGCTCAACGACTGCTGGCCGGTGACGAGCTGGGCCTCCATCGACTACCACGGCCGCTGGAAGGCGCTTCACTACATGGCTAAGAAGTTCTACAATCCGGTGCTGCTGTCTGCGGTGGAGGACAAGGCCGCCGGCACCGTCGAGATCCATCTGACAAGCGATCTTCTTGAACCGGTCAGGGGGGCAGTCAGTTGGACCGCATGGTCAGTCCAAGGGGAAAAACTCTCTGGTGG
Source organism: uncultured Victivallaceae bacterium (assembly GCA_964636325.1). Classification (GTDB taxonomy): domain Bacteria; phylum Verrucomicrobiota; class Lentisphaeria; order Victivallales; family GWF2-50-93; genus CAZWRV01. Next base: position 34,519 of record CAZWRV010000063.1, on the reverse strand, counting down.
CAGCTTCGGCGCCGTCGCGGAACCGCTCCGGAGCTCAATCCTGAAAAAGATTGATTTGGGAAAGGCCATCTCCAAGGCCGGCCTGTCCGGGATATTGCTGCAGATGGAGTTTTGCGCCGGCCCGGACATCCTGTCCAAGAACATGTCGCTCTTTGTCCGCCCGAAGCAGGTTGAACTGCAGAAGCCTGGAATTTCCGCCGAAGTCAAGGGAGATGGAGATTCCTTCGCGGTATCTCTCCGTGCCGGGAAGCCGGCGCTGTGGACCTGGCTGGAACTCGACGGCTGCGACGCCAGGTTCTCGGACAACTTCTTCCATCTCTTCCCCAGTTCTAAGGTGGAGGTCAAAGTCGAGCCGACGGAAAAGATGCCTCTCAAACTTTTCAAGGGAAAATTGAATATCCGCAGCCTTGTGGACATGTACTGATCCAAGCATGCAGGGAGGAGCATATGAGATTCTTTGACGTCAACACGTTCATCGGAATGCCGACCAGGAAGGCCTACGGAGCCGTGCCTGATTCGAAGACGCTGCTCAAGGCCATGAAATCGTCTGCTATTTCAGATGCCGTGGTCTGGCACATCGACCAGCAGGACGGATTCCCCTTGGACGGCAACAACAATCTGGCCGAGGAGATCCGCGGCAGGAAAAACCTCCGTGGCTGTTGGACGATACTTCCGCCACAGACCAAGGAGCTTGTCTCGAAAGGCTTTTTCAAGAGGATGAAGAAGAACAGGATATCCTTCCTGCGCGCCTTCCCCGCGAAGCACAACTACCTCCTCTGCGGGACGGTCTTCGGCGACTTCTTCGAGGAGCTATCAGATAGGCGGATACCCCTGATGCTCTCCCTGGAGCGGGGCGTGTCCTGGGAAGGAATCTACGGCATCATGGCCGAATTCCCACGCCTCACATGCGTTGTCTGCGACATCGGCATCTGGGGGCAGGACAGGCGGATCTGGCCGCTGCTGGAAAAATACGACAATCTATATGTCGAATCATCCCTTCTGTCGCTCGGCGAATACCAGCTGGAGGCGACTGTGAAGGAGTTCGGGGCGGAAAGGGTTCTCTTCGGCACCGGGTATCCGTGCCATGCCCACGAGCCGGCGATGCTGCAGCTTACGCATGCGGAGATTTCCGCCAAGGACAAGCAGAGGATCGCCTCAAGGAACGTTGAACGGATCATAGGGAGGATCAGGCTGTGAAGACGCTCAGGGAGAAGTTTTTCAGAAGTCCGTCGGCCAAAGACTGTCCGATATACGACATGCACGGCCACATGGGGCCATTCTACGGCGCCCACTTCCCGATACCTGACGCCGACTCGATGGTCAGGAGGATGCGCAGGGCGGGGGTGAAGCTGCTCGCTTACTGCCACCATGCCAGCCTCTTCGGCCGCGGCGACGGCAACAGGGCCAACATAGAGGCCGCCAGAAAGTATCCGAAGGAGCTCAAGGCGTATTGCGGAGTGAACCCGAACTATCCGGACGAAATCGCGAAGATGCTCGATAGCTATGACAGATATCGAGATGCCTTCATCGGATTCAAGATGCTCGCGGACTATCATGGGATTGCAATCACGGATGCGAAGTTCGCACCCGTATGGGAGTTCGCCGACGCCAACGGGCTGATCGTCCTCATCCACACATGGGGCAACAGCCCCTTTGACGGGCAGGACCAGGTAAAGGCGATTGCGGAGAAGTATCACAACGTGAAGATCAACATCGGACATTCATGCCATGGCGAATGGGACAAGGCCGTCGGCCTTGTGAAGAGCTTCCCCAACCTCTACCTCGACCTCTGCGCCGTGCTCGACGACAGAGGCATACTCGAAAAGTTTGTCGAAGAGGCGGGCGCCGACAGGATACTTTTCGGGACGGACTTTCCGTGGTTCGACTACCACTGGTGCGTCGGAGCCGTGCTGGGGGCGGACATCTCAGACGGCGACCGGAGAAGGATATTCTACGGGAACGCCCGAAAGCTCCTCGGCCCGGCAATTCCGTGATTTCACAAATTCTGACCACAGGTGGTTGCGGAGGCGGGAGAGCAACCGCATTTGAAATCAGCCAGCTGATCAGCGGCCGACGACGTTGTGGAAGAAGTTCATCACCTCGTCGTTTCGACGCTGCGGCGCCATCGGCTCGCAATGATACTGCGCTCCCTCAGCGACAGTGAACTTGACGTATCTCCTCCAAATGCTGCTCGTCAGCTGTTCGTAAATAAGCTCGGGCTGGCCGGGGAAGAACTGTTCGACTTCGTTGTCGAGCACCAGCGCCGGACAGCTTATCTGAGGCAGAACTGCGGCATTATCGAACTGAACAATCTGGCTGTACTTGTCGAACATCGTCGAACCCGCGTATATCTCCAGCCGTTTGGCGAGCCCGAACTGCTCGTTCCTTGTGAGAGTAGAGACATAGCCAGACCATTGTTTATTGAATTCGTCCCTTTCTCCCTTCTCGAACAGTTCCAGCAATGGCCCCATGCTGTCGGTCCATGCGTTCCCGGCATATATGACACCGGGGTCGATGCTGATTGCGGCAAGCCGCGGCTCATATGCTGCGGCGCGTGGCACGAGATGCCCGCCGAAGCTCGATCCGGTCAGGACGATACGTCTGCGGTCAACGCCGCGATGACGATGCAGCCAGGTTACGATCGGAGTGATCACCTTCTCCCATTCCGGGATGAATGTCCGGTTCTGCTCGAAAAGCATTGCGCCCTGGCCTGGACCATCGAAAATCAGGACGTTCCAGCCCCGCTGCAAGGCTGCGTATGCCCCGGCGCCCCAGAGGTCGATCGCCTGGGCATCCGAGCCGTTGTTCATAAGCAGCGTCGGCTTCCGGCGATAATCCTTGGAGGGACGAAGGAACCAGCCCAGCACCGGGCCCTCGGGGCAGTCCGAGGGGAGCTCGACGACCTGCATGGGCGGCTGCATGTGCATTCCCGCGTTCTCCCATGCGGCGCGCATCGCCCGGTATGTTTCGCGCTCGAAACTGCGGGATGCTTCTGGGACAGGCCCCCCGCAGGCCATCGCCAACAGATCCGCGTCGCTGGATCGGATCAGTGCGAAAAAGAGGGCCTGCGAATAGTAGGAGGCCGCCCGCAGATAGGCGTTGAGCGCGGTGACGCGTTCCCCGCGCTGTGCCGCTTCATCGGCATAGCCGCTGACCTTGAGCGCCTCGGCCGCAAACTCCTCGTAGTAGGCCAGATAGTCCTCTTTGCGGTCCTTGACTCGCCTGATTACGGAGGTGATCTCGCCGTAGTCGCCGGAACCTGCCGAGATGTTGCCTAGCGCGAACAGCGTCTGGAAAGAAAGCAGCTGATCGTTGAAGATGGGCACCGGCGGAGGAGGTATCTCATCGGGCTTTAACGGCGGGGGGTAGGATAAGCCGCGTACCGCACCGGCCTGTAGAACTGCTGTCCCATCTGCGGAAGATTCCTCATTATTATCCTTGGCTGTGCCGGCGCAAAGAAATACGACGGAGCAGATCGGAACCGCGAGAGCAAAAACCGAAAGTCTTAGTTTCATTTTCATCATCACTTGGCAAATAAGTCGTGTCTTGGCATACTATATCACTGCAACCTAGAGATTGCATATGGGAAATCGTAAATGCTCGGTAAACTGCGCGCGACCAGCGGTTCCGCCGCTGGACTCGGGCAGCCCCCACCCCATTGCTACCAGCCTGCTACCCCTTACTGTCAATCGTTATTTCTTATTGCTCCAATTACTTTTTCTTTAGAAACAACGGCAATATAATGGTATCCTCCTGAATCGGCGAGAATCAGTTTTTTATCACTCTGACCTATAATTTCATTATAAATGCTTGTATCCTCGTATATATCGTATTTTAATCTAACCTTTGAATGCCTTCCATCCTTTTCGATTATATTGAGAACTGTTGATATGTTTGTTATTTCTCCTGGATTCTGATGTGGTGTGAAGAATATATATTGGCTGTCGCAGCACAAAGATCTTGTGTAATCAATCGATTGGTCTATTTTGAATACCGGTGGTATTTTTATTCCCTTTTCATCAAAATCATATATGTTTATAACTCCATCAGCTCTTTTAATGAAATAAGAATTGTCGTTGATTAAATCATATTGAGAATCTATTTCGCTAATGTCTATCGCGTCCGTACACCTATTTGAATCACCCAAAAAGGATATGTATGTTTTATATTTATTTGGCCGATCTTGCTTTGTCTGGTCAGTATAATTAACAAAAACATTGTTATTTTTTGTAAAAATTGAATTAACCATTATGCTTCCTTTTGCATCAAGGGAGGAGATGGGCGGTTTCCGCCTAGTCGAAAAAAGTATTGAAGTTGAGTTATCTGCCGTATTATACATAATAGCACCGGCATCATATCCTATTGTTGAATCTTGTTCGTTAAGCAATTTTTTGGGAGAGTATCCGATCAGCAGATGAGTTGAATCGTAATATTGAATAGACTGTATGTTTCCTTGAAAATTATTATTTATCCTACTCCAATTTTTATTTTTGTTAAAGCATAATATGCTGTTGTCGGAAAGGACAATTGCAAAAAGATTACCTTTCTTATCTATAGTGAAAAGTGTGCCGAATGATTCATACTTAATCCCTGGAAGTGCCTTGCCATCGATTTCAGATGGTATGTGATATTTTACTAGATCAAAATTCTGAATGTCAACTTCAGCAATAAAATATTCAGGCTTTGTTCTACCTGTATCGGTACAGATATACCATATTTTATCGCCTGAAAGCTGCATGGGCAGTCCTAAATGTGTCATGTATGGTTTCCATTTCTCACCAAGAATATCTTTTTGTGTGATAAAATTGTCCGGTTCAACTATGGGATAAATATCTTCTTGGACGCTAGATATTTTATTAGATGTTCTAAATGCTTGATAAAGTTTTTCTAAATCTGGATTTTTTCTAAATAAATCCATATGCTCGTATCTCATGTTCTCAAGCAATTTATATATTTCCTTCATTTTAATGTCAACCATTATTTTTTTTGAAATATCAATCTTTGTGCTGCTTTGACTGAAATGGTTCGAATTAAAGAAATGCCAGAATAATTCTTGGCTTTGATCGGATTTGTATTTAGCAAAATAATAGTCAAGCATATCATGCAATAGAGTCATTTTAACTTCTGGGTCTCTAACCATCTCAATGATTACTACATATGGCGATATCATTGGATTTTCGTATTCACGTATAACTTTTTCTTTATGTGCCAATATATACTCTTTAATCACATCAGATAAGTTATTACGATTCTTTGTAGATAAAAAAATACCTGTAAGGATTTCTATATCATCGCTAGACTTCAGTAGAGATAAAGTAAATTCTTTCCATGAGTTATCAGCAACTCTTCCATCCTGCGGATTTAGCCAATCTATCCCCTTAGGAATATCATAATTATAATTATACATCAGGGCAAGCCTGAATTTTGTCCCGCACTTTGCACTAACTTCGGTTCCAGGGAATGTTCCATTAATAACCTTTCGAAAATCAGTTAAACTCTCATATGTATTCTCATACCAGAAAGGTGCATAATTGAAATACACTGCAAATAGATATACTGACGCTTCTTTGAAAGGGTCTGATTTCAAGAGCATTGAAATCTTAAAACATTCTCGTGTCAAGCATCTTATCTTCTTCAACTTCGCATTTAATTGCACATCATTATGAGGTTTATTTTGATAGGCGGAATGAAGGATAACCGATGAAAATAATAGTAATCCTACGCCTGTTTTCAAAATCGAATCAGGGTCATGAGAGTTCTTGCTTGCAGTATCATTAAAAACATCAAGTGTGTAGATAAGCGTATCTAGGTAGTCTTCAACCGGAATTATAATTATTGGGATTCCATTGAGGTATCTTGTTGTAATCCATTTTTCCTCGGCTGGAAACCTTGCCATGTGATATAATTTGCCTGTCAATGTTTTCAACCTTGCATTGGAGCATTCCGTTGATTTGCATCCCATAGCCCATGCGGAATCGAGGGCGGACTGTGCGAAGTCGTATAAGCCGTTGTTGAGGGCCCAGATTCCTTCGTCGTAGTATTCCTTGGCTTCCTTTTCCCTGTCCCATTCCAGGAGGTGGCCTCCAGCCTTTATTTCAGATAATGTTTTGTCCACTACGCGGCCGTTGAATTCTGCGAGGTCAGAAGCCTTTCCATCCACAGTTGACTCCTGTTTTACTCCGTCCTTGTTGCGGATGGTAATCGAGGCTTTCAGGCTGTCATTATTTCCGGATATATTGCCTTCCACGATATAGGAGCCAGTCCAGAAGGAGGAGTCATCGTCGTCCAGATCCTTTTCGAACTCAACATGGCCCATGTTCCATCTTTCATTAACAAAGACCTTCTTTTCCATCATGAGGCGGTGTGCGAGGACTGGATTGAGTTCCTTCTCTACCCGTATCAACATCGGATCCGGGCTGATTGCGCGGAAATTTAGGAGCGAGACAGGGATTGCGTCCTCTCGGGATATCTTAAGCTTTTCAAACAATGGGACTAGTCGTACCATGACAGCCTTGTTAATGTCATAGACTTCTGACTTTACATCCGTCGGTATTACACATGCGTCGACAATGACCCCGGGTTTGACAGCGACAAGGCGGGCGGAGGAATATTTTTTCCCTTCGGCCTCGAATTCTTTGAGGAGGATGACACCGTCCGCGCCGAGCAGCTTGCCGATCCTGATGCTGCTTTTCGATACATCCGACAACAGTATGGAATGCTCTTCGAGTATTTTATCGGTGTCCGCTCGATCAAGTATGGCTAGGCCGGGCTTCTTTAAAAGTTCTGCTGAAAGCAAGTCCATTTGTGGGCGGAACTTGCCCGTGTCGCCGATTATCGCGATCTTGATAGGAGCATCAGCCGCCAAGGATGCGAAATTGGCGAAAAGGAACAGAAGTGATGCAAAGGCTGATTTGATTATTTTCATTTTTTTTATTCTCTCACCCAGAGTTCCGCAAAGATAAATATAATGAATTGAGTTTCATAGCTCAGCAAAAGGTTCAGCCTAGCTTCGCCCTTCTCCGGGCTTTTCCGCTCATAAAAGTGTCTTATGGCTGTGATTCCTGGATCTGTAGAGTTACGCTCTTTTATCTGTTTGACGTGAAATCGTGGGAAATCTTTGCGAGGAATTAATTATTTTTTAAATTAAAAGGTGATCCCCCAGACTAGCTGGGGGATCACCTTTTATTTTAGTCGGTGAAATCGGCGATCATGTGGCCCCGGGGGGGGAGCATTGAGGCGATCATTCCGTTCCTGACAGTAATGGGCTTAGAAGTCCAGAAGTCATGCGGTCTGCCCTTGAGCCGAAGCTCTTTCAAAGAGACGGCCGACGGCTTTTCGGTGTCGGTCCAGTTGAAAAGTGCGAGGGTCGCAGAAATGCCGTCGAGACGGCGTGTAACGCTCTCCCGGCGGTGGCGGCGGACAAGGATGCTTGGGTAGGGTTCTCCGAAGAAAGGCTCCCGCCCCGGACATTCGAATCCGGTTCCGGCGTCAAGCCTTGCGACCATTCTCCTGTAATCCGTGAGCGCCTCTTTGTCAAGAAGCTCGAGCGGGCCGGAAAATTCGGCCATGCCTGCGGTCATGTATGCATAGGCGAGCCTGAACCGTCGTTCCGCCTTCGGAACGTCCGGGCCGCCCATCCAGCTGTCGGCGTTGCCGAACCATGTGTTCGAATTGTTCGCGAGCATTCCTGGAAGCAGCCACGAGACGCTTCTGACGTTATAGCCCCATTCACCGCTGTGGATGTCGATGCCGGCGCGGTATGCGTCCGGGCCGTCCACTGCGAGAAGCGGATTCCCCAGCGGGCATGAGATGCAGTGCAGGAAGTATCCTTCCGGGCCCAGTTCGCCGCGTATCAGCTTGAACATCCATCTTTTCCAATATGCGCCGGTCCCGCCATTCCTGAAGCAGGCGCCGGGATAGTCGAACATCCATGAGAAGAAGTCAAGCTTGATCCCTTGGAAGCCCCAGCCGCGCACTAGTGTCCTGATGCATTCCGAAATGAACTCCCTAACTTCCGTAACCGAGACGTCGAGCATCGGATAGCCGACTTCGGTGACCGGAGAGCCGTCCTTGCAGAGTAGTATCCACTCCGGATGCCCCTTTTCTATCGGACCGCCTTTTTCAAGCCTGGTGGTGAACCAAATTGCCGGCCTCAGGTGTCTGCCCAGGCATGCATTCACAAATCCTTCCGGGCCGGAAGGAAACAGCTTCAAGTCCCATGCCTTGTCCGGATCCGGATAATATGCGTCGATTGACGTGGACGAAGCTTGTCCTTCGATGACCTCCCGCTGGTAGCCGTCGTCAAGCTGGAAGAAGCCGCCCGGTTGAATCTTAGACGCGATCTCCATTCTGCGGACGCATCTGTCCTCGTCTATGTCCTTGAAGACATTGAAGTTCCATGTGCAGTAGACGGGGGTGTGCCTTAGGAGGCTTCGTCCGCCGGCGAGCCGGAATCCGTATTCCTCCTGAATCTCCTCCATGTAGGGCTGGTAGAGCCTGTCCGGTTCTGAATCGACGAGCATGAACAATGAGGATTCTAGCTCCATGGCGCCGCCCGGCGGAACCGACTCGGGGAGGCCGCCGTTCCAGAAGAACTTTGCCGCGAACTCCATATGCCTGCCTTTCGCCCGCGACAAGGACAAATCCCAGCGGAGGAGATGCCTTTCCTGCGACAGCGCCGCGTGGGCGAGCCATCGGCCGCCGTTCCTCCTGCCGACGAATATCACAGGAATGGATCCGCAAGGTTCGCCGCCTATGCTGATAGGGTTGATCGGAACCGGCCTGATGAACTGGATGCTCGAGCCGCAGAACGGCAGCTCCTCCAGCCTGAGGTTCGAAGTCGAGGCGTAGAGCAGCGGTTCGAATCCGGCCTTGCCTATCAAAGGGCCGCTGCATCCGTCTTCAGCGGCAAATCCGTAGCCGTTGATTCTGAAGGCGGAAGAAGACTTGTTGAGAATTGTCGGCTTCAGCTTCCATCCGTCCACAGCTTTCGCCTTCTCTATTTTCAGCGATAGGAATATCTCTTCGGCAAGCTTGCCTTCAATGGAATATCCGCCGTTGAAAAGCCGTGAACTGGATGCTTCCGACAGATTCAGCATGCCGTTTTCCGATGACACATGGAATCCTATCCCGTGGAATCCGTCACCGCCGGCCGCGTCAATGAAAGAAAAATTTCCGTTGCCGGAAGAGACCGACGCTTCAAGATAAGTTGCGCCCGGACATTTCGATTTTGTTTTGATTTGCACGTTCAAGATTATGTTTTCGATGGGTTCTTCGCCATGCGGTAGAATTCCTTTGCAAGGGCAGATGCGGCCTTGTCCTTTTTCACCGCCTTTATGAACGAGGAGGGCCTTGCCTCATATTGCTTTTCAAATGGATGTCTCTCATCGGGAGCAGTAGTATAATCCGCGCAGGGTGAAATTAAAGCCAGTTTAGGAAGCAGTGTAAACTGTTCCCATAGACCCGCCGGGATAACCGCCGGGCTGACCCAGAACCGCCGCTTCGGAATCCGCCCAGCAGGCATATCTGGTAGTACGGCATAGATATACTCATTTAGGTCTGCAAATTGGCATTTTGACGAGCAAGATTTGGGATTGGATTTTTTTGTTCCGACCGAGCGGCGACATGAATGTCGTCCGAGGAAGGAACGGAAAAATACGGCCCAAAGATGCTCGTCGCAAGGCGGTTGCGGTCTTTCGGTTTTGCTCCGCATCCTTCGAGTGCCTTCGATACCTCGGTATCGGCGGCCTCTCAGAATACGGAGAAATTCCCGAAATCTCCGCAATCAAAATGCGCAATTATCAGCCTAAAGGAGTATAACTTCCGTCCGCCCGCCAGCAGTCCCACCGACCAGGACTTCCGGAGCCGGGGACATGGCCCTTCCTGGTTGATTGCCTTTACTGTTTGAAATACAGAAGAATACAGGTTATATTAGCCTATGATGCAAATGGCAATTCAAATACTCACGTCCCGGGACGTCGGGTAAGGAGTACGATGCACGATGAAGATACTCATGACTGGCGCGGCAGGTTTTACCGGCAAAGGGCTCGCGCAAACCCTTCGCGGACAAGGTCATTGCATCCGCAGCTTTGACGTCAAGCCGGCCGGCGAAGCCGCCGACGAGTCCGTGGTGGCCGATATAGCCGATCTTGCGGCATGCCGCCGGGCCGCCGTTGGAATGGAAGCCGTCGTCATGTGCCACATGGCGCGCAACCCGGACGGCTACAAGGAGCCGCCGCCGGCCTTCGATACAAATGTCAAGGGCACGGCGAACCTCTATCACGCCGCCGTCGAATGCGGAATCCGGCGCTGTGTCCTTGTATCATCGGCCGGCGTGGTCGACAAGAGCGCAAGCCGGAACCCGCGGCCCGGCGACGGGCCGTATCAATTCAAAGCCTCTCTCTACGTCCTGACCAAGATCATGCAGGAGGCGCTTGCCCGTTTCTACCATGAAAATCACGGGATATGCACAGCGATCCTGCGTCCCGCATGGATTATCTACGATGAGACGTTCATGTCGAAATACGGCAACGCATTGGATCGCTACGATCCCACGCTGATCGATCCCCGCGACATTGGAATGGCCGCCGCGCTGGCGTTGACGTTGTCCGACCTGGGGTTGGAAGTGTTTCATCTGGGTCAGGATGATGCCGACATCGACCATGCGACGGCGCGTTCGCGCCTTGGCTGGAAGCCGAAATACCGTTTTGAGCGCCTCCCCAAGGACAAAGCATGAGACACTTGTAGCGCATCCCAAATCTCGCTCGTCGAAATGTCAATTTTCACTCTAAATGAGTATAAACTGAATTATTCACAAACTTTTTTGCCTGCAAAAAACTGTTTGTGAATAATTCAGACTACATAAAAGGGGACGGCAGCAAGGTCATCGTCAAGTCCCTTCTGCCGAAAGTGTGGTGGGAGTATGAGTCAAGCGGTAAAAAGAAGAAGATTGCATGCAAGGTGACCGATGTGGGCTTCGGTGCGTTCGAGCCTGGAGAACCCGAGATGGAGTGGGTCTGCGTCATGGTAAAAAAGGAAAAGTATAAGGACTTGAAACCGACTACCATCTACATGAAAAATGCCATGGGGACTGTCGAAGGAGATCCCCCTCTGGGGCGGCGTCTCCGCCTCGAACGAATGACCCCGCCAATTACAAAATACTGGATCTGCAAATGCGCTTCACTTAATATTTCCATTGATCAGGCTGTCCTCAGCGCAGCGTCGAAGCGGCGGATCATGAAGTCCACCATCTTCGGAGTTGCGACGAGCGGGATTTTCGTCAATGCGGCCGGCGGGCAGCTGGCCTTGTATGTCTGCGCGCTGATGTCGATGCATTTCGCGTTCATCTCCTTGACGAAGCGGGTGCACTGCTCCGCCGAATGAAAGAAAATCGTGGAGAGATGCGCTTTGCCTTCTATCTTACTTATGGCCGACTTGTGCTTCGATGCTAGAACCCGGAGTTCGCTTTCGTAATATTCGCCGATTTCCTTGGTGTAGGCGCTGTTGGCCTCGGCGAACGCGATTGTTATGAGGTATGAGAGCGATGCGAGCTCCTCCTGTCCGTTCGTCACCAGGGCGCCGAACTGGTTCAGGTTGTCCATGTGCGACGAGGCGAGGATCTTCGAGGCCGGATATTCGCCGCCCGGGAAGCCCTTCCCGATCGAGACGAAGTCGGGTTTGAGCCCGTATTCCCTGAAAAGGAAGAGCTCCGGCGACCACATGCAGGATTGTATTTCGTCGACGATGACAGGAATGTCGTTCTCGTGGCAGACGGAATACGCATCCTTAAGGAAACCCTTTTCGAGTTTTATACCGCCGTAGTTCATCAGTATGATCTCGTGGAAGAAGCCGGCGACCTTGAACCTGCCTTTGTCGAACTCATTCACGATTTTCCCGAAGCTGGCGATGTCGTTGATTCCGGCGGTTTCGATCCGGTAGAGCTTACTGGATTCGGCTTTTGCATAGAAGTCCGGCCACATGCCGCGAAGGGTCTGCGCTAGGACCGTGGTGCCGTGGTAGTTGGCGACCTTGCCCCCCTCGTTGTCGCCCATGACGACAAACACGGGAATCCTGCCTGAATATTTCGGCGGCTGGAAGCTGGGATCGAGCCGGTAGAACCTCGCGAGCATCATCTTCAGCGCGGCCTCGACGGCCAGGCTTCCAGTCTCGAGATTAATGACCTTGTTGAGGACGTGTGGTCTTCCGGAGCTGAGAATGCCGGCAAGCCTTTTTTGGTCGCCGGGGGCGATTCCGTTCGCAGTGCGGACGAGGGCCTCCTCCGCGAGCCGAGTGATGTGCCCCCTGGTGTTGTTGTGGGTCGCGTTGAGGACTCCAATGGCTCTGGCGTTGTCGATGAGCCTGTAGCCGGGGAAGCTGTGCCCGAGCGAGGCGTGGTAATGCTCGCTCTTCGATGCCAGATATGCCCTGCCGTCCTCGCCGATCCGTATGAACCCCAGCCCTGAGAGCGGAGCCATGCTGCGGTTCGTCGCCTTATCGAACGAGGCGGTCCCCGCTCCGGACGCGGAGCTTTTCATACCATCGCAGACTTTCTTCCCTACGCAATCCAGCAGCTCATCTGCGCGCATGGCAAATGAATCGGGCCAGAATTCGACCTTCTCATTCGCAATTTTCAGAAGCGCTCTCCTGTCTGACTTTTCCAGAAACGACCTGGCTTCGCAAAGTGAATCCACATAATCAGCGCCAAGAATATCCGCAAGCGACAATTTGATGTTGTTCAATTTCATGTTGAAAATCCCCTTGGCGTCTTTGCGCCTTTACGTTGAAAATCACCATTCCCTCGAATCTGGAACCGGGAGCCAGGCGGAGCCTTTTGCTATCGACTCCTGGCTGACAAGTCCAGGCAGCGTCATATCCATCGCCTCGTGTATTCCGATGGGGTTCGGACGTTTTCCAGTTATTGCATCGACGAAGTCGAGGACTTCGAAGAAGTCTCCGCCGCCGTGCCCTGCGGCCTTCGCCCGCTCCATGTTTGCCTTCCAGAAGTCGGGAAGGAATTCATTCTCCAGCGAATCCATGTCCGTCCATGAATGCATGTCCTTGGACCTGCTTTTGAGCCAGATGCGGTTCTTTTCTCCGTGTGCCCGCGCGGACTCGTAGCTGCCGTCAGTCCCCTGCAGTTGATAGTTCGTCATGGCATGCGGCCTGTCGGAGAGCATATCGACGCGTATCTTCACGAGACCTCCCGACGCCATCTTGCAGAGCATGACGCAGGAATCCTCGTTCTCATATTCTCTGCCGCGCGGATCCTTGTAGTGGTGGCCTGAGCCCGCGCAGGAGACGGAGACGACGCGGTCGCCGAGCATCCATTGGAGTATCGGGCCGAGGCTGTGGGTCCCGTAAGTCACTCCGTTGACACCGGTCTGCCACTTCCTGCGCCAGACGGTGATCTCGTTCAGCCCCTTGAGCTCATGGATGTATTCTCCCTCGGCATAATAGGGTTTTCCGAAGAGGCCGCGCCTGACCATTTCCCGGATCATGACATTCGGCCGCATATAGGTGTAGTTCTCGGCCATCATGTAGACGCCCTTGCTCTTCTTGCAGGCGGCGACGAGCCGTCGGCATTCGTCAACAGAGACGCCCGCCGTCACCTCGGAGAGCACATGCATGTCTCGTTCAAGGGCTGCAAGCGCCTGCGGCACATGCAGATGCATGGGCGTGCCAATTATGACCGCCTGTATGTCGGACTTGTCCAGCATTTCAGCGAAATCAGCATATTGCTCGCGCGCGCCGAGACGCTCTTTCGCATTGGAAAGTTCGGCCGCGTTTATGTCGCAGACCGCATGTATCGAAACGTTCCCCATCGCCTCGCATGCGGCCTTGAAGCTTGCGCCCCGCCCGCAGGCGCCGACAATCCCGAGATTAAGCTTGCTCATCATATTCCGCATCCTTTTTTCAAGTTAAATCATCCTCGATCTACAGACCATTTTTCTGTATCCTTCAAGAGCTGCCTGGCCTCGCCTTCCGTCCTGCAGCACGTTGAAATGAAAAGTCCGCGTGCCGAAAGCTGTTCCAGTGCCGGCTTGACTTCTTCCGACGGAAGATATATCTGCAGATTCTTGCCCGCGCTCTGGACTTTTTTCAGAGTGTCCATGTAATGCAGGGCGCTGGGCTTGCCTGCGCCCGGGAGTATCTGGATCGCCTGGAGCCTGGGAAGTTCGCAGAGGGCGTCGACGTGGGCAAAGGCGCCTATGCCGTCCACATGGTAGACGGTGTGATCCAGAAAGTTCGTCTGCCGCTCTATTATCGGCAGGAAGAGCTCGCGGAACATCTTCGGAGATATCATGTACGAGAAGTCGTTCTGCGCTGCGTATGTCTTTCCGGGAGACCAGAATCCGAACCAGCATGTCGAGCCATCTGAGACCGTATTGACTATCCGATAGAAATCATCGTAGACTTCGAACCACATGTCCATGAGATATACCTCTGCGGCGACGACTTCTTCGGGACGGTCGACAACATCGAGCAGCAGGCGGTCGCTTCCCCGGAGCGCGGCCAGGGTGTCGCCGCATCCGCCGAAAGCTCCGATGCTGGGTATGCAGCGGCCGGCCGACTCCTTGACCGCGCGTTCGAGCGCCTTGACCGTGAAGCGCCACCACTTGCCGCCGCGGTCTACGCGCATCTTCAGAATATCGCCGAGTCCTTCGCCGACAACGATCGGATTGAGCCAGCCCGTATCAAAATCGAGTTCGATCGGACATCCCAGGAAGGCTGGAATCGCCGTATGGCCAGGATAGCCCACGGTCCAGATCGGGAACGCCTCGCCTCCATAGAAGCTGCGGCTCATGTGATATTTGTTGCAGGCGGCGGCGTAGTCGAGGTCTGTCCAGCGTCCGTAAGGCGTTGCCGGCCGCGGCGGAGGCGGCGGAACTTCCGGCGGATTGTCAAGGGGGGCCGTCACAGCTACCGCCGCGCGTCCGAAATATTCATGCGCCCAGAATGCGCGGTAACGCTGCTTGGTCTCTTCCCAGTCGGGTTTGTAGATGAGCTGTTTCATGTGTCATGCGTTTCCCTGCTGTTCTCCCTTGAATATCAAATGCATTAAGCGACTTCAGAGAAGATATCCTCGTCTTCAGCGTTCGCTTCGTGGTAGATGTTCCTTCCATGTGTCTCCGAGACCAGAATGGTAAAGATCAGATTCACCAGGGCCATCAGCAACAGGAATATGAAGAGGGCCACATATGCGGAATGCGGATAAATGATCCTTCCTGCATTTTCAACGGCCGTCCCTTTGTAGATGTCGAGGATGGCTCCGCCAGCCTGGCCGATGCATCCGCACCCGATGTATGCCGCGGCATTCTGAAGGGAGATCGATGCGGCAACGGATTCCGGATGGTTCAGCTCCTTGATGATAGCCGTTCCGGAAGTTATCCCTCCGCTGGATATCGCCATGAGGATGTATGCGCAGAGGAAGACATGCCGGGGGGCTGAAGCCATCGTCCCGGCCAGGAGTAGGATGACCGCCAGGAGGAGCATTGCGGCACCGCCGACGAAGCAGGGCTTACGGCGGTTCTTGAAATGTCTGGGGAGGTAGCCGCCGACCGCGACGCATGCGGCGCTTACCGCAGTCATCGCCATGATGAACCCGGACGCCGCCGCCGAGCTGAGACCGCCGAAATCCTGAAGGAACTTCTTGCCCAGAACCGCCTGGATTACAAAGAAAAGCGGAAAGAAGATGAAGCTTCCGGCAAGAAGCGGAATGCATCGGCGGTTCCTTAGGACATCCGCGAGGGGGGCCAGCGAGATCGGCCGTTCCAGATGCGCCTCCCCGCCGAGTCGGCGCAGGACGAACCATGCGAAAAGCCAGGCTGCGCACATCATTCCTGCCACTGCCAGCAGGGACGGCCTCCAGCCGAACGCAGCGGCCGCCTGTTCGAAGGGCAGGGTGCCCAGCATCCCGCCGCAGTATCCGGCGGCCAGCATGATTCCGAGCCACAGCGTGAAATGGCTGTGCCCGAAAAGCCTGTCGAGTTCCTTGACGATGCTCAGATACATGAAGCTTGCGCCCAGCCCCGTAAGAGCCCTGGCTGCGACAAGCAGAGGCGTCGAATGGAGCAGCGGGAACGCCATGGATCCGGCCAGCATCATCAGACCTCCGGCAAGCAGTGTGCGGGCGCCGCCGAAACGGTCCGCCAGTATGCCGACCACGATCTGCATGCCGCCGTAGATCCAGGTGAACATCGATCCCATGGCGGCCACCGCCGACGCCGAAAGCCCCAAGTCCTTCTGAAGGTCGTTGAAGATTGTCCCAGGTATCGCAACACGCTGGAAGTACGAGAAGAAGTAGACGGACAGCATCGCCGTGAAGGCCGTAAGGGCCAGCCGTGGGGAAGGGCGTTGATGATCATGCGATGTTCTGTTTGAAGTCATCTCCCAAATCCTGCCCGTCAAAATGCGAATTCCCACGCTAAACGAGTATATGTCCTGCCGAGCCGATGAGCTTGAACGCGTTGTTGAAGAAAACATCCTCGAGGTCAGCTTTTCCCAGACAGACCTTTTCAGAGGCGCGCCTGAACGCGTCCAGCTCCTCGTAAAGAAAGAATGTAAGTTTCTCCGCCTCAGCCCCTTCGACCTCCCCCATGTTCTTGTCGTCGGAAACGTCGCCGTAGAGGCCTTTCGGCACGAGATTGACATAGCGTCCGCCCTTCGAGATGCGGCGCATGCGCATCCTCAGTATCGGCATGTCGGTGCCGAAGAGGACGCGCTTCGGCCCCACGCATCTCAGGAGCTTTTCAAAGACGTTCGCGTTCGTGTTGGCGCTGAAGTCGAAGGACATTTTCCTTGTCGCCGAGAGAACTTCGAACGCATTCCCAACGTCATCGTCGCAGTAGGCGCGGCCGACATGAGCGATGATCAGCTTCAGATTCGGGAACTCCCTCTCTATCTCAAGCATCTGGGAAAGGTTCAGGGAGTCCTTAAGGCGTCCGTCCCTCGGAACGTGCAGCATGACCATCCATCCGTGCCTGTCGTGTACGGCAAGCTGGCTTTTCGGGAAGAAGTCGAAGATGCAGATGTCTTTTGCCGCAATGCTCGGCGGCGCCATTGAAAGATAGGACTTGGCTCCGATGAATCCGCCCGCTTCTATCTTGTCTTCAAGCTCCGGCGCGCTCCATCCGGGATCGCTGAAGATCAGCGCGGGCACCTTGAAACGCCTCGAGCATTCTGAGACGTAGCCGTTGATTTTGCCGAGATTGTCCGGCTGCGGGATGTTGGGAAAAATCAGCGGCGTGACCTTCTTGCCGGGAAGCATGAGGCGGTAAGTCTCCATGAGGTCTTCCATCGGATTGTCTTCAGCCACCCGTCCCGGCCAGGAGACTGAGCGCCCTTCGCCGCGCCGCGGAACTCCCGGCAGGTAGTCGCGGCGGCGCCATACGTGCGTGTGGATGTCGATCATTCGGTCCGGCAGCCAGCCGCGAAGCCGTTCCTCGTAGAACCGTCTGTCCACTTCCTTGATTTCGATCAGCGGCGCATCAGTATCCATGATTCTTCCTGCGTCATATATCCGTTGTTCATCCCGCCTTGCTCTTGTGCCGGCGTCGGAGGCGGGCAATCTCCTTTTTCAACCTTGGGAAAAATTCTTTGCCGGTAACTTCCTTCTCCAATCCGACTTCGAGCATCTCCGCGATGACTCTGGCGCCTTCGGAGCCGGGGAACTCGCCGATTATCCTCCGGCCGCGGCGGTAGCTGTCGAGGATCGCGTCTTTACCTTCGAACACTTTTTCAGCCATGGCTGAGAGCTCCTCCGGCTTTGCCATGTCCTCTTCGACCTTCCGCCAGTCCGCGTATGCGCGCACCTGCGGGGCGAGGCGGACAAGGTCTGCAATCGTCCGGCTGAACTCCGCGGCCTTTGCAATGTCGGCGGACGGGCCGAAGGCATGGGTCGTCGGGTCAATCCTAGCCTGAGCCCAGCCGTCGTTGCGCCAGGCGTTGCGCTGCGACTTGTCGCGGAAGTCCGGAACGTCGTAAGCCTTGCCGTTTTCAGTGGCCGAGCGAAGCGCCAGTATGCCGGGAATCGTGACGTCAGCGGCGCTGTAGATGTCGAAGGGCGCTCTTTCACCGGTAAGAATCTGCCGGGCGAAATAGTAGAGTATCCAGAAGTCGCCCCCGCCGTGGCCGGCCTGCGCAGCAGTTTCCCCCAGCGCGTCCCATTTTGGAATCACCTCGCACTTGGGCGACATGCCCGATGCTCCGAGGCGGAGCTGCAGGGACTTCCCAACGTTCAGCTCGGCCGCCCCCAATGTGCCCCATATGCGCTGGACGTGTGTGTCGTTCGTCGTGGCGCCCATGAGGTTGCGGACGACCGCGCCGTTGCTCATCCGTATCAGGGAAGGGCTGACTCCGATCGCGCCGTTGAAGGCTGCCCCCGGGGGGGGCTTGATGTAGCCGGCCATTGCACGGGTGCTGGGCAATGCCACAACCTGCACCGGACGGAGTCCGGTTATTACCATTACCGGACCGAGCGAGTGAGTGCAGTAGTAGTGCGCGTTCAGCCAGCTCCTCCAGTTGTGCAGGGCATGCCCGGGCTGGACCGGCAGTCCGTCAATGTATGTGTATTGGAGGCTCCGGCATTCGTGGACGTATTCATATTCGGCGTAGAGGAGCTCCCCGAAAAGCCCTTCCTTCCACTTCCGGGCAAGGTAGCTGTTCGCCGCCGAGAACGGATAGTTTTCAGCGAGGTTGTAGACTCTCCCGGACTTCTCGACCTCCTCGACCAGCGCAACGCCCTCGGCCATCGTATGAAAGGCCGTAACCTCGGAGAGGACATGCTTTCCTGCGCGGAGGCATCGGATCGCGTCCGGCCCGTGCGCCGGGCAGAATGTCGCCAGCAGGACGGCGTCGAAGTCCTGCTTGAGGAACTCGCCGGCGTCCGCCGTGGCGAAGGCGCCGGGATTCGCCTCAAGGAATCCCCGGCGCATGTGCTCGTTGTAGTCGCAGCCGGCGACGACGTCGATGTTAAGCGTCTTGCACATCCTGTAGAAGTTCATGCCGCGGCCGAGTCCCCAGATGCCGAGCCTGATGCGTTTGTCGGTGTTGAAAATGCTTTTTTTCATTTGTCTCCTTTTATAAAAAACAATAATGGTTTTTCGCGGCAACAGGAAGGAAAGGTTTGGACGCCTTGCAGCTATCCCCTGCCGTGTTCGCGGTAGTATTTGAATCCTTCGACGAGCGTCCTGATGTTTTCAATCGGAACGCCGGGCGCTACCGAGCTTGAGCAGCCGAGGACCAAGCCGGTCCTGGGTCCTTTCTCGACGAGCCAGTCCATCTGCCTTTTGACGTCCGCAGGCGCGCCGTGGGGCAATGTGGTCGTGACCGAAACGCCGGCGATGATGAAGAGGGGGTTGCCGTCCCTGTCCTTCATCCTGCAGATTTTTTCGTAGTCCATCCCGTCCTCGTATTGGAAGCCTTGGAACCCGCCGAGGCCGCATTCAAGCAGGCGCGGCACCATTTCCATGAGGTTTCCGTCGCAGTGCCAGATGAGGCGGATGCCCGCGTCCAGAAACGGCTTTATTGACCGTGCGAAATGCGGGAACCAAATCCTGTCGAGTGTTTTCACGTCCACGAGAGTTCCGCGCGAGTCCGCCATGTCGTGGTCAAGGCGGATAAGCCGCGGCAGACCGCCCTCGATGATGGCGCGTGCGGCGGTGCGGTTGTAGACCTCGGCCGCCTCGGCGTGCAGCTTGAATCCGCGCTCGATCACTTCCGGATACAGGGCGTATGCCATGAAGTAGTTGGCGTATCCGTATGCCCAGTAGGCGAATCCCGGAAAGGTGAAGAACCCTCCGTATGGCACCTTCAGCATGTTCATTCCGAAGAGATTCTGCACTTCCGCTTCGGCGGCGATTCGCTTTGCGGCGTCTGAGTCGGCGTCCGTCTCAAGCTCCTTCTTCCACTTCTGGTATCCCGGAAGGACAAATTTCTCCATGTGTTCGACGGCCGCCTCCGGCGAATCGATGAGCATCCCGTCGCGGACGATCTCCTCCGCTCCTGTCGTCGCGCCGTGCGCGGTGTCGTCGCCGTAGCCCTGATCCTTCATGCTCAGGGGATTGTCGGGTATCCACTGGTCTATGAAGCAGCAGCCGATCCTGAGCTGGAATTCCTTGTAGACGCGCACCGGATCCTTCGGGTAGCTGCCCGGAGGATTTCCGGATATCTCCTCCAGATGCGACCATTGCATGTCGTTGATTCCGCATGACGGTATGCCGCGGGTCGGGCGCATTGCAATTGTGTCGAGCGCAAGCCGGGCGTTGTCCTGCCACTTGTCTTCAAAGGCGTGAAATCCGATAGCACCGCTCATCCTACTCTCCTTTATATCCTTGTTCCGCCCATATTTTCCGGGCCTTTGCGACAGCCTTGGAACTGGGCTTTATCAGGCCTCTTATGCTTGGCGGCGGCTGGCCGGGGGCGGCGTGCGAAGGGAAGGGGGACCATCGGTCGTCTTCGAATATCTTGCGGCTGGATTCCTTTTTCATGATTCAACCCCCTTTTGTGTTCCGGCCTTGCTAATGCGGATTTTTTTGCTGAAATGCGATTCGGTCCTGCCGGGTAGCCCTGCGTCTGTGAAGATTCGGTCCACTTCCGGGAAAGAAGCATATACGACGAATGATTTCCGCGTGAACTTTTCGGAGTCCGCCAGGACGTATGCCTTCTCCGAGTGCGAGAGCGCGATCCTGCAGATTTCCGCAGTAAGCTCGTCTGACGTCATGAAGCCTCTTTCCGCGCTTATTGCGTCGGCGCCGAGGAAGGCCTTGTCGAAATGGTATTGGGAGATGATCTTCTCGGCGATATGGCCGCATGCGTCCCTGCGCTGATGCCTGATCTCCCCGCCGGCCATGATCACCTTGCAGTGGTGGGAGAGTATCTCGGTGTTGGCCAGGGAGTTCGTCACGATCTGGATGCCTTTGAGCTCCCCCGTCTCAATTCTGCGCGCGAGAGCCTCGGCGAGGCGAAGCACAGTCGTCCCTGAATCCAGGAAGAGCCTGTCGCCGCTGCCGATGATCTCTGCGGCGGCTTCCCCTATCGCCGACTTCTCCCGGCTTCTGCGGGATGCCGAGACATTGAAGGAATATCCGTATTCCATTTCGGGCGCAAGCCTGACGCCGCCGTGGATCCTGATCAGCTTGCCCTCGTTCTCAAGCAAGGCGAAGAGCCTGCGGGCGGTGGCCTCGGAGACACCGAGCTTCTCGACCACGGCGCCGATCTCCGCCTTCCCTGAACTCCTGAGCATCGCAATCAGTTTTTCGGCGCGCATTTCAACTTTCCCCATAGCAAACCCCTCGCGAAATTTCAATGTCCATGGCACTGGCAGCTTTTCTTGCCGCGCTTAAACTAGTCGCGCCAGATCGGCTTGTCAACAGGAAAATGATTAAATATGTCATATTTTGCTCGAAACAATCATTGCAGCCGCAGGCGCGGCGACAAACAGATTCTAACCCAACTTCCGCGCATAAAAAATAGACATGTTGATAATAAAGGACTTAGGTGCGGTATTGGCACTACAAGGACGATTTATAAAATGCCAACGTCGATGATCAAGGACTTGCATATATCATGTCGGCATGGCTGGCGGCAATTCCCGAGAAGAAAACTATTCTGCAACTTTTTTGCCCGCGGAACTTGGGCTAGGGAGTAACCGTTCGATGCAAAGCTTATCGTCGACATTTATAATTTGGCCGGAGCGACGGCCAAGTGTATGTATTCAGCAAAAGGGCGTAGTTTGCTGAATTCAAACCTCGTAAGAATTTCGGAACTCTTACATGTTGTGCCTGATCTCGATTATGTCGCCGTCCTGGATTATGTAGTCGCGGTCGACGATTTTAGTGAAGCCCTTTTCCTTGGCCTCGCTGAGGTTGAAGACCTTGCGGAAGTCGACGATGTTTGTCACTTCCGCCTTGATGAAGCCCTTGGCCAGGTCGGTGTGTATCTTGCCGGCGCATGTGACGATGTCGGCTCCCTTGGGGACCATCCAGGAATGGACCTCCTGCTTGCCGCCGGTGTAGAAGAACATCATCTTCGCCTTGTCCATGACGTCTTTTATCAACTGATTTACCTCGGGATCCGCCGTCGGGCATGAATATACAGGAATCATGCTGAGCGGCGCGAGTTCGCGCACCAGCTTTAACTCTTCAGCGTCGAACGTCATGTCGCAGATCGGCTTTTCATTCTCGAGCTGGGCGAGGCATTTCTTGTAGAGGGCGAGCTCCTTGCTGTCCGTGGAGCGGCCGATCCGGGTCTCCAGCTTTTCGATGTCGGGAATGAGGACGTCCAGCATCTTGTCCTTCAGCACCGCGATCGCGTCGCACTTGTCGAGGTTCGCGTCGGTGAATTCGAAGAAATACGGAGTGAACTTCTTGGGCGTGAACTTCCTGTCGAGCTCGTTCAGTATCTCGTCGTTGAACTTCACCTTGCCGGGCGTCAGGTTCAGGCCTGCGTAGCCTATTTTCATAAGTTGATTCCTTCCTGTAAAAATAAATTTATCAACGCAAAGGCGCAGAGGCGCAAAGAAATTATAAATTGTTTTTAGCTCAAGCCTTGGCCGTGGCGAAGCGGCTCTGTGGTTTTCTTGACAATCAGCTGCCGGTTCAATTCCATGAGGAGCTCGGGCGTGAGCTCCTCCGGACGCGCGCTTAAACTAATATCCAGCCTTTTGAAAGTTTCAAGGACGGCGTCTCTGCCATATGCGGATGAGAGCGTGCCCGCCAGGAGCTTGCGCCTGTGCGAAAAGGCCGTCTTGACGAGTGACGACAGCCCCAGCATCTCCCCGTGGGACGGATGCGGATGCAGGAGCGTGAAGCGCATCAGCGCGGATTCGACCTCCGGTTCCGGGCAGAAGACCTGCCGCGGAACTTTCCTGACGATATGGACGTCGAAGATTGACTGTGTGAGTATCGAGACTGCGCCATATTCCTTCGTCCTCGGCTTGGCGCAGAGCCGCATCGCTGTCTCAAGCTGCAGCATGAAGAGCATGTCGGAGGGAGGGCGGGGGAGGCGGACCAGCTCCATGATGAACGGCGTGCTGATCGAATACGGAAGATTCGCGACGCAGCGCCATCCCGGAACGCTTTCCCCGCTGCGCAATTCGCAGATTATACTCTCAAGATCAACCTTGCACGCATCCCCGAGGATTATGCGGACGTTCGGGGAATGGAGCTTTTCCCGGAGATATTCCGCCAGCTTCTTGTCCAATTCTATCGCGGCGACCTTTGCGCCGCTCGCGGCCAGGCGCTCCGTGAGTATTCCCAGCCCCGGCCCCACCTCCAGGATGCAGTCGCCGGCCTTCGGCGCGGCGGTCCGAACGATGAAGTCGAGCATGTTGTCGTCGGCCAGAAAGTTCTGCCCGAGCGACTTCCCCGGACGCAGGCCGAGTTCCTGAAGCAGAGGGAGAAGTTGAGTTTTATTCATCGGTAATTCCGGCATTCGGGCCGAACCTATGCAACGCGAAACCTGTCAAGGGCCTATACTCCTTAATAGTCTGAAAAATTTACATTAAAAGCTTGTAAAATATCCCAATACGCTGGAAAAAACAGGCTCACTCCCCTTATTTTATATTATACTCCTTTCGCGTGAAAATCTACATTTTGACGAGCAAGATTCGGGATTGGATTTTTCCGTTCCGACCGAGAGGCGACATGAATGTCGTCCTAGGGAGGAACGGGAAAATACGGCCCAAAGATGCTCGCCGCAAGGCGGTTGCTGCCTTTTGGTTCTGCTCCGCTCCCTTCGAGAACCTTCGATACCTCGGTATCGGCGGTCTCTCAGAATGCGAAGCAAATTCCAAAATCTCCGCAATCAAAATGTAAATTTTTCAGCCTAAAGGAGTATATCAGCAAGAATGACTTCGGTTGCGACTTTAGGCACCGGCGTCGGCTCGGAGTGCAGTTTGCATGCGGGAGTCTGCGGAGTATAATACGTTATGCGGCGTCCTGCATATGGAACTCCGGGGCCGCTTGTTGCCGTCATGAGAAGCATATATGCAAAGCCAATGACGGAAACGGCAGGAAGTCTCATAAAATGAGGGGATTGATATGTCAAACATCGTTCTTTTCGTGGCGGCGATGGGTGCCTGTGTGCTTTCCGCGTTTTCGCTGAAGGCAGTGGACGAGCCCGATGGAATGCAGGTCAGGTTCAGAGTGATGGGCTCGCAGGAATACAACAGTTTCGTCAAGGAGTGGGACAACAAGAAGGAGCCGCTGCTTTACGCCCTTATACAGTCCCAGGCGCAGTGGAACGCGGTCTTTCACCCGGCGCCCGTCATGGGCGGCGCCAACAAGAAGTTCGTCCCGGATGAGGCGACGTTCGAGAAGGAGGCGCTGCTTCTCGTCGCCAGGGTCACCGCCGCCCCCGGAAGAGATTCCCTGAAGAGCGTATTCCAGGCCGCGGGCGTGACGGCAGGAGGCGACGGGATTGTCCTGAGCTACAAGTTCGAGCAGCCGCACTCGAAGCAGCCCTTCAAGGCGAAAAGCTTCCTGGGCGTATGGATTCCGAGGCAGGAATTCAAGAAGATAAAGTTTGTCGAAAACGGCGAACAGGTCGGCATCCTCGACCTTTCCGGGGGCCAGTGGTCGGTTCCGCCAATAACCACCTCCGCGAAATAGCCGCCGTGCCCGTGGTCTCCGCGATAATAAACGGGGAGAAGAAGCATGGGGTGACCATGCACTACATCGATGAAGGCGTCGATTCGGGGGACATCATCGCGCAGCGGGAGGTCGAGATAGCTCAGGACGACACCGGCTATGACCTCTTCAGAAAATGCGAGTTCGCCGGACATGATCTCTTCAAGGAGGCTTTCCCGCTGGTCATCCAGGGGAGGAACCGCCGCATCCCCCAGGATCATTCCGCCGCCACGACCGCCAAGCGGAGCGACATCCGAGGAGGAGAGTGCGACCTCTCGTGGGACGAAGGCCGCCTATACAACTTCGTCCGTGCCCTGACATTCCCCCCATACCGCCCGGCATACATGATCGCCGCGGGAAAGCGCATCTTCCTCACAACGCAAATCCAGACCCCGCCGTAACACCGGATTCTCGTCGCTTAGGAGCTGTAATTTCTTTACAGCACCTTAGCCTTTTGTAGCAGAGCCTGCCGGCAGCTCCGTTTCCAGGCGTTCAAGGCAGGCGATCCGATGCGACAGGAGCGCCAGGAGGCTGGCCAGCTTCATCCTGACTGCCGCCCTGACGAAGGAGGTGTTCGATTCCGCATCTTCCGCCTGCCTGTCGCCGGTTGAGGCCCTCAATAATTTTCCCGCAAGGAACTCTGTCTTCCCGAAGCCGAACAGCTTATTCCCGGAAATGCTGGTCATAAACGCGTTAAGGCCGGCCTCAAGTCCGAATCCCGCCGTGGCACCGCGCCATATCTCCATGTCGTCGGCCAGGGAGGCGAAGATCTCAGACTTGAACGCCCTGCTCCCGTTATACTTGGTCATAAGGCAGCGCCTCACTCCGTTCCCGCAGAGTTTGTATGTGTCCCCCAATATCATGGGGAATGCGGACAAGCTTATCTCGTCGAAAAAACGCTCGATCTTATCCGCCGAGAGAGCAAGCATGTCAGCGTCAAAGGTAATAATGAGGCACTTCCCTTTCTGCAGCGCCCGCTCGACCCCCTTGAGAAATGCCGCCCCTTTGCCCCTGTTCCGGCCGCCTTGGTCGGACTGGACGACGCTGAAACCGCACGCCGACGCCAGTATGGCCGTCCTGTCGGTGCTGCCGTCGTCGACCACGATGACCTCGCGGAGGAGCAAGTCCTTGCCCATCCATTCCATCAGCGGGCCGACGAATTCCCGCCGGCGAAGCTCCCCCCGCCGAACATCCCTTCCTCCCGGCCGGAGTCGCGCTGACCCCGTACCGCATTGTATGCGGGTATCATGATGGTCTGCCTGATCAAATAATCCGGCTTCATCGAAGCCTCATTTTAAGCTTCTCATGGTGGACGGGGCAGGAAATCTGAAATTCCATCAGATACCCTACGCGGCCGTCCCTGGAAAATCAACCGCCTGGAAGGGGGGCGCATGAGACTCGGCAAAAGCAAAATCTGCAGTGCGCGCCTATGCCGGCGCCGCGTCCGGATTCAAGGCCGCCTGCAGGCTTCGCCGAGCTTCTCCAGATGATGGCAGTAGTTCTCGAACGATATGTCCGGCGGGCATGAGTGGTCCGTGTGGGGGATGTAGCCTCCCTCATCGATGAGCGGCTTCAGCCGCGCGATCTCGGCGTCTATTGCGGCGGGGCCTTTCGCAAGCGTGCGCTTGTCAAGTCCGCCCCAGATGCGAAGTTCGCGGCCGTATCTCCGGCGCACGTCGAGGACGTCCATCCCGCTCTGCATCTCGAACGGATACAGGAAGTTGAGGCCGGCGTCCATCCACACAGGGATCAGCGGGTGTATCTGGCCGTCGCTGTCCAACCCCACATACGGGACTCCGCGCCCGCGCAGGAATTCCGTGACACGTTTGTAGCGCGGCAGCATGAACTTCCTGGCCATCTCCGGAGAAATCAGCGGCGCGTGGTTGTAGGCCATGTCCTCCCAGAATCCGAACGCGTCTATGCCGATCACGTCCAGCACTTGCGACATGATCGCGACGATGAAGTCTGCGTTGGCGTCCATCATCTCCTCGACGAACGCGGGATCGTCGTAGAAGAGCGTGCAGAGATTTTCAACCCCCACCATGTTCCTCAAAGGGCCGAAGAAGC
This sequence comes from uncultured Victivallaceae bacterium, assembly GCA_964636325.1. Classification (GTDB taxonomy): domain Bacteria; phylum Verrucomicrobiota; class Lentisphaeria; order Victivallales; family GWF2-50-93; genus CAZWRV01. The sequence goes on along the minus strand of CAZWRV010000063.1, from coordinate 7,826 downwards.
CGCCCCAGCGGTCGGAAATGATGATGAACGGGACAGGCTGCGAGCGCCATTCCTTCAGCTTGGTCTTCCAGTCCGTGCCGATGCGCTTGGAAAGGTCGGGCTGCATGCGCTCATTCCAGAACTGCCGGAATTCCTGCCGCGTCTCCACGGGAAACTTGAGGAACTGCGGCATCGAGCTCCAGGGATTGTTCTTCATCTCCTTCATCAGGATGCCCTCGTGGTTGATGTAGACGACGTGCTCGGCGTCCTCGGAGACGACCTTGCGCTCGAACGCCGGATTCGGGAAGAACCAGTGTCCGACGACGAAGCGCGGGTCGCAGAACTTCTCCGAGGGATCGCCTTTGGACGGATCATATCCTTCCTTCTTCCAGCGCTCTATCGTCTCGGGCCAGCCGCCCCAGCTCCAGAACGGGACGCGGTCCACGGGCTTGTATTCCATGCAGGCGAGGAATCTTTCACGGGCGTTCATAGGCATATTGCTCCTCGATGGTCTTCAATGTTGAAAACAACGGTAACAGATAAGGGCTTCTCAGCTTTCCAGGCTCAGCACCAGCAGCCAGTCCTGGAAGACCGGGCGCGGGAACCATGAGGGCGTTCCTTTAAGCGCCGGAACAAGCTTCCCGTCGGCGTCGGGGAAGGCGTTGCCGCAGTCGGTCTCCCTGCCCGTCAGAGGATCGAATAGGCTGAGCCTGTATTTCCTGCCCGGCGTCAGGCCCTTGACGAAGCGCAGTCCGGTGCCCATGGGGCAGTAGACAATCACCAGCCCCCCTGGAATTCCGGCGGCGAGCGGCACGTCGTGCTTTCCGCATGTAAATGCCTGACTGTCAAGCTCTTCCTTCCATCCAGGCTCGACCCATTCCGGATGCGGTTCAATCTGCCGCCAGGGCAGCTTTTCAAGTATGCGCTTCGCGATTCCGACATGCCCTGAGCCGGGAAGCAGGTATGCGTCCTCCCACGGCGTGTTGCCCCAGGTCATGCCGTGGGGGGAGGGGCCGTATGCCTTTTTGCGGGTGTTCACCTGCCAGATTCCGTTGGCGCCGTATGTGAATCCTGCGGCGCCGCCGAGGATGCATGCCCAGAACAGCCAGCGCTGGACTTCGGGGCCGCAGAACGCCCCGATGCCCTCGTAGCATACTTCTCCGTTGACGACAGGCATGACGGGGGCCGCCTTTTGCGAAATTCGCACCTGCCTGACTGTGTTCGGGATTGAGCTGCGGTCGCTGTGGCCGGTCTGCAGCATGTCGAAGTCGAGCAACGCCGGATCTTCGACGCAGAGCCTTGCGCTGCTGCTCGGATGGATCGTAATCGCATGTCCGTATGGATCAATGGATTTCACATATCCGGCAAGTTCGGTCCAGCCCCTCTTCTGGAGCTTCGCGTCGCCCTCATGATCCTTGGAGAGATAGTACGGCATCGTCCCTTCGCCTGCGAGGCACCATGCGACGGGATAGGAGCCGTATCTGGCGACTATGTTGCGCCAGTGCTTTTTCATCTTCTCGACGCCCATCCAGGGGAGGAAGTAGCCCCAGCATCCGACGATGCATGGCATCAGTCCGGAGTCGACTAGATGCTGTATCCGGCGGTCGGCCATGTCGAAGTAGCGGGGATTGATCCGTTCGAACTTTTCAGTCCATGGGAAGCCCGCCTCGTTGGCTCCGCGCCTGTCGAATGCGGGCATGTCCGGGTAGAGCCCGGCCACGATCTGCACGACCGTGAACCCTTTTCTAACGCGGTCAGCCGCTAGGATTCGGAAGCCCTGCGGCCAGCTCAACCTCCTGGTGAGCCCCATCCACCAGGTGTCGCCGAGCCAGAGGAACGGCGTTCCGTCGGCATGGGCGAAATGGCGCTTGTCTGCGGCGACATGGACCGGGCCGTGCCTGAAGAGGGGGTTCCTCCCCTTGTATGCGGTGACCTTGAAGGAGCCTTCCCGCCCGTGCAGGCCCGCGTCGGAATTGTCGGAGCATTCGGTTCGGAAACGGTAAATCCCGGTTTTCTGCGATGCGAACCTGGCACCCCATTTTTTCCCGCCGGCCCAGAATGCGGGGACTGTCATCTCAGTTCCGTCTTCATGTATGAGGCGAACCGAAACTTCAAGTTCATTGAAGGGGTCGCCGTGCTTTTTCGCGGAGCTGAACGACCATTCGCCGGTAATGTTCTGCATGAGAGTTTTCATATAAACACCTTGGATAAATGCCTGAGGCGGGCAGGCCGCCCTCGGTAACCTTATACTGACGCCTGGCGCGTCTTCAGCGCGGCCAGCTTCCGTGCAGCGAGGATTTCCGCGAACTTCGCGGAGTTCCTGTCGATGCGCTCCATTGACGCCTTGCTGAACATCGCGATCCATTCCTTCGGGATTCCTGCGGTTCCGTTGAGCGCGCCGGAGAGCATTGCCGCTCGGCCGGCGATGGTGTCGCTGTCGCGTCCGATGTTGGTGCCGCCGACCGCGGCCTGGCGGACGTCGCCCTTCGCGATCTTGAACATGGCGAGCGCGAGGCCCCATAGCTCGAGCGGATCGATCATGTGGTAGAAGAGGCACTTGCCGTAGAGCTCCCTGCGGGCTTCGAAGACGTCGTCGTATTTCCCGGCGACCTCAAGGCATTTTGCTATATAGTCGTGGGCGCTGCGGAACTTCCTTTTGTCGAATGTGATGAGCGGCGTCCTGGGCGCGACGTCGAGGGCGGCCTGCAGGACTTTGTCGACGGTCGCGTCGTCGCGCAGCGCGTTGGCCGTGGTTGCCGCGAGCATGGCGGCGGCGGTGACGTCGAGGCCGCGCTGGTACATGTATGCTACGGCGGTCGCGTCCTGCGCGGCCCATTCGGGATCGGCGATGTTGTAGATGCCCACCGGTTCGAGGCACATGACAGTGGAGCCCGTAACGACGCTCCAGTGGCCGATGATCCTCGGATCCTCGCCTGCGCGGATGAGGTCGTAGGCGTTGCCCATGCATAGCGGGAAGAAGTGGTCGCGGTTGAGCCGGTCGAACCAGGTCTTTCCGAAGTGGCGCGCCATAACAGGGAGGCCGTCGCGTTCCACGTATGTCTCGACCAGGTGCATCGCCATCTGGTTGTCGTCCTCGCTCTCGAGGCGCTTCGGATCGAGCACTGTCAGCACATGATCCGGATGCTGCTTGTCGATGTCCCAGAACATCCTGCCTTCGACCGGTGAGCCCATCGCGTTGCCGATAGCTCCCGCGAGCATGGCGCCCTTGATCTTGTCGTGGAGCTTGGAAGTTCCTGCAGACTTCTTCTCCGCGAGCTTCCCTATTTCCCGGACGATTATTTTCTCATCGGCGAGGCGCTTCCCGACGAGCGCGCCGATCTTGAGCCATGGCTTGGAGATCGGTGCGGCCCAGGCGAGCCATTTCCTCGGGAATATCTCCACGCCGTGCATTGCGCCGGCGATCGCTCCGGCGGTTGCCGCGGAAATCGCATGGACGCCCAGCCAGCCGGCGCCCCACCATTCGCCGGGGTTGACTCCGATCATGAGCTGCATGAGCTTCTCCGGCCTGTCGTGAAAGTTTGCCAGCAGAGGCAGGGCGTAGCGGATTGGATTGGCGGCGACCCAGCGCGTCTCGCGGCTCGAGGGGATTACGCCCGCCTGGGTGCACCACCAGGCTGCGACCGCGTTGTCGTCCTTGCAGGAGGCCATGCCGCGGCTGTGGACGTTGAGCTGGTAGAAGATATCCTTGGCGTTGGCATGTGCTGTCTTAAGCACTGCGGAGACGACGCTTTCCGGCGTCGCGTCGTTCTCTAATGCCGCCGCGATTGCCGCGGCGCTGAGTCCGGCCCAGTCCGCGCCGATGCGCGGCTGCGCTACGCTTGCGAGCTCGACTCCGTCGAGATATGCCCTCTCGGGATCGGCGAGATGGAATATCCCGACGGCGGGCATCGCCGCGGAGATCAGGCCCGACGGCGCGTTGTGAAGTCCGGCCAGGCGCGGATGCATCCCTTCCTTAAGGAGTTCCTGGACGGTGTGCAGTCCGTCGAAGGCGAACGCGGGAGTTGACACTCCCGGATCGTCCTTGAATGCTTCGGCGAACTGCTCCGGCGTGATGCGACCGCCTGCCTTGAGATAGGCTTTCACTCCGAGGCCGATCAACGGCGTGAGCGAGGCACCGCATTGGTTGCTGGGCTGGGGCTTCCAGTCGAGCGCCGGTTCAAGCTTGACATTGAACAGGTCGCTGTGCTGTTTCACGGACTCCCAGTGTTTGCCGTTCACGGATCTTGCGAACGAGAGTTCCGCGCCGATGACCGCGCCGGTCAAGACGCCTTCGATCTTCTTTTCCAGGGAAAGCTTTTTCACCGCTCTGTCCTTTATTTTATGGCGCTTAATGATAAGCGCACGCTGTAACTTCCCAAAGTTTATGCTCGCTGATCGCTGACTAACTGCGCCCGATGAGTTTCAACTTGCGCTCGATGTAGTACATGAAGTCGGCGAAGGAAATGTCCGGCGGGATTGCGTGGTCAAGGAAGGGGATGTAGCCGCCCTGTTCCAGCATCGCAGGGATCTTCGCCTCCAGCTCGGCGTCTATCGCCTTGCGGCCCTTTGCGATCTTCATCTTGTCGATGCCGCCTGCGAGTATGAGCTGTCTGCCGAAGAGCTTGCGGAGCTTGTGCGGATCCATTCCGGATGCCTGCTCGAGAGGCCAGAGGCAGTTGACGCCGACGTCCATCCAGTGCGGAATCAAGGCCAGCATGTCGCCGTCGCAGTCGAGCCATATCCAGCTCACGCCTCCCTTGCGGAGGGTTTCTATGATCCGTGTGTAAGGCTTGCGGAAGAAACGGTTGAACTGTTCCGGGCCGTAGAGCGGGCCGCCTTTCCCGGCGCAGTCCTCGAAGAAATTGAAGTAGTCGAACTGGACATCCTTCAGCGCACGTCCGACGAGCCTCAGGAGAAATTCCGCCGCGAACTCGACCATCTCCTCCACTAGGGCGGGATTGTCGTAGAACATGTAGGAAAGCTCCTCGGTGCCGACCCATGAACGAAGCTGCGAATAGAGCCCGAAGCTCCCGTTCGAGAGAAGGCAGACGGGATAGTCGCGAGTTTTCCAGTTCCTGGCGGTCTCGTCCCACAGCATGGGGTAGCGGACCGCAACCGACGGATCGTAGCGGCGCTTCACGTCATTCCAGCTCGCGCGGTCCTTCACGGGATGCTCGATGTACTGGTCCATGCACAGGCGCGTCCTGCGGACAGTACCCGCCTTAAGCGCCTTTGTGACGATTCCGTTCGCATGGCGGGCGGTGACGTATTCGTCGTCCTCAGTGATAACCTCGTATCCGAAATCGGGAATCATCCCGGCGTTGATGCTGGCATAGTCGTGGCGGTCGATCTTGAAGAACGGCTCGCCCTGCCAGAAGTTCCAGTAGATCCTGTCGGACGGCGCGCCTTCGTCAAGCCAGCGCTCGACAGTCTGCCCCCAGCATCCGAGCTCGTAGTTCGGAACCCAGTCTGCGGAGCTTCCCGACATTATCCTGTGAAAGGAATCCCTGTGCCTGGGATCATGCATGCCTGCGCCCTCCTTGATATGTTTGTTTTCTATGGACAGATTTATTTGATTGTGGAACAATATATTGTATCATATGAGACGGTTAAAGCTAAATGATGTTTCTAATTCAAGCATTATTGTTCATAAAATGCGAAATTCGCGGAACAAGCCCGAAATAATTTCGGGGCAGGGCGGCCCCATCCTCTCATATGGCAACATGGCGCACAGGCCGGGCTACGCAGTGCCTTTCTGGCGGGCTGCGGAAAATGTCTGGAACATCGGTTACACATTGTCAGGGAGGGTGCGGGAGTTCCTTCCGGAGGGCGAGACCTTCGAGGAGCCTCATGATTTCATGCTGATAAAGCCGGGAGGTGTCCACAGATGGGAGGTTCCGCGAGATGCAAAGGAGCCATGGAGCGTGGTTTGGTTCGTCTTCATCGCTAAGCCGGACTGGCTGCCGCTGATGGATTTTCAGGAGGAGTTTCCGTGTTTCTGCCGCCTTCCGCTGGCCGGCAGGATGCATGACGCGAAAATAAGGCGCGCCCTTCTGCAGGCATACCGTTTCGCCTGCACTCCCGGAGGCCAGCCCCTCGCGATGAATGCGATCGAGCGGGCGCTCCTCTGGCTCCAGATGGAATATGCGGACAACGGTGCGCGGTTTGATCAGCGCGTGAGAATGGCGATGGAGATTTTGTCGAGACGGCTTGCCGATCCGCCGTCGCTGCCGGAGCTTGCCGCAGGCTGCGGTCTCTCGGTGTCACGCCTGGGCGAACTTTTCCTGGAGACGACGGGGCAGACCCCGCGCAGCTGGCTTGAGCAGGCGCGCCTGAAGCGCGCGCAGGACCTGCTTGTGACCACCGGTCTTCCGGTGAAGCTCGTCGCGTCCGCATGCGGATACCACGACCAGCGACACTTCGCAACGCGCTTCAGGAAGTTCTTCGGAATCACTCCGGGGCAGAGGAGGGCGGAGCGGCAATAATTCCGATTAGCTGATTGATCATTATTTCCCGGCTGCCTTGATGATGTCGAGCATCTTCTGCGCGACATGGCGCCAGGTGTAGCCTTCCTCAATAAGCTTTCGGCCGTTGTCACCGAGCTCCTTGCGGAGGGCGGGATCTTTCAGAAGCCTTATCACCGCATCCGCAAGCTCGCCGTTGCTGTCGGGATCGACGACCAGGCCGCATTTGCCGTTTTCGACGATGTCCGAGACGCCTTCGCACCTGGTGATGATGACCGGCGTGCCCGCGGCGGAATATTCGAGCGTCTTCATCGAGGAGCGGTAGCGCCCGACCCCCTTGTCGCCGGGATACGGCGTCACGCCGACGTCGAAGAGGTTGCACCATAGTGGAATCTTCTCCCAGGGCTGGTAGCCGGTTAGGATGAAGTAGTCCTTCATCCCTGCCTTCCCTATCATCTCGGGCAGCTTCTCGCCCCAGATGCCGTGCCCGACGATTACGAACCTGGCGTCGGGAATCTCCTTGACGACATCCGGGGCGACGGCTATGAGCTTGTCCATGCCGGACCAGGGGAATATGTAGCCGATGAAGCCCACGTAGAGCTTGTCCGGATCCATTCCGAGCTGCCTTGCCGCGTCGGCCTTGGGCATCGGGCGGCAGCGGTCGGCGTCGACGCCGTTGTATACGAAGTGCGCCACTCCCTCGCGTATCTTGTATAGCTCGCAGATCTTATCGCGGACCACGGGCGTTACGCAGAACAGGGCGTCCGTCAGCTTGTAGTTCATGTATTCGTAGAACTTGACGATATTCAGGACAAATCCGCCGTGCCCGCCCATCTCCATTTCATCAACGTAGAATCCGTGCACGTGCATGGAGTGCGGAACCCCGAGAAACTTGGCCGCAAGCGCGGCGCTGAACGAGCACATGGTCGTGTTCTCGTAGATCGCGTCGCACTTAAGCGTGACACCGTAGTATAGCAAATATATGAGGAGGAATATCTGTAGCGTCAGGGCCGGCATGTATTTGATCTTGATATATGGAAGATAAATAACCCTGAAGGGGAGGGGGGCGGAGCTCGGCTTGGGGCTTCCGACAATCAGGACGACCTCGTTTCCCAGGGCCTGCAGGTTCTTGCAGACCTCAAGGAGATGCACCATCCCCCCGGGAGTGCTCTTCTCCCCGGAAAGATCGCTGAAGGCGACGACTAATAATCTCATAAGGAATTCCTCCGCCTTTCGTCAATATATTACACGGATATGCAAAGGCAAAAAGAAGTTTAAGATGAGTGACTATCTGCGAGATTCGCAGTTTTTCCGATTAGAAATTCGATGGAGGGCGGAGCCGAGCTCCGCCGCGGTTGAGCTTGGCTCAACCCTCCAGAAGAC
>CAZWRV010000062.1:0-36984 GCA_964636325.1 uncultured Victivallaceae bacterium | reverse complement strand
GAATACGGAGCAATTCCCGAAATCTCCGCAATCAAAATGTAAATTTTTCAGCCTAGAGGAGTATAAATATGCATGTCATGACTAGAAAAACCACATCGCTCATTCTCGTCCTGCTTTTTACGGCGGCGACCGTTGCGGTGCCCTCCCTCCATGTCGCCGGGTTTCTGGGTTCTCACCTGCATGCCGAATGTTCAGGGGGCAAAGACTGTCATGCTTCGGCCGTTCCGGACGGCGAATCTGCGCTTTCCGGAACTTCCTCGGCCTCCGCTTGCACAGACTGCCCAATATGCGGTTTTCTAGCTTCATTATTGGCGGATGAAGTAGTCTCTGATGAATCCGAGACCGTCTGTTTCAAGCCGGCCCCGTCTAAATCCGTCCTTCATTCCTTCCATTTTTCTACAAGAATCAATCCTTCAAGTCCCTCTACCGGCCCGCCTGCGGTTTGACACATCAAATCCTTGGCGATTCGCGGCAGAGCCACATTTATGCTATCTGGCTGGGCATAGTCGTGTGCCGCCGTTTTTGCACACCGAGCCAATAAGTAACATCGGCTTCATTTCCCGCTGTGCCGCGAAGTCCGCAGGGACGCAAGTCTTCCGGCGACGTCAAATCGGTAAATGCAATTGAACTGAGCCAATTTCAAAACTCAAGAAACGGTCATGACAAGCATGACCCTCCACGTCCGAAACGGGCTGAAAAATGGAGGGACGCGCTTGCCGTGTCCGGAGTTTTGAAATTGGCTAGAACTGAAAGGATACTCACTTTGAAAACAATGTACAACAACAGGAAGGCACCCGCCAATTCAATTTATGCTGGACGATTCACATTGATAGAGCTTTTAGTCGTGATCGCGATCATCGCCATCCTCGCGGGCATGCTGCTCCCGGCGCTTGCGCTGGCGCGGAAACAGGCGCGCAAGATACAGTGCGCCGGGAACCTGAAGCAATGCGGCCTTGCTCTAAACCTCTACACGGAAAACTGGAATGGCTTTTTCGCGCCTGTCCACGGGGTCAACCCATACACCAGCCCGGCTCCCGCAACGCAGGAATGGTGGGAGTATCTGGCCGATGAAACGATGAAGCGCGAATATCTGCTATGCCCAGAAGATCCGGCCGTCCAACCCGGATTCGACGACGGTGACCCCGCCGACCAATACGACTGGACGACCAGGGAAAGCTATGTCGTAAACGGCATGTATTCATTCGGCAAAAAGAAGGACTATCTCAAGGACTGCTCGAAACGGGTCATAGTTTCGGAACGAGGAGATTCCAGCGACGTCCTAAACCATCAAGGATATCCGGCGTTCAAGGCCGTAAATGTCTGGGAAGGAAAGCTGAAGAAGGACAGGCACAACAAGATGTCCAACTATCTTTTCGTCGACGGCCATGTGGAGACATTAAAGTTCGATGCGACTGTCGGCGACAGGACGGAAGAACAGAACATGCACTTCGCCAGCGAATACATATCCGCATACGTCCCTTGAACTTGGAGCGCCCTGATGCGCAAGCGCCTTCAGGGCGCGACAATTGAGCATTTTGATCATGAATCTTCCGGAGATCTCTCCGCATTCTAAGAGGCCGCCTGTATCGAAGGCGCTCGAAGGATGCGGAGCAGATCCCACGGACCGCCCGGAGTTCTGCGATGTCCCATGCTACAGACGCGATCAGCGCTGGAACATCCTCCATGTGACATATCCTCCGCTGAGGTTTCTGACATTGAATCCGTTCTGCCTTAGTATCCTTTCGGCGATGTAGCCGCGTATTCCGACCTGGCAATATACTATTATTTCCTTGTCCTTCGGCAGCTCCGCCATGCTTGAGCGCAGCCTGCCGAGGGGAATAAGGCGTGCGCCGTCAATGTGCCCTTTCCTGAATTCGGCTTCCTCCCTGACGTCAAGCAGCAGGGCGGACTCTGGAATTTCATCCGGATACGCCGGGGAAGTCATCCCTTCGAGCATGTTCACCGCTACGAAGCCTGCATAGTTGACCGGCTCCTTGGCCGAACCGTAAGGAGGAGCATATGCCAGCTCGAGATCTTGCAGATCGTAGACGCTCATCCCCGACGATATCGCGGCGGCCAGAACGTCGATCCGCTCCTTGACTCCGTCCGTCCCGACAATTTGCGCACCAAGGACTTTCCCGTCGGGGCTGAAGAGCATCTTCATATGCATCTGCTTCGCGCCCGGATAATATGTCGCATGGGAAAAGGGGTTTAGATAGAGTTTTTTGAACTTGATGCGTGCACCCTTCAACGCCTTTTCGGTCGGACCAGCGCTGGCCATGGTGAGATTGAATATCTTGCATATGGACGTGCCTATGGAACCCTTGAACTTGATTCTGTTTCCACGCAATGCGTTTTCGGCCGCGGCCCTTCCCTGCCTGTTGGCGGGACCCGCAAGCGGGATTTGAGCCGGGGCGCCAAGGACAGTTTCGACCACCTGTATCGCATCGCCGGCGGCGTAGATGTCCGGATTGGAAGTCTGCAGATATTCGTTGACTGCGATTCCACCGTTTTTCCCCAAGGCAAGTCCCGCTTGGGCAGCGAGCTCGGAGTTGGGCCTTATGCCCGCGGCCACGAGGACGATGTCCGTCTGCAGCGTCGAGCCGTCGCTCAATGCCAACGAGAGATCGGTCTTCTCTTCTTTCGAACCGACGGACTTCCTCTGTATTGACTTGACCGTGTTGTTGAAGATTATCTTCACGCCGTGCAAGCGGAGGGTTTCGGCGATGGGCTTGGCCATTTCCGGATCAAGGGCGTTCCTCATGAGCTGATCCGAGCGCTGGACGATGACTGTCTGAATATTGCGCCTGGTAAAGTTTTCGGCCATTTCGAGCCCGATGTAGCCACCGCCGACAACGACGGCTCTTTTGATTCCGTCGTTTACGCGATCCATGACCTCTATCATGTCCGACATGTTCCAGATGGTTAGGACATCCGGATCGTCGATGCCCGGAATATCCGGCTTCCTGGGGGTGGAGCCTGTGGCTATAATCAGCTTGTCGTAAGATTCCTTGAGGGATGCGCCCGTTCGGCGATCGGTCACCGACAAGGTTTTTGCCGCCGGATCTATTGAGGTTACCTCATGTGCGGTTCTGATCTCGACATTTGCCCTGGCCTTGAAGCGTTCCGAGGGCATTACAAGCAAATCTTCCTTTTTTTCGATAACGCCGCCGACATGGTATGGAAGACCGCAGTTTGCGAAGGAGATGTGCTCGCCCCTTTCAAACATGACGATCTGCGCGTTCTCATCTATTCTTCTCGCCCTTGCCGCGGCACTAGCCCCGCCGGCGACGCCTCCGATGATCACTAGCTTCATTCGCTTGCTCCCTTGTTTCCCCAATCATGTTGTTCGTTAAGCAGTATTTTGCCGACGATCGCCTCGAAAGCCTTCGCAGACTCCGAGCAACCTCGGTGATATATGAAGGGTTTTCCCGAGTCGCAGGAGTCGCCGACCGCAGGATCGATCGGGATTCTGCCGAGGAAGGGGACTTTCATCTCCGCCGCCATGCGTTCGCCGCCTCCTCTTTTGAAAATGTCCACTATTTCCCCGCATTTCGGACACACGAAGCCGCTCATGTTTTCGACGACGCCGACGACGGGCATTCCGAGCTGGCGGCAGAAGTTTATTGATTTGCGGACGTCGTCGGTGGCGACGTCCTGCGGTGTGGTGACGACGAGCGCGCCGTCGGAACTTTTAAGCAGCTGACATACGGAAAGCGGTTCGTCGCCGGTGCCCGGCGGCGAATCGACCACAAGATAATCCAGCTCGCCCCATTCCACATCCTTCAGGAACTGCCTGATGACTCCCGCCTTCATGGGTCCCCTCCAGATGACGGCGTCGTCGTTTTTCTGGAGCATGAAGGCGACAGACATGACCTTCATCCCGCCCTTGTCCACTGGCTGGATCGCCCCGTCCCTGACTTCCAGTCGTGCGCCGTCCAGCGAGAGCATCCTGGGGATGCTCGGGCCGTGGACATCCACGTCAAGCAGGCCCACCTTCCTTCCCGCCAGCGCGAGAGACACCGCGAGGTTCGCGGCGACCGTGCTTTTACCGACGCCACCCTTGCCTGAGAGGACTATGATCTTGTGGCGTATTAGCCCCATCCTGTCCTCAAGCTCCTTGTGCTCGAGGAAGGCGTCCAGGCTGTCGGCTCCGCACGATGACGGCGGCTCTTTTTGAGCGACACGGCAGCTTTTGCCGCCGCAGCCGTCTGACTTTGATTTTTCTTCCATCTTTTATCCTTTCTTCCCTGCCAGCTTCAGCACCATTCCGCCGAGAGGCGCGCCGATATGCCGGGCGACCGTAGGGCATTTGACGGTGAGCAGGAAGAATATGTCCTTCCCGCATTCCGACAGCGTCTCGTAGTTGCCCTGACCTTTTGCGATGATCATGTCGCTGGCGTGAAATATTTTACCGAATTCCGAAGACGTATCTCCGAGTATCGTGCCCGGAGCGTCAGAACCGTTGCCGACTATCCTGGCGAGCTTATGTATCCCCGCCAGCCGCGCGTCCTCCATGGTCGCGTCGTTGATTATCGGCCGTCCGCGCACTGCGAGAGTGATTTTGCCGGCCGGCAGCATTTCAAGGAGGAGGCGGTCGAAGAATATTTCGCCGGCGTTGTCCGCGAGATAGAGGATGGAGGACGCCTTTTCTGCGGCGCGGAGGAGTTGCATGGCGTCGCCGTGCAGGGGCTGCCCGAGAATTTTTTCGAGGTGCGCTGGCAGGTCGGCGGGCGCTATCTGCGTCTTCGCGCCCGAGTCGAGAATGTTTCCTGCGATGGCGAACTTCACGGCGTCCTCGAAGGGGCTTGATGAGGATTTCAGCTTTTCCCTGACCTTCGGGAGTATCTCTGCCGCCATGCTGTTCATGTCCTTCTTGATCTGCATGAACGGATCGTCGGATCCTCCGGCTTTTCGCAGCGCTCTGTGCATCCGCTGGGCTATGCCCGGCGGGCTCCCGTCCCAGGGGGACGATGCGAGCGTCCGCAGCATTTTCCGCAGCATCTTCTCCCGCGCGGCGGAATCATCGAACGAAAGGGTTATCGCCTCGGAAGCCTGGCGGACGAAACAGGGGATGCATTCGTATTGGGTTTCCACGGTCGGCCTCTTCTCTTTCAAATCTTTCCCAGAGCCTGGCGGAGGTCTTCGATTATAGCTTCAGGGTCTTCTATGCCGACGGAGAGTCGAACCGTATTCTTCCTTACTCCGAAAGAGGTGCGCCTTTCCGGCGGCAGATAAAGCATGGTCGTCAGGAAGGGGACGCATATGAGCGATTCCGTGGCGCCCAGGCTTACGGCATGGACGACGAGCTTCAAGTTCGAGATGAAGCGCTTCGCGTCATCCTCCGATGAGCCGATGTCGAAGGCCATCATCCCGCCGAAACCGTCGTGCATCTGGCTTTTTGCGGCCATGTGCCCCCTGTCGCCGGCCAGGCCCGGATACTGGAGCCTTGAGACGGATTTGTGCCGGGAGAGGAATTCGGCGACCTTCATTGCGTTGTCCGACATCCGCCTGGCGCGGAGCTCGAATGTCTTGAGCCCCCTTTCGAGCAGTGACGCGGAATACGCGTCCAGCGTGCATCCGACGGCCTGCCTGGTGAACCAGAGCCTGTCGTAGTCGGCCTTGGGGCCGGCTATGGCGCCGGCCATCAGGTCGTTGTGTCCGCCGAGGGCCTTGGTTGCGCTGTGGACGACCAGGTGAGCGCCGAGCTTGAGCGGGTTCTGATGCATGGGGGTGGCGAATGTATTGTCCACCACAAGCATCGCGCCCGCCTTGTCGGCCGCCCGCCTTGCCGCCTTGATGTCTATGATCTTGCAGAGGGGGTTCGTTGGGCTTTCAAGAAATATCATTGAAGTGCCGGGTCTGATGTGCTTTTCAAGCTCCGGGCTTTCATCGGCGTTGAGCCAGGTTATCTTGACGCCTAGCCTTTCGAGTATCAGCGAGACCTTGTAGTGCGCGCCGTAGATGTCGTGGAAGAGGATCAGGTGGTCTCCGGCTTTCAGGTATGTGAGGTAGATCATGGTGCAGGCCGCCATTCCGGAGGTGCAGACGATGCAGTCCTCGGCGCCCTCGAGCGCGGCGATACGCCTCTCGACCGCGCGGACCGTGGGGTTGTCGTCCCTGTGGTATGTGTAGCCGTCTATTTCGCCGTCGGTTATCTTGCGCAGGACTTCGAAGTCCCGGTATTCGTAGTTCACGGCGTTGACGATCGGAGTGACCATCGGCCTGTTGCCGTATGGGGTCAATGGGTCTGACATGTCTTATCCTCTTGGTTGAAGGGTTGTTTTTCGGGCTCGTCCTCCTCATCCTTCGGCCTGATCCTTGCGACGATGCTCCTGCCGCCCCTAATATAGAGGTAGAATTCCATTTCGTCTCCGCAGATGCCTTTCAAGAAGGCTGCGGCAGTCGGATCGTACATGCGTCCGAAGAATTGGTCTCCGTCGTTCATTTCCACCTTTCAATGCCGTCCTGAGCCTGACAGGCTTGAGCACGCCGGAAAAATCATCGAGTCGGCGAAAAGTTCCTGGAATTCAGGATCGCGCGAAAGGTCGAAATGCTCGGCCTTTCTCGCCATCTTTTCGGCCTCCCTGCGGATGTCGGCGCTTAGGAGGGCCCACTTGGCGCCGGCCAGGGAGGCGTTGCCGACATATATGATCCGCTCGTGCCCGATTCCTGCGGGGAGCAGGCCTATCCTCTGCGCGTGGCTGCGGCGTATGAAGTTGCCGAATCCGCCCGCGATGAGCACGCTCCGCAGGTCGGAGATGCGGACGCACGCCCTCTTCAGGAGGATAGAAATGCCCGCCCGAATGGCACCGATGCCGAGCTGCAGCTCACGGATGTCGCGCTGGGTCAGAACAATGTCCTGGTCGGCGTCCGAATCCGGCGCGGGCGCAAGCAGGAACTCAATGCCGCCTTCGCCGTCGTCGCGTACGCGCCCGGCCAGCGCGTCCGGAACGCCCGAAGGCAGTTCCTCCCTGGAGAGGAGCCGGCCCTCCTCGGCCAGTATTCCGTTTTCGAGAAGCTCGGCGGTCAGGTCTATGAGCCCGCTTCCGCATATTCCTCGCGGAGGGGCGCCGCCTATGGTCGAGATTTCCACATCGTCGCGGAATACAATCTTTTCGACGGCGCCCCTGGCGGCCCTCATTCCGCATCTGATGCGTGCACCTTCGAAGGCCGGACCCGCCGCGGTCGAGGCTGTAAGGATTCTTCCTCCGACGGACAGGACGATCTCGCCGTTGGTTCCGATGTCCACCAGCAGAAGGGGTGTTTCACGCTCGCCTATCCTGGACGCCACTATGCCTGCGACGGTGTCTCCGCCGACGAATCCGCCTACGATCGGAAAGACATATGCCATCCCGCAGGGTGAGATCGGCAGCCCTATGCGCCTTGCCGACATCAGGATGCCGCGCCCGTGCGAAGGCACGAAGGGCACCTCGCCCAGGAAGCGCGAGTCTATCCCGCAAAGCATCTGCTGCATGGCGGTGTTGCCGGCCATCACGGCCTCGTAGACATGGCGCGGCTCCACCGACGCCTGTCGGCAGAGAGCCCCCGTCATGTCGGCGATCTCGCCTATCACCGCCTCCCTCATGTCCTCCAGGCAGTCGGGACATGAATTGGAGTGGCGTATCCGGGACAGGAGGTCGTCGCCGAAACGTATCTGCGGATTCATCCTGGAGACAAGCGCCTTTTCCTCACCGGAAGAGATATCCACAAGGGAGCCGACAAGCGTCGTCGTCCCGACGTCGAACGCCACTCCGTATGCGGAGCGGCTTGTGTTCCCCGGCTCGAAGTCTATTAGCCAGGGGCCTGAAAGCACCGCCGTCCCCTTGAATCCTCCGGTTCGGAGCAGGCCGGGCAGCCTCCTGAGCAGCTCTATGTCGGTCTTCAGCTCGCCGAGCTGCGCCTCCATCCGGAGCAGGTCCGGCGTCTCGTCCTCCATCGAAGGCACGGACATTTCTATATAGACCTTGCGTATGGCCGGAGCGACGGCGATTTTTTCGCCGGTACCGGCGGAGAGTATCTGATGCTGGTCTGCGAAGATCGAGCTTTCCGGAACGTGGACAGTCATGTCGCCTGAGACGGACACCTGGCAGGCCAGACGCCAACCGTTGTCCGTCTCCTCGCCGCCTAATACGGCGCGCTCGGACTCGGAGGCCGGGGGCGCCCCCTCCGTTATTCTGACCTTGCATTTTCCACATGTTCCGGCGCCGCCGCAGGGCGTGTCGATGGTGATCCCGCATTTGGCGGCGGCCTCTATGAGCTTTGTGCCTTTCATGACGGAGACGGATACGCCCCGTGGGACAATGCTTACACGGCAGTCTCTGGTCTTCATATTAGTGTCCCTCTTTCTTCCGCCGGTGATTCAGGATTTGCCGCCGCAAGGGATTTCCCTACCGCAGCAGGTCTTTTCACGGCCGCAGGACGGCCTGTTGCTTCCAATGTCGGCAGCATGGAAACCGGCTCCCTTGAATATTATTCCGGCGCCTTTACCGAGGAGCCGCCTGACGGCACCATTGCATTCGGGGCATGATGACAGCGGCTTGTCAGACATCTTTTGGAAACGTTCGAACTTATGCCCGCATTTATCGCATTTGTATTCGTAGGTCGGCATGGCATCCTCCTAAGTTACCGGCTCAGGCCAGTTTCCGGGAGCCAGAATATATCTCCTCCGGGATAATGACAGCCGCGGCGTGGCCGGGGTGCTTGGTCGGGTTGATCGTCTTCATGAAGTCGAAGCGCCTCCCTTGCTTCTCGTATAAGATCGAGCCCTTCACCTGGTAAGCCTTGCCGTCCTTGGATCTGAAAAGGAGCGAGCCCTTCGACCCGGCAAGGATGTTCCTCCGCGTCTTGTCGAAGTAGTTGTCCGCTATCACGAGGCAGCTGTCCTCGAAAAAACCCATGCAGCCGACATAGACGGAGTTGGGAATTCCGTCCTTGTCCACGGTGGTGAAAACTCCGATCGGCTCCCTGTCCGCCCAAGCCCTGCAGAATTCGTCCGGAATCTTTTCCATTATCCCAATTCCTCCATTTTTACCGGCTCGAAAAGCCTGGAATTAGAGCTTTCCTGACATTCGAGACCTGATACTGAAATAAGCAAACAATGGGCCGCCATGTCAGTGGTCGCAGAGGTTTTCGCCCTGCCTGAGCTTGCCGGCGAGGTAGTCGCAGACAATTTTCTCCACTGTGTCCGAGGGGGCGCCGACGAGCACTTTGATCTTGTTTTCGGCAAAGAGCATCTGCGCGCGCTGGCCCATGCCTCCGGCGATGATGAGGTTTACGCCCTCCTGCGCCAGCCAGCGGGGGAGCACTCCAGGCTCGTGCGGTGGCGGGGTCTTCTTCGACGTTCCGGTGATTTTCCTCTCCTTCTCGTCAACATCCACGAGTGCGAACTCCTCGCAGTGTCCGAAATGCGGGCAGAGCCTGCCCCCGGCCGTTGGAATCGCGATACGCATTGCACTTTTCCTTTCCTTGTTTCTGTATGGCATTTCCTATATTCCATTGATCTACGGCAGCTCGAATGCGAAGCTGTCGCCGGTGCTGCAGTCGGCGAACGAGTCCGGGAAGCATTCCCTGAGCCTGGCCTGCTGCAGCGCGCCTGTGCAGTGGCAGGGTGCGAGAAGCCGTGCGTTGAGCCCCTTGAGAAATATGACGGTCTTCTCCATGCGCTCCTTGGACGCATTGACAAGGTGCATCCCCCCGATCAGAGCGTCGATATTTTTGCGGCCGACAGTTTTCCAGATGTGCCTGACGGTGTTGACGACGCCCGCATGCGCGCATCCGAGAAGGACTACTATGCCGTCTTTGCCCTCGAAAAACAGCGACTGATCGTCGGGGAGCAGGTCAGGCTTCTTCTGCGCGGAATCCTGGAAGAACCTGCCGCCGGTGTCCTCGAATCCGCCGGATCGCGGAACTTCGCCCGTGACGAAAATCCCTTCCGCGACCTGCGTCGGCCCGGCAGCTTCGACGACCCTCCCGGGATTTCGGGAGAGAATTTCCCTGAGCTCCTCCGGCATGCCGACATCCGAGGCTTTGCCGTCCTTGAAAGAAAACTTAGGTGCGGGAGCCTGAGGATGCATATATATCTTCGCGGACGGCGCGGCCTTGATGAAATGCGCCAGCCCTCCAGTATGGTCGAAATGCCCGTGGCTCACTGCTATTGCGGTGATCTTCGAGGCGTCGAAGCCGAGCCTGGCCGCGTTGGCGGCAGCGGCGCCGCTCTGGCCGCCGTCGAAGAGTATTGCCCCGTCCGGAGTTTCGACCAGGAACGAGAGGCCGTGCTCCCCGAGCAACCCCCTCCTGAACATGACCGAATTTTCGGCGAGGACCGTAACTTTCACTATTCCAATCAATTCTGTGCTCCTTTCCTGGACGACAGTTCCAGATGGCTGCATATCTTGTCCCAGAGGCCCGCGATTTCCCTGGCCGCGCCGTCCTTCGCGATCTCGACCACGGCCTTGCCCTGCAACTGCGCGTCCGTAACCCGCGTGTCGTAAGGCACCATGCACGAAAAGGCGACCGACTGCGAATTTCGCAGGCTTCCGATTATCTCCGCGGTCTTGTCCGGATTGACGTCGGCCTTGTTGACGCATACTGCGGCGCATACGCCGAAATGCTCCGCAAGCTTGAGGACGCGCCCCATGTCATGCGCGCCCGAAGGGGTGGGCTCTGTGACTACGACAAGGAATGTGGCTCCGGAGATCGAAGCTATGACCGGGCATCCGATTCCGGGCGGGCCATCTACGATTATAAGCTCCGAGCCGGCCTTGTCCGCAAGCTCCCTTGCCTTCGCCCTCACCTTTGAGGCCAGCTTCCCGGAATTTCCGCTCCCCGGCCTCAGTTCGGCGTGCGCCATCGGCCCGAAGCGCGTCTTGGAAACGTAGAGTTTGCCGCAGTCCTTCTCCGGGAACTCGACCGCCTTCACGGGGCAGAAGGCGACGCATGTTCCGCAGCCTTCGCAGGAAAGCTCGTCTATCTTGAAGGAAGCCTCGCCCGCGCATGATCCGGACATCCTCACCGCGCCGAACCGGCAGTGCGCCAGGCAGGCGCCGCATGAGACGCATGTCTCCTTGTTTATCAAGGCCTTGCGTCCGGACCTGAACGGCTCGGCAGCAGTCCCGGACGGCGAAAGCACCAGGTGCAGGTCGGACGCGTCAACGTCGCAGTCAGCAAGCACCGCGTTCTCCGCCAGCGCGGCGAAGGCCGCCGTCAGGCTGGTCTTGCCAGTGCCGCCCTTGCCGCTTATTATCACTATCTCATGCATGTTCCGCAAGTATTCCTCCAAGCTTCGACTTGTATTCCGGCGCCGCGTCAATGAGGCTCAGGCCTCTCGAATATGCCTCGGCGATCCGCCTGTCGTCCTTTATCTCCAGCAATATCCGTATTGATTCCGACGCGCAAAACTCCTTTACACGTCCGTCTCCGCAGTCGCATCTGTTGACTGCGACCGCGAAATCCTTGCCCAGCTCGAGCACCACCCGCACAGCCAGCTTCAGATCGTGCAGTCCGAAGGGTGTGGGTTCGGTAACCAGGATCACGAAGTCGGCATCCTTCACGGAGGCCACCATCGGGCACGAAGTTCCGGGCGGACAGTCTATTATCGTCAGGCCCTCCGCCGCCGCATGCTTCAAAACCTCCCTGACGACAGGCGGAGACATCGGATAGCCCACGTCCATCGTCCCCATCGCGAAACCAATGTTTCCACGCCGTCCGTATTCCACACGCCCCACCGCCCTGCTCTTTTCGGCAATAGCCTTGGACTGGCATATCTTCGCGCATCCGCCGCAACTGTGGCAGAGCTCCTCGAAGACCAGTGTGCTCTTCCCCAGCGAGGCAATCGCCTTGAACTGGCAGAACTTGGAGCACTTCCCGCATCTGACGCACTTGGAGTCGTCCACCACGGGGACAAGGACATTCACGTTCTCCGCGGCCAGTGGTTGGACGCCCAGGAAGAGATTGCAGTTCGGCTCCTCGACGTCGCAGTCCAGGAGCGTCACGGGCCGTTCCGCCGACAAGGCGAGCGCGACGGCCAAAGTCGTCTTGCCGGTCCCACCCTTCCCGCTCGCGACCGCTATCCTCATGTCAACCCCAGTGTCCTTCGACATCCGCATCCTTCGCCTCGGCGAGAGCACCCGAATTGAACAGCTCAAGGGCTTCCCGGACAGTTTTCGCGTTGCAGTTGAACACTTTTACGCCGCCTTCCTTGAGAACCCTGAACGCCTTGGGGCCGCAGTGGCCGCTCACCACGGCTTCGGCTCCGGCCCGGATTATGTTCTGCGCCGACTGTATGCCCGCCCCCTGCGCCGCATTCAGGTTCTGCTCATTGCATATGACCTGCTGAGACTTCGTTTCCGTGTCGTAAACTATGAACTTGGGCGCCCTTCCGAACCTGCTGTCGAGCGGAGAATCCAGCCCTGTTCCGGATGATGTGAATGCGATTTTCATGTTTTTGCGAGGCGGAGCCCGCCGGATGCCTGGAAGGAGAGGGGATTTAAGGAGGAATCTGCCTTCCGGACATCCAACGGACTCCTAATTGTTTCAGGATTCCTTCTGCTCTTTTTCGAGTTCCTCGAGCCTCTTGCCGATCTGCTCGAGTTCCGCCTTGATCATGTCGGCCTGACGTTTCAGCGCCTGTTTTTCCATTTCGGGGTCAGGCGCTTGGAAATAAGGCGAGGGATATGCTCCCGCGCGCATCCAGCCCGGCAGCCCGGTGGCGTAATACATGTTCCTCCAGCCACGTCCGCCGCCGCGACAAAAGAATCCGCGGCCCCGCCCGTAGCCAATGCCAAAGCCGACTGCCGGAGTCGGATTCATGTAGCCCGGCACTCCGAACCCGGCGCAGTAGCCCGCGCCCCTTCCTGTCATCGGCCCCATTCCCATGGGACCCGTTCCGTCTCCTCTTGGCATCTTGTGCCTCCTTTCCTTATGATTTGGGTTGATGCTTTTTACATCTTTCTTGTCATCCTGGTTCCGCACTCCGGACAGGATCTGCTGCTGCAGGGCTGCCCTTGGACATGCGGCAGGGTCTTTCCGCATTTGGGGCAGACACATTCGCCGCCCGGTCCCGCGGCGAACCGGCCGCCCATGCGTCCGCCTCCACCGCATCCCATCCCTCTGCCTCCGCCCATCATCCCCCTTCCTCCTCCGCGCCCGCCCATCCCGGCGGGGCCAGTTCCATCTCCTCTTGGCATGACATCACCTCCTTCAATAAGTTTGTCGTCTTTGTTCAATCTATTGGGCTTCAAGCTCCTTTAGAGCGCCCCTTGAAAAATCCTGGCCGTGCCTTTCCGGTTTTCAGCCCTGCCAGCCTCTTCCATGCCTGCCGCGCCAGCCGGGCCCGCATCCCGGCGGCTGGGCGCCTTGGGACGGGTGAATGACCGGCCCGCCCTCGATGCGGAGCGCCTTGCCGTGTATGAGCGCGTCGGCGACCTTCCTGCGCGCGGACTCGACGACCCGCGAAAAGGTCGGGCGGGAAATCTTCATCCTGGCGGCGGCCTCCTCCTGGTAGAGCCCTTCGAAGTCCGCAAGCCTGATCGCCTCGAACTCGTCCAGCGTGACCACAACCTCCTCCAGGAAGCGCATCGGAACGCCCGCCGGCTTGAAATACGTCGTCCCTGGAACGCTTCCGATCTGTCTCGGGCAGAATGGCCTCGGCACTTTGGAAAACCTTTCCTTTTTTGTATTAATTATAAACATATGTTCATAACTTGTCAAGGCCAGAGACAAATATTTTATAAAAATAATGCCTCATGGAGTAATGCCTCAGTCTTACATTCGGTGCTGCTGTAGGCTGAAAATTTTACATTTTGATTGCGGAGATTTTGGAATTTGCTTCGCATTCCGGAGACCGCCGATACCGAGGTATCGAAGGTTCTCGAAGGGTGCGGAGCAAAACCAAAAGGCCGCAACCGCCGGGCGGTGAACATGATAGGGGAATTCAGCAGTGTGGGATTGCCAATCCGCCTCCCATAATCCCAAGTGCAGCAGTTGAAAAAAATGCGCCCAAGTGCGGCTGTTGGGACGATGTTCAGCAGCGACACATGGGGAGGCACCCATGCAAGAGGCTTCAATTCCTGCTTTTGGAGACGGAACGGACGGCGAACGTGAAGGCCGCAACGGCAAAGATCGCAAGGGCGAGAATGTCCAAGGCCGAAACATCCTGTCCGAACGCCGAGGCCCTGATGACCCGCGCCGAGAACGTCAGCGGCAAAAGCTCGATCATATTCCGGACGGCTGCGGGAACCGATCCGAGAGAGAAGACTGTTCCGCAGAAGAAGGACATCGGCGTGATGATGAAGTTCGCAAGAATGATCTGATCCGAATGGCCGCGGATCAGCATCGCCGCCGCGACGCCCAGTGCGCCGAAGATCAGCGAATTCAGCACCAGACCCACCAGCAGGAGAATTCCCAGCTTCATCCTGATCCCAAAGAAGAGTGCGATCCCCGCGATTATCAGAGCCGAAAGCAGCCCTCTCAGGCAGGCTGCGGCCACTTCCGCCGCTGCGATGGTTGTGAAAGGAACCGGGGAGCACTGGAAGTGGTCGAATATCTTCCAGTAGAAGCGCGCCACGTTCAGTTCCGACGATATTGCAAAGCTCTGGTTCATCGAGGACATCGCCATGAGACCCGGTATCAGGAAGGCCATGTATGGAAGACCCTCCTGAGACAGCCCCCTTCCCATCCCCCACCCGAACGCGAGCATGTAGAGAACGGGCGTCACCGTCCATGACGCGAGGAGGCGCGGGAGCCGTCGCCTGATTATCAGAAGCTCCCTTATGAGGAGGCCGCAGAACGCCTTCACCGTCCGATCCTCCTTCCGGTTGCCTGAAGGAAAAAATCCTCGAGGCTTGTATGCCTGATCGTCAGGCAGCTGTTCTGAGTTTCGATGAAGCGCAGGGCATCCTCCCTGGAGGGGAACATGCGGGTTTCCATCCTTTCATTCTCGAGGACGTCCACGGAGAAGACCCCCGCCTCGGCGACGAGAGACGCGGGCGTTCCGGACGAGATGATCCTGCCGGAGTCTATGACCGCTACCCTTCCGCACATCGCCTCGGCCTCCTCGATGTAGTGGGTGGTCAGGAAGATGGTTGTCCCCCATGAATTCGCCCTGCGGATGGCCGCCCAGATTTCGCGCCTGGCGTGGGCGTCGAGGCCGACGGTCGGCTCGTCCAGCATGAGGATTGCGGGTTCGTGCATCATGGCCCTGGCGATCTGGAGCCTGCGCTTCATGCCGCCGGAAAAAGTTCTCACCGCCGCATCCCGCCTGTCGGTCAGGCCGACGAAGTCGAGCATTTCGGACATTCTTCTGCGGATGTCCGCCATGTCCATATTGAAAATCAGCCCGTGTATCAAAAGGTTTTCCGCCGCTGAAAGATCCGGATCAAGATTCATGTCCTGGCTTAAAACTCCCAGGCGCAGCTTTGCCTGCACATGTCGTTTGACTATGCAGAGCCCGTCAATCTCCACCCGGCCGGAGGACGGAGCCGTCTGCCCGCACATGATCCTGATCGCGGTGGTTTTGCCGGCGCCGTTCGGGCCGAGGAATCCGAAAATCTCGCCGCTCCCAACGCTGAACGAAAGGCCGTCCAAGGCCTGCGCCCCTCCGGGATATTTCTTGGCAAGGTCTTCCACCAGGATTGCAGGCCTTTCCACGCTGGATATGCTGTGCGTATCCAATTGCATCACCTCAAATATGTTGAGACTATCCGGACTATCCCCTCCGAGCTGAGGTCTTCGAGCTTGAAATATACGGCTCCGAGCCACTCTGAAATTTTCCTCGCCATTCCATGCCTTAGGAGGCCGGTCTCGGTGTCTATGACTATCCTCGTGCATTCCTCCGGCGTCCAGGCCGTGCAGAAATTCATCAGCTCGCCGGCCGGGTCGGACTTGCCGTCCCCGGACACGTTCGCCCTGCCGTCCGATATGAGAACCATCACAAGAACAGAGTCCGGCCGTGAGCTTTTCTCCTTGAGCAGGATTTCCTGCGCTACGGAGAGGCCGTGCAGGAGCGGCGTCCTTCCTCCGGTCGGAATTTCGGCCAGCTTCCGCTCGGCGAGATCGACGCTCCTTGTAATTTCGAGGACGACCTCCGCCCCCTCGCCGCGGAAGGCGACCAGTCCGATCCTGTCGCGCCGCTGGTAGGCGTCCTCGAGCATGGAAAGGATGGCGCCCTTTACGGCGGCCATCCGCCTGTTGACTCCCATCGAACCGCTGCTGTCGAGGACGAAGACGACGGACGCTCCGTGCTTCCTGCGCCTGACTTTGACCCTGATGTCCTCTGTTGAAATACCGACCGCCAGTCCGCCGCCTTCCTGCTTGAGCTTCGGCCTGGAGACCGCCGACCTGATCGTGGAGTCCAGGGCCACGTCGGCGATTTTCCCATGCGGCGTCCGGCTGCGGACATAGCTTCCCCGCCTGCTGTCGGCGTTGCACTTGACGCGGCGGCCCGCCCGGCTTCCCCGCCGTCCGGAATCCCTGACCAGGAACGGGGCGGACGTATAGGCGCTGTCAGGCGGAAGCGTCATGGAGCCGCGGCTGTCGTGTTTCGCATCCCTCAAAGAATCTTTTTTTTTTCGTGATCCTCGTCCCCCTTTTTCTTCTCCTCGCGCTTTCCTCCCTTATGCTCGTCGAGGCGCTTCTGGAACTCCTCCCTGCGGCCGCCCGACCGCCTGTTCTCCCGCTTGTGCATCCTGTGGGGCAGGACAAGCTCCGCGGCTTCGTAGACGTCGTCCGGGGCCACAAGATTCTTAAGCTTGTATGCCGCAAGCGAAGATGCCGCCTTGACGAGTACGATGTCGGCCCTGTGGCCGTCGGCGTTCATGTCGAGGCATATCTGGGCGGCGAGCCGGACGGCGCTTTCCGGGCATGAGACTACGGGAAGGATTCCCTGCGCCTTCACAATGTGCTCTCTCAGCTCCTGCTCCGCCTTCTCGAAGCGCATGATGAAGGACTCGGCATCCTTCTCGTATTCCATCCTGTTCCTGATTATTTCGGAGCGGACCGCTATGTCGTTTTCGCCCTCGATGTCGACGCAGAGCCCGAACCTGTCGAGGAGCTGCGGCCTCAGCTCGCCCTCCTCCGGGTTCATGGTGCCGATCAGGATGAAGCGGGACGGGTGCGAAAAGGATATCCCCTCGCGCTCGACCGTGTTTACGCCCATGGCGGCGGCATCAAGAAGGATGTCCACGATATGGTCGTCGAGCAAATTGACCTCGTCCACGTAAAGGACACCCCTGTTGGCCCGGGCCAGCACTCCGGGCTCGAACTGCTTTTCGCCCTTCCTGATAGCCTTCTCGATGTCAATTGTTCCCAGCACCCTGTCCTCGGAGGAACCGAGCGGAAGGGTGACGACCGACATCTTCCGCCGGAAGCGTTCGAGCAAGGCCCCCTGCCTCTTCCTTTCATTGCACTGCGGGCAGAGATGTTCGGCGTCGTCCGGATCGCAGTTGAACGGGCATCCCTTTACGACGGCAATCTCGGGAAGAAGCTTCGCAAGCGATCTTGCGGCGGTCGACTTGGCGGTTCCACGGTGCCCGCGTATCAGGACTCCGCCGATCGCGGGATTGAGCGCGTTCAATAGCAGCGCCAGCTTCATCTTCTCCTGCCCGACGATGGCCGTGAACGGGTAGATCATCCTCCTGTAGTCCATGCTCTTTTACACTCCTGTCACTTCAATGCTTCTTCCATCCTGCTCTTCCATGCCGCGACATCCGCGGTGGATATTATGTCTATGCCGGAGCCCTGGACCTCGGAGGCGAATTCCCCGCAGTCCTCCTCCATCCAGCCTTCTATTTCCAGGCACGCTTCCTTTAGGCTCTCCCATCTTTCCTCATCGGTCTGCCAGAGACCCCTTTCGTGCGCCTCGACCAGCCTGCGCGATATCTCTTCGAGGGCCCACTTGTTGTTTTCCTGGAACCATGCTTTCATCTGTCCGTCGAGGACGAACGTGTCCGTTATCCCGTCGAAAATCCAGTCGGCGACGGCGTTCGCGGACGCCTCCCATCCATAAACCCTCCCTATCCCCTTCGATATGTCGCCGGCGCCCTTGTAGCCGTGCCTCTTCATCCCTTCAATCCATTTGGGGTTGAGCAGCTTGGTGCGGGCGACCCTTTGGATTTCCTGTTCCAAGGTTCTGACATCCACGCTGACCGGCTCGCGCGTGTCGCCGTAGTAGCCGGGCACCTCTCTTCCCGTGATGCTCCGTGCCGCGGCGGTCATCCCGCCCTGCGTCCCGAAATAGCAGCAGCAGCCGAAAAGGTCGCTCTCGTCGGAGGCGGTCTTGTTGTATGTCATATCGACCGTCTTGAGGTTCTGCCTGAGCTTGTCGTGCGCTTTGACCCCGTAGTGCCCCTTTCCGTAAGCGTATCCGTTCCAATAAAGAAAGATGTCGGCGAGATCCTTCTGATCCTTCCACGCGGACGCGTATACGGCGAGCTGGACGCCCGCCTGATACGAGCCCGGCTGGGCGGCGAATATCCTGAACGTCGCCTGCCTGAAAGCTTCCTCCTCGCGGAGGCGGGCGGCATCCCCGCCGACGAAGTCCAGCGCGTGCTTGCGGATCATATTGATCTCCGGCGGCTCATCCAGCCCGGCTACCGCCTGTATCGCCTCGTCAACAAGCTCGACGCACGAAGGGAAGTTGTCCCTGGTGATTCCTGACACCCTCACGGTCACGTCTATCCTGGGCCTGGGCAGATTTTCCGCGGCGACGATATTGAAGCCTGAGACGCGCCCTGCCGAGTCCCATTCCGGCTCGCAGCCGATAAGGTCAAGAATCTGCGACATCACCTCTCCGTCCGACCACATGATGTCGTTCGCCATCCAGTAGAACGCTATGTTCTCCGGCATCCTGCCGCCGCCTTCTGCGAACTTCGCAAGCAGGGCGGTATTGAGCCTTTTCCCGATCTCGAACGCACTGCGGCTGGGGACGGAGCGGGGATCAAGCGAGTAGAAGTTCCTGCCGGTGGGAAGGACGTCGTCCCTTCCCCTGGTGATCAGGCCGGCGGGTCCGCTGGGGATGTAGCGCGCGTCGAAGCCCTCCAGAAGCGCCTCGATCTCCTTGGACTCGGCGATGCGCCTTCCTATGTCCCGGATTTTCGGGACATGGGCGCCGACCGCGGCGAGACACGCCTTGTCGCGGCGGGTACGCGGCGTCTTTTCGGCGAGAATCATCGAGACTATCTTTCTTCCTGTCTTGTCTATTTCATCAACCGCGGCGTGCTTCTCAGGGGAGTCCTTGCTTCCGGTCAGAAGAGCCTCGAAGTCATGGCCGAGCGCCGCCGCCAGGTCATGCCGGAACGATTTTCCGCCCTCCGTCGAATGGCGCATGATCGAGTAGATCATTTCGGCTCGTTTCCTGCCGTCCGGGATTTTCCCGAACACGTGCATGCCTTTCGGGATTCTGGAGTTCTTGAGCTGGAATATCTTCCCGTGCAGGAGTCCCGACAGCTCGTCAAACTCGAAATGTCCGTCCTCGTTTCTGCGAAGTTCGCGGAACTCGTCCATGAGCCCGCACTTCCGCGCAAGCTCTACAACCTTGTGTTCGATGAAGTGCGCCCGGGCGCGATCCTGAAGCGAAGCCTTCTGATGCTCCTCGAGCAGCCTTTCAATCTCCGCTAATTCATTGTATGTCCCTGCTCCGTCCATGGGCGTCTGCATGTGGTCCACAAGGACGGCGAGGCTGCGCCTCTTCGCGACGACACCCTCCGGCGGATTGTCGGCGTTGTAAATGTAAAGGTGCGGAACGCCTCCGAGACAGATGTCCGGGAAGCAGGAACCGGAGAGGCCGACCGACTTGCCCGGCAGAAATTCCAAGTTGCCATGCGTCCCCACGTGCACGATGCAATCCGCCTTGAACTCCTCTTCAATCCATCTGTAGGTGGCGATGTATTGGTGGGTCGGGGGGACGGTCGGATCGTGGAGTATCTTGCAGACCCGGCCGTCGCAGCGGGCGCCTGCGCAGCCGCGCTTTGGCTGCACGCATACGACCGCGTTGCCGAGGGAGATTCCGGACACTATTATCCTTCCCTCGTGGATCATGGCGGCGGGGATGCCGTCCTTCTCCTCTCCGGGCGGATTCCCCCAGGCGTCGGCGACTTTCCTCCGCACAGATTCGTCGAGCTTGTCGAACCACCTTGAGTAGCGCTCCTTTTCAAGAAGGTCAAGCGCGCCGCCTTTCCGGACGATTTCCGCAGAGCTTGTCCAGCGGAACTCGCTCAGCGCCTTCCGCTCCACGATCTTGTTGATCAGCGCCTTCCCGTTTTTCGGAGCCTTCACGCGGTAGCCTGCCCTTTTCATCGCCCTGAGTATCCGTGCCACGCTTTCGAGCGTGTCGAGCTTCGCCCCTCCGCCGACTGTCGCCTCCGCCGACGCGCATGGGTTGCTGTGGAGGATGAATGCTATCTTGCGCTGCGGCGGAGGCTTGCGGCCGAGGCGGGCCCACCCTAGCAGTCTGTCAACAGCGCGGCTCACCCGGTCAGGTATGGCTTCGTACTGCTCGAACTCGACGCCGTTCAAGGAGTCTTTTCTGACCGCCGCAACGACCAGCGGCTCCGCGACGCCGTCGAACTCCGGGCCGCATACGGTCATTGGGAGAGACCTCGCTATTCCCTGGGGATTGGCCAGCCACTGCCGGCGGCTCTGCCGGTAGCTTACGATACCGTTTAGCACAGGCACGCCGAGAATCCTGCATATCTCAACGCCGGGATGCTCCCTGTCGCCCAGGAAGAACGACTCCAAGTCGAGCACGGCATCGACTGCGGAACGCCCGTCCTTCATGAAGCAGGAGGAGAATATCTCTCGAGGATGCCTGGCTCCGTCGCGGATCCCCGCGAAGGAGCCCATCGAGAAGACAGGCACCGCGTTGCAGCCTCTCCTGCGAAGTTCGCAGATCAGCGCTTCGACATGCGCGGTGTTGCCGGACGCCCAGCACGATCTGTAGAAGTAAATCCCCACGGTGGCCGCGCCGTCTTCAAAGTTGCCCGAGGGAACGGCCCAACCCAGGAATCCGCCCAGATCCCTGAACGTCATGCCTGCGCCCGGAAACCAGATCCCATCCCAAGGGATTTTGACGGGCGGCGGCACTTCGATGTCCCTGCCGCCCAGCTCCTTCATGATCAGCCTGAGCATGGAAAAGGTGTTTTCGTCGCCGTCGTACGCGACGTATTCCTGGAGCCTCGCCAGGAGGGCGGGCGGCTGGTTGGAGAGCGCCCAGTCCTCCGGATCCCTGCCGACGCTCAGGGTCTTGACTTTTCCGGAAAGCGACCTGACCGGGGCTTCGAGTTCCGTCCACACGTCCCCCTTCGTGCGGTAGACGAGCAGGACGTCGGCGTTGGCCTCCGTCCATGCGAAGAACTCGCTGCGGCATTTTTCGTCGTCCAGCTCGTTGAGGGAGCGTATGAGGAATCTGTCGTCCGGAAGACGCGCCGCCGCCCTGGCGAAAGCCGGGATCTTCGCGTTCCACATTGCGATTGAAAAGTTCATGGCGCCTTTCTTCCGGATCACGAAGGATTTATGCGATCATTCACTTGCGCCCACCAATTCCCTCGGGAAATCGCATATCACATGGAAGCCGTCCTCGTCGGCATGGACGGAGGCGTCCACGCCGTAGACTTCCTTTATCCTTTCGGGTACTAGGACTTCGGACGGGGCTCCGTCGGCGGCGATCCTGCCATCGCGCATGACGATGATTCTGTCGGCGTGGCGCCCCGCGAGGTTGAGATCGTGGACGGCCATGATGACGGTCCTGCCTTCGCGCCGGACGATCCCCTTCAATTTTTCGACTATCTCGAGCTGGTGGAATATGTCGAGGCTGCTCGTCGGCTCGTCGAGAAGTATTATGCCGGACTGCTTGGCAAGCGTCATCGCGATGAAGACCTTCTGGGCCTCCCCGCCGGACAGCTCGTCAATCAGCCTGTCATGAAGATGCCCGATGTCCAGTTCGCGCATAACCCTCAAGACCGCGCCGATGTCCTGCTCGCCGGGAGCCCACGTGATGTGTGGGCGGCGACCCGTTAGGATGAGCTCGAACACGGTGAGAGGGAAGACCAGCTGTATCTTCTGGGGCAAGTATGCGATATCCATTGCGAGCCGCCGGACGCCCAGGGCCGCGACATCCCGGCCTCCTATCCTGACATTGCCCTGGTGCCCGGAAAGCCTGCCCATGATGCATTTGAGGAGTGTGCTCTTGCCCGCGCCGTTCGGGCCGACGACCGCGGTGAGGCCTGGACGCAAAATGGAGAAGCTTATTCCCTCCAATACGGAACGCGCACCGTATGCGAAGCTCAGTTTTTCAACTTCGAGCACCATCACACCTCCCTCCTCCGCCGCAGTATGAGATATATGAAAAAGGGGACTCCGACGCAGGAGGTCATGATCCCAAGCGGGATCACATGCGGATGGGCGATTCGTCTTGCGCAGAAGTCGGCGGCAAGGAGGACAAGTCCCCCGGCAAGCATGGATGCCGGCAGTTGGAAACGGTGATCCGGTCCGACGAGCATCCTTGCGATATGCGGAGAAACCAGTCCGACAAAGCCTATTGTCCCAATGAAGCATATCACGCAGGCGGTCGCGAGGGAAGCCAGGAATATCCCCGCCGCACGTAGACGTGACGGCCGGACGCCCAGGCTCTGCGCGACTTCGTCCCCGCATGCCATCGCGTTCAAATCCCATGCCATAAGCAGCATGAATGGAATCGCAAGCGCCACGAAGGGGGCCGAGGAGAAAACCTTCGTCCAGCCGATCCCCTCAAGGCTGCCCAGCATCCAGAAGACCACGGTCTGAACCTGCTCCGCGCTCCCGAGATACTGCAGAATGGACGTCATCGCAGAAAAGAGGTAGCTGAGCGCCACCCCCACAAGTATTATCGTCTCCCTGCCCATGCCGCGCCAGTCCGAAAGCAGAAGGATGAGACCCGAGGACAGGACGGTGAAAAGGAACGCCGATGCGATCACGTGCCACTGCCCGCAAATCTTCGAGGCCGGCGCAAGGGTTATCGCCAGGGCGGCGCCGAAGCTGGCCGCTCCGGATATGCCCAGGGTGAACGGGCTTGCCAGCGGATTTCTCAGGATTCCCTGCATCAAAGCGCCAGAAAGTCCCAGGGCGGCGCCGCCAAGCATCGCGAAGCAAATCCGTGGAAGTCTCAGTTCCCATACCACCGCACCTGCGAACGAAGCGCCTGAGGACGTTCCGTCCCGAGGCGGCCCCGACAGAAGCGCCGACAGCAATTCGCGCGCCCCCAGCATGATTGTGCCTTGCCGTAGCTGGAGGAACGAAAACGCAAGTAGCACGGTTGCAAGGGAGAGGAGGACGAGCAGGCCCCACCGGTTCTTCGAACGATATGCGTCTCCGGATTGAGCGACGTGAACCGATTCAGATTTTTCCTGACGTGTCTTCAAGGATAAAACTGCGCCCCCGCTTTGTCCTTGTCCAAGCCGTGGAAGGTTTTGAGGTAGTCGGCATATACGGCCGCCGGATCTACGTCATCAAATTCGTCCGGATAGAACCATTTTGCAAGCTGCAGGGAGCTTATGAAGGACGGCGGCCCCAGCCAGACGCTCCCGGCCACGATGTAAAGCCTTTTCTTCCGGACGGCCTCAAGCTCCGACCAACCCGGCCGTGCAAGCATCTGCTCGTAAAGGTCTTCCATCGCCCTGCGCCTGTCCGCCCCGCAGCCCCGTGGGCCGCTGAAGGCCTTCACGATGAACTGAGGGTTCTCCTTGAAAAGCCATTCGGTGCTGATTCCGGGATAGCTGGTTCCAAGCGAGTCGGCGATGGAGACGGCGCCGGCCTGTGCGCACAATTTGCTGCCCCCTGTGCCCTTGCCGCACCCCTTGAAGTCGCCGTAGGCCTCGACATATACCCTCGCCCGCCTGTCGAGCGGGATTTTTTCTGTTCTTTCCCTGATCAATGAGTCCCATTTTTCTATCGTCCCTGCGAGTTTTTCGGCGCCTTGCTCGCATCCTAGGACTTTCCCGAGCAGCCTTGCGTCTCCGGCGACCTCCCCCGGCATGAAGCAGTCAAGCCTGAGAACCGGAATGCCGAAGGCCTTCATCTTCTGCTCGAAGCTTTCGTCCGGACGACTCCTGTAGGCCACCACCAAATCCGGCCTCTGCTCGGCGACCGCTTCGACATTGGGCGTGAACGCCCCTCCGATCTGCGGAAGCTTCGAGTGCTCCGGCCAGAAGTCCGGGTTTCCGGCGACGGTGGAATTCACAGCCACAATACGCCCCCCCGCCCCAATGGCCCTCGCTATCTCCGCGGCGTCCGACGAGAGGCAGATCAATCTTCTGACTGGGACACGGACAGGAACGTCCTTCCCAGCAGCGTCCTTGAATATGATTTTTCCGTCTGCGGGGGCATCTGCCGTCGGCTCCGCGCAATATGCCGTAACCATCGACGCCATAAGGCAATATCCCAGAATAAAGCGGCATGCAAGATGACTGCCCGGACTTGCCAGAGACAAACTCATAAATGCTCCATATCTGCTGCTGGCGATGTCCGATATGCGCAAAAGGATTACACCTGACGCCATGCCAGGAAACTTTTTCAGCATTACCCCTGTCACAGGCTTTTCCTGCAGGCGCCTTCCAGCAGCAGCACTCCGCCTTTTTTCCGCAGGGTGAACTGGCAGACGCATGCTCTGCCTTCGGGAAACGAAACGTAACATATGTCGGGATTGAAGGAGGGGCTTGACACCCGGGCTTTTCCGAAGTCCGGCAGCCTGATTTTCTCCATTGTCCGCCAGATGTCCTCGGCCCCTTCTTCATCCATCGGAACCATAAGTCGTTCAAGATCGTTTCCCTTTTTGAGGAAGGCCATCTCGTAGGCCTCTTTGACCACTGCAACCGCCTTTTCGGCATCGGCCGGCGTCACCTCTTCGTCACGGAACTGTTTTCTTCCTTCGGCCGACTGGATGAAAACGATCAGCGAGACCAATGACAGAACCAACAGAAAAATAGTTGATTTGTTCATATGAATGCTCTTTCAGCGTAAAGCTCTCAAGGCAGCTCGAAAGGCCTGAACAGGGAATTGTCTTCAGGTCCGAAATTGCCCACCGTTTCCTTCGCTCCGACGAAGTTGCTGTTTATTCTGCTCGGCTTTTCCGTGCTCGCGTGCCCGTCCGCCCATCCGACATTAGCCGACCTGTTGTGCCGGAAATGCACGTTGTCGCCCCGTGAATTGACGGAGGTGGAGTCGGAGATCGGCGGTCCCGCCGCTATCGTATATTTCGGGTATAAGAACGCATATGGTTTTATTTCGCCGGGACTTGTTGTTGAAGTGACATCTCCGAAAGTGGCCGTGCACTCCGGTTTCTTCACCTTGTCGACTTTCATTCCGGAGCCGCCCACTCCGTTCTTGGTGTAGGCGCTCCCGGTCAGATAAGCCTGCGATCCGATTCCGATGACATTGTATCCGTAGCCGGCGCTGTCGGTGATCGCCTTCGGATCCTCTATTGGCGTAATCCAGGATGGGCACTCCATAATCTTCCAGTTGCCTATCGTGTTGTAGATGAACCCATTGGTCATGTCCGTATTGCCCGGTGTTCCTGAAGACGCCGAGCGGTATCCCACCCACAGCCTGCCCGCGACCGTTGAAGGGCCGGTGACCTCATATCCGTAGCAGGGCATGTAGTAACCGTAGTCATGGGAATAGAGCAGATTGGCCGCATTCATCTGCTTTATGTTGTTGAGGCAGGAATTGCCCTTGGCCATCCCCTTCGATTTTGACAAGGCAGGGAGGATCATTCCGGCAAGTATGCCTATGATCGCAATCACAACAAGTAGTTCTATCAATGTGAACGTTCTGGAATCGGTATTGTTGCTTGCAGTTTCCATGGATATATATTCTCCTTGTCAATAGATGACCTTCAAGAATTTGCCGTTAATGTCCCACCTGAATATGGCCGGCACCGGCTCCGACTTTTCGCCGGCGAACCTCACCATTGCGCAAGTCTCGTCCTTTGACCTTGAAACGGACACGATCTCGAAGTTCATCGGACTGGCAATCTTGGATTTCAGCCCGCCGTCCGCCGAGGAGTCCATCCTGCCGACTATTTCAGGAATTTCGGATTCAAAGTTCCTGAGCCGCTCCCTGGTCTCTCTGTCGGCCGCGTACGGATCAAGCACTACGCTTTCCGCGCTGATGAACCCCTTGGTCCAATTAGCCCTCATTCTGTTCAAGGCGCCGAAGCTTGTCACGGCGAAGGCCGACAGGAAGAATACGACGACCGCAGCCTTGATGCGTGGTGCGGCGCGATCGAGGAAGGCTCTGCCGTATATGTGTTTTTCGAGCGACTTCTTCTCCCCTACGGCCTGTTTCGCGACAGCGCCGTGCTCCCTGCGCTTCCTGGCCTCCTCGTCCGCCTTCGCCTGCGCCTTTTTTCTCGCAATTTCGTCAGCCAGCTTCCTGACCTCATTCATTTTAAGAGATGTCCTTCATATTTTATTACAATTTTAAAATTCGTAATACTACACTGCGGGAAAAGGCTTGCAAGGGGCGTTTCAGAAAAAAACGGAGGAATTGCGTCTTTCTTTCAACCTAAGGCGGGCTTTGCCCGCAACCCAAAATTCAATGAATTCCATAGACACATGCACGCTTTTGTGATAGAAGTTTTTAAGAAAGTATCCTAATAGTCGCAGTTGGCCGCATTCGCCGTAGCTACTAGGCAGCAAGACGCAGCTGTGGTGACCACTGCAAGTCGAAGCTAACGAAGTAGATATGGAGAATGCGGCCAACCCTCCCGGGTTGAAAATATGCCGAAACTGGCTTTCACTCATCGGGTGAAAGCCTCTAAATATATAACTGCCTTAATATGAGAGTGTTAATTTATAAAGCATATTTTCAACTGCGGCAATTAGGTTCAAAGGGATGGAGGATATTACAAAAGGGCGGAATGGTCCCTTCAGAGGACGGAGTACATACGAGATCATGCCGATTTCGCGATGCTTGAGGCGACAAGGGCGGTCCAACCTGTCTGGTGGGAGGCGCCGAGGCCGCGGCCGGTGTCGCCGTCGAAGTATTCGTGGAAGCATACGACGTCCTGCCAGTGCGGATCTGTCTTGAGGCGCGGGTCGTCGCCGTGCCAGGGGCATCTGCCGTCAGGGCCGGGAATAAAGATGGATGCGAGCCGTCCGTGTATCTTGCGCGATATCTCCCTCAGCGTGAGCATCCTGCCGGAGCCTGTCGGGAACTCGACCTTCAAGGCGTCGCCGTAGAAATGGTGGTATCGTTCAAGCGCTTCAAGGAGCAGGTAGTTGACGGGGAACCAGATCGGACCGCGCCAGTTGGAGTTGCCCCCGAAAAGGTGTGTGTCCGACTCGGCCGGGACATAGCTCACGCGGTGCTCCGCGCCGTCCGCCCTGAACACGAACGGTTCGTGCGCATGTATTTTCGACAGGGAGCGTATCCCGAAGGGCGCCAGGAACTCCTTCTCGTCCAGGAGCCTGTTCAAGACCTTCTGAAGCCGCATCTTCGATGGGATCGCCAGCAGCAGGTGCGAGCCGGGGCCGCTGCCGCCGTCCGGCGCCATGAATGAAATCTGCGGCGCGAGATCCTTCCTGTTGGCGATGAACCACTTCATCCTTTTAGTGAAGCCCGGGAGGCGTTGGATCTTTCCGGCGCGGATGACTTCCACGGCAATGAGGGGTATAAGGCCGACCATGGAGCGGATCCTCAGCGGAACCGATCTGCCGTCCTGGAGGATGCGGTCATAGTAGAAGCCGTCTTCCTCGTGCCAGAGGCCGGTTCCGCCCAGGTTGTTCATGGCGTCGGCGATTGCGATGAAATGCTCGAAGAACTTGGACGCCATGTCCTCGTAGACGGGATCCTCCTGGGCCAGTTCGAGGGCGATGGAGAGCATCGTTCCCGCGTAGAACGCCATCCAGGCGGTGGCGTCGGCCTGTTCGAGGCGGCCGCCGCCGGGCAGCGGCTTCGACCTGTCGAAGACGCCGATGTTGTCGAGCCCGAGGAACCCGCCGGAGAATATATGCCTTCCGTTGGCGTCCTTGCGGTTCACCCACCACGTGAAATTCATGAGCAGCTTCTGAAATGCCGACGCCAGGAAGCGCCTGTCCCTGTCGCCGTTTTTGACGCCGATCTTGTAGACCCGCCAGCATGCCCAGGCGTGGACCGGGGGGTTGACGTCGTTGAAGTTGAATTCGTACGCGGGGAGCTGTCCGTTCGGGTGCATGTACCATTCGCGGAGCATCAGCAGGAGCTGCTGCTTCGCGAATTCCAGGTCTATGCGCGCCATGGGGATCATGTGGAAGGCCAGATCCCAGGCGGCAAACCAGGGATATTCCCACTTGTCGGGCATTGAGAGGACGTCGCGGCAGAACATATGAGACCAGTCTGAATTCCTGACGGCCCTGCGGGAAGGCGGCGGCGCGGGCATCGAAGGATCGCCGTTGAGCCAGTCCTCGACCACGAGATGGTAGAACTGCCTGCTCCAGAGAAGTCCGGCATAGGCCTGCCTGGCAGCGGTCCTTTCGGCGGCCGGCTGCCCGGACTTGATCCGCGAGGAATAGAAGGCATCGGCTTCCGCGATCCTATCCGTGAATATCCGGTCGAAATCGGCGCCCAGTGGGCTTTTCAATTCTCCATCGGTGCTGAGCCGCAGCTTCAGGACGGCATTCCCACAGCCGGGGATTGACAGTTTGAAATGGGCCGCGGCCTTGGTGCCGGTTCTTTTCGGATTTACTGCGTCCTTTTTCCCTACGATCAGATGCTCGTGGAAGGCATCCTTGAAATATCTCGTGTATGCGGGAGTCCCGAAGAGCTTTTCGCTGTTGGTCTCGTTTTCAGTGAAGAGGGTCTCAATGAAGCCATCGGCGCCTGAGTCGAAATGGAGGAAGAAATCCTCGAGAGTCTGATGGCTCGCCCTGAGCACGTTTTCAGAGGCGGTCACGATCCTCGGCTTGAGCGTGCATCCCTCGTGGCG
The DNA here is from genome assembly GCA_964636325.1 of uncultured Victivallaceae bacterium. Lineage (GTDB taxonomy): Bacteria > Verrucomicrobiota > Lentisphaeria > Victivallales > GWF2-50-93 > CAZWRV01. The sequence continues at coordinate 8,051 of CAZWRV010000062.1, read as the reverse complement.
GCAGCCCCAGATCCAAGTGTTGCGGAACCAGAGGGTCGGAAGAATATGCAGCTCGGCCTTGTCCCGGCCGCGGTTGTGGGCCGTCAGCCTGATGAGGATGTCGTCCGGCCCCGCCTTCGCGTATTCGGCGTAGATGTCGAAATAGCGCATGGCGTCGAATATCCCGGTGTCAGGCAGTTCGAACTCGGCTTTGCCAAGCCCCCTCCTCCTGTTCTCCTCGAGAAGCCTTTCGTAGGGGAAGCGCTCCTGCGGATACCGGTAGAGCGCCTTCATGTATGAATGGGTTGGCGTCGAGTCGAGATACGAATACAGCTCCTTGACGTCCTCGCCGTGGTTGCCTTCGGAGTTTGTCAGGCCGAAAAGGCGTTCCTTGAGGATCGGATCCTTCCCGTTCCAGAGCGCGAGCGCGAAGCAGAGGCGGCATTCGCGGTCGCAGATTCCCAGCAACCCGTCCTCGCCCCAGCGGTATGCGCGGCTGCGAGCCTGGTCGTGCGGAAAATATTCCCAGCATGTTCCGTGCTCGGAGTAGTCCTCCCGGACCGTACCCCATTGCCGCTCTGCAAGATAAGGCCCCCAGCGCTTCCAATTCTTATCGCGCCTGGCATCCTCTTCGAGCCTTTTCTCTTCAGCGGACATCTTAATTTCTGCCTTGCCGATTATTGCGCCCCTTCAGGGCTTGGTTCATTGGTTTGAAATTGGCTTGAACAAATATGCTTTAAATCAAGATAGCTGAGGCGGGTTCTGAATCAAGGCCTGGGCAGCAGAAGCCATAAAGGTTTGAAGTAAGAGCCTATCCGTGATATTTTTTTATAGATGGAAACGATAGAATCGAGGGATTCGAATCGTTTTGGAATTCTGATTTCGATGTTCATGCTCGGCGGAATCGCAGAGCAAGTTCCGGACTTGTCCCGCCCATGCTTGATTAGGGGTGTCGGCGGGCGAATCCCGACCTTAATAAAAGAGGAGGCTTTCGGACTTATGCAAAGGAATGAAGTGCCTGTCTTCGATCGAAAAACATTTACGGAAAGGTTGAAGGGCGACAAAGGCGCCATGAAGACGGCGGCGGATGCCTTCCTTAACGAGGCGGAGGCATCCCTTGAAGAGATAGGAAGGGCGATCGCGACGCAGGACTTCAAGTCCGTGGGAGAGCAGGCGCACGCCCTCAAGATAAGCTCCGGGCATGTATGCGGAAGAAGGATGTCCGTAGCGGCCATGGAGCTTGAAACCGCATCCACTAGGAGCGACAAGGAAAGCCTCCAGCCCATGTTCGCGGCGCTGAGGAGACATTTCGAAGCCCTCAAGTCGGAATTGACGCAGTATTCCGACCGTCATTCGAATCACTAATCGTCTCATAATAATATGGACACCACCGACCTTGCGTCGGCAGTGAACATGACTGGGGAGCAGGATTGCAGTTTCCCTCCTTAATCCCCAGCCATGTTCACCGCCGGGATGAACCCGCCGGTGCCTCCATACAATTTCGAGACGATCAGCAAGGCTGTTTCATGTGCCCGATTATTTCGGCGCAGGTGGGATTGCCGCCTAGCAGCTCCGAAAAGTCGGTTCCGGCCTCGATGGCCTTTTTCGCAGGGGCGGCCAGTTCCGCATGGCCCAGCAGTATGGCGCCGACCATCTTGCCATCGCGGAAGACGAATTCGACGTATGTCGATGGGCCTTCCTCCTCGACGACGAGATAGCTTCCGTCCTCCGGCATGAATTTCCCGATGCTGGTGAGGTCGAGGCCGAGCACCTTGACGGTGTTAGACCTTGGGAGCCCGCCGAACTGCGTCGGTATCCCGACGCAGTTCAAACCCGCGATTGCGCCCTGGAACTGAGAGGCCGCCCATGAGCCGTAGAGCTGCCCGTTGTGCTCGGCCACGTCGCCCGCGGCATATATGTGCGGCTGCGAAGTCCGCAGATGGTTGTCCACGATGATTCCGTTGTTGACCTCCAGTCCCGCCTTTCTGGCGAGAACGGTGTTCGGACGGACTCCGGTCGTTATCAGCACCATCTCGCAGGGGATGCTCCTTCCGTCGGCCAGGCTCACGCCCGTCACTCTGCCAACGCCTGCTATTTCCTTTGTCTTGGCGTTCTTTTCGACCTTTACGCCGAGCCGGTTGATATGCTTTTCAAGCATTGCGCCGGCCTTTTGGTTGAGCTGGCGAGGCATCAACCAGGGATGGCTTTCGAGCATAGTCACGCTGACACCTCGGGCTGAAAGCGCTCCGGCGGTCTCGATGCCGAGGATTCCCCCTCCGATGCAGACACAGCGGGCTCCCTTCGCGGCAATGTCCAGAATCATGTCCGCATCCTTCGCGGTCCTGAGGGTGAAAACCCCTTCCATATCCGTTCCCGGCAAAGATGGGACATAAGGGTGCGAGCCGGTGGTGAGGATCAGTCTTTCATAAGGAACCTCGCGTCCGTCCGCGAGCATGATGCTGTGTTTGCCGGGAAATATCCCGATCGTCTCGACTCCGGATATGAGATCGATTTTTTCCGATTCATACCACTCCTTCGGATGGATAGGGAGCGAGTCCTTAGTGATTTCGCCGGCGATGTATCTTGTGAGGTTGAGTCGGTAGTATGGAAGTTCCGGCTCTGAGCTGATGATCGTTATCTTCGAGTCGGGCGAAGCCTTCCTGATCGTTTCCGCGGCCGAGACTCCTGCGACGCCGCCGCCGGCGATAACCAATTCCAGCTTCTGCGCGGATTGCTGCTCAACTGGCCTGCGTACCGGCTCGAACTTGTCCTTCTCCGCGCCGCATACAGGGCAGATGTCCGGAGCCTCGACCCCTTCATGGACATAGTTGCAGTTGAGGCACTGCCATCGCTCCGGCGCCTGTGCCTGCTCGGCGGGGGTCTCGTCCTTCCAGGGCTCGAAGTCACTCGGGCTCGAACCGCAGACGGGGCAGCATTCCGGCGGCTGGTCGCCGCGGTGTATGTATCCGCAGACAGAACATCTCCAGGCCTTTGATGAGTCCATGAGCCCTCCTAGTCAGAATAATCTCCTGAAACTCGTCTCTATGTGGCGCAGACATTCCTGTCTGGGATTCCGCAGGAAGGAATACCTGCGCTACTTAAGTTCCCGACCGACAGAACTGTCGTAATTATTCAGTGAAAGGGCGTAGTTCACTGAATATTTACAGCTGGGGCTCGGCGCTCCCAGGGCTGGTACGTTCAGCGCTTCCGCTTCATCTTGGCGATCTCCTCCTCTACCTCCCCGGCACCCTCGGCGTAGAATTTTTCCTCGTCTGGAGCCAGCTCCTTGAGAAGGCGGAGGAACTCTCCGGCGTGAACCCTCTCCTCGTCGGCGATGTCCTTTAGCACTTCGATGGCAAGCTTGTCGTCTATGGATTCGGCAAGCTGCATGTATAGCTGTATGGCCTCGTATTCCGCGGAGACCATGAAGCGTATTGCCCTTACGAGCTCAGGCCTGGAGAGCTTGCGCTTCTCGGCGAGCCCTGCGAACGGCGATCCGAAGTCCGGCATGGAAAACCTCCTTTATATTTTGACAGGATAACAGGATGAAACTATTTCACCTCCGAGAACTTGTCCTTGGACGCCTTGCAGACGGGGCACTGATCCGGGGCTCCGCCCTCGACGGTGTTACCGCAGATTCCGCATACGAATATCTGCTTGGCGTCGAGATCCTTGCCGCCCTGGACCGCGGCTAGCGCCTTCCTGTAGAGGTTGTAGTGGATTTCCTCGACGGCGTTGGCGTTCCTGAACGATACTTCGGCCGGCTTGTTCCCTTCGGCGGCCGCAGTCTTGAGGAAGTCCGGATACATCTTCTGGAACTCGTAGCCTTCGCCTTCGATGGCGTCCTTGAGGTTCTCGACCGTGCCCTTGACTCCGCCCATGACCCTGAAGTGGGCGTGCGCATGGACGGTCTCGGCCTCGGCGGCCGCGCGGAAGAGCTTCGCCACCTGCTTGAATCCGTCGCTCTCAGCCTTCTTCGCGAACGCCAGATACTTCCTGTTCGCCTGGCTCTCCCCCGCGAAAGCGGCCTTCAGATTGTCGATCGTCGCCATTTTTCCTCTCCTTTTTTTGTTTATGCTTCATTTCGCTTCGGGCCCAGCTGGGATATTGAAGCCTTTGCCGGATCAAACAACAATTATTACCATAAATGGCACGTATATGATTGGAAATGGCGATTTCAAGCCTGAAAATGTTTTTCAATCGTTGTTTTACGCTTAGAGCCCGGCATCCCGTGCGGCAAGGGCCGCTGCGGCCGGAGATTCTTGCATCATCCGCCTTGACAGAATTGAGATAGCTGTTAAATTCTGACGAACCGGTCGCCCTGTGCACGGGTTCATCTCCTTGGGAAATACAAGCGGTTCATGCTGCGGCGGGACCGTATAAAGAATATGGAGGCGCGGATGCTCAGCCAGCAGATGCAGGAGTTCATGAGTTCGTTCGGCCAGATCGGCCTCACCTTCGACGACGTGTCGCTGGTGACGGCCTATGCCGACTTCCTTCCGCAGGACGCGGAGACTGCCACAAAGTTCTCGCGCAGGATCCCCCTCAACATCCCGTTCATAAGCGCCGCGATGGACACTGTGACGGAGAGCAAGATGGCCATAGCCATGGCGACGATGGGGGGGATCGGAGTGATACACAAGAACCTCAGCGTCGAGAAGCAGGCCGAGGAGGTCAGGATCGTGAAGTTCTACCTCAACGGACTGATAAGCGGCCCCGTGGTGTTCCATCCGGAGCAGACCGTCGCCGACATGCTCGCCGAGAAGAAGAAGAGGAACTACTCGTTCACCGGCTTTCCGATCACGGAGCAGGACGGACGCCTTGTCGGGATCGTGACCGCAAGGGACATCAAGTTCCTAACCGACTACAATGTCAAGCTCAAGAGCATAATGTCCACCAGGCTGATAACCGCGCCGGACACCACGACGCTCACGGACGCCTTCCAGATAATGATCAGGAACAAGGTCGGCAAGCTGCCGATAGTCGAGCCGGGCGGCAGGCTTATCGGCCTCTACAGCTTCCACGACGTCAAGACGCTCATCGAGAACATGGAGCCGGACTACAACCGCGACAAGGAGCACAGGCTGCGCGTGGCGGCGGCCGTCGGCCCCTACGACGAGGAGCGAGCGGAGAAGCTCGTGCAGTCCAAGGTGGACGCCCTGGCCATCGACACGGCGCACGGGCACAGCAAGGGAGTCATCGAGACCGTCAAGCTCCTCAAGGGAAGGTACGGCGACAAGATTGACATCATCGCCGGCAACATCGCCACCGAGGAGGCGGCGAAGGCTCTCGCCGACGCCGGCGCGGACGCCGTGAAGGTGGGAATCGGCCCCGGTTCCATCTGCACGACCCGAGTCATAGCAGGGGTCGGAGTGCCGCAGCTCACCGCGATCTACAACGTCGCCAAATACCTCGGTTCTGAAATCCCGATCATAGCCGACGGAGGCATAAGGCAGTCCGGCGACGTCGGCAAGGCGCTTGCGGCCGGCTCCTTCTCGGTAATGATGGGATCCGTCCTCGCGGGCACGCAGGAAAGTCCGGGCGAGAAGATATGGTATCAAGGGCGGACATGGGTTGTCTACCGGGGGATGGGCAGCCTGGAGGCGATGAAGACCGCAAAGGGCAGCAGGGAGCGCTACGGCCAGCCCGACGTGGACAGCGAAAGCAAGCTTGTCCCCCAGGGCATCGAGGGGATGGTCCTCTACCGCGGCGCCCTTGCGGACGTCATCAACCAGTTCGTAGGCGGCCTCCGCTACACCCTCGGCTACTGCGGCTCCAGGAACATCGCTGAGCTCCACAAGAACGCCAGGTTCGTCAGGGTCACCGCCGCCGGGCTCCGCGAGGCGCATCCGCACGACGTGAAGATCACCAAGGACGCCCCGAACTACTCCACCGGAGAGTAGGCCCGAGGACATCGGATGCTATGTATTCAGCAAACTACGCACTCCGGGGACAACTTTATCCTGAACTTTGTCCTGAACTACGAAGAAATGAGCATTGATTATTGAATATTCGTTTTCGACAAAAACATTTTCCAAGTTTTTTTTAAGGGACTAAAGAAGAAGGTTAATGTTCAGTGAAAGGACATGCTTCTCTGAACATTTGCGCCGGTACCGCGGCAATCCTCATGCTCGTGCTTGCGGCGTATTCCTCCGTGTTCGGCGCCGGCTTCATCTGGGACGACAACGAATATGTGACGGCCAACACCTGCATCCGGTCCCTGGGCGGCCTGGCGGCCGCATGGAGCGAGCCTGGGGCCACTCCTCAGTATTACCCGATGGTCTTCACCGTCTTCTTCCTGCAGTTCAAGCTCTGGGGGATTGCTCCGTTAGGCTACCACCTCGTCAACATCGTCCTGCATGCGGCTTCGGCCGTGCTTTTATGGGCTTGCCTGAGGCGCCTCGGCGTTCCCGGAGGCTTCTTTGCCGCCTGCATCTTCGCGGTGCATCCTGTGAACGTCGAGTCGGTCGCATGGGTGACGGAGCTCAAAAATGTCCTCTCTTTGTTCTTCTATCTTCTCGCATTCCTTTCTTATCTGAAATTCCTCCGTATGGCGGACGGCGGAGTGACTGTAGGGCGGAAACTGCCTGCCGCGTATGCGCTCGCGCTCTTCCTGTTCGTCCTTGCCCTCCTCAGCAAGACCGTGGCTGGCTCGATGCCTGCCGCGGTCCTTATAGTCCTCTGGTGGAGGGACGGCCGAATCCGCATGAAGGACGTCCTGCGGCTGATGCCATTCTTCATCCTGGCCTTGATCCTCGGACTGCACACCGCCTCGGTCGAGAGATCGCTGGTAGGAGCCCAGGGCGCGGACTGGGATTTTTCGCCGCTTGAACGGATTCTCATCGCGGGCAGGGCGATTTGCTTTTATGCCTGTAAGCTGCTGGTTCCATATCCGCTGATGTTCACTTATCCGCGCTGGGAGATAGATGCCGGCCAGTGGGTGCAGTATCTGTTCCCCCTTATGGCCGCGGCTGCCGTCGCCACCCTTTTCCTGCTGCGGAAACGAATCGGCCGCGGCCCGTCTGCCGCGGCGCTATTCTTCCTCGTTTCGCTGGCGCCGGCTCTCGGTTTCTTCGACGTCTACCCGATGCGCTTCTCCTTCGTCGCGGACCACTTCCAGTATCTGGCATGCATAGGACCGATCACGCTTTTCGGTGCCGGGATCGAACGGATTTCAAAGATGGAGTTCCGCCTCTCCCAGGCGGTGTCGCACGCCGTCTTCAGCGCGGCAGTGCTCCTTTCAGCCGCTCTCGCCTGGTGCCACGGGCGCGTGTTCAAGGATTCCATCGTCCTCTTCAGCGATGTCGTCGCGAAGAACCCTTCCAGCTGGATGGGCTACAACAACCGGGGCGCGGAATATTTCGCGATCAGGAGCTACGATCTTGCGCTCGCGGACTTCGACAGGGCGCTGGAGCTGAAGCCCGGCTTCGCCGACGCGCTGGTGAACCGAGGTCTCATCTACCTGGCAATGAAGGACTTCGGCAAGGCCCTCGATGACCTGGACAAGGCTGTCGCCGCGGAGCCGAAGTCCTGGGACGCATACAGCGCCCGCAGCATGGTCCACCGCGGCGCAGGACGCCTCGATCTCGCACTGGCCGACTGCGACAAGGCCCTTTCGCTTAATCCGTCCTTTATAAAGGGTCTCATAAGGCGGGGCATCATCTATTCCATGATGAGGAAGCATGATCTTGCCCTCGGCGACCTTGACCGCGCCGTCGCGGCGGATCCGGCCAACTTCGAGGCCTACGCCAACCGCGGCCTCGTATGCCATGAGCTGGGCCGGACAGAGCAGGCGATGGCGGACTTCAACAGGGCGCTCTCGCTCAATCCTGACGCGCCGGCGGTACTGCACAACCGCGCGCTGGCATATCTTTCGATGGGCAGGAACGAGGACGCCCTGGCCGACCTGCTCCGCGCCAGGAAGCTCGGCTTCCCCGTCCCAGAGGAGGAAATGCTCAAGTCCGCTGGCAAGAGCAATGCCCGCTGAATTCGCTTTCAGATTCCCTAACCCTCTCCTGTGAAACTCGCCCATCTTTGTCGCGAACTTTGTCGTTATCTTTGTCGTCTTCCGG
>CAZWRV010000061.1:0-37235 GCA_964636325.1 uncultured Victivallaceae bacterium | reverse complement strand
GATTTTTTCCAAAACCGCCAAGTCTGCGCTTGACAATCACCTTCTCATGGAAGTGGCCATATGCGAAGGTCGCAGTTCTGTCGATCAGAAACTCGACGGAGGGCGAAGCCGTGCTGAGCCGCGGTTGAGGTTGGCTCAACCCTCCACCGAAAGGAATCGAGTTTCAGAGGAGGAAGGTCATTTCCGATATCATCTATGGGCATATTCACTTCTGAGTACCTAATCCCCAGTCATCCATCCACCCAATCACCCATGGGATGAGAGTGTTTTCACTCGTTGATTTGGAGTTCCTTGCTGGTTATTGGATGTTCATGGAGTCCCGTGACAGCTGGCGAATTCCACCGCGAACTGTATATTTGAAATCTGTTGTGAATATTGATATTTGATAGTTTGGCAACAAATATTCCGTCAGCCTGGAACGGCCGGCCATGAAGATACTTTTGATAATGCCCGACGCGCACATGCATAAGCTCAGGCTTGGCTCCTACGTAAAATCGATGCGCGAGATGCCGCTGAGCCTTTGCACGCTGGCGGCTCTCACGCCGGGGCATCCGGACATCGACATAAGGCTGGTGGACGGCAGCGTCGAGACGGTCCCCTTGGATTATCCGGCGGATCTCGTGGGGATAAGCGTCATCACGGGCTGCGCAAACGGCGCATACTCGATCGCCGACGCCTACCGCGCAAGAAAAATCCCGGTCGTCCTCGGCGGCATACACGCCACCATTCTTCCCGGCGAAGCCATGCTGCACGCCGACGCCGTCGTCGTAGGACGCGCCGAGAAGTCCTGGCCGAGGCTGGTCGAGGATTTCAGGCGCGGAGCGATGAAAAAGGCCTACTTCGAAGATCCGCTCGAAGGGGACGTCCTCTCCGGAGTTCCGCCGCCCCGCAGGGATCTCCACGACAGCCGAAGATACATCATGCCGAATTCCATACAGGCGACCAGAGGCTGCCTGCGCGACTGCGACTTCTGCACGGTCACCGCAGTGTGGCCGAAATACCTCAGGCGACCGATCGGGGACGTCATAAGGGATATCAGGGAGGTTCCGGGGAAATACATCTCCTTCAACGATGTCAGCCTGGCGGAGGACCCAGAATATTCCAAGGAGCTCTTCAAGGCCATGATCCCGCTCGGGAAGAAATGGGGAGGGCTCGTGACCGTCGACGCGCTTGCAGATTCCGAACTCGTCTCGCTCATGGCGGAGTGCGGCTGCAAATACCTGCTTCTCGGCTTCGAGACCGGGGACGAGGCCGTCCTCAGGCAGATCCACAAGGGCTTCAACAGGCCGCCGAACTACAAGACGCTCATCGAGGGCGTCCATAGCCTGGGGATCTCCGTGCAGGGCTGCTTCGTCTTCGGCTTCGACCACGACGACAAAAGGGTCTTCAGGAGGACCGTCGACCTCGCGGACGACCTGAAGATCGACATCCCCAGGTATTCGCTCTACACCCCGTATCCCGGGACAAGGCTCTTCAAGCGGCTCCTTGACGAAGGCAGGATTTTGAGCTTCAACTGGGACGACTACGACACCATGCACGTCGTCATAAGGCCCGCGCAGATGACTCCAGACGAGCTCTACGACGGATTCAAATGGGCCTACAGGGAATCGTTCAGGCTCGGTAGGATAGCGCGCCGCCTGAGGGGCGACGCCCTGAACATCGTGATAAACGCCCTGGGCAACCTCACATACCGCGTGTTCGTGAGAAGGCTCTACCGAGAAAAGCGCTTCGCCGCACCGTATTCCCGCTGGAACCCATGCGCCCCGCCGGAGGCGCGCCTCTACGGCATGATCCCGGCCGACGACGCATTATGCCCAAACTGATCCTGATTTATCCGTCTATAGGAAGAAAGCCGGGCGAGCCCTTCGTCCGATCCTGGCAGCAGGAGCCGCTCGCCATGGCGGTGCTGGCCGCACTGACCCCGCAGGAATGGCAGATCCGCTTCTTCGACGACAGGCTCGAAAAGATCGATTATGGATCGCAGGCGGATCTCGTCGGCATCTCCATCGAGACATACACCGCCAGGCGCGGATATCAGATCGCGGACAGGTTCAGCAGCAGAGGGATCCCGGTCGTCTTCGGCGGCTACCATGCGACGTTCCGCCCGGACGAGGCGCTCGGGCACGGCGACGCCGTCTGCATAGGCGAGGCCGAGCCGGTATGGAAGGACATCCTTGCGGACGCTGCCTTCGGGACACTCCAGAAGAAATATTCACACACCGCGAGAATCCCCCTCGACAGCATAAGGGCTGACAAAAGCATCTTCAAGGGGAAAGGCTACATGCCGGTCTCACTGATCGAAACAAGCAGGGGATGCCCTTTCAGGTGCGGATTCTGCTCCGTCAGCGCGTTCTTCGAGGCCACATACAGGCGGCGCCCAGCGGAGCAAGTGGCCAGGGACCTGCGGGAGGCGGAGCACCGCTACGTCTTCTTCGTGGACGACAACTTCACCGGCGACATCCCGGCCGCCAAGGAGCTATGCCGCGCTGCAAGGGGGAGCGGCAAGAGATGGATAAGCCAGGCCACCGCCTGCAGCCTACGTGACAGAGAGCTGGTCAGGCTGATGGCCGGCAGCGGCTGCTTCGGCCTCCTCGTAGGATTCGAATCCATGGACCGCGGCAGCCTCGCGGCCATGAACAAGGGCATCAACGCCGTCGACGATTATTCCGGCATCCTCGAAAACCTCAGGGAGAACGGCATACATGTCTACGGCACATTCCTCTTCGGTTATCCCGGAGGCTCGGAAAAAGGTTTCCAGGAATGCGTCGACTTCGCAATAAGGGAGAAGCTCTACATCGCGGCGTTCAACCATCTAGTTCCGTTCCCCGGAACACCGCTCCATGAGGAGCTTGAGGCGCGGGACAGGCTCAGACCTCGCAACTGGTGGCTGGACAAAGACTTCCGCTTCGGACGGCCTCCGTTCGAGCCGGAATGCATGCCGGCCGAAAAGCTCGAGGAGCTTTGCCTCCGGGCCCGTCGCCAGTTCTATTCCGCATCTTCGATCATCAGGCGCATCCCACGCCTCAAACCCGGACTTAGGACGCCCGCGGACATCTTCAGATATTTCACGCTCAACACGATGCTCCGCAGGGAAATCGGACAGAAAAGCGGAATCCCGCTTGGAATCGAGGAATGAAAACCGAAATGTCAAGACGGTTCGATTCAATCGAATCAGTCGATTCTTTCGAATCTATCGAGATTTCCTTTTTTGATTTTTGAAATTTTACGGAAACAATAACGCAATGCCTTCCAGCGTGAAAATTAGGCTCGCGGACGAATCCGACAACGGCAGGATTATAAGCCTCATGCTCCGCAGCCCCATGCCGTCCGCGATCAGGTTCTCCGTCGACTGCTCGCCCTCGTTCGCCGAATCGCTCGCACCGCAGGGCTCCGACGCCAGGATCATAGTCGCAGAAAAGGGCCCGGATATAGTCGCGCTGGGGGCCGCGCTACGCAGGAAGATATATTTGGACGGAAAGCAAGCCGAAATCGGCTACCTCGGTAGCCTCAGGATCGAAAAAGGGTTCAGAGGCTCGGTGATCCTGGCCAGGGGCTACAAGTTCCTCAGGGAAGTCCATGAGAGCGAGCTTAAGCTTCCGTTCTACCTCAGTTCCATCCTCGAGGGAAACGACTCCGCGATGAAAATCCTTACCAGCGGCAGATCAGGGCTTCCGTATTATAGGGAAATCTTCAGGTATACTACATATGCGATCCCCGCCTTCATGAGGAAAAGAGGCTTGCATGAGAAGGATCTGCGCATCGGCTGCGGCTCATTATTCCCTCTGGAATCCATAATCGACTTCCTGAATTCCGTCGGAGGCAGAAAGCAATTCTTCCCTGTCTTCTCCGAATCGAGCTTCAAGGCGCCGGACGGGCAGTTCAGAAACGTTTCGCAGGACGATTTCATCGTCGCGTCCGACCGCGGCAGGATCGTCGGAACGCTCTCAGTATGGGATCAGACTCCTTTCCGCAGGATCGTCGTCGAAGGCTACGGCAGGATTCTCTCCGGCCTGAAAAAAATCTCCTCTCTCGTGGCGAAGTCCGGAATTCCGGATCCGGTCCCTGATCCGGGAAAGCCTGTGCCGATCAGGTTCGCGTCATGCCTCGCGGTCAAGGACGACAGTCCCGGAATTTTTTCCGTCCTTCTCGGGGCGGCGTTAAAAAGAGCCGCGGCCGACGGCGCGCGCTTCATAGTCATCGGCATGCCGGACGGCGATCCGCTGGCAGCGTGCGTTAACAGGCATTTCAGCCTTAAGTTCAGAAGCCGCATCTATGCCGTGTCCTGGGATTCCGGCCTCGACGCTGGAAGGCTCATAAGCAGTGGCAACTTCCATCTCGACGCGGGAACGCTTTGATCTATGAAAGTGTCATCACAAGTTATTGAAGTGAAGGATCTTACATTCCGGCAAGAACGCGGGATGCTCCAGCTCATGCGCCGCCACTTCTGCGGCGTCCGCAAAGAATCCTTTGCGAGAGACCTGCACGAGAAGAGATGGGCGGTCGTCATCGCCGGTGTGGACGGCGCCGTCCGCGGATTCACCACTCTTACGACCATGGAGGCAGACGTCTGCGGTCGGAAGGTCAAGGCCTTCTACTCCGGCGACACCATCGTCGACAGACGGCACTGGAGCATCTTCTCGATCGAAAGGGCATGGACCCCCTTCGTCTTCCGCATCGTCCTTGCGGAGCCGGAGTGCCGGTGGTTCTGGTTCTTCGTCTCGAAGGGCTACAGGACGTTCAGATATCTGCCGGTCCATTTCAAGAGGTACTGGCCGGCCCCCGGAAGGCGGAAGCACTGCTTCGAGTCAAGGCTTCTCGACGCGCTCGCAGAAGCGCGCTTCGGGAATTCCTACGATCCCTGCACCGGAGTGGTCGGCTGCGGCGGGGGCTACCGGCTCCGCGACGGAGTCGGCGACATAGGTGAGAGCGAGATGAAGCGGCGCGACGTCAGGTTCTTCATTGAGAAAAATCCGGAATGGCGTTCAGGCGCCCAGCTCGCATGCCTCGCCGAACTCAGCCTGGACAACCTGCGCCCTCCTGTACTGAAGCTGTTGAAGCGGGCTCTGCACGGAACCCATATTCCACATTCCCAAAGCAAATTTATAAGGCGGGCTCCGTCCGCCGCGTGCGAGTCGCGTTCCGCGCCTCAACGCGGTCACGCGACAACCCAAAATTCCAAGCTCCAAATTCCAAATCACAAATAAATTTCAAAACACAAATCCCAGACGACGAGATTCAGAGTTTGGATATTGGAGTTTGAGATTTACTTGGAATTTGGTGCTTGGGATTTGGAATTTTAAGATCTGGAAAAACTTTTGCAATGAAGACGCTCCTCTGCAACAGCCTCTGGGCCGCATCGTGCCTATCGGGCAGTATGAAGTTTGCGAATTCCGCAGGAGACGTCCGTCGTGCGCAGGAGAAAAGGCTGTCGGCAATCCTGAGAGACAACGCGCGGACGGAGTTCGGACGGCAGCACGGCTTCTCCAGGATCAGATCGCCGGACGAGTTCCGCAGCGACGTCCCGCTCTGCGAATATGAGGACCTGAAGGGATACATTGAACGGATCGCCGAAGGCGAGACCGACATCCTTTTTCCCGGCCGTCCGCTGCGCCTCGTTCCCACCAGCGGCACGACCTCCGGAACGAAGCTGATACCGTATACCGAAGCGCTCCGCCGTGAATTCCAGGCCGGAATCTCGCCCTGGATCTACGACATGTTCAAGAGCTCGCCGCGGCTCCTCGCGGGCAGATCATACTGGTCCGTCTCGCCTTCAGGAAGGAAGGACTCTTTAACATCCGCCGGGATAAAGATAGGATTCGACGACGACGCCGAATACCTCGGCCCCGTCATGGGAAGGATCTTCGGCAGCATCGCCGCAGTTCCGCCGTGCGTGTCCCGCATCGGATGCGCCGCGACGGTCCGCAGGATCAGCGCCGCATGCCTGCTCAAGGCCGCAGCCCTTTCGATAATCTCAGTATGGAATCCCAGCTTCCTTCTTCTGCTCCTGAAGGAGATAGAGGACAACCTGGACCTGCTGATAGGCGACGTAAGGGCCGGGCGTATTTCCGGCATCGAGATCCCCGACCGGGCGGTCGCGGACAATGTCCTTCGCGCCTTCGGCCCGCCGTCCCGTGCCAGGGCGGATGAGATAGAGGAGATTCTGAAGCGCGCCCCATTCAGGTCCTCGCTGGGGAAAATATGGCCAGGACTCGGAATAATAAGCTGCTGGAAGGACGCCGCCGCCGCGCTGCCTGCGAAAATCCTGGAGGGTTATTTTCCGGAAACTGCGATAGTAGGCAAGGGGCTGATCGCCACGGAGGGATTCGTCTCATTCCCGCTGACGGGCTCGGCAATGCCCGTCCTCTCGGTGAACTCCCACTTCTTCGAATTCCTGCCGGCGGGCGGGGCCGAGGATACTGTGTTCCCATGGGAGCTCGAGGAAGAGAAAGAATATTCCGTCGTGCTGACGACCGGCGGAGGGCTTTACAGATACAGGCTGCATGACTTGATCAAGGTGAGGGGCTTCTTCCGGGGATGTCCGGCGCTTGAGTTCGTCGGGAGGGACAACGGCTGCTCCGACTTCCACGGCGAAAAGATCTGCGAGCACCACGTCCTTGAGGCATTGAAGGACATCTTCTGCGGCGACGCACCGGGATTCGCCCTGCTCGCGCCATTCGGGGAACCGGTCCCCGACCGCTACGTGCTGCACATCGCCGGCATCAACAAGCTTCCCCAGGAAGCTGCGGCAATCCTGGACGCGTCCCTCAGGAAGAACATCCATTACGACCACTGCAGGAACATCGGCCAGCTCAAGGCTCCGGAGATATCCGTGCTCGGGGTGGACGCGGAGTCCGCGGCAAGGATGCGCCTCGAACTGCTGGCCCGGCAGGGATGCCGCTTAGGAGATGTCAAGCCGTCGGTCCTGTCGGCAAGGCCGCTGGCCTTTGACGCTCGTCATTCCAGAATGGCAGACAGAACCTGCCACGTTTCTGAAAACGAAGGCAAAACAAGTTGACAAGATAGCAGGATTGGCATGATTATAACTCAGATTAAACTTCCTTTAATCCTGCCGAAAAGATTCTGAGGTTTTATATGCTTGCATTGCAGGGAGATACGGAGCAGCAAATCACTTTAAAAAGCGGGCGCTTGCGTCTGCGCCAGGATGCTGTGTGCAAGGGTTGATATTCAGGGACGGAGCCTACTGCCTTGCGAGGACGGATTCGAGCTCCTTGAGCTCGGCCTGGATCTTGTCGGACTTGAGGGACTCGGCCTCCCTGCGGATCCTGTCCAGCCCGGCCCTGACGTCCTCCTTGAACCTGCCGACCGCCTCGCCGACGGCGGAGCTCTTCTCCTTGGAGAGCTGCTCGTTCATGAGCATGGCGTTGGAGAGGGCCTCCGCGGCGCTCATGACGAAGAGGCAGAGGAGCTTGTACCATTCCGGATCGGAATGCACCTTCTCCTCCATCATCACCGCGACGGCGAAGAAGCCGTCCTTCTTCATCGGCATGAGATACTTGTCCTCGAAGTGCTGTATCGTGCGGCACTCGAAGATGGCGGACGACTTCTCCGCGACGAAGCTTTCGGCCTCGGCGGCCTCCATCTTGTGGACGGCCACGATGTTCCACTTCTTGGCGTCCTCGGCCCAGAGGGCGATGAAGCCCTTCTTGGCCTCGTTGAAGTCGACGAAGGATTTCAGAGTGGAGTTGAAGATGTTGTCCTTCTCGGATATGGAGAAGCTCTTGATCTTGATGATCCCTTTGAGCAGCACCTCGAGCCACTTCTTCCTCTCCTTCTCGGCGTATTCGAGCGACCATTTTGACGTGAGTGAGAGGGCGAGCTGGTATATTTCCTCGGCCTGGAAGGGCTTCTTGATGTAGAGCAGCTTCTCCGGGGTGCCGACCGTCTCCGCTATCTGCTTCTGGTCGTGGTCGGCGTAGGCGGTCATTATGACTATTTCAATCTCCTTGTCTATGTCGCGTATGCTCTTGGCGGTCTTGAGGCCGTCCCAGCCGGGGGGCATCCTCATGTCCAGGAAGACTACGGCGTATGGCTTACCCTCGAAGTTCGCCTTCTTGACCATCTCGAAGGCCGTCTCGCCCTGGTTAGCCGTATCTACCTGATACATAGCCTCTTCCGATGGCGAATCCTCGTCCTCGATGTCGTCGGCCGACCCCATAAGCTTGGCGCGCATCTGCTGGACCAGTGAGAGCGTCTCGTTCTTCTTGCCCGAGCGAAGGAGGAGCTTGGAGAGCTGGTCGCAGAGGTCCTGCTGGTCGTCCACTACAAGAATGCGTTTGTTGCGTTCCATAATCGTCCTGTCTTCCAGGGGGTTTGGTTGAAAACCAATCAAAATAGCATTCTGGGGCGATATATCAAGAGGCATTTTGAGGAAAAAAGAGCCTGGGAACGGCAGGACCTTGATGGACTTTGTTAGAAAAACATTAAATTTTTTCAAAAAAAACACTACATATAGTTGTTTGAGGGCTTGCCACACACTACAAGATGTATTATATTCGGCGCAAATTGCGGGTTCAGGGTCTTCTTCCGCCACCCGAAGTCCCTGAAAATAAGCTTGTTTTGGTCTTTTTACTCTTACACGGGGACTTTTTATGTCTTTCAAGATAAGGTTTGTCAGCGTAAGGAAGCGCGACGGGAGGGTAGTGCCCTTTGATCCGGACAGGATAACGCTAGCGGCCTCGAAGGCCCTGAAGGCCATAGGGACGGTGAACGAGAAGCTGGCCAGGACGATATGCAAGGACGTCATAATCAGCCTGAACCAGATACTCGCGAAGGACGACATACCCGACATAGAGCTGATCCAGGACTTCGTGGAGCAGGCCTTCATCAAGAGGGGGCTCTCGAAGGCGGCGAAGGCCTTCATCCTCTACCGGCACCAGCACGAGAAGATCCGCGAGAGCAAGAAGCTGATGATGGACGTGCAGGAGCTTGTCTCATCCTACATCGACCAGAACGACTGGAGGGTGAACGAGAACTCCAACGCGGGCTACTCCTACGCTAGCCTGCTGAACCATGTAAGTGGTTCTGTGATAGCGAATTACACTCTTTCCAACATATACCCGAAGGAGATCGCGGACGCCCATGTGAACGGCGACTTCCACCTGCACGACCTTTCCTGCGGGATCGTGGGCTACTGCGCGGGCTGGAGCCTCAGGCAGCTCCTCACGGAGGGGTTCCGGGGCTGCGAGGGGCGCGCGAGCGCCGCGCCCGCGAAGCATTTCGACACGGCCCTGGGCCAGATCGTCAACTTCATGTGCACGCTGCAGACCGAGTGGGCCGGGGCGCAGGCGTTCAACTCGTTCGACACGCTGCTGGCGCCGTTCGTCAAGGCGGACAACCTTGACTACCAGGAAGTTAGGCAGAACATCCAGCAGTTCGTCTTCGGCCTCAACATCGCCTGCAGATGGGGCCAGACGCCCTTCACGAACCTCACATTCGACTGGGTCGTCCCGGAGGATCTGCGGAAGACCCCCGTCATCATCGGCGGCAAGGTTCAGGAGGGCAACTACTACGGGGACCACCAGGGGGAGATGGACATGATCAACAGGGCCTTCCTGGAGGTCATGCACGCGGGCGACAGGGACGGCAGGATATTCACGTTTCCAATACCGACGTATAACATCACCAAGGACTTCGTCTGGGAGAACGACAACGCGCGCCTGCTCTTCACGGTCACCGGCAAGTACGGACTTCCCTACTTCCAGAACTTCATCACCAGCAGCCTCAATCCGGGCGACGTCCGCAGCATGTGCTGCCGCCTGCAGATGGACATCCGCGAGCTGCGCAACAAGACCGGCGGCCTATTCGGCGCCGGCGAGCAGACCGGCTCCATCGGTGTCGTGACGATCAACATGCCCAGGCTCGGCTACCTGGCCAAGTCCGAGAGCGAGTTCCTCGCCAGGCTCGGGAACCTCATGGACCTGGCCAAGGAGTCGCTGGAGATAAAGCGCAAGGTCGTCCAGCGCCATCTGGACGGGAACCTCCTGCCCTACACGAAGACCTACCTCGGAACACTGAAGAACCACTTCAGCACCATAGGCCTGGTGGGGCTCAACGAGGCGTGCCTCAACTTCCAGGGCTGCAGCATCGGCGACCGCGACGGCCAGGAGTTCGCGATGAAGGTGCTCGACTTCATGAGGGACAAGATCTCCGACTTCCAGGCGGAGACCGGACACATATACAACCTGGAGGCCACCCCGGCGGAAGGCACCAGCTACAGGCTGGCCAGGATCGACAAGAAGAAATATCCCGAGATAATAGCCGCCGGCGACACGCATCCTTACTACACCAACTCGTCCTGGCTGCCGGTCGGCTACACCACCGACATCTTCGAAGCCCTCGACCTGCAGGAGCCCCTGCAGGAGAAATATACGGGAGGAACCGTTTTCCACTGCTTCATAGGGGAGCGCATCGACAACGAAAGCCAGGTCGCCTCCCTCGTAAGGAAGATAGCGGAAAACTACAAGATCCCATACTTCACCATCACGCCGACATTCTCGGTCTGCCCCGTGCACGGATACATACCCGGGGAGCACCACGAGTGTCCTCTTGACTGCGGTACGAAGTCGTTCGGCCAGCAGATCAAGACGATGAGCGCGTGACCGTCCACGTCGAACCCAGTTCCCGAGGCCTGTGTTTTGCCACCCGACTCACAGGAGTGAAGGAACTAAGCAATTAAACAAAATAGCAGAAGGAGCAAAGGGAAAATGAGCAAGGGAAAGTGCGGAGAAAAGACCGAAATCTACAGCAGGGTGTGTGGCTATCATCGTCCTGTAAGGAACTGGAACAGGGGAAAGCAGGAGGAGTTCGGCGACCGGAAGACATTCAACATCCATGCCCAGGGCGAGCCCGGCGCGAAGAAGCCCAAGATGAAGCTCGCCTGAATATCTGTTCTCGAATCGCTGGAAAGGCCCCTTCCGCCGCGTCAGGCGGAGGGGGTTTTCTATTTTCATATTTCAGTCCGCGCCACAACCGGGAGCAGAGGAACATCTTACGCCTATTGACATGAAGGTGCGAGGCGCCGTGAAACCTAAAATCGGCTCAAAGTATTATCATCATAGTCGCCAGGACGGCAAAGAAAACCCCCATGAGGATTTTCCCGGCGAATGCGTCAAAACGGGACAATGACGCCAGGCGCACGGCGTTCATCCCGTGGCTGACGGCGAAGAGGAGAGCCACCAGCGGCAGGACGAACATCGCGTTGTAGAGCAGAAGGTAGCCGAACCATGCGCTGAGCGCGCCGTCGGTCTTCACCAGGAACGCCAGGACCGGCACGTAGACCTGGCCCGTGCATGCGCTTTCTATCAGCGTGACCAGCGCCCCCGCCGCGAACGCGCCGGCCCACAGCATTCCGCCACCGGTCAGCCGCCTCATGAGGAGCCTCATCCTGGCGCGCGAGGAGTCCGGAAGCTTCAGGAGCACCCCGCCGCCCACCTTGAAACTGAAGGCGTCGCGGAAGGAGACCAGGGACAAGACACAGAGGACAAGGGCCATGGCGGTGTTGAATACAGTCCTCGGAAGGCCGCTCGCAGCCAGCGCGGATATAGCGCCCAGCAGCCCCAGCCCGAGGAGCAGGTAGCATATGAAGCTTCCCAGGCAGTATGCCGCCCCCGCGGCAAGCAGGCTCCTCCCGCCGCGGCGCGACGACGCAATCAGGCTGGCGAAGAAGACGAGCCCCGCGAAGACGCACGGGTTGACCCCGTCGATCAGCCCCGCGGCGGCGATCACGCCGAGCGTCATGCCCTTGGCCTTCCTCCTCACGGCGTCACCGTTTCTGACGCCCGTTTCGGGCGTGGAGGGCGGAATTCTATCCCCCCGGTTTTGGAGTTTTGAAATTTTCCCGCTGGTGCTGAGTCTTTTTTCTGCGGCAATTTCATTTTCCAGCGCCGCCCTCCCGTAGAACATCGCGCCCCTGAAGAAGAACACGGGCGTCCTGGTCCCCTTGGTCCCGAGGGATTCCTCCAGTTCCGCCAGCGCAAGCATGTTCTCCGGCTTCTCAAGGTCAAGCAGCACGACAAGACCCCCTTGGACGTCGTATTTCGCAAGCAGCTTCGGCGCAAGCTCGTGTTTCATGCTGTTGCACCCCGGACAGTTCCTCCCGGCGAAGATGTAGACCGTGCCCATGTCGTCCGGGTTGAAGGCTGTGGCATCCAGCTCAATGACAGCAGGGGAGGCTCCGCCGCCCTTGGACGAGCTGCTGCCGTTGCAGTCGGAAACGCTGACGTCTCCGCTCCCGCCTTGAGCACGGTCCGAGGGCTTGCCGCCGGCCTCTTCGTCGGTCACCGCAAACTTCACTGGAAGGAAAAGGTTGACCGTCTCGGCTCTGTCCGCCGAAAACGATATGTGCATGTTCTTCTCGAAGCTCCCCCTGTATGCGGAGCCGTCGAGCACCGCCTTCGATTCGGAGCTTCCGCCGGCTGCAATCTCCCATTCCGGCTCGTCGAATTCAAGGCACTCGCATGGCGAACGCCATCCACCGAGCTTCACGGCGCGGCCGGTCCTGTTGGCCACGCATATTATTCCGGACTTCTTCTCCGACGGCGTGATGCTCCCGAGCGATAGCCCTTCCTCCGGCGACGCCTCCGCCTCGATACGTCCGTTATGCTCCGATATGTCGATCTTAACGCAGGGAATTGAGTCCTTGTCTGCATGGCAAACTACTGTAAATAGGAGAACTAATTGCGCGATCGGATGCTTCATATTTATGTGTGTTTTTTATCTGCGGGCACTACTCTGAAACTCGATTATCGTTTTCCCTATCCGCCGCCTGGCGGATGGAGGGTTGAATTCTATTCAACCGGTTCCCACCGGCGGGTCAACCCGCCGTGCGGCGGAATATCCGCCTTCGCTGGGAAGCTACGTCGCGACATGAAATTCCGCCCTCCATGTCCGAAACGGTCGGAAATTGTTGAGTGCTGAGCCGTGCTCACCCGCATTTCGAAATTGGATCATCCAGCCGATGCTTTATTTCGCAAGATCCTTTTCGAAATCGCAGCTCAGCCCGGCCTGCGACAGCAGCGGGGCGCGGTAGAAGACGATCTCGTTCGTCTTTGACCTCGGAGGCTGCGGCTCCTGCGGATTAAGCTTCACGGCGAAGGACTTGATGACGCTGCACCTGTCCCGGGAAAGGCACCTGATGTTGTATTGGACGATATCCGCAGCCTTGAGTCCGTCGGGCGGCAGCTCCCAGTCCGCGCCGCCGGGAATAACGACAGTCCTCACATGATGTATCAGCTCACCCTCCGGGCTGCCTTTTATTTTAATCCCCGATTTCGCCCATTTCTTCTTCAGACTGTCATCCGTGCATACAGCGTTCGCGAGCGTGGCGGCGGCCGCGGCGTGCGGCGAAGAACGCCAGTCCCTGATAAGTTCCGCACATGCGTCCAGTGAACCGTCGGCATTCCCCAGATTGGCGAGCATCACCGCCTTCGACAGCAGCGCCGACGGTGCCAGATCACCCTTCCTATCCGCAATCTTTCCGTATAGCTCCATCGCTTCGTCCTTGCGGCCAGGATCGCGTGCCAGCAGACCTGCAAGCAGGAACTCGATCTGGTCGTCGAGAAACGCGGCCAGCGACTGCTTCTCTTTGACAATCTGCCGGAGCGTCTTCTCGGATCCGGCAAGATCGCCTCGTCCGGCCTGGTAGTAGGCGAGACAGAATAGGACGGCGCGATTTTCGAACTTTCGGTTCTCGTTTGCCGCGCCGGCCGCCAGTGCCTCAAGGGCCGGAACTATGTCGCGTGAATCGCCGGTGGCGGCGCCGAGGCAGGCAAGCGCAAGCGCGTTCTTGCGCTCCCTGCGGAACCTCTTCGCCGACTCTCCGCCAAGCGGGCACGGGAATCCGTCGGCAAGCCCCTTGAGCAGGACGTCCACCGTCCCCTTGTCCGGAATCACCTTCGTGTCGCCGCCTATCGCCGGCAGGTTCCTGAATATCTCCGCCGCCTCCGCCTTCTCACCCAGCTCGCCGGCGAAGTGCCCCTTCAATATAGCCGCCCGCGTTCTGATGAACGGCAGATACCACGGTGAAGTCCTCCCGTTCACAATGCTCTCCGGCATCCGCACCGTCCTGACCAAGTTCCCGAACTCGTCCGCGTCGAGATACTTCTTCGGCGACTTCTCAACCACGTCCGACCACAGCGGCAGGTTGATGCCGTCCGGACGCCCCTTCACCGCCGCAGCCTCCAATTCCTTCGCTATCCAGCCGTCGAACCAGAAGATGTGCTTCAACGCCTCCTCGGCCCCGGATCCGACGTATGCGTCCTCAGCGAGTTCGAGTACCGCTTCTCCCGCGTACGGACTCGAAGGATCGTTCTCGACTATCTCCTTGAACTTGGCCAAGGCCTCCTTAGTCTCCCCCTTCGCCTTGAGGCACCTGCCGGAATAAAGGGCGGCGGCCTGGAAGAGGATTCCGCTCCGTATCAGGCCATAGTTCTTTATAGCCTCATCGTAGCGGCCTGAAAACTCGGCCTTCCGCGCCTTACGGTAGAACGCGAAGTCGCGCCCGTAGTTGGCGGCGTCGTAGAGCTCCTGCGCCCTCTCCATCAGCTCTTCCGCTTTCTTGGAGATTTCCGACATCTCGTTAAGAATCCGCCTGTCGGCCCCCGTCTGCGCACCGTACTTCACTACGCTCCCGATCACCTCCTTGCATGAGCCAATGCATTGCAGATAAGTCGCGAGCGCGAATTCCGCACGGGCACGTATCCAATGTGCCCGGGCCAGGATTTCGGGGGCGTCCTTGGAGCCGTAGAACGAGGCTGCCCGGATCGCCTCCTCGTAGTTCTGCAGCGCCAGATACGCCTCGCCCAGTTCAATGCCGTGCAAGCTGCTTTTGGTTTCGACATGCTTCTCGAGGAGCCTTACGGATTCTGCCGGCCGACCATCTAACCTCAGCGCCCGCGCCAGCAGTACCACCGCATAGCCCCGCGCCGACCCCGCAAGCCTGGCGTCCGAAATCGCCTTCTCAAGCTTCTCGATGGACTGTTTGTATTTGCCGTCGGACAGAAGCTTCTCGGCCTTCTCGACCACCGCCCCCACCTCCGACTCGCCGCGCGGCCTCACGGTCTCCTTCGCCGGTGCCTCCCCAAGGACGGCACTACCGGCAGAGAGAATCAGAACAAGAAACAGAGCATGATATTTTATTAGCTTCAGCATGATCTAAATCTTTGGGATTCAATTATCAATACCGTGTTCTATGAATCCCATACCTAGAATGATATTGTTGCTATCATGTTCAAAGGTTATAGGATAGAGTTCCAATTTATTGGCACATTCAAAAAGAAAATCTGCGAAAACAGGATCTAGGTCTGATGGTGGGTTAATAGAATTCATCCTATATACTTTGATTCGGATTAACTTATTATCTTCCAATGAAATAGAAATGTTATCCTTAACTTCACGGCCTATTGCCCTTTTGACAATGCGTACATGATGAAATAGATATTTAGTATTGTCACTATCAAAAACTTTCCATTGAGCTAAATCATCTTCAACGAATCCATGCCGAATCGCTATTGTGGTAACGATTTCTTTAACTACTGCAATGGCTTTATCTTTATCAAATGGCTTTTTCCCAGAGACGGTTGTAATTGGAACTGACATTGTTCTTGTAGATACCGAATCGCATCCAGTTATTGATAGAAGAACAATCAATGCTGAAAGTGAATAATTACTGATATTGAATATTTGTTTCATGTTAGGTATACTCTTATTTGAAATGTTGGTTTTCATACTGATATTCCTAAATAAGTCTGTTCATAATAAAGAATCAATCGTACACATCGGGGTCACACCCCCGCTATTGACAATATACCCTCTTCAATTCCGCGAAGTTTCTTGTCAAGGCACTTGTTTGACTCAAGCTCTGACAGGAAGCGGTTCCTGGTGCGCACAAGTCCGCTTTGAGTTATCGACATCCTGCGGGCAATCTCCGTAAGCGACGTTCGGGACCTGCAGTATTTGGCGGCAAGATACATCAATGCCTTTCTGGCTTTGCTCCGGGACGCCTTGAGCATCAACGTGTCAGGCGCCACATTGAAATTCCTTGCGACCGAAGAGGTTATTTCCTCAAACGCGAAACTGCTCTTAATCTTGGCGAGTTCCTGTTGCCCTTTCGGATCTGCCAAGTTCAAGTTCAACAGGTATCTCCTTTTAATCCGCTCGGCAAATTCCTCTCCGCCCAATATTGTCTGGCTTATGGCTGAACCGAATGGATTGCCGGTGTCCTTGAGAAGTCCTTCCTCCACATAGTCGCAGTAGGCCTTCTGCCGGAGTCCTGCGCTTCGGACATCGAATTTTTCCAATACTGCCGCAGTGTCAAGCCAGCCAGGAACTTCCACTCTGCCAGCATATGCCGCATGGCTGGACCACTTGAAGGATTCGAGCATCCTCTTCTTCGTTTCGAAGGAAGGCTATGAGCTTCTCAAGGAAAAGTTCATAGTGGGCAGGGGAAAAAAATACCCTGTCCCTCTGATTGCCTCGGTTTACGACATGATAGCAGGCACCAGGATATTCTATCCTAAGCGGTCTCGCCACTTTCACCCTCCCTGAGTTTTATTTGAAGACACCGTGAAATATAACATGCCACTAGTGTTTGTCATTTGCGGGGGTGTGACCCCGATGTTTTCCACGTGAATGTCCCCGGCCTACTCGACCAATATCCATCACTTCAAATCCTTCAAATCTTGAATATAATCATAGAGATACTGATATGAAGGATTTCCGACTTTAACAGAAAGGCTCTTATACTTACTTTCCCACCAATCTTCCAACAATTGTTGTTTCTTAGAATTCATCAATTCCATCTTTATCTGTTTGCGGATATCATCTGTCAATTTAAAATCGGATGTATATTTGTCGACCGGATATTTTTTCTCAAACACCTTGGCAATCTCATCGTCGGAGACAGTTATCTGCCCAACAATTTTCTCTTCCAGTTTTTCCTCGATCAAAAGCGATTCCATTGACTTCTCAGAACTCTTATAAACGTCCTCCTTGTTTTCAGGAATGGTATTTCGTATCCGATCTATCTTCACAGGTGTATTAAATTCTGCCGCCAACATCTTCCAAGTTTTATAGCTATACCCAGTAGAATCCTTCACATATTTCTGATAAATCTCCTTATCCTTATCAGGGTCTTTTAATACCAATTCAAGTCCATATATCAAGGCATTCCACCCTTTTTGCTCTTCTTTTATCATTTCTTCCGGATTCTTCCCTGCAAAACAATGCTTGTCAACAGCATCTCGGATCTCCTGCTTTGAAATTTCTATCCCATATTCTTTAATGGCGGAATCCCGAATGATCTTACGTATTGTGCTTTTCAATTTCTTCTTTTCCAATCGCTTTTTTGCATCTTCAAGTGACGCACATTCAGCCTTATTTTGCTGATAATACCCCTTGACCTCATCTGCCCCTGCGAAAACATTTTTCTCTTCGACAGGGATGCCGTTTATTGTCATAACCGCCTCTCCGTTGGACGCTGCCCCGTATAGAAATGCACAAAAAACAACTGTAAAATATAATGCTTTCATCTTTTTCAGTCCTTATTATTCAATTTTACCGTCTATAGTGGTGTTCCCAATGATCGGGAATGGCACCCATACAATAGGACCTATCAACGTATTAAATTGTAGATAGTCTATTGTTGCATTGCCCGTTCTAGAGGCATCCGGTTTAAACCAATGATTATCCTCGGAATCCATGCTCCTGAAATGAACGCCTTGTGGTGGGAGGGTTTGATAAGTAACTGGGGTCATGTCTTGTTCAAGATGATCACCGTCAGAATCATTATAATAGTGTTTCTCAGTCCAATAATGTATTTCAGTCGGAATTTCAGGATTTTCAACAGTTGAAATATTCGCGGTGGACTCCCCGACATGAATTGTTTTGCTTTCTTCAACGGCAGGAATCGAATAGGTAACAACGTGCCGAACTTCAAGCAAACCATGCTTTACGGGAACAGTTGCCGCCCCTTCTTCAAGAAATACTTTACCGGAAGCAATTTCTGTTGCATACGGTCCGCTCTTTTCCGTTTTTGTTGCGGATATTTCAACTGTAACTTCAAAATTACCAATGATTGTTTTTAGGATGATTTTATTTATACCATCTTCAAGGTTGTTTTGATTATAGGTAAATGAGAAAAAACCTTCGGGGATGTTTGATCTTGTTGCTTCAATTCCTGGTGCTGTGATGGTAGCCGAAGGAAGTGTGCCCCCTGTCACTTTGTATTTTACATTTGTTGCCTCGGGGTTACTTGCATCGACGTTAATAGATTCCACTTTGAGCACCATCACCACGATATTCTTCTCTGAGGTTCCGCATTGGGCCTTCAATGGATATTCGCCCGGTTGGGAGAGGCTGAGGGTTCTTGTGCGCAGACCGCTGCCGGAGCCGCCGGTGAGGCTCCATCCTATGAAGCGCAGGTCGGAATCCGAGACATCCACATAAGGCGTTGCGGTTATCGTGACAGTCCCACCTTCATTACATGCCGCCACATAGTAATCTATCTCCCCCTCGGTTTTAATCAAGGTCGCCGGAGACGATGCTGTCAAAGAGTTGACCTTCACGACATCCACCGTGAACGGGCATGTGACGCTTCCCGTGTCCGCGCAGATGGAAGGCTCGGACGAGACGCCGTACACGCTGCCCGTAAACGTGAACGTCCCCGCCGTTGTGAATGTGCTCGGCGGAGCAGGACTCCATGTCACACTGCTCAGACTGTAGCTTACCGGAGCGGTCTCTGAGTCGGCATCAGTGTTGGTGTGATATGTCGGACAGTCATAAGACACGTCCCTATAGCGTATTTTCGAACCGTCTTGAAGGTCGCTGATCGGACTGTTTGGAAATGTTGCTGAACTTCCGACAGAAATCACTACTGTGTCAGGATTGAAAAAGGCGTTGGACAGCGTCCCGTCGGTTTTCTTCTTCCAATCCTTCCATGATCCGTAATGCGGCCCTCCCTCCACGCATGGTTCGCCCTCGCACGGTCCAGGCCCCCCGCCTGGGCCCTTGCATTCCTCCGAGTCGAGCTGCCGGGTCTGCGGTTCATCGATCGTCCCGTGCCAGCCCTGCGCGTTCAAAGACATCCAGCATCCCATCGCATAGCCCTGCGCCGATCCGGCAAGCCTGCCGTCCGACAGCGCCTTCTCAAGCTTCTCGATGGACTGTTTGTATTTGCCGTCGGACAGGAGCTTCTCGCCCTTGTCCACCAATGCAAGAACAGCAGCGTCCCCGGTTTTTCCCGTTGACTTCGGCGGCCTCTCTGCCGCCTCGCAGACAGCGCTGGAAACAAACCGCAGGATTAAAAAATACTTGATCATTCAAAGACTCCCTAAAGCCCAAGGTTGTCAAAACCTCCATCAATACAATTGCCACTTATTGTTGTAAAATATGAAGTTTAATGCGGGATTGACTTTGACGGATGTGAGATCCCCCGCAATTCCCTCCTCACCTTTAACACAGGATTCAATGTATAACACCGGCATTCTTGACTTTTCCCTAACTACGGCGACCCTGTTATCATACGGACTTGAACCGACAACTAGATCGTCATTTATTGCCTTGTGCTTGACGATCCTGCCCATATCCCCAATACCGCCTTTCCCCCATAGATAGTATATCATTTCACTATAGATATCACATATTTTCTTGTCGGCTTTGGGTTGATAATAGTCAAGAGCAGGGAGATAGTAATTCTCTATAAAGTTACCTATATCCTGCTGTGTCCCGTTCTCAATATTATCAATATACAAGACAGTTATTTTTCTGAGTTCCGCCATGTCGGTTTCCGACAATTTCAAATGCCCGGATTCCTGCCAAAAAGTTGTTCTGCCAAATTCATTTGGCAAAAGCAATTCGCAAACCATCTTTTCTTTTGTTAACATCATCTTACCGGTGAAAATCTTTTTGGAGGCAGTTATAGATATTGTCAATTCAGATGTCGGCTCATCGTATGGATAATTCTGCGCCGCAAGGTGTATGGCATTGTTTTCATTCTTCAAATAGTGATTAATATTTATCCATTCTGACAAATCATTAGTTTTTTCATTCAAGAGATAAAAACCATTACAGTAAAGATCAAAAACAAGTGTGCCGGGATTTTCAACTTTGAGATTTAGAGTTTGATAATTATTTGGCACTTGCTTTTCTTTGTCGGTGTCCGACAGCCCGATACCAGCAATGAAGATAGGAGCTGTTAAAAACATCCAATATAACATTTTATGCATAGCACAATTCCTCTTATAAATATATTCTTATCTCAGAACTGATACAATGTGATATTTTTGCTGTCGAAATTGCCGCCATCAAATAAATGTTTGCTGCCTTTTTTATTAAAAATAGTTGCCCCCATCACTACGAGTTTCAATGTATATGCCATATCCAGCCCTGTATGATTTGAACTTGAGTTCACTCCGAATCCAGAATCGTCCGCCCACGGTACAGCGTTGTATTTCATCGTGTCATTACCTTCAAGCTTTAGTTCAATAGAGAATTTGATATCCGCCTTGGGCACTGCGGCTGCCTCGCCGCCCAACGCATATACAACACTTGAAGGAACACCATCTTTGGGTGTCACAATAAATTCCCCTGAAACTGTTTTGCTAAATGTGAAACTCTCATTTATTGCCGAATCTGTTGCTAAATAAGCAGCAAGTTCTAGTTTTTTAAAAAATCTTTTTATAATAATCTGTTTTTTCAACCAGTCAGCAAGTGCTTTTATTCCAGTGACTTTTGTCACATCAATCTTTGCACTGACTTTTGCCAAATGCACATAATCGGCGAAATAAACCCAAGTGGCCAGATTGTCAGATTTTTCCTTCCATTGATTACTGATACTTCCCTCTGACCGTAAATCTTCGATACTGTTTCCTTCTTTGCCAAAAAATTCAAGGAGAACGTTCAAAGTCGCGGTAAGATATTGATGCATTTGCTGATCTGCGAATGTGAATGAGCTAATATTATACGGATATATTGGAATGCTCGCACTTTTGCTCTCGCAATTTATTATGGAAGAGTTAGGGCTTACATTTTTCAACACTTTTTCGTTTGATGTCCAAGCTGACGCCCCCTTCGCGAAACTGACACTTTTCCCATATTGATTTGACCCGGCATAAGACCATGCGGGGAATTCGTCAGGTAATGTATCAGTATTGGGCGATATAGTGGCAAGACCATAGACATCTTCTCCTCCGACCAGTGGTACTACCTGTAGAAGGCCATCTGCTGCATGCCTTCCATTGCTATCCCAAACGTCAATTGAGACTACATCCATGACCAGCACAATGATATTCTTCTCTGAGGTTCCGCATTTGGCCTTGAAGGAATATTCGCCCGGTTCGGAGAGGCTGACGGTCCTCGTGCGCAGGCCGCCGCCGGAACCTCCGGAGAGGCTCCAACCTATCGCGCTCAAGTCGGCATCAGAGGCATCCACATAAGGTGTTGCAGTTATAGTGACAGTTCCTCCACTTTCATTATATGCCGCCGCATAGTAATCTATCTCCCCCTCTGTTTTGATCAAGGTTGCCGGAGAGGATGCCGTCAAGGAGGAGACTTTTACGACATCCAACGTGAACGTGGCTGTGACGGTTCCCGTGTTTGGACAGACGGAAGGCTCGGACGAGACGCCGTACACGCTGCCAGTAAATGTGAACGACCCCGCCGTATCGCAGATGCCAGGCGGTGTCGGACTCCATGTCACGCCGCTCAGGCTGTAGCTTACCGAAGCAGTCTCAGATTCGTAGTCGGTTTTGGTATTTGGAGTCGGGCAGTCGAAGGTGGCATCCCTGTAGTGGATTTTCGTGCCGTCCTTGAGGTCGCTGATCGGAGCGTTCGGCAGCCCGGGTGGACTTCCGATGGCGACGGCCTTCCTGTACGGATCGAAATACGCATAGGTCAGCTTACCGCTCTCCTTGCATTTCCATTCCTTCCAATCCCCGGGATGTGGCCCTCCCTCCACGCATGGTTCGCCCTCGCACGGACCAGGACCCGAGCCTGGGCCTTTGCATTCCTCCGGATCTAGCTGCCGGGTCTGCGGTTCGTCGATAGTCCCATGCCAGCCCTGCGCGTTCAAAGACATCCAGCATCCCATCGCGGCCGCGGTCAGCGAGACCGCCATCACACCTTTCAGTTTCTTTCTCATGACTTCTCCTTTTTATTGTTTTATTTCAGATTTCCTGATCAGCTCGTATGAAGTGCTTTAAAACGCTGGAAAATGTCCTTGTGGCTTTTCAGAGCCGGGCGCCGGAAATCTGAACTAGAAATCCCTCCCCGGGGTCGGTATTTCCCACATACCTTTTTTCCACGAATCATTTAAATCCAGTCGTTCTTCAATGAGTCCTGGGGGCCGCACCCTCGCTTGTCGCTTCCTGCTTTTCACCGGCCTGCGGCTTCCCAGGGATATTGTTGACGGCAGAGCCCGCCAATTCCTTGTTTTCCGCCTTGCGGACCGGTATCCTCCACATTTTCCCGTCGGCCTCGTATGCCCTCCGTTCGACGACGTTTTTCTCGAACAGCGCGTCCCGCTCCTCGGAAGTGCCGCATCTTCTGAGAGCGTCCTCCGGGATTTCCGCGGTCGCGATCAACCTCCCGGCGTTGTCAAATTTCCAGCGTTTCACCAGGCCGTTCCCGCATGTGGCGATAAGGTCGCCCGTGTCCGATTTGTAGAAGTGGCTGATTACGACCCCGCCGTTTTTGATCACTTGGGCGACACGGCCAAAGTCATCTCTCTTATACTCAGTAGTTTCCGACTTGGAGCCGTATGGCAGGCCGTGGTTTGTTTCCAAAACAAGCGCGCCGCCCTTGTCATACACCCTGTCCACGTTCTCCTCGTGGTTGCCGCGGATGCCGACAATCCTGCCCCTGGCGTCAAGGGTATAGGCGGACTTGGTCCCGTCGGAGAAGTCCTTCCGGACGATCCGTCCGGCCTCGTCACGAGCATATCTGACCCATGTCCCGTCCGAATTCGACTCTTCGAGCAGGTCCCCGCTGACGGGGCAGAACTTCCACTCGGTAAATGACTTGTCGCTGTTGATGCGCTTTGCCATCCTGCCCATTGTGTCATAGACGTAGAGCGTTTCTTTCCCTAGTGATTTCTCGGAAACCTTGAGATGCCTTTTGTCAAAGGCGTATTTGGTGACGACGCCTTTGCGGTCGATGAATTCGGATATTCCGCAGCAGGTGCGCTTGAAGCATTCGAAGGTGCGGTCAGGGTAGCCGATCCGGATCAGCCTGGCGAACGGATCGTAGGCGAACACCTTTGCCGAGACCGCATATTCCTTTGTCATCCTGCCGGCTATCTCAGGCGGAAGCGATACGTCCTGGGATGGGAATGTCTCGACCTTCGAGAGAAGATTCATATTTTTGACATACAGATACTTGACGGCTCTCCCGTCCGGCGGTACATGCTCGACCACCCTGCCCATCCTGTCGATCTTGAAGCGATGGACGCGGTTCCCCGGGAGAATCGTCTCCAGTGGGATTCCCGAGGAATCATACCTGTATGCAGTATCGAGTCCGTTTTCCGTAATGGATTCGAGAAGACCTTTGCTGTTGTAGCGCCTGAGCAGTTCACGGCCCGTCTCGTCCAATTCACGGACAAGACGGCCGGACGAATCGTATTCATAACGCCTTGACGACTTGTCGGGGAAAATAACCGCCGTGAGACGATTGTCTCCGTCGTACTCCCTCCTTGTGATCTGCCCAAGTGGGTCGACCTCGGAAGTTATGGCCGCCGTGGCCGACTCCCTCCTCATCTCATAGGTCCTACCGCCGGAAATCTTTTTCACCGGAACGAGCGTGTTCGCCTTCATTGACAGGACGGTCTCCCCCAGGACTTTAAAGATTTCGGACCCCCCTTCCACGACGACCTCCCCACGGACCTCGATGCGCGTGCCGTCCTCGTTCCTTGATATCCTGAGGAACTCCCTGGCGCCGTCAGGCCTTTTCAGTATGCCCATCATGTAGCTGGTCCGCTTTCCGCCGAGTTTGCCGTCTGTTTCATTCTCCTGGTATTCGGCCTCATACAGCTCCCCCCACGTATTCAGCAGCTTCACAATCCTTCCGTTTGCGTCCATGTCGGCATGTATGTCTCTCACCACAAATGGCTTGTTCTGCGCCCCGGGCTTCAAGCTCTTGCCGGGATGGAGCGGATGCCCCTTGGGAAGCGAGGTTCGTATGCCGGAGATATGGCCGCGGTTGTCGTATGATATCTCGGTGAACGCCTGCGAAGGGTCCACTATCTTTATGGGCAGGCCGTTCTTATACGAAACTACATATGCGCTGGAATCCGGGTTCACTACCGATGTCATCAGGCCGTCCGGCGAATAGAGGCAGGTGACGGCCTGTCCGGGGCGGCCGCTATGCCGTATGGAGGCCAGGCGCCAGCTCTGTCCTCCGTCCAAGGTCGAAAACACTAGTTCGCCGGTGTCCTTATTGTTCCTTACCACAATGGAGTCTCCTTCCCGCGACAACGAATATTCGCCGAAATTGGTCGCCCGCAAAGTCCTCTTCCCCCCGTTGTCAAGGGCGTCCGGCTCGAAGGAAATCTTCTTGTCTCCGATGCGGAGGAGGACGGAATCGGAAAGGCCCTCCTTCGCGCCGGGAAGGCAAATCATGTAATAAGTCGAAGGCATATATGCGTCCGGCTTGCCCAGCTCGATTGTCAGAAGGGAGTGGGGGAACGGAGAAAACGTGTTCATATCGACGTTCAACCGGGCAAACCCGTGCTGATCAAGCGCGACTACCTCGGCGGAACCGGAGTCCAGGCACGAAGGACAGGAGTTCATGCCGCCCGCCATATTGGGATCAGGCTCCTGCGGAAGCCCATATCCGGGAGGAAGGACACCTGCGGGTAATGCCTGGAGGGCGATCAGCATGGCGACGGCCGATGCGGCGACCGCTTTTAAGGATGCCTTGATATTCGTATCCATGAATGAGAAGAGTGGATTAATGTGTATTTTAAAAGACTTGTTGTTTGATTTTGCATCAGGATAACATAACGATCGCATTATACCAAGCGGCATACTTAAAGTTTACTGAAATTTAGCGGGGGGCGGGCAATTTATCAATTTTATCTGCCCTGGTTTGAAGCGGGCTCCTGCTGCGGGACGGTGGCGAAGGAGATGCTGGAGATGTCGACGCTCCTGCAGATGTCGAGGACCATGATGACGTGCTCGTAGGGGGTCGCCCTGTCGGCCCGTATGATGACGGGCTGGTCGGGGTAGGTCGCTGCAAGTTCGCCTAACAGCTTGGAGAGTCTCTCGGGGCTGTATTCTATCAGGTTCATGGATATCCTGCCGGCCGGATCTATGTTGATTATCACCTCGCCCGGCATCCTGACTTCGTACTGGCCGCTTTTAGTGGTGGGGACCTTTATGCCCATCTTCGACTCCCACTGCGCGTAGATGGAGGCGGTGATGAAGAAGATGAGCAGTAGGAACACGATGTCTATCATGGGGGCGATCTGGAAGCCCAGCCCCGTCTCGCGGACATGCTTCTTGAAGTTCATTTCCCGCCTTCCCCCGTTTCTTCGGGTTTGGAAAGCCTTATCAGCTCCCTGGATATCCTGCTGCTTGCGCCCTCAAGCTCGGAGATGAGATGGTTGACCCTGCCCCTGAAATACGAATAGACCATCATCGAAAAAATCCCGATCACGAGTCCGGCCGCCGTGGTGATGAGGGCCATCGCCACACCGTGGGCGATCAGGGTCGGCTTCGGGGTCATGTTCTCGGCGTAGAGCGCGCCGAACGACTGTATCATGCCCTGGACAGTCCCGAGCAGCCCCACCATGGGGGCGATCACGACGATGTCCTGGAGATACTGTATTCTCTGCCAGAGGATGCCCCCCTGGCGCGAACCCTCGTCCTCGACTGCGTCCTTCACCATCGCATACGTCGAGTTCTGCTTCCGCAGCGTCTCCACGCCGGCCCCGACGATCTTGGCCAGGGGACTGTCGTCCTCGGCGCAGATCCTGCCCATGATTTCCAGATCCTTCTTCTTCTCCTCGAACTCCTTCACCAGCGAGCCCGGGACGATAACGTCCTTGCGAAGCGTAAGGAAATAATAGAATATGAGGCAGACCGAAAGGAAGGACAGCGCGTAGAGGACATACATCAGCGGCCCGCCGGCCCCGAGCAGATCCCCCATCGTCCTGGGAGTGGATGCGTCTCCCGCCGAAACCGGATCCGCCAGGAGCGCAAGGAGCAGTGCGAGTGTAAGGGCAAGGGCATATTTGATTTTCATGGGATTACCTGGATTTGACGGGTTTTAAAAGTTGGATGACGGTCTATAGTATACCCTTTCAACATTTTTTTTCCATGCAATATGAAAAAAGTCCGTCTGCTCGCCGAATTCCTTAAGAAGCCGAACCAGGTGGGGACTGTCTTCCCCAGCTCGCCGCAGCTTGCCGTCGCTATTACGTCTGAAATAGACATCGAGGAGGCGGGCTCCGTCGTGGAAATCGGGCCGGGGACCGGGGCGTTCACTGCCGAGATAGTCCGGCGGCTGCGCCCCGGCGCGAGATATTTCGCGGTGGAGCTCAACAGCGCGATGCACGACAACTTCAGGCAAAAGTTCCCGGACTTGAAGATATACCACAAGGACGCCTCCAATCTGCTTGAAATACTCCGCGCCGAAAAGCTCCATTCGGTCGACGTCATCATCTCCGGACTCCCATGGGCGGTCTTCGCGCCCTCGCTCCAGGACAAGCTCATCAGGGTGCTCTACGACTCCCTCGCGCACGGAGGCAGGATGAGCACCTACGCGTATGTCCAGGGCTCGGTCCTGCCTTCCGGCATCCGGCTCAAGCGGCTGCTCAAGAAATTTTTCACGTCGGTCAGCTCATCAGAGATAGTCTGGAAGAACATACCCCCGGCCCTGGTCTACAGATGCACGAAGTGACGCTCCATGTATCAGGCATCATGCATATGCGTTGCGGATCCCTTTTGCGCGGCCTCCCCCTGACGGTGCTGCTGCTCCTTGCCGTCTTTTCCGCCCCGCCGCCCCGCCTTGCCGCCGCCGATGTTAAGGATGACCAGAAGAGAATCTACATCGACGAGCAGCTAAGGCTGGCCGACGGCCTCATGAAGCGGGGCCATTTCGAGCTCGCGGCCGACGAATACCGGCGCCTCATAAAGATGTTCCCAGACAGCGAGCTCGTCGCCGACGCATGGACGCAGCTCGGTGAGGCCCTCGCCTCCTCAGGAAAAAAGGACGAAGCCCTCGCAACATACCGCCAGTTCTTCGAAAAGTTCCCTGCGGTCCGCACATTCGACTCCGCCAGGGTAGCCTACGCCAGAATCCTCGCCAGGACAGGCAGGGAAGGAGATTTCGGCGAGGCCGTCAAGATACTCGCCGGCATCGCCGGGTCGGGCAGGACAGAACTTGTGAAGGAAGCCGCCGCATACGCGCTCGGCAGAGCCTATGCGGAAAACGGCCGCGCCGACCTCGCCGCCAAGGAGTTCGCGAAGCTGGCGGAAAAGGAGGTTTCGGGCGACCAGCACATCTACCGCGCCTACGGTGCCCTGGAGCTTGCGAACCTACTGAGGAAGGAAAAGCGTTCCGACGCCGCCAGAATCGCCGCCGCCGTGGCCGACAACACCAAGGCGCCGCGCGAGGCCGCGGTCTTCGCACACCTCATGCTCGCGGACATGCTGAAGGAGGACCGCAAATTCAACGAGGCGGTCATGGCCTACGAACAGCTCAACGTCCTCTACCCAGGAACCCCCGAAGGCGCCGAGGCCCTGGTCCGGAGGGTCGAATGCTTCTTCCTCAACGGCGACTACAGAAAGGCGGCCGACGAGGCGGACAAGACCCTGGCCCGGCCGGAATGCCCCCCCGAAAACAGGGCAGGACTTCTCTACTACAAGGCCTGCTCCCTCGGCCAGCAGGGCTTCCATGACAGGGCGGCGGATACCTTCCTGGCAATACTCGCAGAAACGTCGCCGGACAGCGAGGTCTTCGCCAGGTCCGCGGACGGATATCTAAGGAGTCTCGCCGCCGCCGGGAAATCCGCCGAAGCCGAAAAAAAGGCGCTCGAACTCGCCGGCGACAGAAAGAATACCGCCGCCGTCAGGAAAGGGCTTGTACTCGCATTCGCAAGCGTCCTCGGCACGGCGGACGCCAAGGCGGCTTTCCTTGAAAAGGCGTCCAAGTCCCTGGACTTTCCCGCCGACAAGGCCGAAATCCTCCTCAGGCTCGCTGAGGTTCTGTACGGCGCCGGAAGCTATGAGAAGGCTGCAGGATTCTTCGCAGAAGCCGCTTCCGCCGCAGGCGCCCCGCCGCAGGCAAAGGCCGCCGCCCTAGCCGGCCTGGCTTCATGCCGCGGCAAGACGGGCAGGACCGACGAGGCCCTCAAGGCCTACGGCAGTATCATCGAACAGTTCCCCTCTTCGGAACAATGCCCTGACGCACTCCTGCAAAGCTCGATCATCCTCCTTAACAAGAAGGACGGCGCCGCCGCCGAAAACCTCCTAAGGAAGCTGGCGGCGGACTTCAAGGACTCACCGCTGCGGCCATACGCCATCTTCTACCTGGGCTACATCAAGTTCGCCTCCGGAAGCAGGGGCGACGCGGAAAAGCTGTTCCTGGAAGTCCTTAAGACGGAAGGCGTCGATCCGGCGCTGGAATCCGACACCAGGCTCTATCTGGCATGGAGCTTCATCCTCGGCGGAAGAAGCGGGCCCGCCAAACCGCTCATCGCGAACGCGCTCAAAAGGAAGGAGGCGCTCGATTCCGCTCCGCCCGAGATGCTGTCGTGCCTCACGGATTTCCTGCTCAAGGAGAAGTCTGCGGAACTCGCAAGGCTATGCGCCGCTAAACTTTCCGCGTCCGAAGACCCGAAATGGCGCCAGGAGGGGCTCTACGCCGCCGGAATGGCCGAGAAGGCGGCTGGGAATCCCCAGCAGGCGGCGGTCCTCCTGAAAAAGGCATTGGACGGAAACTCCGACCCCGACCTCGCCTGCAGGACAGCCACGGCGCTCGGCGAGGCCCTCGCAGCCTCCGGGAGAAAGGACGAGGCCGTCGCCTATTTCGAGAGGAACATCGAAAACCCCGTGAACAAGACCGCGGCCGCCAGGGCCCGCCTCGGCCTGGCCAGGATACTCTCCGAAAAGACCGAAAGCACCGACACCGCAGGCAGATACGCCATGTCGGTATTCATCCTCACAGACGACCCCGACACCGCATCCGAGGCCATGATCCTGGCAATCAGCCTCTCGCTGAAGGCCGGGAAGAAGGACGAGGCAAGGAAGACGTTCGAGGAATTCAGCCGCAAGTTCCCGCATATGCTCGAAGACGATGACGTCAAAAGGCTGAAGGAACAGATCGAAGGAGGAGCAAGATGAGGAAGATCAGGAAGTCAGTCTTCGACTACACTTCAAAGATACTGGCGTGGCCCGAGGCGAAGAAAATCCGGGAACGCTTCCGCCGGCAGGGCAAGACGGTGGTCTTCACAAACGGATGCTTCGACATCCTCCACCTCGGCCACCTGAAGTACCTGACCTTCGCCCGCGAACAGGGGGACTGCCTCTTCGTCGGCCTTAACACAGACGCGTCGGTCAGGATCAACAAGGGGGAGAAGCGCCCGCTGGTGCCGGAGCTCGAGCGCGCCGAGATGCTCCTCGGCCTCAAGCCCGTAGACTACGTGGTCATGTTCGACGAGGAGGAGCCGCGCAACCTGCTCTCGACCCTCCTCCCGGACATCCTGGTGAAGGGCGAGGACTGGGCCCACTTCGTCAGCGGACGCGACATCGTCGAGAACGCCGGCGGGAGAATAGTTCTAGCAAAGCTCGTCGAAAACCGCTCGACCACCAACATCATCAAAAAAATCCTCGAGACCTATAGTTTTTCAGAAAAGTAGTTCCACTGCTTTTCAGAAAAACTATCTATGAGAACAGGACACCCGGGGCAAATATTCAGTGAAAGGGCGTAGTTCACTGAATGTTTACCTTCTTCGTCCGTTTTTTTCCATGCGCCACCTCTTGACACGTGCCGCAGGCATGGTATTTTACTAATATAATTTATTTTATATATGAAATACAAATCCGCAAAATCTGGAAGGGCTCCGGCTCCTGCGCTGGCCCAGGGGATATGCGCGCTGGCCGAGCTGTCGTCGGCAGGCCCCCTCCGGCTGGAGGAGCTTTCAAGGAGGACCGGCGTCAACAAGCCTTCTCTCCTTAGGCTCCTGAACACGCTTATCGGGCTCGGG
The DNA here is from genome assembly GCA_964636325.1 of uncultured Victivallaceae bacterium. Taxonomy (GTDB): domain Bacteria; phylum Verrucomicrobiota; class Lentisphaeria; order Victivallales; family GWF2-50-93; genus CAZWRV01. The sequence goes on along the minus strand of CAZWRV010000061.1, from coordinate 7,018 downwards.
ATGGTGTCCAAGGACGAGGCGACGAAGGTATATCGCGCCGTATCGGTGATCGTCATGCGCTCGCCCGGTCTTGATGAGCTTTCTGCCCGCATCCCCGCGGAGCTGAAAAGGCTGTCCGGCCTGACAGGCAGGACGAGCGAATGGTATGTGCCCGGCGACGGCGTGATGATGCTCTCGGACAGGTGCGAGCCGGAGGACTGCGCCGTCAACGTGAAGGCCAGGATTGGGTTCGAAAGGGAGCTTGACGGAGAGCTCGAGGCAGTGGCCAGGCTGGCACTGGGATGCGGAGCGCCCAGGCCCGCAGGGAAGACCGCGCATTGGAATTACATGAACGGGAAGAAGGCAAAGATCCCGGCGAGCAAGGCGGCAAAGTTGATCGCCTCCGCCGGAAAGGCCGGACACTGCCTAGACACAGAATACAACGTGAACGGCGTCCGCCGATACGCCGCGGCGGTCAGGCACGCCGACGGAAATTTCGTCGGCATCATCGCGGTCGCCGAGAATTTCACCCCCGACGCCGACTCCAAGGCGGCTTCGACGGTGCGGGCGCTGCTCGAGTCGGCAGACAGACTTAGTTCAATGTTGAAGCATTAAGGACAAATTTGGAGGGCAGGTGTCGGCATTGAGAAAACGCTTTGAGTTTTTCCGTCTGTATTTGCTGGCACCTGGCACCCGGCAACTTTATCGCAAAACTCGGTTCCGAAATTACCAGCACTCATATGAGAAAGGAGACTGAAATGAGGATACTCTACATCGACATCGACACGCTGCGGCCGGACCATCTCGGCTGCTACGGCTACCACAGGAACACTTCGCCGAACATCGACGGAGTCGCCGCAAAAGGGACCAGGTTCGACAACTGCTACGTCTCGGACGCCCCGTGCCTCCCGTCAAGGGCGGCGCTGTATTCGGGCAAGTGCGGAATCCGCAACGGCGCGGTAAACCACGGCGGCAAGGCGGCGGAACTCCTGATCGACACCCGGCGGCGCCATTTCAGGACGCTGGAGGACAATTTCATCTACACCCTCCGCAAGGCAGGATTCTATACTGTGTCGGTGAGCCCTTTCGGCGAAAGGCACTCCTCGTTCTGGTTCTACAACGGGTTCCGCGAAATCTACAACACCGGCAAGGGCGGCGGCGAACGGTCCGACGAGGTCGTGCCCACCGCCCTCGACTGGCTCGACAGAAACGGCGCCAAGGACAACTGGTATCTGCACGTGAACGTCTGGGATCCGCACACCCCCTACCAAGTGCCGATGTCCGAAGGCAACCCGTTTAAGGACGATGCGCCTCCGTCTTGGATGACCGAGAGCATTATAAGGAAGAACTGGGATAACTACGGTCCCGGCAGCGGCCAGGAGCCGGGCGGCGGATACCTGGGCACTTCCGCAGAGTTCTGCAAAACTTTTCCAAGAGTTCCAAGGCAGATCAAAACCTTGAAAGACTACAGGAAATGGATCGACGGCTATGACTGCGGAATCTACTACGCCGACAAGCATGCCGGAATGATCCTCGACAAGCTCAAGGATCTCGGGATCGACGGCGACACGGTCGTCATGATCAGCTCGGACCACGGGGAGAACCAGGGCGAACTCTCCGTCTACGGCGACCACCAGACCGCCGACCACATCACCAACCGCGTCCCCATGATCATATACGATCCGAAGGGAAGGATCGGCAAATGCAAGGCCGACAAGTCCCTGCATTACCAGTTCGACGTCGCCGCGACTCTGCTTGAATTGGCTGGGGGAAATGTTCCGCAGACCTGGGATGGAAAGTCCTTCCTCGGAAGCCTCAGGAAAGGGAGGCCCGAAGGAAGGGATTACCTGGTGGTCTCGAACTGCGCATGGGCCTGCCAGCGGGCCGTCCGCTGGGACAACTACATCATGATCAAGACATATCACTCTGGCTACAAGAACTATCCGGAAATAATGCTCTTCGACCTGGAGAAGGATCCCCACGAGCTTGCGAACCTCGCAGATAAAAGGCCAGACCTAGTAGACCATGCCCTGGCAAGGCTCGAGGAATGGAAGGCCGAGGAGATGAAGCGCTCCTTCACCGACATCGATCCGATGTGGACCGTGATGCGCGAGGGCGGCCCCTTCCATGCAAGCTACGGCAGCCCAAACTTCGAAAAGTATGCCGAACGCCTAAGGAAAACCGGAAGAGGGAAGCACGCCAAGGACTTCGCACGCCGCAAGGAATCGACGGATTTCATCCCCGTCGACTTCAAATGAAAAAGTAGTTTGCGATCTCCGAGCGCAATAGACAGCAGGCGCAACTGCAATCGATTGCAATCGACCGCATTCGGCTGCAATCAACTTTTGCACTGACAATTGAGCCAATTTCACAACTTAGCAAACGGCTCAGCTCGGCTTCGCCCTCCGATTTCGGAATATGCGCAAAATACGGAGGGTTGAGCCGTGCTCAACCGTATTTTGAAATTGGCTCAATTGACAGAATTATCTCTGCACCCTTGCTCCGCCGCCCTTGACCAGCGACTTCACCTCGCCGAGGGTCGCCATCGTGGTGTCGCCGGGCGTGGTCATCGCGAGGGCGCCGTGCGCCGCGCCGTATTCGACGCATTCCTGCGGCTTGAGGCCGGAGAGGAATCCGTAGATCAGGCCTGATGCGAAGGAGTCGCCGCCGCCTACGCGGTCGTAAATCTCGAGATTCTCGCGCAAGGCCGCCGAATAGAATTCGCCGCCGGCGTAGAGTATTGCGCCCCAGTCGTTCGATGTAGCGCTGTGGACGCAGCGGAGGGTGGTCGCGACCGCCTTGAAGTTCGGAAACTCCTTCACGGCCTGGACGATCATCCTCTTGAAGTTGGCGGGGTCGAGCTCGGAGCATTTCTCGTCGAGCCCTTCCACCTTGAAGCCGAGCGCGGCCGTGAAGTCCTCCTCGTTCCCGATCATGACGTCGACGTATTTAGCGATCTCGCGGTTGACTTCCATCGCGCGCTTTGTGCCGCCGATGGACTTCCAGAGGCTCGGCCGGTAGTTGAGGTCGTAGCTGACCACCGTGCCGTTCTCCTTAGCGCACTTCATGGCCTCTATGGCCACTTCCGGCGTGGATTCGCCGAGCGCAGCGAAGATTCCGCCGCAGTGGAACCATCTGGCGCCATCGTCCTTGAAGATACTGTTCCAGTTGATCTCGCCGGGCTTGAGCTGGCTTACCGCAGTATGGCCGCGGTCGCTGCATCCGACCGCGCCGCGGACGCCGAACCCCTTTTCGGTGAAGTTCAGCCCGTTCCTGGCCGTCCTGCCTACTCCGTCGAACGGAACCCATTTCACATGGCTCATGTCGACGCCGCCCTGAAGGATCAGATCCTCGAGGAGGCGGCCGACCGGATTGTCGACGATAGCGGTCACCACGGCGGTCTTAAGCCCGAAGCATCTGCGCAGTCCGCGCGCCACGTTGTATTCGCCGCCGCCCTCCCAGACGCCGAATTTCCTGGTGGTATGTATTCTCCCGTCGCCCGGATCAAGCCTTATCATGACTTCGCCAAGCGAAATTTGATCCCATTTGCAGCTCCCTGACGGCTTTACTTTTATAGGCTCCATGAAAAACCTCCGCATTGTTTGAAATCCAAATACCAAATAAGGCAGAAACGCAGGAATGCAAGCGGTGTCCGGGCTCCAGCGTATCATGCCGGATGCGCAGGGAAACTGCCCATCTGGCCTCCTTTGCCGGGAAACTCCATCTGTCTTCGGCAACAGTGTGATCTTGGATGCGGCCCTTGTAATCCCGCCCTACCTTTTTATATTCAAGTTAAGGTGCAAATCTGAAATTCCTAAATGAGGCTCTTTCTGAAAAACAGTGGGTAACTTGACTTGCCCGGCTCTGGGGGTATGTTTATTTACACTCAAAACAGGGGGGCACTGATGGCTTTTTAAGTCTTCTTTGTCCCTCAATGTCCCCCTTGGCCTCAAGCAAGAATGAGGCTAAAACCGGCCTACCCACTAAAAGTCAGAAAGAGGCCTAAATGATTTATAAAGGAAGATCGCTAGGTTCTTAATTCCCTGCCATCCCAGCATCCAATCTCCCATCAAGATGTATAATGATATGAAGGAGCATTGTCTTATGCAGCCAGGCAAGCCCAACATCGTCCTGATATGCGTCGACCAGTGGCGCGGGGACTGCCTTGGAATCGAAGGCCATCCCGTGGTACAAACGCCATATCTCGACAAGCTCGCGCTGGAGGGGACGCGTTTCACACGGGCCTACGCCGCATGCCCCTCGTGCATCGCGGCGAGGGCGTCTCTGATGACGGGGTTCCGCCAGTCAACGCATGGGCGGGTCGGATACAAGGACGGCGTCCCCTGGAACTATCCGGTTACCCTCGCTTCGGAATTCACCAGGCAGGGCTACCAGACCCAGGCCGTCGGGAAGATGCACGTCTATCCGGAGCGGAACAGGATCGGCTTTGAAAACGTGGTGCTGCACGACGGGTTCATACATTTCGCCCACGACAAGCATCCCTGCAGCTACGACATGGTGGACGACTACCATCCCTGGCTCAGGCAGCAGCTCGGGCGCGACGCCGACGACTTCGAGGACGGGCTGAACTGCAACTCCTACACTGCCAGGCCGTGGGACAAGCCCGAGCACACCCATCCGTCGAACTTCGTGGTCACGCAGTCTATAGACTTCCTGAGGCGGCGCGATCCGACGAAGCCTTTCTTCCTTTTCATGTCATTCCACCGGCCTCACCCTCCGCTGAACCCTCCGGCCTGGGCCTTCGAAATGTATAAGGACATGGAAATGCCTCCCCCGCCTGCGGGAAAGTGGAGCAGGATTTTTGCGGAGTATGCAAATCCGCACAATCCGGATCTTTGGTGCGGCGGAATCGGCGCGGAGAGGCTCAGGGCGGCCCGCGCAGGCTACTACGGGCTGATGACTCACATCGACCACCAGCTCAACAGGTTCATGGAGACGCTGCAGATGTTCGGCCTCAGGGAGAACTGCTACTTCTGCTTCGTGTCCGACCACGGGGATCTCATGGGCGACCACGGGCTCTTCAGGAAATGCTTCCCCTACGAGGGATCCGCGCGTGTCCCGCTGATCCTCAAGGGGCCCGGCGGCTCCGGAATCCAGAGGAACCGTTCATGCTCCAGAGTCGCCGAACTCAGGGACATCATGCCGACGCTCCTCGACTGCGCCGGACTAGAGATTCCCGCGTCCGTCGAAGGGAGAAGCCTGCTCCCGAACGCCAGGGGCGAAGACCGCGAGGTTCACGAATATGTCCATGGAGAACATGGAGTTCCGTGTTTCGGCGCGGCTCATTATCTGACCGACGGGCGCGAGAAATATGTATGGTTCAGCGGCAACGGCCTTGAGCAGCTCTTCAACCTCGACAGCGATCCGCAGGAACTGGACGACCTCTCCAATTCTGCGAAATCCGCAGCTTCGCTCAAGAAATGGAGAAGCCGCCTCGTCGCGGAGCTCGCAGGGCGCGAGGAAGGCTTTTCCGACGGGAAAAGGCTGATCTCGGGCCGCCCGGTCAAGGCCGTCCTGTCCTCATGCCCGGGGTGAAAGCACCTGAGCGCCATCGAAGCCTGCCGAAACCTGCCGATGCCTGTCGTAACCTGTCGGCGGATTTCAAAAAGATGTCGCTTTTAGCTCAAGTTTTTTCCAAAATCAGATCACTTCGAGATAGTCCCTGTCGGGCAGTTTCGGGAACGGCGCCGTCGGCAGGGTCTGGTACCAGAACGCCACTGAGGCGATGTCGTCCTGCATGGGAAGGTAGCGGCCGTAGCTCCTCCAGCCGAGGGCCTGGATGTTCACCCTGAGATCCTTCTTGAAGCGTATGGGGTCCATGATGTGCCAGCGGTAGAGGCTGAACCTCTGCTGGGACTTGTAGAGGCCGTCGGGCCGCAGCACATGGTGCAGTCCCGAATACGGCGTGCTGAACTCCCTGTATCCGCCGTTCTGCTGGCCGACATCGAAGTTGTATGAGCCGCAGAAGTAGTCCTCGGTGCCGGTTCCGCAGATCGTCGGAAACTCCTTGTCGCCGTCCATGAAGAACTTTATCTCGCCCTCGCCCCACCATCCGTTGTTGTTGACGCCCCAGGCCATGTAGGTTCCGACGTAGTGGCCTTGACCCTTGACGCCGTCGAGTATGGTGTAGACCTCCTTGTATGGAAGCGGGTTCGTGCGGCGGAACTGGGCGTGGAAAAATGCGGCTTCCTCCGGCACTTCCGTGAGAGTGTAGTTGATCTGGTAGAAGAGCGTCATCTCCCTCTCGTCAGGCTTGCCTTTGACCGGTGCCTCGATGTTGGTGACGGTTATCCTGCAGCGCTTCCTGAAGGGCATCTCCCAGTAGCAGTTGAACGCGCTGCCGGGGTTTACGCAGACCGCCAGCGAGGAGAGCTGCCTGAAGTTCTCGCCCGTGTTGTTCTGGCCGCCGCCCCATCCCGAGCAGAAGAAGTCGCCGATCGGGCATTCGACCGAAGGGTTCTTCTGGCCGTCCCAGTATATCCGTATGATGGTGAAGCGCCAGTTGCCCGTGGGGGTCATCCATATCTGCTGGATCGCGCCGGGCCCCTTGATGTCGGCGATCTCCACCGTTTCGCCGGCCTTGATCCTTATGCAAGGCCTGATCTTCCATCCGCGACCGAGCTCCCTGCCGCAGCTGTTCTCGTCGGGTTCCGCCATCGCGCCCCCGCCCTTCGCGCCGTCCGGGTTCTCCGCGCAGATCGAACGGGTTTCGGCATTCGAGAGCCTTGACAGCGTTCCGAGATTCAGTCCGAGTCCGTCGTACATTTTGCCGCTCCTTCTGTTTATTTGGGTGATTGGATGGACGGGTATCAAGATAATTTGTGTTTAGTTATAGAATTTAAATCGCGTGAATTTAATTGCACATGGCATATCTTATTAATAATTTGTGCTATCTTATGATTCAGATAATCGCCGGTAGACGATAACGGGCGACGATAACGGTGGACGAGTTAAGTTTCAGAGGAGTGCCGCTCTGGCGGGGAAATCCGCCAGTTCTGTCGAACAGAAACTCGATGGA
>CAZWRV010000060.1:0-37593 GCA_964636325.1 uncultured Victivallaceae bacterium | reverse complement strand
TTTTTTGTTCCGACCGAGCGGCGACATGAATGTCGTCCGAGGAAGGAACGGAAAAGTACGGCCCAAAGATGCCCGTCCGCCCTGGCGTATTGCGGCCTTTCGGTTTTGCCCCGCCCCCTTCGGGAGCCTTCGATACCCCGGTATCGGCGGCCTCTCAGGATTCGGAGCAATTCCCGAATTCTCCGCAATCAAAATGTAAATTTTTCAGCCTAAAGGAGTATATATTCCACCCCGTGCAAATCAAATAGGCGGCACGAATTTTCCCGACCATAAGCGCCATGTCGACCACGCATTTGACCTTATATCCTACCTGCTCCAGATCATTCAATAGCAAGTGAAGCTGCGGCAAGAAATAAATATTTTTCAAAAATCTACATTTTGCAACTTGCAAATATGCGCAATAATACATAATAGTAAACGCGAAAGGAATTCGTGCCGGAGGAAAAAATGACCTACGACGAAGCATGCATCAAGGCCGGAATCATCAAGGCGATAGCCAGCCCTGTGCGGCTGATGATCCTGGACGAACTCGGCAGGGGCGACAGATGCGTATGCGAACTGCAGCCGATGTTCAAGCTCGACCAGTCCACTCTCTCCCGGCATCTGTCGCAGATGAAGAGGTCCGGGATCATAACCGAGAGGAAGGAGGGCGTCAAGGTCATCTACCATCTGGCGACGCCATGCATCCTGAACATCTTCGACTGCGTGATGAACGTGGCCAGGGAGGACATGAAGAGGAAGAGAAGGACGTTGAAAATATGAACAGGGAGCTGAAAATATTTCTTTATCTCGCCGCCGCTTTCGGACTGTTCTACTTCCTTCCTGTCGGCACTGCGAGGTTCGACGGTGCGGTCCTCGAGTCTCTCAAGCTTGTCAAATGGTATGCGCGAGAACATGTCATTCTCTGTTTGGTCCCTGCCTTCTTCATCGCGGGAGCCATAGGCGTGTTCATCAGCCAGAACGCCGTCATGAAATATTTTGGCCCAAAAGCGAACAAGGCGCTTTCTTATGGCGTGGCTTCCGTCTCTGGGACGATTCTTGCGGTGTGTTCCTGCACTGTCCTCCCGCTTTTCGGAGGGATATACCTGCGCGGTGCCGGGCTCGGCCCGGCCATTGCGTTCCTGTATTCCGGACCCGCGATAAACGTCCTGGCTATCGTCCTGACCGCAAGAATTCTCGGGTTCGAGCTTGGGCTCTGGCGAGCCGTCGGCGCAATATTCTTCAGCGTGATAATCGGCATTCTAATGCATCTCTTTTTCCTGAAAGAGGAGCGGAAACGGACAGAAGAGGCTCAGGCCGGGAATGACATGTATATGGGCGACGAGGAGAAAGGGGGACGTCCACTTTGGCAGACGGCGTCATATTTCCTTGCGATGTCCGCGATACTCGTCTTCGCCAACTGGGGAAAACCTTTGGACAGTTCCGGCATCTGGTTCACGGTATTCAAGTATAAATGGATGCTTACTTCGCTGTTCGGAATCATCTTTGCGGCGATGCTTTGGAGCTTCTTCAAAGTGAAGGCCGCATACGTCCTTGCTTCGCTTGCGCTTGTTACGGCATCTGCCCTGCTCCTCCCCGGATCCCATGTCTTCTCTTTCGCATTAGGGGCGGCCTGCCTGGTCCTTATGACTTTCGGCGGCGGCGAGGAGTTGAAAAACTGGCGCGAGCAGACCTGGGGTTTCGCCAAGCAGATAACACCTCTACTCCTCGGCGGTGTGCTTGCGGCAGGATTCTTTCTCGGGAGCCCGGAGACTCCCGACGCGGGAATCATCCCCGGGAAATGGATTCAGGCTCTTGTCGGGAAATCGCCGGACGTCTTCTGCCAGTGGATGTCGGGAGCTTCCGGGCCTTCGCCGCAGTGGCTCTCTTTCATATGGCCTGTGTGGACGAACTTCTTTTCCTCGATCGTCGGAGCCTTCATGTACTTCGCGACCCTTACCGAAGTTCCGATCCTCCGCGGTCTGATCGACAGCGGCATGGGCCAGGGGCCCGCTCTTGCGCTTCTGCTCGCCGGTCCGGCGCTTTCACTCCCGAGCATGCTTGTCATCAACTCGATCATCGGACCGAAAAAGACGGCCGCATATGTGGCCCTGGTGGTTCTCATGGCGACGATAACAGGGCTGATTTACGGAATGGTTACATGATTTCTCGCAACGACGCTAAGAACGCAAAGGAAGGCTATATATGGATGAGAATGCAATTGCAAAGTTAACTCTGGATGCGGCCTTTGAAGTCCATCGCCGACTTGGTCCTGGGCTCTTTGAATCTGTCTATGAAAGTGTTTTAAGCCATGAACTTAACAAGAGAGGATTAAAGGTTCAGCGGCAAGTCCCCATAAGATTGACTTATGACAATTTGTCTTTCGATGAAGGATTTATGGCGGATATTATTGTCGAAAATAAAGTGATAATAGAGCTTAAGTCGGTCGAGAATATAAATGCTGTGCATAAGAAACAATTGCTTACTTATCTTCGTATCTCTGGACTGAAATTAGGATTGCTCATAAATTTTAACGAATCTCTTCTTAAAGATGGAATCATAAGAATTGTTAATGGCTTAGTTGAAAAATAATAATGTATTCCGTTGCGGCCTTTGCGTCGTTGCGAGAAAGGAGCTCTATGATGAAGTTACAGATTCTGGGCACGGGCTGTCCGAAGTGCAAGATGCTCTTCGAGAACGCTGAAACAGCAGTGAAGGAACTCGGCATCCAGGCGGAGGTTTCAAAGGTCGACAAGATCCAGGACATCGTGAAGATGGGAGTGATGATCACACCGGCGATCGCGGTGGACGGACAGGTCAAGAGCTGCGGGAAAGTCCTGAGTTCCGATGATATTAAGAAATTGTTGTCATGAAATTAGCGGCGGCCTTCGCGCCGTTGCTGGAAATTAAAAAAGGAGAATGAAATGAACGAGAAAAAAGAATGTGCGTGCAGTGCGGCTCCTAAATTGGTTTTTGCCTGTTCAGGCGCGGCGGATGTAGGGGCAATCGCCGATCAGGCGGCAAGAAAAATTACTAGAGAAGGGAAAGGAAAAATGTTCTGCACCGTGGGTATCGGGGGCAGGGTCAGCGGAATAATGGAGACGACAAAGGCGGCGGACAAGATTCTCGCGATAGACGGATGCCCGCTGAACTGCGCTAAGAACTGCCTTGAGCAGGCCGGATTTGCGAATTTCGCACATCTGAAGCTGGCAGACCTCGGGATGGAAAAAGGAAAGACCCCTCCAAGCGAGGAAAATATCGCCAAGGCGGCCGCAAAGGGCGCGGAAATGCTTGGTAATAAAGGATGCTGCCCATGAATAAGCTGATCGCATGCCTTATTTTGATGACTTTTGCTCTCGGTATCATTGCCGAAGACAAAAAAGAGCAGGCCTCCCTCCCGAAGCTGATTGACCTTGGCGCTTCGAAATGCATACCATGCAAGATGATGGCTCCAATCCTGGAGGAGCTCAAGAAGGAATATGCCGGCGTCTTTGAGGTGGAGTTCATAGACGTATGGCAGAAGGAGAACGCCACGAAGGCGCAAGAATACAAGGTCGAGGCAATACCGACCCAGGTGTTCCTCGGTGTCGACGGAAAGGAGCTTTTCCGCCATGTCGGGTTCTTTTCAAAGGAGAACATCCTCGCGAAATGGAACGAGCTCGGGGTGAAAACACCGAAAGACTCAGGAGCTTCCCAGTCATTTGAAAGGCTCAAGCCTGCCAGGGCCGACGAGCGTCCGAAAGACCAGATATGCTACATGTGCGACGGAAGCATCAACCCGAAGACGCTTGTGGCAGTCAAATCTGACAAGGGGGATGTCCGCCTCTGCTCGCCGCACTGCTATTTCATCATGTATTCGTGTCTGACGGAGGACAAGGCCGGATTCGAGGAGAAAGTCAGGGTTACGGACTTTTCAACGGAAAAGCAGATTCCCCTTAAGGACGCGTTCTACCTCGTCGGCGCCGACAAGAGCGGCCGTCCCACGATACAGGCTTATGCCGATGAGAAGACCGCTGAAGACGCGAAAAAAGCATCCGGCGGCAACGTCCTTAAGCTTGAAGCGCTGAAGGCTGCGGAGCTCTCGCATCTTTGCGGCTTCTGCGACAGGGCCTGCTACCCGCAGGATGCGGCAAAAGTCGTCGCCGGGGGGGTGCAGACCTGGGGGTGCTGCTCGCATTGCGCGCTCGGTGTGGCCGCCCGCACAGGCAAGGACATTGAAGTCCAAGAAAGGGATCGCCTTACCGGGGAGCCGGTTGTCGTCAAAACCTTAGACGGGCAGGTTGCCTCTCTTGAACCTTCTACCGCAGTCGCATGGTTCGGTCAACGTCAGAAGCCTGACGGCACCTGGGTTTCGGCCGGATGCTTCCATCAGGGATTTTTCAGGACTCCTGAAAACCTGAAGAAATGGGTTGAAGCCAATCCGTTCGAAACCGGCAGGATGATCAGCATCGATCAGGCATTGTCTGACAAGATGAAACTGTCTCCTGAACAGATAAAAAAGGCATGCAAAATCGGGGAATGCGCGCCTAAACCATAATACGGCATGCCATGGAGCGTTGGAAGAAAATCACAACTGATCTTCTCCTTGCATTTGTGCTGATATCGATAGGATATGCGCTAGGCAGGAATACGGCAATGCGGTCTGTCGGCAGGCCGGACGCTTCGCCCGGCAATGCGAAATCAGTACGACATCTGATCGTGTATTACACGCATGCGACAGTCCGCTGCGAGACATGCAACAGCATCGAGAAAAAGACACATGAGCTTCTGGAATCCAAGTTCAGCAAGGAGCTTGCCGACGGCCGTATTGAATGGCAGGTCGTCAACTTCCAGGAAAATGACTCCTTTGCCGAGAAATTCGATGTGACAACGAGCGGCGTAATCGCAGCCCTCATGGACGGAGAGAAGGTCGTTGAATATGAAAGGCTGGACGATGTCTGGACATTGCTCGAAGACCCCAAGTCTTTCGATTCATACTTGGAGAGGAATTTCCGGGGGATGCTGGGGAAGCTTTGACTTGGGAAGTACGCCGTCCCGGGCGCGCAGACGCCTCGGGAAGCGGCATTCCTGGGAACGCCGAGCCCCAGCTCGGCTTTTAGGTCGCACTCGGATCGTGCGACGTACTTAAGGCGAGTTTCAGGAGTATGAAATGACATGGATCGCGATATTATCCGCGTTGTGGCTTGGGGTGTTCACGGCGATAAGCCCGTGCCCGCTCGCCACAAACATTGCGGCAATATCTTTCATCAGCCGCCAGATAGGAAACCGCGGAGGAGTGCTCGTTACCGGGCTTCTTTACACTGCCGGACGGACGGCAGCCTACATATTTCTTGGAGTCCTGATAACGGCCGGGCTCCTGGCTGCAGGCGAAACCTCCCGATTCCTGCAGAAATATCTTAACGAGATATTGGGGCCTGTACTGATAATCCTGGGAATGATACTGCTGGGGATGATAGGGCAGAGGATTTCCTTCAATATCGGCGGAGAAAGAGTGCATGAGAAGGCGTCCAAGGGCGGGCTTTACTTCGCGTTCCCGCTCGGAGTGATTTTCGCCCTCTCGTTCTGCCCCGTTTCCGCGGGCCTCTTCTTCGGCGCGCTGATCCCGCTGGCGATCAAGAGCTCGTCCCAGTTAGTCCTGCCGCTCATCTACGGAGCGGGAACCGCACTGCCCGTCATCGTGTTCGCATTCATAATCGCGTTCGGCGGAGAAATGCTAGGCAAGGCATTCGACCGCCTGACGCAGATCGAGCTGTGGGTGCGCCGGACCGCGGGAGCAATCTTCATCCTTGCCGGGATCTACTACTGCATAAGCCATATATACGGAATCAATTTCAGATTTCTTGTCCCGCCCCCCTGAAGTGGCTAAATGCAGTAGGAGATACTATTATAGCTTTGTCATCGCGGGGCGCCGGAAATCTGAATCTGAAATACCTTCTTGGAGTCGGTATTTCAACACGATCATTTTCCCGTAAGCAAGAAAGCCTTAAATTAAAGGGATAGCAGACGTATGAATGTAAAAGTGACCGTCAATGCCGGGATATGCGGCTTCACGACAAGCCTGGAAGCGAAATGCCAGGACGGCCAGAATGTGGAGTTCGCTGCCGAATCCCCGTGCGGGAAGATCGAGGCCTTGGCCAGGGCGATAGGCGAGGCCGGGCCTGTCGACGCCTACCAGGAGATCAGCCCCGAGGGAGAGAGCGTGATCATTTCAAAGACGCGTGAAACACTGAAAGGTTGCTGCGCAGGTTGCGTCGTGCCTGTCGCCTTTTTCAAGTCCATGCAGGTTGCAGCCGGACTCGCCCTGCCTGCCAATATATCTGTTTCAATGACATCCGGTTGATCCGCACGCAATCCGTCATATTGCTAATTCTAAAAGAAAACCAATAATATATTTCGACGCTCCTTGACATCGTTAGTGCCAGCATTATTATATTTCGTTATATGGCGAATTATATTAGGTGACACAATGCTTGAATTCATGAACATTACAAAGGCGCTCGCCGACCAGAACAGAGTTAGGGTGCTTATGGTTCTAAAGGGTAGGGAGCTTTGCGTATGCCAGCTCATTGAATTGCTCGGGCTTGCTCCTTCTACGGTCTCGAAGCACATGTCCATACTGAAGAATGCCAGGCTTGTCGAATCGCGCAAGGATGGGCTCTGGATGCACTACAGCCTTCCAAAGAGTCCGGCCACAGAAGTCAGGAAGGCTATTGATTGGCTATGCTCATCCCTAAAAGACGATGAGAAAATTAGGGATGACAGAAAACAACTCCGCATGATACTGAAAATGAATCTTGAAGATATATGCAAGAAACAGAACGGCAGGACATCCTGTAAAACCAAAAGGACGACCGGCAATGATAAGTAAATCCGGAAAGACAGCAGAAGTCACGCCGCAAGTTGTCGAACTTGTAGCCATAGGCGCTTCAATCGCATCAAACTGCGAGCCATGCTTCAAGTATCACTTCGCCCAGGCGCAGAAACTCGGTATCTCAAAAGAAGCCATTGCCAAAGCGGTTGCAGTTGCTGAAATGGTCAAGGACGCCCCGGACCAGTCGGTAAAGAAGCTTGCTAGGAAATATCTCAGGGACGTCAAGGTCAAAAGAGTCGCAGCCGCTCCGTGCTGCTGCGAGTCTGAAGCATCCGACTGCTGTGGATAACGGGCGCGCAGGATGATAAGAAAGCTGAAAATACTTTTCCTCTGTACCGGCAACTCCTGCCGGAGCCAGATGGCGGAGGGCTGGTGCAGGGCTCTCAAGGGGGATCATGTCGACGTATATTCGGCAGGCATCGAGACGCACGGGCTCAATCCGGATGCCGTGAAAGTCATGGCCGAGGCAGGGGTCGATATTTCAAAGCACCGTTCAAAGCATGTCGACGAGCTGAAGGATATTGAGTTCGACTATGTCATAACCGTCTGCGGGCACGCGAACGAGAACTGCCCCCTGTTTCCCGGCAAGGCCAAGGTGATTCATGTCGGCTTCGACGATCCTCCGCAGCTTGCGAAATCCGCAGGAACTGAAGAGGAAAGGCTTGACTGCTACAGGAAGGTCAGGGATGAGATAAAGCGTTTTGTTGAAAGAGATTTGGACAGAATAACTGGATTGACAGCATGAATACAAATATGACAAAGAGCCAGTTTGATGCAGTGGCGGCGGAGTGGGATGACAATCCTGTGCGTCGGGAGCTGACGAAGGCCGTGGCTGACGCCGTATTGAAGGGGATTCCATTCAAGCCCGAGTGGTCGGTTCTTGACTATGGGTGCGGAACCGGCGCTCTCAGCGCAATGCTTGCGGGAAAGTCGCACAGAATCGTCGCGGCGGACAGTTCCGAAGGCATGCTTGAACAGGTGCGCCGGAAAGCGGCCGTGGCCGCCTTGAAAAACGTCTCTCCATTATTTCTCGATCTGGAAAATCAAGCTCCGCTCGATGAGAAGTTCGACATGATCATCCTGTCGATGGCACTGCACCATATAAGAGACATTGAAACTGTCGTGCGGAAATTGTCGGCCATGCTTGCGTCCGGCGGATGGTTTGTCGCTGCAGATCTTATAAAGGAGGATGGTTCTTTTCATGCCGATATGGCAGCCCATCACAGGGGGTTTGATCCCGAGGAGCTGGGATGTCTGATTTCTTCAGCCGGGCTGAAGGCGGAGGCGCACGCGATCGTCTACACGATACGGAAGAACGAAAGAGAATACCCGGTGTTTATCATGTTCGCCAGAAAGAACGGAGGGCTCAAGTGAAAGGATGTTGTCCGGCAGGCAAGGATTCGGTAAGAGAGAAGGTCCGCGAGTCGTATGCGAAGATCGCAAAGAGCGGGGATCTCTGCTGCTGCGGCGCCGTCAAGAAGAAGGATTTCGATCCTGCGAGATTCGCGGAGACGATCGGCTACAGCGGAAAGGAGCTGAAGGAGCTGCCTGAAGGGGCGAACATGGGGCTCTCATGCGGGAATCCCACGGCGGTCGCGTCGCTCAGGCCGGGCGAAGTGGTCGTCGACCTCGGCAGCGGCGGAGGCTTCGACGTCTTCATCGCCGCCGAGAAGGTGGGGAAAAGGGGCAGGTCCATCGGCGTCGACATGACGCCCGACATGATCTCGAAAGCCAGGAAGAACGCGGTGAAATTCCGGGAGCGGACAGGCCTTGACAACGTGGAGTTCCGTCTCGGGGAGATTGAGCATCTCCCGCTGCCGGACGCCAGCGCCGACGTCGTGATCTCGAACTGCGTCATCAATCTTTCACCGGAGAAGCAGCAGGTATGGAACGAGATAGCCAGGATACTTAAGCCGGGCGGACGCGTTGCCGTCTCGGATCTGGCGCTTCTCAAACCTCTGCCGGCCTCGGTGATGAAGTCCGTCGAAGCGCTTGTCGGATGCGTCGCCGGCGCAGTCCTCGTCTCGGACACGGAAAAGATGGTGAAGAAGGCCGGCCTCAAGAACATAAAGATGGACTTGAAGCCGGACTACATTGAAAAGATGTCGGAATGGAACGACCCGCTTTACAAGGCTGTCACCGAGAAGCTCCCCAAGGGGAAAAAGCTCAGCGAGTACGTGACAAGCCTTTATGTCCATGCGGAGAAGCGATGAATCATGGAGAAGCTGCTGACCACATTTCCTAAGGCGGAAGAGTTCGACAAGGCTGTCGCGGTATTCAAAAGCCTCGGGATTTCACATGAGGTCATTTCGCCGGGCCGTGCTTATTCCAAGGTCGGGGTTCCGGCATTGGTCGTAGAGGCGGAAGACGTGCGACTTCTCTCCGACAGGAAGAGAATAGACTTCATAGCCAGCGGCTGGGTGGATTATCGTCCAGCCAGTGGGAAAATACCGGAGGAGGAACCGGCCTCCTTCAAAGACGGTATTTTTACGGGATGCGCGATCATGGTTCTTGCCCCATGCGTGGCGGACTACAAGAAGCTGCGCCTGATTGTCCACACGGCTTCGAATATCGAGGACTCTTTCCCATATCTCAACGCGGAGATGCCGTCCGGAACCTACACGCACGAGACAAAGACCTTCACATTCATGGACGGCTATAGGATGATTTCTCTTTATGGGCACAGGATTACTCTGGCGAAGACCGACGACATCGTTGACACATGGAGACTCCTTGAGAAAATCAGATGCATGGTCAACGAGATATGGAGCAGGCGTTCGCAGATCCAGCCGTCCTACGAACTCCGTCAAAAACCTCCGGCTCTTGAAATCTACAAGCGGCTTCCCGGGACGAACTGCAGGCTTTGCGGGCAGAAGACCTGCATGGCGTTCGCGATGTTCCTCTGGCGCGGAGAGGCCCATCCGAGCCAGTGCAGGCCGATATTCGAAGGAGAGCACGGCGACCTCAAGGAGCCGCTGATGGCGATATGCGCGGGACTCGGTATTTCTGAACATGTGGACGGAAACGAATATCAATGAAACGGGCGATCATAGACTCTAACAAATGCAAGTCCTGCAAGGTTTGCGAAGTGGAAAAGAGATGTTCGATGAATGCGCCTTTCAGGGAATCGGCAGAGCAGAAGCCATGGATTGACTTTTATATGTGTTCGGGTTGCATGAAGTGCAAATTGATCTGCCCGAACGGAGCCGTCGATGAAATAATCCAGCCATGCAACGGTAAAGGAAAGATGGGCTGGTGATTACTTACTAATCGTCTCGAAATTGTATTGAGGCACCGGCGGGTTTATCCCGGCGGTGTCCATATTATTATGATGACGATTAGTATATCGATTAATATCAAGCGCCATGAGGCAGAATATACAAAGGAGGAAGAAGACAAATGGAGACCGAAGCGGTTTGTTCGGAAAAGCGCAGGATGAGCAGCATCTTCGAGCGTTATCTGACGCTCTGGGTGGGGCTCTGCATCATCGGCGGGATAATACTGGGCAAGGCGGCGCCCGGCCTGGCGATGAAGCTGGACGCGATGTCCTTGTATGTGAATGGTGCCCCCGTCGTTTCGATTCCTATAGCAATATGCCTTTTTTTCATGATGTACCCTATCATGGTGAAGATCGATTTCGCCTCCGTGGTCAAGGCTGGAAAAAGCGGCAAGCCGGTTCTTCTGACTCTTTTCGTCAACTGGTGCATCAAGCCGTTCACAATGTATGGCATCGCGATTCTGTTCCTTGGTTTTTTGTTCCGGGGATTGATAGGGGCGGATGCCGTTGACATTGTGAAGATGCCTTTCGGCCTTGACCTCGCAGTAGGTGCGACCCACGGGGCGGGAACTGTCATCCTTCAAGACGGGGTCAAGATGCTTCAGGTTCCGCTCTGGCGCAGCTATTTCGCAGGATGCATCCTGCTCGGGATCGCCCCATGCACGGCCATGGTGCTTGTCTGGGGCTACCTGGCGCGCGGAAACGACGGGCTGACGCTCGTCATGGTTGCGATAAATTCTCTGACGATGCTTGTCCTTTACGGAGTGCTGGGCGGATTCCTTCTGGGGGTTGGGCGCCTTCCAGTTCCTTGGCAGGCTCTTCTTCTGTCCGTGGGGATATATGTCGCCCTGCCGCTTGTGGCCGGATATTTTTCGCGCAAATGGATAATTTCGGCGAAGGGAGAGCAGTGGTTCAAGGAGAGGTTTCTGCATGTCCTTACGCCGGTCTGCATCCTTTCGCTTCTGCTGACTCTTGTCCTGCTTTTCAGCTTCAAGGGCGAAGTTATAATGGGCAATCCGCTCACAATTCTCTGGATCGCCATACCGCTCTTCATACAGACCATGCTGATATTCGTGCTCGGCTACTGGTGGGCAAGGATCTTGAAGCTCTCCTACGAGGACGCCGCTCCGGCGGCGATGATAGGGGCGTCTAACCATTTCGAGGTCGCTATTGCGACGGCGGTGATGCTCTTCGGGCTTTCGTCAGGCGCTGCGTTGGCAACAGTTGTTGGCGTCCTCATCGAGGTACCGGTCATGCTCATGCTCGTTAAAATATGCCTAAGGACAAGGAAGATGTTCGAGTGTAAGCACTAGGTTTTTCCCTGCGGGAAAAAGGCGCCCTTACGGCGCGCAAACTGCTTTTGGAAAAAACGTTTTCCAAAAATGTCGTAAAAAAAATGATTTCCGCTTGACTTGCATGGGCCGGCGGCTAGCGTATGAATAAAAACAACCAGTTGGTTTTATTGCCAGCCTTCAGCCCCGCGGGGCGAAAGGAAAAACAAAGGGGTGTAAGATGAGCCGGAGCATGCCTGTTTCTATTCCTGACGAGGAAGTCCTGGACGATCTCCTTTCCGTTCCGAGGCAGGAGACTGTGGAGATGATGAAGAGCCTTGAGGGCGACATCTTGATCCTGGGAGTGGCCGGGAAGATGGGCGCCACGCTCGCGCGCCTGGCGCAGAACGCGGCCCTGGCGGCGGGCGTCAGGAAGAAAATCTACGGCGTGGACAGGGTGGACGACAACGACGCCTGCCGCAGCCTCAGGAAGTGGGGCGTTGAAACGATCAAGTGCGATCTCCTCGACCAGGCCGACGTCGCCAGGCTGCCGAGGATACCAAACGTCGTATTCATGGTCGGACGGAAGTTCGGTACGGACGGCACCGAGGATCTGACCTGGGCGATGAACACGGTCATTCCGGCATATGTGGCCGAGCATTTCAAGAAGAGCCGGATTGTCGTGTTCTCTACGGGATGCGTCTATCCGCTCGTGCCGGTCGAGACCTGCGGCTGCACCGAGGCCGTGCCTCCGTCGCCGATCGGCGAATATGCGCAGTCATGCCTCGGCAGGGAGCGCGTCTTCACGTATTTTTCGAAGAAGAACGGGACGCCGCTCCTGATTTTCCGGCTGAACTACGCCATCGACATGCGCTACGGGGTGCTCTACGACATCGCCAGCAAGATATGGGCGGACGAGCCGGTGAGCGCCTCTGTCCAGCACTTCAACGTCATATGGCAGGGCGACGCGAACAACTTCGCCGTCCTCAGCCTGGGCCTCTGCAGCAATCCCGCCACCATACTCAACGTGACCGGCCCGGAGACCATCAGCCTCGCTCACATCGCGGATGAGTTCGGAAGGATCTTCAAGAAGAAGGTCCGCTATGCGGGAACACCGGGAAGCGTCGGATATCTCAACAACGCGGCCAGGCTCTTCAAGGATGTCGGATATCCGCAGGTCAGCCTCAACCAGATGATAGAATGGCAGGCCGGATGGATAATGCAGGGCGGCAAAAGCCTCGGCAAGCCAACCCATTTCGAAGTCAACGACGGAAAGTTCTGACCATGCAGGAACGGGCGCTCAAGACAAGGGGCCGGATACTGAGGACGTCCAAGCGGCTCTTCGCCGGATACGGATTCCACGGCACAAGCGTCGACCGCATCGCCGCGGAGGCGAAGGCAAACAAGCAGCGCATCTACGAGTATTTCTCCAGCAAGAGGGGCCTCTTCGAGGCGTGCCTCAAGTCCTCATACGAGGACGCGGGCAGGGAGGAGGAAATCATGCTCGGAAAGATCGGCGGCGACTGCGCAGGCATGACGGAGGTGATACTCGGGCACTACATGGAGCTGCACAGGAAGCATCCGGAGTTCTGGAGGCTGATATCCTGGGCGAACCTGGAGCCGGACCATGCCTACAAGTGGCTGAAGAACGTCAAGGACGAAAGCTACCGCAAGCTCGGCGCGCTCTACAGGAAGGGCCAGGAGGCGGAAGTGTTCAGCAGGGATGTCTCATTCGAGGCATACATGTTCATGCTCTTCGCGGTTACATTCTTCTACCATTCCAACCGCAGGACATTGGCGAACACGCTCGACCCGAAGCTGTTCACGCCGGATGGCGCCGCCAGGATCGTCAGGGACTGCGCAAGGATGATCTGCGGCGCCGCCAAGGCCGGCGGATGACGCCGCCGGGATTTCCCGATTATGCGTTTGCATATTGAGGTAATTGAATAGCTGAGTTTTGCATTCATGCCCTTAACACCCAACTGCGAAGATCGCAGCGCTGTCAGCGAGAAACCGTTTCATAATAACCAGTAACCAATAGCGAATGACAAAGTTTCCGGAGGGCATTTCGAAGTGGGCAGGAAGCTGAGAGTGGGTATCGTCGGAACCGGCTTCGCCGGCGAATACCACGTCGCCTGCCTCCGGAAGATATACGGCGCCGAAGTCGAAATCGCCGGAGTCACCTCGCTGCGCGAGGAAAGCCGCGTGAGCTTCGGCCGAAGGCACGGCATCAGCGCCTATCAGGACGCGGGATCGTTGGCGGCAGACGTCGACGTCCTAGACATCTGCTCTCCCCCGTATGCCCACGAGGAGAACATACTCGCCGCCGCCAGCGCCGGAAAGGGGATAATATGCGAGAAGCCTCTCTCCGGGTATTTCGGCCCGGAGAACGCCTCCGCCAGATACCGTGGCGACAAGGATTCCAAGACGAAGATGCTGAAGGCCGTCGTCGAAACGCTGAAGCGGATCGCGGACGCCGTGGCAGATTCCGGAAGCTTCTTCGGATACGGTGAGAACTTCGTCTACGCTCCGGGAATCCAGAAGGAGAGGGAGATACTGGAAAAGACCGGCGGCCAGATACTGCGCATGACCGGCGAGGAGTCGCACAACGGCTCGCACTCCCCGGTTTATGGGATATGGCGGAAGGCCGGCGGAGGATCCCTCATCGGTAAGGGCTGCCATCCGCTCGGGGGAATGCTGTACCTCAAGAGGATCGAAGGCCTCACGCGCGACGGCAGGCCGATCCGTCCGAAAAGCGTCTGTTCTAGGACCCACCAGATAACACGCCTGGAGAACTACCGCGACGAAGGCCTGATCCGCACGGACTACCATGACGTCGAGGACTACGGCTTCATGCATGTCACATTCGAGGACGGCACGGTCGCGGACGTTATAACGTCTGAAATCGTCCTAGGCGGAATCTACGACTACGTCGAGGTTTTCGCGAACAACCACCGGACCCGCTGCCATATAAGCCCCGCCGGCCTCATGGACGTCTACAATCCGCGGAATTCGCAGTTCGCCGGAATATACATGATGGAGAAGATAAGCACCAAGGAGGGCTGGACACAGGCCGCGCCCGACGAGAACTTCACGATCGGATACCAGGCCGAACTCCAGGACTTCATCCTCTCCGCCGCGGAGAAGAGAAAGCCGCAGTCGGACCTCGGCCTCGCACTCGACACGACCGCAACCGTCTATGCCGCATACGCTTCCGACGCCGCGGACGGCAGGGAAGTCGAAATACCTTTAAAATGGGAGCTTTAAAATGCCTGAAGCATTGAATGTCGGAATAATCGGCCTCGCGCATCTCCATCCCGCCACGTACATGCCTCACTTCGCCGCCTGCAGGAAGACCAGGGTGGTCGCCGCGAGCGAAGCCAATGAAAAGCTCAGGGATGCCTTCTCCAGGCAGTTCGGGGTCAAGGCATATTCCGGCTGGCGCAGCCTCCTCGAAAGCGAGAAGATCGATCTCGCATTCATCTTCCTTCCGCATTGCGACTGCGACTCCGCGGCAATAGCCTGCGCGGCGGAAGGGATCCATGTCGTCGTCGAGAAGCCGGTCGCCAACACCTCCGCAAAGGCCAGGAGGATCGCCGACGCCTGCGCGAAAAACAAAGTCCTCTTCTCCACTCCCTACATGTGGCGCTACCATCCCGTCACAAGGAAGATGAAGGAGGCCATAGGCTCCGGAATTCTCGGGCGCATCGTGGGCTGCGAAGGCCGCTGCGCCGCCGGCGGACTGCACCGCTACATCGACGGACACGCAGAATGGATGCTCGACAGGGAGAAGAGCGGCGGCGGCCCCATGTATAACCTCGGCGTCCACTGGATAGACCTCTACCGCTGGCTCCTTGACTCGGAGATTGCCGAAGTCGTCGGAAAGAACGTCCAGGTCAACAGGAAATACAACATTGAGGACAACTCGTTCGCCATCGCGACCTTCGAATCCGGGGCGACTCTCGCCCTCGACATCAGCTACACCGTGCCGGACAGCTATCCGTTCGGACGCGACCTCTACCTCGCGATCCGCGGAACCGAAGGGTGCATCAACTTCGCTCCGTCATTCGAAGGCACCGAGCAGACGATGATGATCTGCAGCAACGACAGAAGGTTCGGCGGCGCGCCGAGGCAGGTCATCCGATTCGAGCTCGAAAAGGTCCCCGGCTACTGCGGTTCGCTTGGCCTCGAATACGTCAACGACATCGCAGACACGGCAATCGGACGCAGGAAGCCGCTTATCGGCGGCGACGACGCCGTGAAGGCGCTATGCGTCGTCGAGGCGATCTATGACGCCGCCAAGTCAGGCAGATCCAAGAAGGTGAAATATATTTAAAGCATACTGGAGTCGTTCATGAGTGTTGAATTCAAAGTGGTTGTGACGGACTACATCGAATCTGATCTCAACTGGGAGGCCGGCGAGCTGTCTTCAAAAGGGATTCAGTTCGAAGCATACCAGCTCAAGTTCAAGCCGGACGAAGAGGTCATCACGAAGATCAAGGACGCGGATGTCATCGTCGTAAACATGCTCAAGATGACCGAAGCGCTGATCTCCAGGCTGGAAAAGTGCAGGCTCATCATCAGGCACGGCATCGGCTACGACAACGTAGACGTCGCCGCGTGCACTAAATACGGCATCCAGTTCGCGTACCAGCCCGACTACTGCAAGGAGGACGTCGCAGAGCATGCGATCGCCCTGATTTTCGCCTGCGCAAGGAAGATTGTGAGGAGCAGGAAGACCCTCGAGGAGTCCTCGAGCCGCGGCCAGTGGGACTTCTCCGGGCTATTCCCGATCTACAGGCTCGACGGCAAGACCCTCGGAATCCTCGGGACCGGCAGGATCGGGAGCCGCGTCTTCCGGAAGCTCCGCACCTTCGGATTCCGAATAATCGGATGCGACCCTTATCTCAAGGAGCACCGCAGGAAGGAGCTTGTCGACCAGGGGCTCGTCTTCGTCGACAAGGATACGCTCTTCAAGGAATCGGACTACCTCACCGTCCACACCCCTTCTCAGGACGACACGCACCACATTGTCAACGCCCATACTCTCGCCCTGATGAAGCCCACGGCATACGTGATCAACACCTCGCGCGGATACATGGTCGATTCAAAGGCCCTCGCCGACGCTCTCAGGAAAGGCGTTATCGCCGGCGCCGCCATAGACGTATACGACAAGGAGCCGCCGGATCCCGACTTCGAGCTCTTCAAGCTCGATAACGTCATACTCACGCCTCACACCGGCTGGGCCTCCGAAGAGGCCGGATGGGAAATCCGCAAAAGCATCCTCGACGACATAATCGCTGCGTCGCAGGGCAAGTCCGCACGCTGCATAGTCAATAGCATCAAGACATTAAAATAGGAGCTGGAACCATGGGATACGTCAATGTCAAAGGGCCGCTTCCGGGGCCCAAAAGCAGTCGGCTTCTCGAAGAATGGCACAAATATGAGGCGGACGTCGTGGGCTACCAGGCGCCGGTCGTATGGGAGAAGGCCAAGGGGTGCATCGTCACCGACGTCGACGGAAACACTTACATCGACTGGACTTCCGGCGTCCTGGTGACCAGCGTCGGCCACTGCCATCCGGAAATGGTGGCGGCCGTCCAGGAGTCGGCGGCGAAGCTCATCAACAACTATGAGAGTCCGAACGTCTACCGCGTCAAGGCTGCCAAGGCCCTGATGGCCGTGATGCCGAAGCACTTCGGCAAATGCTTCTTCCTCAGCACGGGCAGCGAGGCCGTCGAGGCCGCGATCCGCCTGATGAGGCGCCGCAGCGGAAAGTTCGAAATAGTATCGTTCGAAGGCGCATTCCACGGCAGGACGAGCGGCTGCGCCGCCGTCGGCGGAATGGCGGGCCCCAAGAAGGGATACGGCCCTTCGCTTCCGGGTTCGATACGGGCGGCCTTCCCGAATCCCTACCGCGATCCCTGCGGCTGGTGCGACGACGGGCCTCAGTTCAGTAAATATTTCAAATATCTTGATGCCCTCGTCGGGGCAAACTCCGTCGGCAGTCTCGCAGGAGTCATAGTCGAACCCTACCAGGGCGCCGCGGGCTTCATTTTTCCGCCGAAGGGCTGGCTCAAGCGCCTTGAGGAATGGGCGAAGGCCAACGGTCTCATCTTCACCCTCGACGAAGTCCAGTCGCTCTACGGACGCACCGGGAAGATGTTCGCGATGGAACATGACGGCCTCAAGCCCGACATAGTCACTCTCGGGAAGGCCATCGGATGCGGAGTCCCGGTTTCCGCGGTCGTCGCCACCGACGACGTCTTCTCCTGCCTCAGCAAGGGCGAGATGTCCAGCACGCTCGGCGGAAATCCCGTCTCAAGCTCCGTTGTCCCGGTGATCCTGGAAATCATGAGGAAGGAGAAGCTTGTCGAGAATTCCGCGAAAATCGGCGCATACATGAAGGAGAAGCTCCAGAAGATAGCGTCGAAATGCAAATACCTTGGGGATGTCCGCGGCACTGGCCTCGTCATGGGCCTGGAATTCGTCAAGGACAAGAAGACGAAGGAGCCGGCGAAGGAGCTGATCAGGCCTTTCATCAACGCCTGCGCCGAAAACGGGCTGCTTGTCGGCTCGGTCGGCGTCTACGGCAATGTCATCCGTGTCGCGCCGCCCCTTGTAATCACCAAGGAAATCGCGGACGAAAGCCTGGAGTGCATGGAGAAGGCGCTAATGCGCCTGAGCTTATAGGTTTTTTCCCTGCGGAAACAGTATCCGGCAGGCGGATGCGCTAAACCGTACGACTATCCGAACCTATCGGATCATTCGAATCCATCGAGTCTATAGAGCTCGGTGAATAAATCTTAAATTTTTGACGTTATGGACCACACATCTACATCCGGCAAGATAAAATCCGCGGTTGAAAAGCTCCTGCCGGAGGCGCAGGGGCTCCTGTGCAGGATCATGAAATATCCTTCCACTCCTGGCCAGGAGCACGAGCTCATGCTCTTCCTGGAAAAGGAATTCAAGGCCGCAAACGTCCGTGTCGATAGGGTCTATCTTTCCGATGCGATCACCAAGGATCCGGACTATTGCGACCCGGTTCCCGGCATCAAATACGACGGCCGCTTCAACATCCGCCTGGAGAGGAAGGGATTAGGCGGAGGACGCAGGCTGCTTTTCAACGCCCACACCGACGTCGTCCCCCCATCGGAAGGGATGACGCACCCATGGGAGCCGAAAATAGAGGATGGCAGTATCTACGGACGGGGCGCCTGCGACGACAAAGGGCAGATAGCGGTGCTGTATCTGATCCTCAAGGCGCTGGATGCAATGGAGTTGCGCACAAAAGGCGACATCGTGGCGCACCTTGTCAACGAGGAGGAGAACGGCGGGAACGGTTCGCTCGCGATGGCGCGCGCCGGCGAAAAGGCGGACTTTTGCATCGTCCTCGAGCCCACCGAAAACCGAATCCTCACCTCGATCCGCGGCGCCGTATGGTTCAGGGTCAAATTCAAGGGCGTCGCAGGCCACAGCGGATCCGCAGGACAGACCAGAAGCGCGCTGCTGCTGGCCAGGGATGCGATCGGTATTCTGGAGAAATATCACGCGGCGCTCCTGAAGTCGTCGCGCGGCTTCAAGCTCTTCGATGCCTATCCGAACCCGATGCCGATCACGTTCGGCAAGCTCCAGGCGGGGAACTGGCCTGCGGCCGCGCCGAACCTTGCCACGCTCGAGGGCGTCCTCGGCTTCCTCCCTAACAAGACCAAGGAGGAAATTTGCAGGGAGATGAAGGCCGCGCTCCTTGAAGGCGGACTTTCGGAAAACGATTTCGAACTCTCGTTCATGTACCGGCACGACTGCAGCGTTATGGAGCCGGAGCACGAGTTTACCCGGATGCTCCTCAGGAGCGCAGCCGCGTCTGGCCGCGAACTGAAAATCGACGGAATGACCGCATCCTGCGACGCCTGGTTCTACAACAACCAGCTCAGGATACCGACTCTCGTCTTCGGCGCCGGCACCCTTAAGGTCGCGCATTCCGTCAAGGAGAACATCGCCATCGCCGACATCGCGCAGGCCGCGGAAACACTCTTGAGCTTCATCGCGGAGTTCTCTGACATTTCCTGAATAAATGCAATTCTAAGGTAGGTGCCCATGAAAGCATTGGTCAAGACACAGAAGGGGGTCGGCTTCATAGAGCTCAAGGACATGCCTGAGCCGAAGCCGTCTTCGGGCGAAGTCCTCATTGAGGTGCAGGCGGCAGGCATATGCGGCACGGATCTTCATGTGAAGAACGACCGCTTTCCATACTGGCCGCCGGTGATCCTGGGGCATGAGTTCTCGGGAAAAATAATAGGGCTCGGGCCTGACTGCAGGCACTACAAGGTCGGAGAGCGCGTCGTGGGCGAGCCGCATACGCGCCATTGCGGCGTCTGCTATCTCTGCCGGACCGGAAACGTCCAGATATGCCCGGAGAAGCGCAGCCCCGGCTGGGGCATCCACGGCTGCATGGCGAAATATCTTGTCATGCCGGAACAGCTCCTGCACCGCATCCCCGACTCGATGGACTACGATACTGCCGCAGTCGTCGAACCGACCGCCAACACGGTGCACGACGTCATCGAGAGGGCCGGAATAGTGCCCGGCGATTTCGTCGTAGTGATCGGTCCCGGCCCGATCGGACTGCTCGCGGGCCTCACCGCCAGGGCCGCAGGCGCGCGCCACATCGTCATGGCCGGCGCA
Source organism: uncultured Victivallaceae bacterium (assembly GCA_964636325.1). Classification (GTDB taxonomy): domain Bacteria; phylum Verrucomicrobiota; class Lentisphaeria; order Victivallales; family GWF2-50-93; genus CAZWRV01. The sequence continues at coordinate 17,510 of CAZWRV010000060.1, read as the reverse complement.
CCGCCGGACGAAGGCCTCAGGCTTGACAAGGCCAGGGAGCTCGGGTTCAACACAGTCCTGAACGTGGCCAAGGACAACGTGGCCAAGGCCGTGATGGATCTTACGCACGGCGTCGGTGCCGACCTCGTGATCGAATGCTCCGGCGCTCCGGCGGCCATCGCCGGAACCGTCGAACTGGTCCGCAAGAAGGGCAGGATTTGCGCGATAGGCCTCACCGGCGGAAGGAACGTCGACTTCCCCTGGGAGAAGGCCGCCTTCAAGGTCGTCGACATCCACTTCTGCCTATCGACCAGCTACACAAGCTGGAACAGTGCGATCGATCTTGTCTCGGCGGGCCTCCTGCCTGCGGAAAAGGTGATAACTCACCGCCTGCCTCTGGCCGAATGGGAGCGGGCGTTCGAGGAGCTCGAGGCCCAGAAGGCGCTGAAGGTGATCTTGCATCCATAGTCCCATTTTTATCGAGTCTTTGTTTTAGGCGTCTATTAATCGTTAATAAATTCCAATCACACAAGCACCAAATTCCAAATAAATCTCAAATCTCAAGATTTAAAATCCAAACTCTGAATTGCGTTGTTTGGAGTTTGTAAATTTGGAATTTATTTGGGATTTGATTATTGGTACTTGGAATTTTGGGTTGCGGGCGTAGTCCGCCTTAGTTAATAAACGGGAGGAAGTCATGGCTAAGAAGGGTTTTGGTATCCTGGGCGCCGGGATGATTTCCGGGCTCCATGCGGACGCGATCAGGAAGTCGGCGAAGGCCGAGCTGCTCGCGGTCTGCGACGTAAACGAGCAGAGCGCGAAGAAGCTAGCCGCGAAATTCGCGCCTTCCGCGGACATCTACTCCTCGTTCGACGACATGCTGAGGGACAGGAGGATAGAGGTCGTGAACATCGTGACTCCGAACCACCTGCACACGGACTTCGTCCTCAAGGCCGCGGCCGCGGGAAAGCACGTGCTCTGTGAAAAACCGCCGGCAATGTCACTCGAAGAGACCGATCGGATGATCGACGCATGCAGAAGGGCAGGGGTGAAGTTCGGCATCTTCGTCCAGTGCAGGATCCGCCCGCCCATGCGCCATATAAAGGCCGCCATCGAAAAGGGCCGTTTCGGAAAGATACTCCGCGTCGACGCGGTAATGAAGTGGTACCGGGCAAGCGAATACTACCGGATGGACGCATGGCGCTCGAACCGCAAGTGCGGGGCGGGGGTCACGATACAGCATGCGTTCCACTACATCGACCTCCTGCAGTTCCTCATGGGCCCCGCCGCGAGCGTCTCGGCCGAAATGCGCAACCTCGCGCATCCGGACGTGAAGATCGAGGACACCCTGGACGCCAGGATCAGCTTCGCGAACGGCGTCAGGGGATTCGTCCAGGCAAGCACCGCGCTCTGGCCCGGGAACGACGTCCGCATCGAAGTCTACGGATCCGAGGGAAGCGCCATAATGGAGGGCGCCGCCTTCAAGCTGTGGAAGTTCAAGGAGGAGAATATTGAGGATGCGGAAATCCGCAGCGCCGGAAACGCCGCCCAGGCCACTGCCAGCAGCGATCCTTCAGCCCTGCCCAGCGAGGACCACCAGTTCGTAATCGACGACTGCATCGAGGCCGTCGAGAACAGCCGCGAAGTCTGCATCCCCTGCACTGCGGTCCGCCCGACCCTCGAACTGGCCCTGGCGATGTACAAGTCCGACAAGCTCGGCAAGGAAGTCTCACTTCCCATTGACGACAAGGGCATATGGGACTGAGGTGGGCTTTGCCCGCCGGGCGAGGTCGCGTTCCGCTCCTGCCCAATCAGCCGGCGCCCAGCCGCCAAACGCGCGTGTTTGCGAATTTCGCGGGAAAAAACGGCTTTCCGATATATCTTACCGGAATGAACTTCAGAGAAATAAACGAGAATGTCCAGCAGTATTTCGTGGACATAATAAGCCATAGGAGGCGCAAGCGCTACGACGTCCTCACGCTCGGATTCCTGTTTGTCTTATCCACTGTCTATCGGCGGGCAGTCCAGTTCCGCCACTGGGTCTACGACAACAGGATATTCAGGAACAGGGCCCTGGGCTGCCTGGTGGTGAGCATCGGCAACCTGACCTGCGGAGGCACGGGCAAGACGCCTGTGGTGGAGGTATTCGCCAGGTCCCTCAGCCAGAAGGGGCGGAAGGTCGCCATCCTCAGCCGCGGATACAGGAGCCGGGACAGGAGCTTCATCGAGAAGCTGAGGGAGCTGTTCATGTCGAAAAGGCATGAGATACCACCAAGGGTCGTCTCCGACGGGCAGAACCTGCTGCTGAACTCGAATATGGCGGGCGACGAACCATACATGCTTGCGTCGAACCTGAGGGATGTCATCGTGCTTGTCGACAAGGACCGGGTCAAGGCCGGCCGCTATGCGGTAAAGGAGTTCGAGGCCGACACGCTGATCCTCGACGACGGATTCCAGTATCTCGATCTGAGGCCGCGCCTCAACATCCTGCTGGTTGATTCGACCAGGCCCTTCAGCAACCATCATGTCCTGCCGCGGGGGCTCCTGCGCGAACCGATAAAGAACATCCGCCGCGCAGACTACATCTTCCTCACGAAGTCCAAGGGCGGCAACCGGTGCAGGCACCTCAAGACGTTCATCAGGAGGCACAACCGCCGCGCGGAGATAATCGAATGCTGCCACAAGCCCCTGTACCTGGAGGACATCTACGTCAAGGAACGCCGTCTCCCCCTCGACTGCATGAAGGGCAGGAAGATTGCGGCGCTGAGCGGCATCGCATGCCCGGAAAGCTTCGAGGAGTTCCTGGTCAACTCCGGCGCGGAGCTCGTCCACAAGCAGGACTTCGTCGACCACCACAGATACAACCAGCAGGAGATAATCGACTTCATCAACAGGGCGAAAAGAGCCGGAGCCAGCATCATCGTCACGACCGAGAAGGACGCCGTCCGCATACCGCGCCTGGACCGCCGCGACATCCCCATCTACTTCATGCGCGTCGAGATCGACATCATTAGCGGCCAGGAGAGCTTCGACCAGTGCATCGCTAGGATATGCTTCATATGAAAGATTGAAAGCGATACCTAAAGCGACCCCGATTAAAAGGGAAGTTGCAGAGGAGTGCCGCTCTGGCGAGGAAATCCGCCAGTTCTGTCGAACAGAAACTCGATGGAGGGCGAAGCTGTGCTGAGCCGCGGTTGAGCTTGGCTCAACCCTCCGGAAGACGACAAAGATAACGACAAAGTTCGCGACAAAGATGGGCGAGTTTCAGAGGAGTGGCTATCCACGAGGCGAAGCGTTCGGGGTTTTGGCCGACTTCCTGGGCGCCGGCCCGCAGAAAATCCACAAGCCGATGGCGCCGCCGCTGACCGCGCCGATGGCTGCGCAGATCAGCTTCCGCGACCCCGCATCGGGCGCCTGGATAGACACGGGCAGGCACGAAGTCCCTGGAATCAGCGTCCAGACATGGGCGGACGGAAAGACGGTTTATCCCTTAAAATAGTCGGATCAAACAGTTTAAGTTTTACATTTATAGGTTAACTTACCGCCTTTTCACGAATTGCTCTTAAAACGCAACCATCAGGTATTTCCATGCACAGATTCAGGACACATACGTGCGGGGCACTCCGCAGAGGCGACGTCGGGCGGACGGCCAGGATATCGGGCTGGGTTCACAGCGTCAGGGACCACGGCGGGATAATATTCATAGACCTCCGCGATCACTACGGGCTCACGCAGGTCGTGATCAACCCGCAGAAGGAGTTCTACCAGGAGCTGGGCAAGTGGAGGACAGAGACGGTTCTCTGCTTTACGGGCCAGGTCGTCGCCCGCACGCCGGAGACGATCAACCCCAAGCTGGCGACCGGCGAGATCGAGATTGTCGCCGAACAGATGGAGATTCTCGGGGAATCGGAGGTCCTCCCGTTCCAGGTTGCGCAGGACGACCAGCCGCCGGAGCATCTCCGCCTCAAATACCGCTTCCTCGATCTCCGCCGCGACAGGATGCACAAGAACATAGTCTTCCGCTCGAAGGTGATCTCCGAGATACGCCGCCGCATGGTCGATATGGGCTTCTGCGAATTCCAGACGCCGATACTCACGAGCAGCTCGCCCGAGGGCGCCCGCGACTATCTGGTCCCGAGCCGCGTCCATCCCGGCAAGTTCTACGCGCTTCCGCAGGCGCCGCAGCAGTTCAAGCAGCTACTCATGATCTCAGGGTTCGACCGCTACTTCCAGATCGCCCCATGCTTCAGGGACGAGGACGCCCGCGCCGACAGGTCGCCCGGAGAGTTCTACCAGCTCGACATCGAGATGAGCTTCGTAGAGCAGGACGACGTATTCGCCGTGGTCGAAAAGCTCCTCTACGGGATATTCAAGGACTTCAGCGGCTGGAAGATGGACGGGCCCCCGTTCGTACGGATCCCATATGACGAGGCGATGAAAACATACGGCACCGACAAGCCCGACCTCCGCAATCCGCTCAGGATGATCGATGTCAGCGAGGTCTTCCGCGAGAGCGGATTCAACGCCTTCGCCGGCGCCGTGAAAAGCGGCGGAGTGGTCCGCGCAATCACGGTCAGGGGCGTATCCACGCAGCCGCGCAGGTTCTTCGACGACATGGTCGCCTTCGCGCAGTCCATAGGCTCGAAGGGGCTCGGCTACATAATCTGGACCGGCACCGAGCGCAAGAGCCCCATCGTCAAGTTCCTCAAGGAGTCCGAGCTCAAGGCGCTCGAGGAGGCCGGCGGCATCAAGGACGGCGACGCAATGTTCTTCCTAGCCGACAAGGAGAAGAAGGTCTGCGAGTTCGGCGGCAAGATCCTCGCGGAGTTCGCGCAGCGCCTCAGCCTCCTGGAGAAGGACACCTACAAGTTCTGCTGGATCGTCGACTTCCCGATGTACGAGCTGGACGAGGAGACCGGAAAGGTGATATTCAGCCACAATCCGTTCTCCATGCCGCAGGGCGGCATCGAGGCGCTAAACACGATGGACCCCTTGAAGATCAAGGCGTTCCAATACGACATCGTCTGCAACGGCGTGGAGCTCTCTAGCGGCGCCATCAGGAACCACCGCCCCGATGTGATGTACAGGGCTTTCGAGATCGCCGGCTACGGCAAGGACGCCGTCGACAAGAGGTTCGGCGGAATGATCAACGCCTTCAAGCTGGGCGCACCGCCGCACGGCGGAATCGCGCCCGGAATCGACCGCATCGTCATGCTCCTCCTCAACGAGCCGAACATCCGCGAGGTCATCTGCTTCCCGTTCAACCAGCAGGCGCAGGACCTCATGATGAACGCACCGTCCGAGGTCGATCCAAAGCAGCTCCGCGAACTGCACATAAGCATCGTCCAGCCCAAGGACAAGGAAAAGAAGGCCGGAGAGCAGACGCCAACAACAGGCGGCGGCCAGTAATAATTGAACAGCGATCAGTAATCGGAGATAGGCGGCCGGTGAGCGGATGGGCAACAGTTACCGTGCGCGGTTATTCTTAACCGCTCTAACAATTATTGATGCTTCCTGCGCCCTCTTCGCCTTCAGCGTTTATGGCGGAGAGGAAGGTGCCGCCATTGAAGCTGTTGTCCGCCAGGTCCCTGTGATGGGGACGCTGCTGCAAGTGACTCTTTATGGCGATCGGGAGGCCGCTGATCGGGCTGCCGTCATGGCAATCCAGAAAGTCAAGGAGGTCGAGGACGTCTGCAACATCTTCGACGAGGCCAGCGAAGTCTCGCGGCTCAACAAGACCGCCTCCGACAAGCCTTTCAAGTGCGGTGGTCTCCTATGGGATGTCCTGTCGAAGTCCCGCGAATTCAACAAGCTCACCGACGGCGCCTTCGATATCACAGCCTGCCCACTCATGGAACTCTGGGGCTTCTATAGAAAACGCAAGGCATTGCCGTCGGACGCCGAGACCAAGGAAGCCCTGGGCAAGGTCGGCCTCGGCAAGCTTGTTTTCGACGACAAGGAACGGACGGTCAAGTTCACTGTCCCTGGAATGCGTTTCGACCTCGGCGGAATCGCCAAGGGCTATGCGGTGGACCTTGCCGCGGACGCTGTCAGGAAGGCCGGAATAAAGGCCGGAATAGTTAATCTCGGCGGAAACCTCGTCTGCCTGGAGGAACCGCCCCCCGGCAAGAACAACTACACCGTCGGCGTCCGCGACCCGAAGAAGAAGGATGGAATATGCGGAACCATTGAGATCAGGGGCTGCGCAGTCTCCACAAGCGGAAACTACGAGCGATATGTCGAAATCGAAGGCAGGACATTCACGCATATCATGGATCCGGCAACGGGGCTGCCGGTCGAAAACATGCTGTCCGTCTCCGTGGTCGCCCCCGACGCGCTAAGCGCCGACGTCTTCTCCACGGCCATATTTGTCAAAGGCGCCCCGCTGGCCGAGAGGTTGAACAAGGCCGATCCGCGGATCAAGACTTTTATCATACGGAAAAATCCGGCGTCAACTTCAAGCCTGGAAAACATAAGGATCGGCGGCGTCTGGGACGCTTGTGCAGGAAGATGACGAGGCGATTTCAAAACTCCGAAAACGGCTCATTTTCAATCAAATCATCCAGCCTGGCGGGACATTTGAAAATCAGGATTGGAAGATAAAACTATATGACAGCCTCCAAGCGACAACCCTCAGGAGAAAACAGATGAACCTTGACAAACCTGCCCTGCTTTCCTACATTTTTCTTTCTACCGCCGTTTTGTCCGCGGGCGACTACGCCTGGCAGAAGTTCTCCCCCAAGACCGGGCAGGGCGTCTGGACTTCAGTTTGCGTCAACCCTGACGGCGGCGTCATGGCCGCGGCGGCCTGGAACGACTATCCATATCTTTCCAAGGACGGCGGAACTAGCTGGGCTAAGAAGTCGCCCGCCGGCAGTGGCGTGGTGAAAGGATGGAACTCCGTCTCGATGAGCGACGACGGCACAAAGATTGCGCTCTCGGCCTGGAACGACCATGTCTATTATTCGGCCGACGGCGGCGCGACATGGGCGAAGAAATCGCCCGCCGGCACTGGCGTCGTGAAAGGATGGAATTCACTCAGCCTCAGCGGGGACGGCACCGTGGTCGCGGCCTGCGCCTGGAACGACCATGTCTATTATTCGGCCGACAGCGGCGCGACATGGGCGAAAAAATCGCCCGCCGGCGCCGACGTAGCCAAGGGCTGGAATTCGATTTCCATGAACGGTGACGGCAAAAAGATTGTTGTCTCGGCCTGGAACGACTATGTCTATTATTCGGCCGACGGCGGCGCGACGTGGGCCAAGAAGTCTCCCGCCGGCGCTGCAAAGGGTTGGAGTTCTGTCTGCATCAACGATGCCGGGACGGTCATAATCGCCGTGGCATACAACGACTACCTCTATCTCTCCGCGGACGGCGGCGCGACATGGGCGAAGAAGGCGCCTGCCGGAAGCGGAATTACAAGGGGCTGGACTTCCCTGGACTGCAATTCAGACGGGATGGTCATCGCAGCATCCGCCGTAAACAGCTATGTCTACACCAGCAAGGACGGCGGCGGAAACTGGGAGAAGAACAGTCCGTCCGGCGGCTCCTCCGGCTTGAACTGGCAGGCGGTTTCACTGTCGGCCACGGGGACAAAGCTCCTCGCAGGGACGCAGGGGGCGTATGTCTATGCCGGAATTTCGGCGACCCTCGGATGGACGGTCGTCTTCGAGGCCGGAACCGGCGGCACGATAGCGGGGGAGGCGACGCAGACGGTGCTGAACGGAGCGGACTGCCTGCCCGTCACAGCAGTTCCAGACGACGGCTACAGCTTCGTCGACTGGACCGGCGGCGTCTCCAGCACCGACAATCCGCTCACCGTCACCAAGGTCGCGGAGAACATGAAGATAACCGCGAACTTCCAGCCTGTGGCGCAGGACCCCGGAGATTCGGCGGAGGTACTGAAGTTCTCATACAGGGCAAGGCATTCCGAAAAGTTCCTGCCGCAGGAATGCGACGGTGAATGTCCCATCGCCTGCAAGGACACATTCTCCATAAGGGCCAAGCTCAAGCTCGGAGCGAATTTCGACACGGCCTCAATGGACGCAGGAACGTCCTTCAACGTCAAGCTCGGCGCCTGGGATTCTGGCGTGCTCAGGCTTAAGGACGCATACGAGTTTCAATCCGGCCCGGAAGGAGGCTCGGCTCTTTTCAGGTTTTTCCGCGCCGCCGGAGACGGCAGCGACGCCCTTCTGGAAACCATTGCCCTGAAGTGGAACAAAAAGGGAATCCTGAACATTTCGGTAGAGCACGGCTCGTCCGGCGGCGGATCTTCGAACCTGGTGGACTTGGGCATGGCGCCGGATTCGAAAGTCTCTGGATCAGTCAGCGCGCCCAGAATCAGCTTCGGGAAATTCTCCACCAAATACGATCCCTCCGCGCAACAAACATATTCCGGCAGGAAATCCTCCAGAACCTCCGCCAAGGGGACGCTCGTCTCCTGGAGTGTCAAAGGAAATTGAAACACGGACGGCGAATGCCGGACGCCGAACTCGCGGATATTGACTCCTCGGTTGGAAGGTATCGCAGGTCTCGGCAGGCCTCGCGTGAAGAATGCCTGACAAAGGACAACAGCAATGCCCAGCCTTGACAAACCGACGCAGGACGAAGAAGCTTCCTCCGGGTTCAGGCCGGGCGACGTCCCCGCCTCCCCCGGAATCTACATCTTCCGGGATCGGCTCGGCAACATCATCTATGTCGGCAAGGCCGCGAACCTCAGGAGGCGGATGTCCCAGTATTTCCAGAAATCGCGCCTCCGTCACGCCGACCCCAAGCTGCTCTCGCTTGTCAACTCCATCGTCTCATGGGAATACCGGACAGTCAAGACCGACAGCGAGGCCCTCCTGCTCGAGTCCCGCCTGATCAAGGAATATGCGCCCTACTACAACACGCTGATGCGGGACGACAAGCGCTTCCTGATGATCAGGATAAATCCATCCGAGGAGCTGCCGCGCCTCAGGCTCGCTCGCCTGAGGCGCAACGACGGATCGCGATACTTCGGCCCCTTCCCGAAAGGCGGCGCGCTCAGGGACACCGTCGAGTTCCTCACCCGACATTTCGGGCTCAGGACCTGCAAGGCCGACAGACCCGGCGAAACCGACCACCGCCACTGCCTCGCAAAAAACATCAGGGACTGCTGCGCGCCGTGCGTCGGCCGCACAAGCCTCGAAGCCTACAAGGAGCGCGTCGGCTCGCTGCTGGAAGTCCTGGAAGGAAGGACGGACGATGTCATCGCCGTCCTCCAGTCGCAGATGCAGCAGGCCGCCGCCGAAAAAAAGTTCGAGAAAGCCGCAAAATGCCGCGACATAATCCAGAACATCAGGGAGACCTTCGGCAGGGGCATGCGCAACTTCCGGTTCGCAGACCTGAAGTCGCCCGCCGGCCCGGAGGCCGTCGCCGATCTCGAGGCCGCGCTCGGCATCGACAGGCGCCCGGACACCATCGAGGCGTTCGACATCTCGAACATCTCCGGCCAGCTCTCCGTCGGAAGCATGGTCCGCTTCGACGGCGGCACGCCGGACAGGAAGAACTACAGGCATTTCAAGATCAGGACAGTCCAGCAGCCGGACGACTTCGCCATGATGAGGGAGATCGTCGCAAGAAGATACAGACGGCTCGTCGACGAAGGGAAAACCCTGCCCGACCTCGTCCTCATAGACGGCGGGAAAGGCCAGCTCTCCGCGGCAATCTCCGCCTTCGCCGCCGAAAACATTCCGCCGACCCCAATCATCAGCCTCGCGAAAAGGAACGAGGAGATTTTCATTCCGGGCATGGACGAGCCGCTCGTCCTCGACCGGGCGAGGCCAGCGCTCAGGCTCCTGCAGTCCATTCGCGACGAGGCCCACAGGTTCGCAATCTCATACCACCGATGCCTCCGCGAAAAACGCATCCAGGAGTCCATCCTCGACGAAATCCAGGGCGTCGGCCCGGAACGCAAGAAGGCAATCCTCAACGCCTTCGGCTCCATCGCGGACCTCAAAAAGGCCTCCCCGGACGAAATCGCCGCAAAAGTCCCCGGCATCGGCCACGAACTCGCAAAGGCAATCCTTGAAAAAATCAGATGATATGCATTATTTACAGCCCTGTCATGACTACGGGATCAAATTCAAAGACTGAAACTCTTCCAGGCATTCGCCGCTTCCGCAAGCGAGGCTTGTCACATCAACAGCGGGGGAATAAGGCGGTGAAAGACAGGCTTCTGGGAGGCGGCGCTGAGAAACAGACAGCTTCAAATTGGAAACGGCATGCGATCTACATGCATGAAGAGAAAAGGCAAGATTAATCGTCGCCCGGGGCAGATCCGCAAGATCGAGAAGAGACGCGAACGTCGGCTCCCTATACTCCTCGATACGGCAAAAATCCGCCGCGAATACGAGGCGCAATACGAGAAGGCCGAGGAGAAATTAGCCAGGCTGCGCGAGTCGTGGAGGAGCTTCGAGGAGACGGACAGGCCGGCCTATCAGCGCTGGTTCCAGATAAGCTTCGGCAAGGAACTAGCCGAAATGCGGCACGTCGACGAAGAAATCCGCCTAAAGGCCCTCATAGTCGACAGGGTTCATTACGAACGGATGGCCTCAGGTGTTTCATTCTTCAATGCATATCAGAGAGTCCTAAGGGACGAGGACGCATACATGGCCGAGAGCAGGCATTATGACCAGAATCCTTCCGACGGTTCAGGACAGCAATATGCCCATGAGCCTCCGGACGAGGAGGACACCTGGGATTCCGACGGCGGCGGATTCGAGGAGGGAGACGACGAAATGTATGACGCGCTCAGGGAGATGCTGGGCAATTTGCGCGAGGCATTCTTTCCGCATGAGGATTATCTCGACGACGAAATCGAAGACTTCATGGGCAGCTTCAGGCGCGGCAGCAGGGACGCCGGAAAAAGATTGAAGGAGGCGTACAGGCGGTTCTGCAAGATCATGCATCCGGACACCGGCGCCGTCTTCGACGAAAGATCCGCGGTACTGTGGAACGACGCGCAAAAGGCCTACGAGGAGCGCGACCTGGACAAGCTTGAAGCCCTCCTCGCCATCGCCGAGACCGGCGGCAAAGGATTCTCTCCAAAAACATCATGCGCGCAGATACTCGACGCCATAGGCCACATAGAAGAGGAGACCGGCTCCTTGGAATACGAGATAAGGCGGGCGAAGAAAGATCCGGCCTGGGAGTTCAGTTCAATATCGGCGGAGAAAAGGGAAAAGCTCAAAGCACGCCTTGCCGGTAAGGTCAGCCAGGAATTGTCGCAGATGAAGGCCCAGTTCGCACGCCTCCAGGCGCAGATCGCAAAGTGGGAGAACCCGCCCGCGCCAAGAGGGCGGAAAAAGCAGATGCCCACTGACCCGCCAAATGAAATCCAGATGGAATTCATATTTTAACCTGGATTATTCACAAATAATATTCTCGCACAAAGCCTCAAAGCGGACAATCATTTCCGGAAAACCTGCAGGTCGAGGTGGGCGGCCCTTAGCAAAAAGGTATATGAGACAGACCCGCTGCAGCGCTCCAGGTGCGGCGGACATATGAGAATAATATCCTTAATCGAGAAGAGGGATCAGGCCGTCATAACCCAGAAGATACTGTCAATATCATCGTTCCAAGAAATGCCATATCCTCCAGAATCCACATGAACAGATTTGAAGAAAGCCCTATCTTTTATCAGGTTGAATTCTGATCGCTTAGAAATCAGGGGCAAACAAAATGTCAAGGAGAAAGACATGTCGGGGAACAAAGAAAAGAAAATACGCGAAAGATTGCTTGCATTACCTAGAACTTTCATACTTGGAGGAACATTCTGTGGACTGTGCCTGTGCATTCCAATGTTCGTCATCTTTCACAAGTATCCTTTAATCAAGACATATCCAATAGTCGTGGGAGCATTCATTTTTGGCTTTGCTGTAAGTATCGCTGGAGTCGGATTAGTCCCTTACGGTGCCACTTGGAAAACGTTTTTTCCAAAAGTAGTTTGCGCGTGCCGCGCGCAAGCAACATAACACAGCATTACTCGTATGCAGAGTTTGCCCTTTGCGCGCGGCGCGCGCAAGCTACCTGCGCGCCGTAAGGGCGCATTTTTCCCGCAGGGAAAAACCTAGGATACTTTCTTAAAAACTTCTATAACAAAAGCGTGCATGTGTCTATGGAATTCATTGAATTTTGGGTTGCGGGCAAAGCCCGCCTTAGGCAGATTGTACTTGAAAATCAAAGATAAAAAAAAGGCAGAACCATCGGCTTCTGGAAACGGCGTATCCGCCGCGCCAGAGCCTTGACGCTGGACAAGAATAATTGCTCCCGCCGACGTAAAGCTCCACGCCGCAACTGCCAGCCGTCTCCCGCAGCTCCACGAACCCGGGAAACCCGGCGGCTTTTGACTTGTCGGCTCACTTCTTCTCCAGCACCGGCTGGGGCGGAAGTTCCTTCTTCGCGGGATCGACCTTTATCCTGAAGACTTCGGTTTTGGCGGCGAAGGACTTCAGGTTGAGCTCCGCGTAGACGGCGAAATACTTGGGCTCCTTGATCGTCGCCGGTATGGCTTTTACAAATTTGAGCTCCTTGTATATGAGGGCGGTGTTCCTTGGTGCGAGGTCGAGCGGCATGCGCTTGACCGGCTCCTTAATCTCGGGGCTCTCCTTGATCCACTGGAAGTTCTGGGCGGAGACGTCCGACTTGGCGTCGCAGGGGCTGTAGTAGATGTTGACGTTGTAGTCCTCCTCCATCATCCATTCATAGCAGAGGAAGTGGTTGGCGCCGTCGTTCCTCAGTCCCAGGTTTATCCTCGCCTCGGCGCCGGGCGCGAAAGTCCTGTTCTTCTCCTGCGTAAGGCAGAGGAAGCTCATCGTGCATCCCTCGATTTTCGGGAAGTTGATCTTTTTCGCCGGCTTCTCCTGGGCGCCTTCTCCGTTCCCCTGGCAAGATGTGAGGAGCAGCGCGACAAGCGAGCTCAGCAGGATTGACATCCTGAACTTTCTCATATCGGTTCTCCCATGCATTTGCGCTTCATTTCTTTAATGGTGTTTGCGGAATTTTCAAGTCCTGCGCGCATGAGGGCTTCGCCGACCAGGACTGCGGAGAAGCCGGCGGCGCGGAGGCGTGCGGCGTCCGCAGGGCCTTTTATCCCGCTCTCGGCGACCTTGATCTTTTCCGGTGGAATAAGTTTTGCGAGCCTCATCTGGACGCCGGTGTCGACCGTGAACGTGCGGAGATCCCTGCTGTTCACTCCGACGATTTCGGCTCCGCAGGCGACGGCTGATGCGAGTTCGTCCTCCGTGTGGATCTCGACCAGAGGTTCCATCCCGAGCGAGCGGCCCGTTTCCAGAAGGTCCTTCATCTGGTCAGGCGAAAGGGCCGCGGCTATCAGCAGGAAGCTGTCCGCCCCCGCGGCGCGCGTCTCGTAGATCTGCGCGGCGTCGACAATGAAGTCCTTGCGCAGGACCGGGATGCGGCAGGCCTTCCTGACTGCGGCGAGGTGGCTCATCGAGCCGAGGAAATGCTTCTGTTCGGTGAGGACGCTTACGGCGTCGGCGCCGCCCTTCCCGTATTCGACCGCGATCCTCTCAGGATCGAAGTCCTCCGCGATTACGCCGGCGGAAGGCGAGGCCCTCTTGACCTCTGCGATCACCGAGATTCCGATGCCGCGCCGGAGCGCGCCGGCGAAGTCGAGGGGGCGCGAAGCATCCCTTGCGGCCCGCTTGAATTCAGGCACGAGCGGCCGAAGCGAGGCGATCTCGTCGCTCTTGCCCTCTATTATTTCCATTAGGATGTCTGGCGTGCCTGGAGGAAACATAATAATTCGGAGGAATGTTTTTTATGCGGAATATATCTATGTCTTCTAAAACCATGTTTTCCATCTTTGTCTAGGATTTTTATGCCCTTATTTTGCAGCTTTTGACATGGATACATGCAGCTACAGCCATTGCGGCCAATGCATCCGTCACCACCAGCGCTTCAGTATCCTCCGGCTGTCGAGGACGTTGTTTTCGGTGTTGATGTCGATGTCAGTGGGAGGTAGCGAGTCGGAATGGCCGTCGAGATAGGTTACGTTGCACTTTTTCATGTGCTGGAAGACCATCCAGCCGAGTCCGACGATGCAGTCTGAGGATTCGCCGGAGAGCCATGTGTTGCCGGGGCTGCTTGCGCTGTTGTATTTCTGGGGCTTGGGGGGCGGGTTCCCAGAGGCGATGTTGCAGTTCGTGCCGAACGGGAAATTGCTGTTCGAGTCGATGCCCCAGATGCCGATGGCCCACCCGAAAACTCCGTTGGTGCTGTAGTGCGTGGCCACGCGCATTTCCGCGTTAGGGACGTATGCCGCCCTTATCTGAAGGTCCTGCAGGTGGTTCATTGTCCTGACCTGCCGGATGCCGTTCCTGCTCTGGACATAGGCCCAGGCGTAGACGGAGCTGTCCTTCCAGTTGTGGGTGTAGTTAGGATCGGATATCTCCGTGTTGGCGCTCGGGCATGCCAGGACTCCTGAGAACTTGACGCCCTTTTCTGTCCGCGGGGCGCCGGAAAAATATCCTCCGTCGAACAATGTGCCCCAGGAGCACCCGCCGTCCGCGACGGTCTGGTGCATCGGGAGGAAACCGTCGTAGTCGCCGGCATAGTTGAAGCTCGCGAGTCCCTGGCTCTTGGTGTTGTTGAGGCATTGTATCCGGTGCGCGCTCTCCCTTGCCAGCCTCAGGGACGGAAGCAGCATCGCCATCAGGATCGCTATGACCGCAATGACGACGAGCAGTTCGATGAGTGTAAAAAATTTCCGTGACGGAAATTTTTTGCCGATGGGGATAAAACGCTCAAGCCACGCATAAACAGTCCTCATGATTCTCTCCGTCATGTAACCATTCACTTAAATCTTGAAGGTCTTAATCAATTTGTCGTCCAGTTCGGACTCGAAGACCACGGGCATTTCAACGTCTTTCGGGAAGGGCCTTCCCTCCCGCTGCGCGGTCAGGCATTCGATGTCGCGGAGGATCATGTCCCGGCAGTCGAGTCCGAGGCGGACGACCGGGACGCAGCTCGGCGGCCTGACCGGGAAGTTGCAGTGGGCGACGACTTCCAGATCCCGGGGGATGCTTACTCCAGAAAACGCAAGGCCTTCGGTCGCAGCCTCCACGAGATTGTCGTCGCGAATGATCAGCGCGTCGGGACGGTCTTCGCCCGACAGCTTCATGAGCAGCAGGGCTGCCTGGTACGCGGAGCCCGGCTCGAGGGCGCAGGACTGGACGAGCTCGGGGCGTCCGATTTTGCGTCCGACAAGGCATTCAATATCCTTTTCGATCTGTCCGCGGTATAGATATGCGCCGATCAGCGCCACTCTTTTTCTGCCCCGCCTTGCCAGGTAGTCCGTCGCACGCTCGAGGAAGCTGTCCCAGGCGTAATAGATATGGTGCAGATTGTCGTATGCCCCGGGCGCGCAGTTAGTCACCAGCGGAAGCCCAGGCTGTTCGAGGGCGGCAGTCCCGTCAAGATGGATGGGCGGATTCGTAAATATCAGACCGGCAAGTATCTGCGACTCAACATCCGAATTGAGCCGCCTGTAACCTTCCGTCTGTATATGCCCTCTTTCGTAGCAGTAGAACTTGAAACTGAAAGGCCCTTTTTCCGACAGCCCGATGGCAGCCTGCTGTATCGCGGAAGTATATTTCGACTCCGAAAAGCCGTGGAATGAGACAATTCCGAAGTTGCGGAGATGCGGAGGATTATCGGCCACCAAAGTGCCTTGGAAGCGCTTGGCGGTCAAGAATCCGTCCCTGATGAGAGTGTTGATCGCGGACTGCAGCGTCTGGCGGCTTGAACCGAACCTTCCAAGCAGCTCCTGCCGGGAGGGGACGGTGTCGCCCGGAAGAAGCCTGCCTTCGACTATCTCGCTGCGGAGCTCCCTTAAGATGTCAGACTGCTTTCTGCTGGGCATGTTTTATTTCCTGTCACTATCATCCATTCGTCCAAACAACCATCCACCCGCCATCCTTTGAATGGCTGTAATATCCAATATAAATATTAACAGTTCTAGAAATATTATATGATAAATTAGAAATATTGTCAAGGGCATGGAAGGAAATTTGGCGGAAAAATACAAGGGACAGATTTTTCAGGGAAGTGTAAGCTCATTTCAACCGTTTTGCAGGAATTCGCAAGAGGAAAAGGATAAGTCAAGGCGGTAAGATCGTTATGCTATTATGCCCTTCGGAAGTCTAGCCTGGCTAGAGCGAATTATATCCATAAATATCGGCGTCTCGGCACCCGTCCCGTGTCTTGCCTATTCCTCTCCGCCTGTGAAGAAGCGTTTTGCCTTCTGGAAGAAGCTTTCCATCATGGGGTGTGCCTGGCTGCCGCTGCTGCCCACGCTTTCCTGGTATTTCTGCAGGAGTTCGCGTTGGTTTCTGGAAAGGTTTTTGGGAACCTCGATGAAGATGCGGATGTGCTGGTCGCCTCGATGGCCTCCCTTTAGGGAGGGCAGTCCCTTACCCTTGAGTCTCAGGATTGTGCCGTTCTGCGTGCCTTCCGGAATTTTCAGCTTCGCCCTGCCTGTGATGGTGGGGACCTCGACTATTCCGCCGAGGGCGGCGGTTGGGAAGTCGATCGGGACCTCACAGAGGATGTCCTGTCCGTCGCGCTGGAAGATCTCATGCGGGCGGACATGAATGAATACGTACAGGTCGCCGTAGGAACCGCCCCTGAGTCCGCCTTCGCCTTCGCCTGAGACCCTGAGCCTGGAGCCGGTGTCGACACCCGGGGGGATGTGTATCTTGAGGATTTTTTCCGCCCTGATGCGCCCCTGGCCGGAGCATTTCGAGCATGGTTTTTCGATGACCTGTCCTGAGCCCCGGCATGTGGGGCAGGTCTGCCTGAAGCTGAAGAATCCCTGTGTCATTCCAACCTGGCCTGCGCCGCCGCACTTGGAACAGGTCTTCCTGCCGGTGCCGGGCTCGCTTCCTGAGCCTTTGCAGGCCTGGCATGTGTCGAGTCGGGGGATCTTGACGGATCGGTCGGTTCCGAAAACGGCGTCTTCGAAGTCTATCTCGAGGTCGAATCGGAGGTCCGCGCCGTCTATGGCCTCGGAGTGAGAGCGCCGCGAGGATGCTCCGCCGAAGATTTCGTCGAAGATTGAGGAGCCCCGTCCGTTAGCTCCGAATACCTGGCTGAATATGTCGAACGGGTCATGGAACTCGAATCCTCCGAATCCGCCGCCCTGGCCTCCGAATCCGCCGCTTCCCTTTGCGAAGGCTGCGTGGCCGAACTGGTCGTATTGGGCCTTCTTCGCCGGATCGCTGAGCACCTCGTATGCCTCTCCCAGCTCCTTGAACTTCTCCTCGGCCTCCTTGTCTCCCTGGTTCTTGTCGGGGTGGTATTTGATCGCGAGCTTGCGGTAGGCCTTCTTTATTTCCTCCGGAGATGCGTTCTTGGAGACCTCAAGAACCTCGTAGTAATCCCTCTTGTCGCTCATATGTAATTCCTTAACGGATATTCAGGATGCCGAATAACTAAGGCGGGCTTCGCCCGCAACCCAAAATTCAATGAATTCCATAGACACATGC
>CAZWRV010000059.1:0-38686 GCA_964636325.1 uncultured Victivallaceae bacterium | reverse complement strand
AACACCCATCCATACAGTCATCCACTTATCCAGTCTCACCATTCTTTACTGCTGAAAAGCCGCCGGTCATGCTTGCATCCGACCGCAAAACCGTGTATCTTATGCCCTGACGGCAAGGCGCAGTCAGATAAATCCCCATAGTGCCGAATGGCTTAGTCCAACAGCGACTATGCGGCGGCAGTGCGCCGCATAATCTCTTATCGTTAGCCAGAGAGGAAGAGAAGATGTTTGGCTTCTTCAGGAAGAAAGCGAGGGACGGTGGCAAGGAGATATTTATACCGCCGCAAATGCCTCCGTTTCCCGTCGACTATGACGGCGTCATGAAGGCTCTGGCACCTTACTATCAAAGGAAGTGCCCCCTGGACTTCTTCTTCGAAATGTACGTCGTGAGCGTGATCGAGAGGTTGCCGCAGGAGACCATCTCCGCCCTCGCCGACTTTTCGACCAAACATCCGATCGCTTTTTCTGCGCATGGCGGTGACTGGCGACAGTATGTGGTCACAGAATCCCACTTGTCTGACACAATCGAGGTCGCAATATGGGATCTCTGGATTCGCAACTCGGCAAACGCTAAACGTGACGGATGGGAATACCATCCCTGGCATTATGCCCAGAACTTTGCCGAGAACTACTTTGCCGACGGAAGCAGAGTTGATGTTTGGGAAGGCAGTGCCCTAGAGGACGCCAAGAAAAGAATCCAGGAATACAAGAAGAATGGCTAACCACGGCCTGCACCGAACCGCTAACCGCGCTCCGGTGAGGCCAGACGTTCGCCAGAGATGATTTGAAAAGACGAAGAACAAGGATATAATATATTGGAAATAGGAGTTTATCATGGTCAAGTCTTTTAATGTGATTATTGAAAAAGATGAGGATGGGTATTTTGTTGCCACGGTTCCTTCTCTCAAGGGATGTCATACGCAGGCTAAGTCTCTCGATAAGTTGATGGAAAGGACAAAAGAAGCCATTGAACTTTGTCTTGAGGTGGAAGAGGAAGTTTCTGAGAATGAATTCATTGGCGTCCAACGTCTTGCTGTCTCAATATGAGCAATTTCCCATCTCTTACAGGCAAGGCCTTAATAAAGGCGCTGAAAAAGGCCGGTTTTGTAGAAATCAGGATTAAGGGAAGCCACCATTTTCTTAGGCATCCTGATGGAAGATGCACTGTCGTCCCAGTCCATAGTGGTGAAACTATTGGCAGAGGTCTTGCCTTACAAATCTGCAGAGACTGCGAACTTACCAAAGAAGACCTTCAGAAATTATTATAGGACGAACCATACCGCTTCACCTGACACGGAACCGCAAGGCGGTCCGGTCAGGTGAGCGCAGTCGTTATGCCAAAGGAGAGTCACTTATGCCAAAAGACGACCTAGATGAACTACTGAACATGCTAATGCCATTCGCCCAGCAGCAGCTTTCCAAGTATGGGGAGTTTTATCCTTTCGGTGCGACGATGAGCACGGAAGGTGAGATTGCTCCAGTCATGGCTGCCGGCGATGATGAGCATCCAGAGTCACAAGAACTGATCGACACGATGACTAAGGCTTTTAGGAAGGAAGCCGCCGCCGGTAAGATTCGCGCCGTAGGCATCTGTTTCGATGTCCGAATCGTTCCCCCCGGAGAGAACGAGAAGACAGATGCGATTTGTATACGATTGGAGCATCAATCAAGCGAAGCCATCGAAGTATACCTGCCCTACAAGAAAGGTCGACTTCGCGGCTATAAGTATGGCGAGTTGTTTGCTGGAGAAAGCACTCCAGAATTCTTCGTCAAGCGCACAGATAAGGCGTGACATGGATTCGAATCGTACGGAAGGAAGCTGTCTCTTACGCTTCATAGGGGGCAACGGGAGAGCTAGCTGCCCACACTGCCCGGAAGACTCAAGCAAAATAGATTAAATGTGTTTGACATATAGGCATATGTAAATATATTGTCAATATGAAAGAAATACAATTTCAATGGGACAACTCGAAGGCGCGCGAAAACTTGGAGAAGCATGGAATCACCTTTGATGAAGCCAAGTCGGTATTCTTCGACGAGCATGCCGTTGAATTTTATGATGACGAGCATTCGGAATGGGAGGACAGATTTCTTCTCCTTGGTTTAAGCCGCAGCCTGAATCTCCTGCTTGTATGTCATTGCTTCAGGGAGTCGGAATCTGTTATTAGAATAATTTCGGCAAGAAAGGCGACCAAAAAAGAAACAAAACATTATGAAGGTGCATTATGAAAGCAGAATATGACCTCTCGAAAATGAAGTCGAGGCCGAATCCATACGCAAAACGTCTTAAGAAGCAGGTGACCTTACGCATTGGAGTCGACATCATCGAGTATTTCAAGGGATTGTCCACCAAGACAGGCATTCCTTACCAAAGCCTTATCAATTTGTATCTGAGAGACTGCGCTTCATCACAACGCGAATTGAAGTTAAATTGGGATAATATTCCCATAACCATCAAGTCCACCGAATGTGCAACCGCACATCGGTGACTTTGGTCGTTGGGACATTTCTTTCGAAAATGAAGTCGAGACCGAATCCATATGCCAAACGTCTCAAGAAGCAGGTGACCTTGCGCATTGGAGTCGACATCATCGAGTATTTCAAGGGATTGTCCTCCAAGACAGGAATCCTTTATCAAAGCCTTATCAATTTATATCTTAGGGACTGCGCTTCCTCGAACCGGGAGTTGAAGCTCAACTGGGGAAATATTCACATAACCAGCAAGTCCACCGAATGCGTTTCCGCGCATCGGTGACTTTAGTCGTCAAAGGGCGGCAGTAAACGGCGTAGGGAATAAGAAAAAGTGACACGTACACCATGTCTTCACGAAAGAAAATGTCCTCCAAGCCCCCGTCCACCTAGTCGGCGGGGATGCGGCCTTTAGCGTGAAAATTGACATTTTGACGAGCGAGATTTGAGATTGGATTTTTTTGTTCCGAGTGAGTGGCGACACGAATGTCGTCCGAAAAAGAACGGAAAAATACGGCCCAAAGATGCTCGCCGCGAGACGGTTGCGGCCTTTTGGTTTTGCTCCGCCCCCTTCGAGAACCTTCGACACCTCGGTATCGGCGGTTTCTCAGAATGCGAAGCAAATTCCATAATCTCCGCAATCAAAATGCGCAATTTTCAGCCTAAATGAGTATACATGTAGGACGATTGACGACAAAGAGGACTGGCGGCAATAAAAGCTGGATATGGAGGCTTAGATGTCATGACAGGGAACATCCTTTTCCAGAACCTCGACTACATATTCTACGTTTACGGCTTCCTCTTCCTTGTCATTGCGATGGTCGCCGACGCGGTGCACAGGACATGCCCCAGATGCCTCCCCTGGAATTACCTCTCCTATTATGCGGCATTGCAATGCCTGCGGCTCTGGGCCGAGATGTTCACCTTCAGCTACGGGGAGAGGGATGCGCTTGAGTTCGCAGGTCTTATCCTCCTGGCGGCCTCGTATATGATGCTCCTGGAATTCTCGCGCAGGTCGCTGGCTGCTCTGAACATCTTACGGGCGGGTAAATGGGTGCTCCTCGTTCCGCCCTGCGCCGTCCTGGCCGCATACGGCCTCGGACTGGGAAGCCTGGAGGTTTTGATCAAATTGCTGATAACCTTCCCCGCGGGGCTTCTTGCGTCTGCGGCACTGTGGCGCCACGGAGGGGAGTCCGCGCATCCCGGGGGCCGGATGCTACGGCTGACCGCCGCGGCAATGCTTCTGAACCTGCTGAACAAGGTACTGCTCACTCCGCCCACCGACTTCGTTTTCTATTTTTACGGCATGCAGTTCCAGGAGATGACCGGCATCCCTGCGCAGCTCATCAGCGCGGCCAGCGTCGCGGCGGCCGCCGCGGCGCTGGCCCTCCATTTCCTCATGATGCGCAGGCATATGCTCTCCGCGTTCCCCGGCTTGGGCTTCAAGGACTCCAGCTACCATCTTTTCCTTTCCTTGATATTTCTGACGCTGCTGCTCGGATGGGCTGCGACCGAATTCGTCGGGAAATACAGCCTTTCAAATGAGATGGAGCAACACCTGATGAGGGCCAAGATGGTCACGGCGGCGCTCAACCATGACAGAATCGTCCGCCTTACAGGAACCGCCGACGATCTCGCGTCCGAGGACTACGTCCGGCTGCGGGAGCAGTGCACAAGCATCGGCAACACAAATCCGTCCATAAGATACATCTGCATGCTAGGACTCCGCGACGGAAAGGTCTTCTTCTACTTCGACACGGAACCCGACAGATATTCCGCCATAAAGGATCGGACTCCTCTCGCACAGCCCGGGCAGATCTACGAGGACGCGGCAGCGGTCTTCTACGAGATATTCAGGACAAGGAAGCCGACCACCCTTGGCCCCTACAATGACATATGGGGCACCTTCATAAGCGCGCTGGTTCCAGCCGATCCGGCCGCGGACGCCGAACTCAGGCATGTCGTCTGCGTGGACATCCTTGTGGACTCTCTGCAATACGACATCAAGCGCGCCCGGCTGATCCCGATTCTGACCACCATGCTGCTCTCCGTGGCGCTCCTTCTCTCCCTTGGATGGAGGCTGAAGTCCGACGACATGCTTATGACCCTGGCCGAAAGCGAAATGAAATACAGGCAGCTCTATGAGAACGCCTTCGAGGCGATAGTCTCAACCGACATGGGCGGCAGATTCATCAACTGCAATCCGGCCTACGAACGAATGCTGGGCTACCCCCTGGACGAACTGAAGAAGCTCAGCTATCAGCAGCTCACCCCCGAGAAATGGCACGCCATGGAGGATGATATCGTCACGGGCAGGGTGCTCAAGTTCGGCTATTCCGGCGTATACGAGAAGGAATACATCAGGAAGGACGGGACGGTCTTTCCGGTCGAGCTCAGCACATTCCTCATACGGGACAAGGCCGGAAATCCCCTTAGCATGTGGGCATTCTGCAGGGATCTGACCGACAGGAAAAGGATAGAAGAGGAGAAGGACAGGCTCCAGGAACAGGTCTTCCATCTGCAGAAGATCGAAACGCTAGGGCGCATGGCGGGCGGAGTGGCCCACGACTTCAACAACCTGCTGACGCCGATCATGGGCTACGCGCAGATGGGCCTGTGGGAGCTGAAGCCCGACGACCCGCTCTACAAGCAGCTCAAGGAGATACTCGACGCCACAAGGCGCGCCAGGGATCTGGTAAAGCAGCTCCTCTCCTTCGCGCGCAAGGAGATAGTCCAGCTCAAGGCCATCGACCTCCGGGAGAGCATCAGCGGCTTCAAGCCCCTGCTCCAGAAGACTTTGAGGAAGAACATCGCCCTCGAAGTGAAGCTCCCGGCGTCCCTCGACACCGTCATGGCGAACGAACCCCACATCGAACAGATACTCATGAACCTCGCAATAAACTCGCAGGACGCCATGCCCGACGGCGGACGCTTCACCATAAGCGTCGAGAACGCGGACGTAGACGAGGATTTCGCGAAAAACAATCCCCAGTTCAAGCCAGGACGCCACGTCATGATAAGAGTGTCCGACAGCGGATGCGGGATGGACGAGGAGACGCTGAAGCACGTCTTCGAGCCCTTCTTCACCACCAAGAGGCAGCCGAACACCGGGCTCGGCCTTTCCACGGTCTACGGAATAGTCAAGCAGCGCGACGGCGCCATCCTGGTCCGCTCGGAGAAAGGGAAGGGGACAGTCTTCGAAATCTACTTCCCTTCCTTGCAGAAGGATTCGGATCAGAGGGTTACGCAGGGGGATGAGAAAAACTCCGGTCTCGAGCCGCCGCCGTCCACGGCCAAGGCGTCCGGGCCGGAAGATGTTCCGCGCAAGACCGTCATCGTCGTCGACGACGACAAGAACGTCCTGAAAACCGCCGTAGAAATGCTCGAACGCTGCGGCTACAAGGTCGCATCCGCCTCTTCCGCCGAGGAATGCCTCAAGCTCCCGGACCGCATACTGGACGCGGCCGATGTTCTACTTACCGATGTAATCCTCCCTGACCTCGACGGCAAGGAGCTCAGCAATATCCTCCGCAAGGAATATCCCGGGCTCAAGGTCGTCTTCATGTCAGGATTCACAGGCGGCATAATCGACACCAAGATACTGCGCTCCGGCGATCTCTTCATCCAAAAGCCCTTCTCCTTCCAGGAGCTCAAGGAAAAGATCGATGGCGTCCTATCCTGAAACTTCGTTCCCATTATTGGTTATTCGTCATCAGAACAGTTCCCAGAGTTTCGCCTGTCCGCCTGCGACTCCAGCGAGTCCCTGACATGCCTGAACACGCGTCCCAGCTTTTCCTCGGACAGCCTCTGCCTGCCCTGGCAGCATGCCGACGTCGACGGACCGGGTGGACCGGCCTCGAACTCTCGGCAAAGGGGGTCAGGAAGAGGAGGAGGCGCAAACCTGATAAATGAGGCTGAATTTCCCTTATCTTAGCGGCATTCGTTATGGCTAATCATTTGTTTCGCCTGCTGAGGCAGGTGGGCGCTCGGGGATTTTGCGTCCGCTGAGCCTTTCGTATTCGGCGAAAGCGCGGGCGGCCTTTTCCTTGTCGCCTTTTTTGAGGAAGAGCTTTCCGGCGGCGAGGTATGGCTCTGGGTCCATGGGGTCGGCCTTTGCGATGGCAGCATATTGTTTCATGGCGTCCTGGGGGCGTTCCAGTTCCACGAGAATTGCGGCGGCCTTTTTCCTGGCTCGGATGTAAGTCGGGTCGACTACGGCGCAGCGAAGGAACATTGCGAGCGCTTCATCCTTGTTTTTCTGCAGCTCCTTGATCAGTCCGAGGTTGTAATATGAGTCGGCGTCGGGCATGATTTTCAGGGAGTTCAGATAGTTCTGTTCGGCTTTGTGCAGGTCGCCTCTCCTGAAATAATAGTTTCCGAGGTTGTAGTATGCCTGGGGGGACCACCGGGGATCGGCGGTGACGGCTGAACGCCACAAGGTTTCCGGGTTCCGCCATATCCGGATCTGCTGAAACGAGGAGGCGAGCATCAGGGCGAGCAGCATGGCCAGGACAGCTTTTGAGAAGATGGCCTTGAAGCCGCTGGAGCAACAAAGGATTGCGGCTACGGCAGTTGCCGGCCATATCAGAGCGAAGTAGCCATAGCGGTCCGCGGTGTAGAAGTCCCGGTAGCTTGTCGAAACCAGGGAGAAAGCGGGCAGCATCGAGACGAGGAACGCTGAAAGGCAAAGGGCGGCAAGGGCGGCTCCCTTGCGGAAGGACTGGTAAATTGAAGCGAGAAGCAGAATCGAGATGAAGGCCGTTCCATAAGTCATGATCGTGCTGTTCACCAGGCCGAGCCATGGATAAAACGCGGAAGGCCTTGAAAGCAGGAATATCCTTTCAAGCCAACCTTCGAGGACGGCGGGTATGAATAACGACCTGTAGAGTATGAATTTCAGCGAGCTGCCGGGCTGGCCGTATGCGGTCATCGAGTTCGTGGCGAACCCCAGGATAGAGACCGCGCAGAGGACTGCGAATTTCGCAAAAAGCCTGCGGTCGAGCGGCCGTTTCAGGAATAATGCGACCAGGAACAGGATGCCCGGCAGGACTATGGCCGTGGGCTTCGATAGGACAGCCAGTACGAAAAAGGCAAGGGAAGCCAGGAAGTTCCGGAAGTTTTCCTTTTCGGTTTCGGAAATCCAGAACGCTGTTGAAATCAGCGAGAACATCGTCGCGAGGAGGTCCTTTCTGCCCATGATCCATGCTACGGATTCGCATTGAAGGGGATGGACCGCGAATATCATGGCAGTCCAGAAGGCGGCCCGCCTGTTTTCCGTTATTGCACGGATAACATGGAATACGAGGAGGACGTTGATGCAGTGGAGGACAACGTTCGTAAGGTGCAGCAGCCAGGGGCGGAGGCCGAAAGTCGCGGCCTCGGCCATGAAGCTCAGATATGTCACGGGGATGTAGAGCTGTTCGTCGGGGATTGCGCCGGGGCGGAAAAGGGCTGCGAAATTCGCAGAATTCAAGGATTTTA
Organism: uncultured Victivallaceae bacterium; assembly: GCA_964636325.1. GTDB lineage: Bacteria > Verrucomicrobiota > Lentisphaeria > Victivallales > GWF2-50-93 > CAZWRV01. The sequence goes on along the minus strand of CAZWRV010000059.1, from coordinate 30,736 downwards.
ACAATGGGTTTTCGACGGTGGCGGCGGTGTCGTCCCAGCCCGTGAAGGAGAAGGTGAGCGTCAGCGCATAGACGGCGGCAGCCATCGCCATGGCGGGCCAGGCATGCGAGAGGTCGCTTTTAAGCTGCTTCACTGTTGTCCCACGGGTGCTTGGATGAATAGATGCTTGTGTACCAAGTGCATAAAATTTACTGGGTTCAGGTGTCGGTGTTCGGGTAAATATTCAGTGAACTACGCCCTTTCACTGAATATTTACCTAGGGTGTCGGCAGAAAAGACTGGCGCATTGCCGATCGCTTCTAAAAAACAGGCTGACATTTCAAGATGTCCGATTATAATATATTGGTGTAAGCCAATTGCAAAAGTCTGCAATTGACGGTGTTCAACTATCAGCGGAATGAAAAAGTTGTTTTGCCGACACCTGACACCCGACACCTGGGTTGCAAACCTTAGCTATGCGATCACCTTAATGTGAAGGAGGATGCTTCAATAAAAGCCCGGGAATACATACCAGTCGTCCTGCTGCTCTGCCTCCATTTCGCGCTTGCGTCGACGAGCCTGGTGAGGGGCTCTCCGACGTTCGACGAGCCTGCGCACATCGTCGGGGGCCTTGAGAGCTGGCTGTGCGACGACTACCGGATCAATCCTGAGAACGGGATACTTCCCCAGAGGCTGATGTCCCTGCCTCTGCTCTTCATGGATGTGAAGTTTCCGGCGCCGGATTCCCGGGACTGGTCGGTCGCGGCCTGGAGAAGCCTCCCCGGAAAGGTTATGTTCGACTACGGAAACGATCCGGACAGGCTGCTGGCCGCAGCCAGGTTTGCGATACTGCTGTGCAGCCTGTTTCTTGGAGCCTATGTCTATTTCTGTTCGCGGGAGATTTTCGGGCACCTTGGCGGTCTGATCAGCCTTTCGCTTTACGCCTTGAGCCCTTCGATTCTGGCGCACTGCCGCCTTGCCACGTCTGATCTTTTGTCCTGCCTTTTCTTCCTGGCCTGCGTGCGCGAGCTTTGGCGACTGCTGCAGGCGGTGACCTTGGGCCGGCTTGCCCTTGTGGCGTTCCTGCTCGGAGCGCTGTGCCTGACGAAGATGTCGTTCTCAATGATAGTTCCGATTGGGCTCATCCTGGCGGTGGCAAGGTTATGCATGCGCAAGCCGCTGGAGCTGAGGCTGCCGTGGGGGAAGTCTTATGTTTTTGAAGGGCAGACCCGGCAGATCATAGTGTTTTCCGGCGTCGTTCTCGTCTGCCTCGCGGCCGCAGTCCTCATGATATGGCTTTTTTTCGGGTTCCGCTACTCGATGCTCAACCCCGAGCTTGCGGGCGATGTCCCTACGGAGCCGTTGTGGAAAGAGCTGCTTCAGGAGACTGGTTCCTTGGGGGAGGGGGTCGACATGCTGCGCCGCGGAAAAGTCCTGCCTGAGGGCTTCCTCTACGGATTCCTTTTCGTGATAAAGCATTCGATGCACAGGTATTCCTATCTCAACGGAGAGTTCAGCGTAAGCGGCTGGTGGTATTACTTCCCCTATTGTTTCCTGGTGAAGAGCACTCTGTGGGAGATCATCCTCGGAGCGCTGGGGCTGGCCGTAGTTGCCGCAGGATTCAGGAAATCGTTGTCTGGCGGCGTCCTGGAGGGCTTCCACGACGGCAGTGAGCTTGCGAAGCTTGTCCCATATGCGGTGTTCGCCGCAGTCTACATTCTTTTCGCCGTGGCGAGCCGGATGAACATCGGGCAGAGGCACATACTGCCGCTTTATCCGGTCCTCTTCATATTCGCGGGTGCGGTCGTCCATCTTAGCCTGCCCAAGGGCTGGAAAGGAATAGCCGCAGGCTTAGCCTTGTTAGGGCTGATGCTTCTCGAGGGCCTGCTGATCTGGCCGAACTACCTGGCATATTTCAATGTGCTGGCGGGAGGGCCGTCCAACGGCTACAAGCATCTGGTGGACAGTTCGCTGGATTGGGGGCAGGATCTCAAGAACGTGAAGGTCTGGCTTGAAAAGGCGCCGTCCGGCTTCGACAGGGAGAACGTCTATCTTTCATATTTCGGAGTCGACAGGATCGGCCGCTACGGCCTTGGCGAGAGGCGCATGCCGTGCTATCCCCAAGGTTCCGGCTGCGAGCCGTTTGAGTACAAGGGCGGAACCTATCTGATAAGCGCGACGATGCTTTCCACCATATACATCCCTGAACTTATGATGGCGGAGACCGGCGTGAACGTGAACAGTATAAACGAGGGGATATTTGCGGATCTCTGCGCCCAGATGGAGGATGCCCGCAGAAGGGGAGAGGCCATATCCGAGAAGACATGGAAGCTCTACAGCATACTGGCCTTCCTGAAGATGACGATATTTCTCCGGGACAGGCCTCCGGACGCATCGGTCGGTTATTCAATACTGGCCTGGAAGCTTACGGACGAGGAGGTTGCGGAGGCGCTGAAGCCGGATCCGGCCGGGAAATGAAGGGATGTCGCGGGCAACAATGCCCCGCTACGGCAACAAGTGCGAGGAGAACTTGTTGAAAAAACGGCTTTAGGCTTATATATTCCAACACTCAAGAAATCTTTAACAGAACAGGAGACGGCGATGTCCAAGTTGCATGCAGTGTTTTTCACGGCCCCTTGCCTTTTGATAGCCCTGTCATTAGGCTGCAGGCATGAAGTTGAGGTCAAGCCGATCGAGGTCAAGCCCATGCATATCACCATAGACGTGAATGTTAAGATACAGGAGGATCTGAAGTCCAAGTTCGAGGCGCAAGACAAGCTCGCGAAGGAGACTTCCGACAAGGAGGCCGAGGAGGCGCTGAAGAAGTATCTCGAGGGCAAGGAAGGGAAGTGACGTCGCATCAATTACCAATGAACAATTATCAATTATTGGCCATTGGTTATTGGAGCGTCTTAAAATTTGAATTTAATTGATAATTGTCAACTGATAATTGCATAAGGAGGTTTTATGAGGTCGCTTTTCTGCAAGCTGGTCATGTCGTCGGTGGCGCTGCTGTTCGTCTGCTCCTTGGCGGTATGCGGGGAGATGAGTTCGGCGGAGCGTGTGAAGATTGTAAAGGCGCTGAAGCTGAAGGGGATTGTCGGGGAGAACAACAAGGGGCTCCTTGAATTCCGCGGCGATGAGAAGACCGCGGAGGACGTGGTGGAGCAGGAGAATGCAGCCCGCCAGAAGACTTACAAGGAGATTGCGCAGAAGAACGGCTCCAGCGCCGACGCGGTCGGGGAAGCCCGCGCCAAGCAGATAGCCAAGGAAGAGGCCTCCGGGGTCTGGATACAGGATCCGTCCGGGAAATGGTCCAAGAAGTGAACATCCAGCATCAGGCAACCTGATACTTAAGGAAGAAGACTTGTCCGCTTGAGGCGAAGATGTGGTAAAATACCGCCCCCCGGAAGGGATTTCAGTTTCAGATTTCCGGCGCCCCTCACTGATAGGTCACAAGAGAAATTCCCACAGTTTTTAGTCTCCGCATAGATGCGGGCCAGGAAATCTGAAATTGGATGCGCAAGCCGAAAAATTCAAGGTTTCCCGAGGCAGGGCGATCCTTATCGGCGTGCTGCTCGCCTGCATATACGTCCTGCCGATACTCGTCTATCTGCTGAGCGGGGGCAGGATACGGGAGTTCTTCTGGAAGAGCCCTGTCGACATATCGATGCTTGAGTGGACGGGGGCCTTCTTCAGCGTCTTCATGTTTCTTCTTCTGATCGAATACTTCCGTAGCACGTCAGAGCTTGTCTACGGGATCATGGCCTGCGGCTTTCTGTTCATGGGTCTGCTTGATTTCACCTATGCGCTGAACTTTCCGGGGACTGAGCAGGCGGCCTGGCTGAAATATTTCGCGGTCACGTCGGCGGCGCTGTTCTTCTCCATTTCGCTGCGGCACGAAGGGAGGACGAGATGGGACTTCGATTTTCTGCACCTCGCCTTGAAGTTCATAGTGCCGACGCTGGCGGCCGCATGGCTACTGGTATGGATTCCTGGGAGGCTCGGCGCTGCCCTGCCGGCCATGCTCGGGGCTGACGGGGCTTCGGTCAGCGCGAGCGGCAAGTTCCTGTTCTGGATCAGCGGCGCGCTTCTTTTCGTTGTGGCGACCTGCTGGCTTTACAGGCACATGCTTACGGGCAGGCGCGAGAGCATGGTCTTTGCGATGATGGCCTACATGTTCGCGCTTTCGGCGTTCATGGCGAGGTTCGGCAAAAGCTGGGGTTTCCTCTGGTGGGCATGGCATCTTCTGATAGTGGCGACGCTGTCGGTGGCGACGGTATACATGCTCGGTGTGTGCATGCGCCGTTCGCTGGTCTGGCGGCTGCTGATGAGCCTGGGTCTGGTTTTCGGCGTGGCCATACTGATAAGCGCGGGGATAATGCAGGGGCTTATACAGCGGCTCGACGAGGTGGGCTTCCAGAGGCTGATATATTCGAAGCACCTGAGGCTGATCTGCTTCGAGTCGGCGAAGCTGTCGTTCGCCGTCCAGAACCTCAAGAACATGAAGGAGCGCGCCGAGACGGATCTGGGCGGCCTCACGCTCAACCTCTCGCAGGAGCTTTTCAGGCTGAAGATGCAGGCCACCCTCGACAGGATGCACGAGGACTGGCCCGAGGTCATCAGGGAGACCTGCTTCCTGGCCGACGGCGAGTTTTGGGTTTCCTCCAAAAGCGTCTTGGACGACCTCAAGAAGGAGAAGCTGCGTAAGTTGGAGGCGGGCCTTGACGCTCCGGCCGCCCCGCCCAGGAAGATGCGCATGCCATACAGGTGGGGGGAAATCTTTTGTGACAATGCTTCGGGCAGATGGCTTGCGCCTGTCGCGATGAAGTCGGACGTGGCCGGAAGGAAGGGAATCTTCACGTATTTCATCGATGTGTCCAGCCTCAAGACCAGAAGCCTGGGCTCCTGGAAGCAGCCCATGGCGCCGCAGGAGGGGCGCCTGATACTTGAAAGGGAGAGCAAGGAAGTGATTTCCGCGGTGCTGCCGAAGGCCTGCATGGACAGTTTCCCCGGGCTTGATCCGGCCAAGACACCGCTAGTCTCCTTCATAAGGCCGGCCATCCTGGACTCGGACGAGGAGGCCAGGACACTCGGAATCAGTTCAGGCGGACGGAAATATCTTGTTTTCACCAGCTTCCTGCCCTGTCCGGGCTGGGTCGTGGCGGACATCATAGACTATGAGGCGATGGCCGAAAGCTCGGCCGGACAGGCCAAGTATTTCCATACGGGCGCAGGCATGATCGCCCTCCTGGGAGGCTTCATCGTGCTGCTGCTGCTGCTCAACTACCAGCTGGCGAGGCCGCTCAAAAAGCTGCTGACGGCGACGGAGAGGCTTGAGTCGGGGGACTTCACCGTCAAGATAAATTCCGGACTCGGCAACGAGCTCGGCACCCTATCCAACGCCTTCGACAACATGGTCATCAGGCTTCATGACATGTATGAAAGCCTGCAGAAGACCGTCCAGGAGAGGACAAGGGCGCTGGAGGAGGTCGAGAAGGCCAGCAGCGCAAGAACCGTGTTCTTCACGAGGCTGAGCCATGAGCTCAGAACGCCGCTGCACGGAATTTTGAGCTTCTCAAGGCTCGGGCTCGGCGCGCCGGACGCCCCAAAGGAGAAGCTGGCAAGCTATTTCCAGAGCATCAACGACTGCGGGCAGAGGCTGCTCAAAATCATAAACGAGATGCTGGACATCGCCAAGATAAAGTCGGGTCAGATGGACTTCTCCTTCGTCCAGGCAAGCCTCTACATAACGGCGATGCAGGTCTACGGCGAGCTCAGGGCCTCGTTCGAGGAAAAGGGCGTCCGCTTCGTCTGCGACGAGCCGGCCTTCAGCACGTCAGCATGCTTCGACAGGGACAAGATAACGAGGGTTCTGAGGAACATACTTTGGAACGCATGGAAGTTCAGCCCGCCCGGGGGGACTATTTCGGTCGAATTCTCCGCTGGAGACGGTACCGTCGGGATCAGCATCTCCGACGAGGGGCCGGGTATTCCCGAGCAGGAGCTTGAAAACATATTCACCGAGTTCTTCCAGTCGAAGACCGGCAAGGCCCATGAAGGAACTGGGCTCGGATTAGCCATATGCCGGGACATCATAAAATGCCATAATGGCACGATATATGCTACAAACAGGCCGGGTAAAAGGGGTGCTGTATTCACGTTCAGACTTCCAGTGGAGCAGCGCAAACAGGCCTAGGAAAAATGAAGAACAGGATACTTGTCGTCGACGACGACAGGCTGAACGTCCGCATCCTGGAGGAAATCCTCGGGGTCGACTACGACGTCAGCCAGGCGTCCAGCGGTGAGGATGCGATCAGGAAGGCCGGCGAGACCAGGCCCGACCTCGTCCTGCTCGACATCATGATGCCCGGCATGGACGGCTATGTAGTCTGCAGGAGGCTGAAGTCGGATCCGTCACTCTCGTTCACCAAGATCATCCTTGTCTCCGCCAAGAGCATGCTTTCCGAAAGGCTGAAAGGCTACGAGTCGGGGGCCGACGACTACATTATAAAGCCCTTCGAGCCCGAGGAGCTGCTGGCGAAGGTCCGGGTCTTCCTAAGGCTGAAGTCGGTCGAGGAGGTGGACAAGATAAAGGACGATCTGCTTAACGTCTTCTCGCACGAGACCAGGACTCCTCTGAACGCGATAATCGGCTTCGCGGAGATGCTGGAGCAGAGCCCGTCGCTTACGGTCTCGGACAAGGAGGCGGTCTCCCACATCATCAGCTGCGGCCGCAGCCTCCTGGACCTCGTGGACAAGACGATAATGCTCACGAACTTCAAGCGCGGGGACGTCAGCATCAGCAGAAGCCCGCTGGATCTGCCTTCGCTCCTGTCAGGCGTCGTTGACAGGTATGCGGACAGGTTCATAGAGAAGAACGTGAAGTTGGAGGAAAGCTTCGCGCAGGGCCTGCCGTTCTCGGGCGACGCCGGGCTGATTTCGCTCGCGGTGGCCTACCTGGTGGACAACTCGCTGAAGTTCACGCCGAAGGGCGGCAGCGTAAAGGTCAGGCTTGCGGCCGTTGACGGATGCATCGAACTGTCGGTCATAGATTCCGGAACTGGCATTCCCGAGTCGAAGCTTGACACGGTCTTCAACGAGTTCCACGTTCAGGATGTAGATCACTACACCAGGGGGCCCGGCCTCAGCCTCGCCATAGTGAAGAACATAGCCGAACTCCACGGAGGGACTGCATCGGCCTTCAACAACACCCAGTCCCCAGGATGCACGTTCATAATCCGGCTTCCAGCCTCGGACTGAGCGTAAATATTCAGTGAACTACGCCATTTCACTGAATATTTATATTCCCCTGATTCCGCAGGATTTGATTGCATCTGAAAGAGAGGTATTCAAGAGGCTCAGCCCGGCTTCGCCCTCATGCGGCGGAATAGAATTCCGCCCTCCATCAATTGCGGTTTTCTGGAAGCCTTTCCAGCCGGAGCGGTTGCAGTTGTAGACGGTGTTATTGAGTATCTTGGAGTCCTTTCCGGCGGCGAGGATGCCCGAGCGCCAGGACGAATAGATTATATTGTTGAATATCAGATGTCTGCCGTCGTCGGAGGGCGCGCCGATTCCGATAAGACAAGCGGCAGGGAATAGAGGAAGGGTAGGAGGACGACCGACGGCAGGAATTCAGCCTTCAAAGGGCACCTCTGTAAGTTGCTACGCTTCTGCGGGATATTCATAACATACGGGGGGTAAGCTTGTCAAGGGCGGGAATAGAACTTATCCGATTTTTTCGACAGCATTTCTGAAACTTGTGGATTTCAATCCTTCGGATATATTGCAAGCGAAGGTGCTGTTGCTGTAAAACGTCACAAATATTTCCAAGGCGGAATAGCCGCAACCGAAAAGTTGCTGAGGCACGGAGATACTGAGGTGCAGAGAATTAAGGATGCGCACTTTTGTGCCAGAAGTTGCCAAGTGATTTTCCTTGAGGATTACAGGATGTCCAGGATATTTTTATATTTAGGTATATCATGTAAATCCTGTTATCCGGTCATTTTATTTATGTCTTTGTATCTATCTTCTGCGGCGCTCATTACATCCGGCCTCCAGGCCGGTGCCGAAAGCCAGTCCGCGGGGGGAAAGAGCACCAAGGAGGGAGAAGTGAAGGGAAAGATAGTGAAGACGGACGACGAGTGGAGGAAGATACTTACGCCCGAACAGTTCGAAGTGACGAGGCGCGGAGGAACCGAATGCGCCTTCACCGGCAAGTTCTGGGACTTCAAGGGCAAGGGTATCTTCAGGTGCGTCTGCTGCGGGAATCCGCTCTTCAAGACAGGCTCAAAGTTCGACTCCGGCACAGGATGGCCGAGCTTCTGGCAGCCGTCCTCCAAGGACGCCGTCGTCGAGCGCGAGGATCGCTGCCACGGCATGGTCCGGACCGAAATCCTATGCTCAAGATGCGACGCCCACCTCGGCCACATGTTCAAGGACGGCCCGAAGCCCACAGGTCTTCGCTTCTGCATAAATTCCGCGGCGCTCAAGTTCGAGGAGGAGAAGCAGTCCGCCGCCCAGGACGAGAAGCCCCGGACGGAAAATGCGACATTCGCGGCAGGCTGCTTCTGGGGCGTCGAGGAGACATTCCGCCTGCAGAAAGGCGTCGTCAACACCACCGTCGGCTACACGGGCGGAAAGACGGTAAACCCCACTTACAAGGAGGTCTGCACCGACAAGACCGGCCACGCCGAGGCGGTCCTAGTGGAATTCGACCCGAACCTGACCAGCTACGAGAAGCTGCTCGACGTCTTCTGGAGCATCCACGATCCGACGACCCTAAACCGCCAGGGCCCCGACGTCGGCACCCAATACAGATCGGCAATATTCTACCATGACGAAGGCCAGAAGGCCGCCGCTGAAAAATCGAAGAAGAAACTGGAAGATTCCGGCGTCCTGCCAAGGCCCGTCGTCACGGAAATCGTCCCCGCGGAAAAATTCTGGCCGGCCGAGGAATACCACCAGAGATACATACAGAAGAAGGGCGGCCCGTCGTGCCACTGATTTCAGATTTCCTGTTATCTGACCCGGTTCTCCATCGGCGGGATAAACCTCCGGACGGCGGAATAGAATTCCGCCCTCCATTACTAGCTGACAGTATCTTCGGATTATATGCCGAGCTGGTGCTCGGCGCTCCCAGGGCCGCTCATGCGTATTTGTAGCTTCTTACCTTGAACTTCCTGTTCTGAAGGATGTTGAATTCGTCCTCGTATGATTTCCTGATGCGCCCCAGCTCCTTCTCGAAGTCCGTTATGGAGTCGAGGTCCAGGCGCTCGACGTAGTCGAAGGACAGGTCGTTGTCGGAATAGAACATCGTCTTCTCGACGTCGACCTTGAAGAGGTCCTTCTCAGACTTTTCGATGGGCCTGACAGTGAACTTGTTGCAGATCAGCGCCACCACAAACTGCTCCTTGTTCATACAGATACCTCTTCCTTCTGCCTGTCGAAATACGGTTTAATCACTTGACTTCTTCCAGCACGATCTTAACCGCATACGAGTTGTTTTCGAAGATGGTCACCCACTTGTCAAGCTCCAGGTTGACGGAGGACATGCTGCCGATGTCCTGATACTGGATCGAATAGCTTGAATCTTTCCCTGGAATTGGCTGGACGAACGGAACCTTGAGGCTCAGGTGATAGTTCATCGAATAGCTTCCCGCCCCAAGCCTCTGGACATCGTCACCCGTGAAGAGGAAAACCGTATTGGCCGTGGCAGCATTCTCCTGCTTTTCCTGGAAGCAGTCAGAGAGCGTGATCGGATTCCTTGAGGCGACGGTTGAGACTCTGGCAATCGCCTCCCCGTCTTTTTCAACGCTTATCTTGACGGAAACATTGCCGGCCGGTGGAGCGCCGGCAGGCCCTGTCGAACATCCCTGGACAAGCAGGCAGCAGGCGGCGAGAACTGACAAGATTATTTTCTTCATGCCAAAAATCCTTTTTTATTGATGCAATTTCAAAACAGATGACGCGGCAAGCGCGTCCTGGGATTTTATCCGCCTATGCGGATGAAGGGACATGCTTGTCATGACCTTTCATTCAATAATATAACCTACTCCAGCACCTTTTTCAATTCCTCGTCGGAGAGATTGAAGACCAGCATGGAATATCCGATGAAAGCGTCGGGCTTCCGGTCCTGGAGGTAGAGGCAGAGCCCGGCGAACCTGAAGATCTCATAACTCTGGTATTCACTCAGAACGCCCAGACTGCCGCGAAGAAAACGAACGACGTCTGCAAGTCCGACGTGGCGAGCCTCCCGTTCGCGATTATGTTCGGCTCAAGCACATAAAGGAAAAGCGAAATCAGCCCGCCGGCGGAACCGAAAATAGATCTCGCGCAAAGAAAGATCGCCGCGCCCAAAATCAGGCTCTGAAGCATTATCATGAAACGGCATGAATTGATTATCCTGCCTGGATCATTGCCGGAATCGAAGATGAACTTCCCCGCGAGAAAGTAGGCATTAACCGAGCCGGATTCATCCGGATATGTCGGCTTCTGGAAAAGGAGGGGCAGCGCGATCCACCTCTGGTTGAGGTTGCCCGCCTCCATGTTGACCTTGTAGTCGTTCTTCATCCAGTAGCTGTAGCCGCCCAGGATGAAGACCGGCTCGTCGCTTGTCAGCGAGTCGTCCTGAGCGCTCGAAAGCAGGATCGCCAGATGCGCCGAAAGCAAGGTTATGCAGATGGCAATTTCCCAGATTTTAAGCTTCATCATCAAACCTGGCCGATTTTAAATATTGAACTAATCTCAAAACAGCGGACGCGACTAGCGCGTCCCTCCATTTGTTCTGTGCTCTGGGCATTTTGTGGCCGACATGAGCTTATTTACCCTTGCATTCCTCCAGATTCCGGCGGGCTCTGGTGTCGTTGGGGGCGAACTTGAGGGCTTTTTCAAAATTTTCCGCCGCGGCCTCCCTGTTTCCGGAGAAATATTCAAGCAGTCCGGAATAGAAGAAGTAATCGTAGCAGTCGGGGGAAAGCATAGATGCGATCTCCCTGTAGTTTCCGAGGGCCTCGTCCTTTCTGCCTAGGGAGAGCAGGCAGTCCGCGGACTGGGCCAGGATGCTGACGCGGTCCTTCTTTGTGAAGAAAGGGGCGGTCCTCATCTGAAAGATCAGCCTTCCGAAGATGTCAAGCGCGCCCTGCTTCTCCCCCATCGCGAAAAAAATCTGCCCTTTGAGGAAATCGGCCTTGAGCCGGTTCCCGCGGATGTTCCGTTCGGTCAGGCTGCCGCCTTCAAGCGTCCCGAGCGCTTCGGCGAGCGCGAAAGCCCCTTCATAGTCGCCTTTCAGGATTTTTATTTCCGCCAGGGTGCCGAGGGCAAGCGGATTCGGCGGCTCATGTTCCGCCGCCGCAACGAACAGCGATTCGACGTTCTTGAAGGCGGGCGCATAAAGGAAAGCATATCCGCCCAGAAACAATATATAGGCCGACACCGATGCTGCGACAAGTGCGCGGCGCAGGCCGTTGATACGCCTCATGGCATGGCGCTGGAGCAGGAATGCCATGCCTACAATTATGAAGACCGACGGCAGGTGGCTGTACCTGTCGGCCTTGTCTATAGCGCCGATCGGCACGATCCCGGAGACAGGCGCAAGCGCCGCAGCATAGCAGACGGCCAACGGGACAAATACGAACAGGAACTGCGCCCTGTGCCTCTTGTAGATCGCGGCGGAAAGCGCCAGCACGGCCAGGTAGAACACTGCGACTTCCGCAGACGAAACTGCCGAAAGCGCGGTCTTCGGATAAATCGGACATAGATCCAGCGGCAGCAAGGTCTTGCTGAAATACCACATGTAGTTGTAGACTACCGCGAATATCCGGGCGCCGGGCAGATAATCCTGGCCTTCTCCCAGGTTGAGTTCGGCATGCGCCATGAACGAGAGCGGCAGCCATGCCGCAGACACAAGAAAGTAAGGCCAGAGCCTGCGCAGGATATCCTTGAACGCGAACCTCTTTCCCGCGTAAACCTCGTATGCAGCCAGGACGACAGGGAACGACATCGCGATGGACTTGGAAAGCATCGCCAGGATGAAGATAGCGAAGGCTGCCGGGTCGAACTTCATCCGATCCCTGCGGCCCAGATAGACACAAAGCGCGATCAGATAAAGCGCCGCGGAAATCGCGTCCTTCCTCTCGGAAATCCACGCCACTGATTCGATCCGCTGGGGATGGCATGCGAAGATAAGCGCTGCGAAAAGCGCGGTCCACCTGCGGAACCCGAGGAGCCCCATAAGCTGGAACAGTGCCAGCGACGCTGCCACGTGCCAGAAGATGTTCTGCGCATGGAACCCGGACGGCTTCAGCCCCCACAATCCGTAGTCGAACATGTACGAGAGCATCGTGACCGGAATGTAATGCCCCAGCGCCGGCGCCTTGAACCAGTGCAGGACATTTTCAAGGCTTGCCGAAAGATGCAGGTTGCCGGTCACATAGATGTTGTCGTCCCACCCATTGAGGAAGTCGAACGTGGAGACCTGGAGATACAGGAGGACTATAGATCCCGCAATCAGCAGCCGGGCCGTCATCCGCTGATACAATTTGCTTGGATGAGAGGAATCCACCTTAATCCCCTACGAAAAGTTATGTAAAAGTGTTGTCGTAGTATGCCGCTTTCGCCGAAAGCGGCACTGGCGACTTCGGCCCCTGCTCGCCGCAATGACGCCTTTTTGTCGCAGGAAAAAACTTAGTTCCTTATTAAAAAGCATGAAAGATATTTGTACAAATCAATTCACCTTGCTTCAAGGAGCAGGTAGCCGCCGCCCTCCCATAGAGTTGCAAGCCGGCCGAGGTCACGCAGGGAAGCGATAGCAGCACACAGTTCCCTGCTCCTGTCTAGGTATTCAGGGAGTCGGTCGGGATCGCTATCGGAAAGCCCGAGCAGGACATGTGTCGCCCCGGATCCGGCGATGGCCTCGTATGCTCTTCCCGGTTCGGAAAAATTTTCGGGCGGAGTGAAGATCGCGCCCTGGAAGAACGGCGTACCGATGACGTAGCTCCTCGGCATGTAGAGCCCCCTGTTCTCGAATATCATCATTACCTTCGCGCCCTCCGGAGTTTTCAGGCGGATCATGTCGAGCGCCTGCAGATAGCCTTCGCCTGTCGAGGAATAGACGTAGTCGGCTGCGCCGAGCCGGCCGAGGGCGGTCCTCCAGGATATGGCGGTGTCCTTAAATATGGATTTGTTCGAGCAGAGCGACGCTGCCGACAATGCCAGCAGCAGGCATGAAAAACATGCCTGCATCCTCCGGGGCAAGGCCGCTGAAAATGCGCCCGCCGCGGCGAATACCGCGAAGACCGCGGGTATCAGAAACCTCGCCTGCTGCGACGACACGAACCAGAGGGCATATGCCGCCGCCGCGAAGACCAGCATCGCGGATGCGAACTTCGCAGCCCTGCCCTTCCGGAGCGAGACGGCCAGGCAGGCGAGGGCCGTCGCCAGGACAGGCAGGAACTGCCAGTCGAACCCGGTGTCGTAGACGCGCTGGTCGAAGCAGAGCAGCAGCGGCGCAATCAGGAAATATGCAGGAGACTTCACACCGTATTTCTCGTCGCCGACAGCGTAATGGTAGTCCGAGACCTCCACCGCCGCAGGCGACGCGCCGAATACGTCCGCGAAATACGGATGGAACGGGTTGCCGGTCTCAAGCCATGGGCGCAGATAGAACGGCAGCGCGAAGAGTATTGCCGCAGATGAAAAAAACAGAACAGCCGAGGCGGAACGCCCGCGCCTGGCCCGGAAGAGGCAGAAGAACATCGCACAGGCAAAGGAGACGCCCACGAAGATGCCGGTGAGCTTGACCGCGGCCGCCGCCCCGGCGAAAATCCCGGCGAGGGCCGCATGCCTCACCATGTCCTTGCAGGCGAAGCACCTTGAAACCTTGAGCAGCATTATGATTCCGCAGAGCTGGACCAATATGAACATCTCGCCGTATGCGAAGTTCGCAGCCATCAGCACCGCCGTGGAGGATGCGAATGCGGCGCAAAGGGAGAAGGAGGCGGTCCGCCGGAGTCCGGGCCTGACAATGAAATACAATGAAACGAGCGAGAGCAGCCAGAGAGCCCAGACGAAAATGCGCCCTCCCATGACTCCGCCCATGTGCATCAGCGCGCAGAAAAGGACTCCAGAGGCCGATGGAAATCCTGAATAAGGATTGTCCGCATACACCTTCAACGCGCAATCCTGCAGCCACCTGCGGGGAACCGCGAGCTGATACGTCAATTCGTCCCAGCCGGCCGGCGGACAGCACGCCCTGCCGAAAAAGGCCAGGGCAAACAAAGCTAGCGCAAATACGGGCCAGCGCCTTGCTGCGGACTTTGCAATGCCAGAGCCTCCGGAAGCGGACGCCCTGACGAGGCGGACGAGAATAAGAATCGCCGTGGCCAGTCCGGCGAAATACGCGCACATTGCCAATGCCTTGAAGAGCCCGAAATGCAGCAACGCAGCAGCGGAGAAGAGGAGACAGAGCAAGTCGGAACCGGCGATGACCGCAAGCAAGGCGGCGAACGGCCTGTGCCTGATATCCCCGAAAAGGTGGCTACCCAGCAACCACGCAAGAGGGAGGAAGGCGGCCACCGCGGCGACACCCCCTGACGCCGAACCGAAGCTGTCAATCCATCCTTCCATGGCCGTTGTCTCTCTTCTTGTATGCCGACATGCAAGCGTAAAACTGGGTGAAGTATGAAGCGCAATCGGCTTGGGGCATGCACGCCGTTTAGGGCGTGCAGGCTAAAGCCAGCACATACTCCGCTGCCGTCTATCTCAAATCGCCCAGCCAGGGTTGCCCTTCAATAAATGTTCATATACGGGGTCGACTTCAAGTCCGCGGGGCGCGGCTCGCCTTTCTTATATTTTACCTCATGGAAGTTGCTGTCGTAGAAAGGATCCTTGAGAATCTCGGCCAGGTCTTCGAGCTTCAAGCTCTTGAATTGCAGCACTTCAGTGATCGCGTTGGCGGTTTTCTCCGCGTCGGCGCTCCTTCCAAGATCGATCTCAAGCCTCATCTTGTTGTAGAGGCTGACCAGAGACAGCGGAAATATCTGCAGCTCCCTATCCAGATAGTCCATGGCATCGAGCCTTCTGCCCATCCTAAGGCTGCATGCCGCAAGATAGTCGTTGCTGTGCCCGATGAACTCGCACGGCGTATCCTTCAGCATCGAGAGGAAATGCAGCGCCAGCAGATGGTCGTTGTTAGCGGCGAGCGAAACCACGCCGGCGTGGCATATGTTCACTGGGTCCATCGAATATCTGAAGGCTTCGTCCGCCGACCGGACGGCGTCGTTTGTCCTCCCGGCATGAAGATGCACCCAGGAACTCCTGATATGATACGAATAGTTCAGGTTCCTGAAGACGCCGGCGGCGAAGACCGCAATTAGGACGGCGCACGCCGCATATTTCAGCGCGCGGAAAAGCGAGGTTCCCGCCTCGGCGGCCGGAGTGCCTTCTTCCGCCAGGCAGCCGTCCGCCACATGGACTTCCCGCCAGAGCAGCCCCGCCAGGATAAGCGATATGTAAACGGTCGGCCATACAACCATCGTCATGTCAAACAGCGACTGGACAAGGACCATGAGCATGCTAAGGGCCAGGACGCGGACGGGGACGTCAAATCTCCTGAATTCCAGGATTATCCTTGCAAGGGGATACAGCATGACATACAGCCATGCTGCGAGCCCCGTAAGCCCGAGCGCCCCGGCGATGAAGAGCGGCTGGCTGTGGGGATGGCTCGATCTCGACGAGACATAATTGCTCCTGATAAAATAGTTGATGCCGCGGAGCGAAGTGTAGGCGCTTTCATACCCGGACATCCCCACTCCGGCGACGGGATGATCGGCGACAAGCCTGAGGGCAGCGCTCCAGAGCGGAAGGCGCACGTCATTGTATACGGCCCCAGCAATCTTGCCGGAGTACCTCAGGAAGATAAGCGCCCCGAGACACAGCAGTGCGGCCGCTGCCCAAGACATGATCCTTCTGGAACGCCCCCAGCGCAGCAGGAAAAGAACCGCCGCGGCAGAAGCCAGCGCAAGCCAGGCCGCGCGCGTGTTGCACAGGACAATGATATAGGCCGCAGGCAGGGCAGGAACAAGCGTGAGCGCCGCCCGCCCCCAGAACGCCGAAACATATCTTCCGGACAGCCTATATATAAGGAATATTGACGGAGGTGCGGCAGCAAGAAGCATCCCCGCATGCCAGTTCCAGTTTCCAGGTATGCCCGCGGTGTTGTTCCAGAAGAAGACGTTGGCGAAATCCAGCAGCAGGAGACAGACGAAGAAATATGCTGCATGCCTTCTGGCATCCTGCCCGAGGCACATGAATGCAAGCGGGCAGGCCACAAGCATCAGAGGCGCGAAGAAATCGACGTATGAATATGTCCCGATCCCAAGGAAATGATATAGGGACAGGAGGAATATCGCCGCAAAAGATGCGGCAAGCCATGGCTTCCTGGCAAATATGCCGGACAGGACATCCGGATAAATCAGCAGGACCAGGCAGCACATGACGGATATCTCCGCCGTCGAAAACAGGTTGACCATATGGGGTGTAATGCTGGACACCGTGGGGAAGAACAGCATAAGCGGATATGCCAGAAAAATGCTGAGAAGCAAGATAATGCTGAGAGCCGGCTTCAACATGGCATCCTCCCGCGAGCCAATTTCAATACTCAGACACAGGCCGTTGTCCGACCATTAAGATGCTCTTTGAAACAGGGAATGCCAAGCGCCGCCCCGGCATTTTGAACCCGCCCGGACAAAAAAAACGGCAGGGTCCTTACCCTGCCGTATATTTGAACTTTATGCCGGGCATAAGAGACCGGGCAGCTTTTCCGGATGTCCGCCCTGTTCCCCTGTTTCTGTTCATTCCCTCCCTAGTTAAGCTTGCCCGCGGCCCTGGCATAAAGCAGATTGATTGTTCTTAGGCTGCGATCTGCCTCCTTAACTCCTTACTTCTGTTAGCATTATATGATAAACGCAAGGCGGAGTCAAGCCCTCCGCGGGATTTTCAGTTGATTTTTTCCGAACTTCCGGCTTTATTATGGCCTCAGCATCTGGATGCCGTCTTTCCGGCATGTCCGGAAGCCGGTGGATATTCTTTACCGAGGAGGGACCATGAAGAGGATCGTTGCAGTACTTTTTTCGGCCGCGCTTGCCATATCATTGGCGGGATGCGGCAGGAAGACGCCGGAAATCACCCGGGACACAGGCCCGTTCAAGGCCGCCATCGAGGAGTACTGCAAGGCCAAGAACTTCGGCATGGCCGTGGACTCCTTCGACAGCATGGAAATCAAAGACAAAGGCGGAACCGTCACATGCAAGATGAAGGAGGCCGAGGGCACCTACAACATGACGGTCAAATGGCAGTTCACCGTCGAGGAGAAGGACGGCAAATGGAAGGTCAGCTCGCACGTTGTAAAATAATCACGCGGCCATCACGCAGGATGGATGGCGGGTGGATGGATGACAATGAAATAATCATGGAGCAATAATGCGCAACCTCCTCCTTGCGGCTTTCATCGTCTCGCTTCCAACGTCCACCTTCGCCGCCGATCCGGGAAAGGAGCCGGACGCCGAGAGGAAGGCGCCCGTCACCCTGACCTGCTTCATAGGAGGCACCATGGAGCCGGCAATCCGGGAGATCACTGGTATCTACGGGAAGAAAAACGGCATCGAATTCGAAATAAGCTCCGGCGACTCGGGCGAACTCATCGCCAACATCGAGGGCAACAAGGCCGGCGACATCTACGTCTGCCACGATCCGTTCATGGACCAGGCCATGAGGAAGGGCCTCGGCGAGGATGCGTGGACATTCGCCGAACTCGTCCCCGTCGTCGTCGTCCAGAAGGGGAACCCGAAGGAGATCAAGGCGCTCAAGGACTTCACCAGGAAAGATGTCGACATAGTACTCACGGACTACGAATACAGTACGCTCGGCCGGATGCTCCCGTCCATCTTCAATAAGGCCGGAATCGACTTCGAGAAGCTAAACAAGGACAAGAACATCCCGACGCAGAGGTCCGGAGGCAACGCCGCGAACATCGTCAAGATGAAGAACGCCGACGCCTCGATCGTGTGGAATGTAGTTGCGCTGCTGAGGAAGGACAGCCTTGACATCGTCCCCATCGACGAAAACCTGCCAGTCCCCCGTGTCGACGCCATCACCAGCGCCACGGACAGGAGCTACTACCTCATGCCTGTCCGCGTCACCGTCACGACGCTTAAGGCATCCAAGCTGCCCGCCGAGGCCGCGAAGTTCGCGGAATTCCTAAGCTCGGACGAGGAGGCCAGGGCCGTCCTGAAAAAGCACGGCTACAAGGTCGACGAGAAGACCTGCAGGAAGGAATATTCCAAGGGCGCCGCCTTGCCCCTCGAAGCCCCCCCGGCCAAGGAAAAGCCGGAGTGAGCATTAGCCGGGGGCTGGCCGCCTTTCCTCCCGAGGGAGGGCCTAATCGCGGTTAAGAATTACCGCGCACAGTAACCATTCCCCATCCGCTTATCCGGCATCCCGCGGCGGCGGACGCCGCCACTCACTCCCCGCGGAGTTCGCTCATCTTGAGGGGCTTGAAGCTTTTCTTCATCTCGCCGCGGAGCGCGGGGTCTACGGAGAGGTATTTCCACTGGCAGTATGCGAAGTCGTGGGGCTTGTAGTTCTTCAGCCATTTGTGGATCAGGCGGTAGGTCGTAGGGTGGCTTTCGAAAATCCATGGGCACTGGGATGTGAGGTATTTCGCCATACTGCTGTATTTCCCGGTTCTTTCGGGGCAGTCGGGCATGGAGATGATTTCGTCGTACATCCTGTCGAATTCGGGATCCTTGTAGAAGCCGCGGTTGCATGTTCCGGAGTTGGGGCCGTAGAAGAGCTGGAGGAAGTTTTCGGCGTCGGGATAGTCGCCGACCCAGGAGAGCCTGAATATCTGCATCTGCCCTTCATTGAGCTTCTGGAAGAAGCGCGGCTTGTTGTTGAGGACCGGCTTGATGGCGATGCCTATCTGCCTCATGTCGTCGACCATGAGCTCGGCAAGCTGGCGGTAGTAAGTGGTGGTGTCGCCGAGGTCGAACGTGAACTCCAGGCGCTTGCCTGTTTCAGGGTCGATTCCGCCGGGGAATCCGGCCTTGGCCAGGCATTCCTTCGCCTTTTCGACGTCGTGGACGGCATACGGATTCCTGAAGTCGGGATCGTATCCCGGGACGCCGGGCGGTATGGGGCCCTGGGCCGGGATCAGAGTGAAGTTCGAATGGCGTATCCGTTTGCCGACGTCGTAGGCGTAGGTCATTGCCCTGCGGAGCTCGCAGTTCTTGGATAGGAGCGGGTCGCTGAAGCTGAACCCTACATAGTTGATCTGGAATTCGGGCACGGGAATAAGCTGGATGCCGCGCTCTTTGAGCGCAGGCGAGAGCACCTGCCCCTCCATCATGACCGCGTCGAGGTTGTCCTTGTCCAGGGCGCTTATGTCCAGCTCGCCCTGCAGGAAGAGGAGCCAGCCGGATATGGGCTGCTTGACCAGGTAGCAGACCACGCGGTCCAGTAGAGGCAGCGGACGCGAACGGTCGGCCTCGTCTTCCGCCCCGGCGAAAAGTTCGCGGCGGTAGCCCGGATTCCTGTCGAGTATTATCCGGTAGTCCCTCATCCAGTCCTGCATGGTGAAGGCCCCGGAGCCGCAGACGTTTTCGGACAGGTCGTTGCCGTGGAACTTGGCCCCCCTGGCGGGAACTATCGAAAGGTACGGCATGGCTATCGCATAGAGGAGCCTCGGATCCGGCTTCGCAAGATGGATGATGAAATTCCTGTCGTCGACGATCTCGAAGCCCTCGCACCCCCTCTCGTATGGGCCGAAGTCTCCTGGCGCCGCCTTTGAAGTCTCCTCGAAGAACTTGTCGATCCCCTTTATCTTGCCGCGGAGCAGCCAGAAGCCGGAAGAACGCAGGCGCGCGTCGGCAATCCTGAGGAAGGAGAACACCACGTCGGCCGAAGTCACCCTGTTCTCGTCCCGCGAGCAGCCCTTGAAAATGCAGGGAATGCCGTTGAAGTAGAGGTCGTCGCGGAGGCGGAACCTGTAGTGGAGGAGGTCCGGGCTGATTTCCGGCATTGCCTCAAGCATCGACGGGATCAGCGCGTAGGGCCTGGCTAGATAGTCGTATTCGATGAGGCGGTCGTAGAGGGCCGACACGACATAGGAGCTCACGAAGTCGGAAGCCAGCGCCGGATCAAGCGTGTTGATCCGCCCGCCCGCGCTGAGATACATGACCCGTCCGGAAGACGGATCGTCCGGGCCGGCCAAGGCAATGGAAGATGGGAAAAACGGAAGATGGAAGAATATTGCGCAGGCCGGGACGATCAAGGCTGCTTTTGCTGTCCGGAAAACATACGTGCTAGAGATGGATGGCTCCATGGTCAAAGGCTTCCCGCCCAGTTAAAAATCACGCGCCGCGAGTGATTTTTAAACAAAAAAATGGAAACAGGGGATGTCTCCGCAACTAGTGACTTTAAAGCCTTGCGGCTTTGATGCATTATTGTTCAGAGGTTCACCCTGTTTCCGCAGCTATTCTATATGCGGTTGAAAATCTTGTCAAGCCGGAATAGTTCTTTACCGGAAAAATCTTGCGCGAAAAAGTTTAATCCCATGAAATCTTGCATGCTCAATTGAATTCCTGACGGACGTGTTTTATATTGGTGCTTCCGTTCCTTGTTTCCAGTTATTTCCGGACGACCGCCGGGCATGCCCGCCGTCCATTGTCGCTGTGTGAAAACCAAATCCGGAGAATGATGATGTTTCTTGGAATTGACATCGGATCTACGACCTTCAAGGCTGTGATCGTCTCTGACAAGGGCAAGGTGAAGCACGCCCTGTACCAGAGGACGAAGCCGGTTTCGGCGGGCGAGAAGATCTCGTGCGGCGGCAGATGCCACGAGTGCGGCTCGTGCAACCTCGGGCAGCTCAAGAGGACAGTGGACAAGTTCCTGTCCTCAGCCGGTCTTTCCGAGGACGACATAGCGTCCTCGGCCGTCACTGGCAGCCAGATCCTCGAGGAGACTTCGAAGATAATAGACTACGACTTCCACGTGAGCGAAGTCTCGGCCCACATCGCAGGGGCGAAGCACTACTATCCGGAATGCAAGGCGATCCTTGACGTGGGCGGCCAAGACAGCAAGGCGATGCTGTACAGCGACACGATGAAGCTGTGGACTTCGAAGATGAGCGGCATCTGCGCCGCGGGTACGGGAGCCTTCCTGGACAGCGTCGCGTTGAAGCTCAACATCCCCGTCGAGAACATGTCCGACAAGGTGAACTACGACTCGGACCTCGAATTCTCCTCCGTGTGCGCGGTCCTCAGCGCCACTTCGATCAACAAGTTCAAGAACAGGTTTCCGCTCGGCGACATCATCGCGGGCGCGTGCCGGGCCCAGGCGAGGACGATCATGTCGAGCGTCGGCGAGATATTCCTGAACTACAAGGGCGACATCCTATTCCAGGGCGGAGTCGCATCAAACAGGGCCGTCGCCTACTACCTGCGCGAGATAACCGGCAGCAACATCGTGATACCGGAGTTCCACAGGGTGATGGGGGCGCTGGGGGCGGCGTGCATCGCCATGCAGAACGCCGGCAGGAAGACGCAGTACAAGCCGGTTCCGTTCTACTCCCCCGAGCCATCGCGCCTCAAGTCGATCACCCAGCGCGCGTCGCTGACGCGCAGGGAGTTCTTCTCGTCGGGCGGAGGCGCGCCGCTTGTCTGGAGGAACCTCTTCTTCCCCGCGGAGATACTGAACGCCCTCGGCGTCAGGATACTTACGCTTGAGACCTACGCCGCCCTATTCGCAAGGAACCAGCGCAAGATAAAGAGCTTCTTCGACAAGGCCGCATACAAGGGCTTCTCCGCCGAGACATGCTCTTTCCTGCGGGTGCTGCAGGGCATAGACCTGCCCAAGCCGGCCTTCGCGGTCTCGACAAACGAGCCTTGCCAGCAGGGCGAGCGGATATTCTACGACCTGGCGAGGTCCTACGGGCTCAAGAACAAGTTCTACTCGCTGCACACTCCGATCAACATCGACAAGCGGGCCGTGGAGAACATCGCGTCGGGCCTGGAGGAGTCCGTCCACCACTTGGAGAAGAATCTCGGGCTGAAGATGGACTACGGCAGGCTCGAGGAGATGCTCGTCAACTCGAACAAGGCCCGTGAAATCGCGCTGAAGTGCTCGGAGCTGCGCATGACCAGCCCGCCGCTGATCCGCGGCGGCGACGCGGTTTACTTCTCATTCATATTCTCGCAGCTCTGGGGCCGCTCCGAGCTTGTCGAGATGCTCGGCCAGTTCCACAGCGAGCTCTCCGATAGGAAGGAGCAGGTCGAGTCGGAAATCGGCATAGGCGACACGCACAGGCTCCTATGGCTGCATCTGCCGCCGTTCTACAACAGCAGGCTGCTCGACTTCATCGAGATCTTCTGCGGAGCGCCCATAGTTTTCGAGGAGGTCAACTTCATCGGCTGGGATCCGCTGGACACGAAGGATCCGTTCCGCTCCCTGGCGAAGAAGCTTCTTACGGTCGGCTTCCTAGACCCACAGCTGAGGGTCAAGCACATCAGGAACTACTCGGTCTACGCGAAGTTCAACGGATGCATACTCTACAGCCACGGTTTCGGCAGGTGCTCAATGGCCGACAGCTGCTTCGTCAAGCACCTGAAGGAGGAGCTCGGCAAGGCGCACGTCCCGCTGCTCGTGCTCGACGGCGACTGCATCGACCCCACCATCGACCCCTGCAGCACCTTCACCAAGGTGAGGGCATACATCGAGGCCCTCAACGACAGGAAGTTCGGCAACATCCTCGGCCGGACCGAGAAGTCCGCCAGACGCCACTCATCCAAGGGCGGCGGCGACGTCATGCCGTTCCCCCAGGGAATCGAGGGGACAGCCACGGAAGCGAAATGACCGCCCTCGACATCCGGGCGTCAAAGTTCCCCTCCTCTGAAACCCGCCTCAAGTAGCGCAGACATTCCTGTCTGCGGCATCGCAGGTAGGAATACCTGCGCCGTTTCAACCTAAGGCAGGCTTCGCCCGCCTTAGGGTCGCTATCGGTATCGGAATCGGGATCGATTTCCAGTTTATATCTTCGACTCCGATAGCGATTCCGCCCCCCGACACCGATTGCCTCCGAGGAAAGACTGAGGGATTGCAGATTGCGGCGTCACTTCAAAAAAAAGACGGGCATCCTGTTGCATTCGACGCGAACAAGGCTAGTTTAACGGGCTTTTTGCTGAAACACCAAACCATAATTCCCGGAGAACCCCATGTATAGCGCATCCGACCTGAGGAAAGGGCTTAAAGTCGAGGTCGACGGCCAGCCCTGGACTATAAGCGAGTTCGAGTTCTGCAAGCCCGGCAAGGGAACCGCCCTCTACAGGTGCAAGCTCAAGAACCTCATTACCGGCTCCACCATGGACAGGACATACCGTCCGACCGACAGGATAGACAAGCCGGACCTCGAGGAGAAGGAGCTCCTGTATTCATACAAGGACGGCGACTTCTTCGTCTTCAGCGACAACGAGACATTCGAGGAGATACGCATAGACAAGAAGAAGCTCGGCGACAACGCGTATTTCCTGATCGAGAACGCAGAATGCAAGGCCTTGTTCTTCAAGGGCGAGCCTATCGATGTGTCTCTCCCGGTCTTCATACAGAAGAAGATCGTGGAGACCGAACCCGGCTTCAAGGGCGACACGTCGACCAGCGTTATGAAGCCGGCGAAGCTCGACAACGGCTACGAGATACAGGTCCCCCTCTTCATCAACCAGGGCGACACCATCAAGATCGACACCCGCACCGGACAGTACGTCGAACGCGTCTACAAGGCGTAACCCTATTTTATCATCCAGTGTTCGAACACCAGCTTCCCCGCCTTGACGGCGCGCCTGTCGGCCTCCAGGAACATGTCGCAGGTGAGCGGAATGCTGAACGCCCAGTTGGTCACCGCCCCGGACGCCTTGTACGCCTTCTTGCCGAAAGCCTTCTTGAGGTTCGCCACCGGCCACTTGTCCTCGTCAAGCGCGATGAACCACTCCAGTATCTTGGGCAGGAACGATTCGAAGGATTCCAAGGGCATGTAGAACCCGGGTGACTTCTTGTCGGGCCCTTTCGAATACAGGAGCGTCCCCTTGTAGATGCAGTGATCCTCCGAGCCGAGCGGCTCCTCCGCCTCGTCGAAGCAGTCGAACTGGAACCTCAGCTCGCACGGTGCCTGGTCCTCCACCTCCGGCAGGGGATAAATCCCGCAGTGGACGAACCTCAGATAGGATTTCAATCCGACCGGCGCGCAGCTGCCTGTGATGTCGGCTAGCAGCGATATTCTGAGCCTTGCGAAAACTTTATCCTTCATATGGCAAACCTCCGTAATACGGCCTCGCAAATAGGCCTGACCATAATAATAGCACGGCGAAACATTAACTCCAGCGGATAAACCTAATGGCCGCAGTTGAAAATATGCTATACCAATTAACATTATTATAATAAGGCAGTTACATATTTTGAGGCTTTCGCCTGATGGGTGAAAGCCGGTTCCCGCATATTTTCAACCCGCCAGGGTTGGCCGCATTCGCCATATCTGCTTCGTTAGCTTCAACTTGCAGTGGTTACCACAGCCGCGTCTTGCTGCCTTGCAGCTACGGCGAATGCGGCCAGCTGCGGCAATTAGGATAAACATCATGCCCAGAGAAACTCTGACAAGAAGGCTCCCACCATCGAGGAACTGGTCGCGGCCTGGGCATATTACAGGGTGCCGATGGAGGCGCTCAGCACGGAATGGCCGAAGAAAATATGCTTTTGCGAGGTCGGCTGTCGCAGCGTGGATGGCGCCAACATGCATCCCTGGGACTGGCAGACGTAAGGCGAAGTTTATCTTCAGGAGCAGGCCGATTACTACGAGGCACTATTCCTGGCATTCCAGGACTGCACGTGGTTCAAGGGGTCTTCTGGTACGACTGGGAAACCAAACCCGACGCCGGCGGAAGTTCCGACACCGGCTACACCCCGCAGAACAAGCCGGCAACGGATGTGCTCGCGAAGTGGTCCAAGCCTGAATAATTTCAGATTTCCTGACCCGTCTCTATGAAGCGGTTAAAATGGTGGAAAATACTCCTGTTCCATTTCAGAGTGTGGCGCCGGAAATCTGAACTGAAATACCTTCCAGGGGGTCGGTATTTCACCGACCCGATTTAAAAGCATCCGCCTTCATAGGATTACGGCGCGGCACGCGGCTCAACCCTCCGCAGTTCGCGCATATTCCGAGCGCGGAGCGGGAAGCCATGCTGTATGAATTCAGCAAACTACGCCCTTTTGCTGAATTCATACTTAAAGAAAAATGCAAAATCGTTCGTTTTTAGTGTTCAAAACTGAGATTTTTCGCGGTTCTCCGTTAATATTTGTCAGAAACAATCTGGATTTTGCATTTTTCCTAGGTAAATATTCAGCGAAAGGGCGTAGTTCACCGAATATTTACGCCATGCTGAGCCGTCTATGGCTATTCCTCGCCGCCATCATCGGCGCCTTGCGGACCCTTCGGGGCGTCGGAGGTCTCGCCCGAGGCCGCCTCGCCACTCTCGCCCTCAGACTGCTTGCCCTCCTTGGATTCGGTCAGATAATCAATCTCCGGAGATCTTGCAAGGTTTTCCACCTTGTATTCCTTGAGGGCGAAGCACATGGTGTCGGACGACGCCTGCAGGGCGGTCGGACCGGGTTCCTTCACCCATTGCGCGGAGACCTTTTCGTTCTGGGCCGTGGCGGTGTTGACGGAGTATGACGCCCTACCCTCGCCCAGCTGCTTGTTCTCGAAATTCGGCTTCTTCGGCAGCTCCATCTCGTCCTGCCAGTAGAGGAGCATGTTGAGATATACCTTGGAACCGGCAACCGGGACGGCCTCGCCCGGGGGGAAGAACGTCCCGAAAAATCCGACGACCCTGTTCTGCCCGTCGACCGCGACCGAGATGGATTCGTCCAGCGCCCCCTTTGAAGCCTTCTTGAGCGCCTCGTCTCCATACGTATATATCTTGCCTTCGACGCCGAAGCCTTTCGGGATGGGCTTGGTGTCCGCCGATTTCACAAGCTTCTTCTGGGTGAGTTCCTTGTCGATAATGTCAAAGACGCCTAGCGGTGCGGCCTTCGAGATGCCGTAATGCTTGCCGGTCAAGGACCTGTAGATCAAGAATGCGACGACGATCAGCACGAGCGGAACCACGACAAACTTGACGATCGGGAGGATTTTTACAGCAAGGCTTGGCCCCTGCTCACCGGCAGACTCCTCCTCCGCTTCGGCGCTGGCCTTCATCTTCACCCCGGTGCTGAAGTTGTAGCCGCAGCCGACGCAGATTACGGCGTCGAGGCCGGTCGTCGCCTTGCAGAAGGGGCATTCCTTGATGTCCCCGCCGTCCGCGGGCGCCTGGGGGATGTCCAGGTTCTTTCCGCATTTGCACTCGAGTGCCTTTCCGCCGTGTTCATTCTCGATCTGGTATTTCTCCCTGCATTCCGGACACTGGATGGAGATGGCCATGACGACTCCTCTGTCAGTTGCTGTTTATGTATTTGCCGATGAACAACATTGTGAAGAACAGCAGCGCGCACGGGCCGAAGACGACAATGCCGAAAACCCACATCTGGACTTCAGTGAAGTCGGCCATGGCGCTCTTCATCAGCTGGAATTCGCCGGCCAGGAGGAGCGTGACGCCCTGCGCATACACCATCAATGCCGCCGAACATATCCCTATACCGGCGAGGAAGGCGCCGCAGAACAGCACGAACAGCCCCAGGTAGGCAAGCACTACTGCGAGGACGATGCTGGCCAGGAACGAGAGGACCAGGAGAGGGCGGAACAGCCCGGGCATTACGTCGTAGACAAGGCGCAGGAGCTTGAGCCACACGGGGGTGGGATCGTCCACATGTATCGACGTCTCCATCTTCCGCCCGGCCGCGAGGTTGTAGCCGCATCTGACGCAGACCACCACGCCGGGCTCAAGCAGGTCCCGGCACTCCGGGCAGACTTTCTGGGAGGGCGCGTGGAACAGGTTCCCGCATGCCGCGCACTCGATCATCTTTCCGCTGTGCTCCTCGTCGATGACGAAGTCCTTGCGGCAGTGAGGGCATTTGAATTCCATCGCCG
This sequence comes from uncultured Victivallaceae bacterium, assembly GCA_964636325.1. Classification (GTDB taxonomy): domain Bacteria; phylum Verrucomicrobiota; class Lentisphaeria; order Victivallales; family GWF2-50-93; genus CAZWRV01. The sequence goes on along the minus strand of CAZWRV010000059.1, from coordinate 3,631 downwards.
CACCTGTGTCCAAGGCATAATAACAAGATTGCACAATAGTATAAGCGGGGCGCATCACATTTCAAGGCTCGTCCGCGCAACGGACGGACTTGCCTCTTCCCGCCTTTATCGTTGCTCGGGCCTTCTTGGATTCGAGCCTTCTCGCCTTGCTTGAGCGGGAAGGGTTGGTCTTCCTTCTCGGCCTTGGAAGCGTTGCGGCCTGTTCGATCAGTTCCGCGAGCTTGCGGTATGCCTCGTCGCGGTTCTGGCTCTGCGTCCTGTGGTTGTAGGCCTTTATGACGAGTTCGCCGTCGGAGTTGATCCTCTTACCGGCTAGGCGGACAAGGCGCTCCTTGACATGTCCCGGGAGGGACTGCGAATTCCGCAGGTCGAACCTGAGCTGGACGGCGGACGAGACCTTGTTGACGTTCTGCCCGCCCGGCCCGGAGGAGAGGACGAAGTCCTCGGAAATCTCGCGGGGGTCGATGGTGAAAGCCTTGACTGTCAAGTGCAATTTATGGAATCCTCCTCTGAAAATCGCCTTCAAGTGGCGCAGACATTCCTGTCTGCGATTCCGCAGGTAGGAATACCTGCGCTACTTAGGCTTCCGACCGACAATACTGTCCGCCGCGGCAGACAGATGGCCACTGTAAATATTCAGTGAACTACGCCCTTTCACTGAATATTTACCTAGGAAACTCCTGAAACCCGAACATCTTAATCACGGTCTTCCACGCTGTCTTCGTTGAGGGAGGGGCACCGGCCTCGGCGCCCGCGAAGGGCGGAGCCGCCGTCCCCCGCAAAATTTCCATCTATAAAACCGCGATCTCCGCAGACGACGACCTTACAATAATCCGTTTTTCCGATTTTGACATCTTGCGGGAGCAGTTCCGCGCGTCAAATTTGAAATTGGCAGCAAATCCGGAACGTCACATGGCTTATGCGGTTGAGAGAACTGAGCTTTGCGTAAAGGCCAAGCAGATTGCCGCGCGGCTTGCGGAAAAAGGCTTCAAGGCCTATTTCGTCGGGGGGGCGGTGCGGGACATGCTTCTCGGCAAGGCGCCAGGGGACATAGACATCGCGACATCGGCGAAGCCGGACGAGATCATAGCTTTTTTTCCGCAGACCTATCTTGTCGGGGCGGCGTTCGGCATAATCAACGTGGTCGTCGACGGCCATCCGTTCGAGGTGGCGACATTCCGCGAGGAACGGGCCTACATGGACGGCAGGCATCCGGAGGACGTGAAGTTCACGGACAGCCCGGAGGCGGACGCCGCCCGCAGGGACTTCACGGTGAACGCGCTCTTCTATGATCCGTTCCAGGACAAGGTGCTTGACTTCGTCGGGGGAATCCGGGATTTGAAGGCCGGAGTGCTGAGGACGGTCGGGAATGCGGAGGACAGGTTTTCGGAGGACTATCTTCGGATGCTGCGCGCGGTCCGCTTCGCCGTCAGGCTCGGTTTCGAGGTGTCCCCGGAAATTCCGCCGGCGGTCAGGAAACTCCGCGGCAAGGTGAAGGAGCTTTCGGCGGAGCGGATAAGCGGCGAGCTGGACAAGATGCTCCTGGGACCGCGCCCGGACAGGGCGGTCAGGATGCTGCACGAGCTCGGGCTGCTGCGGGAAATACTTCCGGAGGTGGCGGACATGGAGGGCGTCGCGCAACCCAAGAAGTTCCATCCCGAGGGCGACGTGCTCACGCATACCCTGATGATGCTCGAGCACATCGCCGTCCCGGATCTGGCGCTTGCATGGTCGCTCCTGCTGCACGACGTCGGGAAGCCGCGCACATTCTCAGTCGACTCCGGGGGCGTAGAGCACTTCTACGGGCATGAGGCGAAGGGCGGGGAGATGGTGGGAAATATTCTCGGACGGCTCAAGATGCCGCGCACACTGATCGACAATGTCGCCGCGGCCGTCGGAAGCCACATGTCCTTCAGCAACTGCGCGGAGATGAGGCCTGCCAGGTGGCGGCGGATCGCGGCCGCGGAGATTTTCCCGCTGCAGCTCGAGCTCCACCGGATCGACTGCCTCTGCAGCCACAGCCGGATGGACAACCTCGTCGCGATGCTCGACCATGTGGCCGAGCTCGAGAACGAGGTCAAGCTGCCCGCCCCGCTTATAAACGGGAACGACCTCATCGCCATGGGGATGAAGCCGGGCAGGGAATTCGGGCGTATCCTCAAGGGGATGCAGGATCTTCAACTCGAGGGGAAGATCAAGACCCGCGATGAAGCGCTGGAAAAAGTGAAGAAGGATTGCGCCTTTTAAACCAGATTTCCGGACGGGAGGTTTCGGCTTATGGTTGTCATCGGCATAGACACGGCGATACGCTGCACCGGATACGGAGTGGTAAAGACCCTTCCGGACGGCTCGCTGCGGGCTCTCGACTGCGGGATGATAAAGAACGGCGCGTCTTTGACGCACAGCGAGTGCCTGAGGCGGCTGGCCGGAGGAATCAGGGAGCTCATCCGCCTCTACACCCCTGATTCGGCGTCGATAGAGGGCGCCTTCGTCAGCAAGAACATCAAGACCGCCATGATACTGAGCTACGCCCGGGGCTGCGTCATGACTGTCCTCGCCGAGGGGGGAATCCCGATCTATGCGTATTCGCCGAGGAAGGCCAAGCTTTCCGTATGCGGAAACGGGGACGCCACCAAGGAACAGGTCTCGCTGATGATGGCGTCCATATTCGGCTTGAAAACTGATGAAATCCCCTTAGATTCTACGGACGCACTGGCGCTGGCCCTATGCCATGTCCAGATAATGTCGAGGCCGGGCGCGGGGGAGCTGGCGCCGAAGCCGCTTTGAGAGGCAGATAATTGTGAGTAAGCAGCGAGGACAGTGAGGACAGCGTTTCAGGAGATAAATTTGATCTTTTATGTCTTAAGATGACGCATCCGTCCAATCATCTATTCACCCGGGGATTTTGAGAATATGCCGCCGAAGATAGTAACCGCCAAATGGTCGCCTTATGTCGCGGGGCCGCTGATAGCGCTGGTCTTAGTGGCCGGCTTCTACGTGCTGGATTCGCCGATGGGCATCAGCGAGGGCTACCAGGTTCTTTCCGAATACTGCAAGCAGTCCATCGAAATATCCAAGGACGACAACTATATACCCAAGGTGAAGGACTATCCGCCGCTTGTATGGCAGACCGCCCTGCTCGCGGGAATATTCGTCGGGGGCCTTATTGCCGCCGCCGCAAGCAGCAACTGGAAGTTCACCGTTTTCCCTGAGGACCGCAAGGAGAAAGGCATCATCACCTCCACCTGGCTGACCCCGGTGCAGGGAGTTGTCGGCGGATTCCTGGTAATGCTCGGACTGCTGGTCGCGGGCGACTCCTTCATCGGGCAGTGGGCGGCCGCCTTCCAGCTCTCGACAGGCGCATGGATATTCCTTTTCTCCATAATAATATGGGGTGTCATATTCACCGGCCTGCTCTCGGCAAAATACAGCGCACCCGAAGTGCAGAAGGACGGGGAGGCCGGAGAAGGAGAGGCAAAGAAGAAGTGAACTTCCAATATCCGATATTCATTCACTTCTTCGGTTGGATATTGAGTGTTGGGTATTCAAAGATTATCAAGGTTGCCGCTCTGGCGAGGAAATCCGCCAGTTCTGTCGAACAGAAACTCGATGGAGGGCGAAGCCGTGCTGA
>CAZWRV010000058.1:0-39048 GCA_964636325.1 uncultured Victivallaceae bacterium | reverse complement strand
TGATAAGGGACTAGGTTTTTCCCTGCGGGAAAAAGGCGCCCTTATGGCGCGCAGGTAGCTTGCGCGCGCCGCGCGCAAAGGGCAAACTCTGCATACGAGTAATGCTGTGTTATGTTGCTTGCGCGCGGCGCGCGCAAACTACTTTTGGTAAAAACGTTTTCCAAGTCGCACCGTAAGGGACTAATAAAATATCGGAAAACAATAACGGAGCATGGCAACATGAAAATCTCGAAAATGGACGGCTTAACTTTTAAGAACGCCACCTATTCCTTGCGGATTGATCCCGCCTCAGGCAAATGGTGGATTGGACCGGCGGGCGAAGAATCTATGCTTTCCTGCCGAGGGGCTCTGATGCTCGTACCCGCCATAACGGGATGCCGAGCGGGGAACGGAATAATAGAGGACTGCGGGATCAAACCGGGAGGTGCCCGGCTGATCCGCCTCACAGCGTCCATTTCCGGAACCATTTCCGGCGAAGTTGAAAATCGGCTCTGGCTTCTTGAAGACCGGATTGTATGCGAATCCTCATACCGCTGCGGCGGCAACCACCTACTCGAGCATTGGCTCCTTTCGGACGACGGCGGCCAGATCGATGCTGAACATGCCCATGCGTTCTGCGGGGTTCACGCCGCGCGCGACAACAACGGCACGCTCTGGGACGCCAGCTCCGGACTCGACATCTCGACAGCGACCCACAACTGGATGTATGCCAACGCGATGCCTCGTCTGCTCCTCAGGCATGACGGATGGAATCTCCTCATTGGCGGGACATCCCCGGCGAACGACTTCGGGCTGGAGCTGAAGTCCGAGGGACATTCGCTGCAGCATCTTCGCTTCAATTACGGCGGCTCCGAATTTCCGTGGGAGCGAAGCGGGAATTCAACTGTTCCCGGCCCCCGCCTGCAAATCCAGCTTTCCCGGCTCGACAGGCACGAGGCCGCCCATGCGTTGTTCACAGAGGCAATCATCTGCGACGGACTGGCGGAACGGCGGCGGCACGCGCCCGAGGAAAGTTCCTGGCGCCGACCATGGTACTGCACTTGGGGCGACCAGATGGCCATCGCCAAATCCGCATTGCGCCAGGAACAGGCCGGACATGCGGAATATTCCGCCATCAAGGACGTCCTCACCCAGGAGTTCGTCCTGAAGGCTGCCAAATTCATACGGAACAACAGCCTGGACATCGGGACGATCATCATCGACGACGGATGGCAGGACAAGCGTGGCGACTGGAACCTCAACACGGCAAACTTCCCGGACATGCGCGGACTTGTCGACGAACTGCATTCGATGGACTTCAAGGTGGCAGTCTGGTTCGCCCCGTTCCTCACGGAGCCGGACGCGAAAGTATGCGCACGCCCCGGATTCACAAGCCTCACATCGCGTCACAACCAGACCGTTCTTGACTACACGAACCCCGAAGTCCGCAACTGGCTATCAAAAAAACTGGATTTATGGTTCTCCAGCGGTCCGCAAGGCTGGGATATCGACGGTCTGAAACTGGACTTCCTCCTGGAAAAAGTCTATGCGAACGCTGGACGGACGGCCGACCCCGAATGGCGCGGCGAGGAACGCCTGTATTCAAGCCTCTTCCACCATTTCGAACGACATATCCGACGACACAAGCCGGTGCCCGGCCTACTGCACGCTCCATACAACGTCCACTGGATGGAATCCTGCGCCTCCCTCTACGGCGAAGAACGCTTCGACCGCGACTTGGAATACCTGGCTTCCCGGCCGTCACTGATCGAGGCTGTCGCTCCTGGCGCATGGATGTCGCCGCACTTCAACTACAACTCAGAGCTCGTACCGGAGTTCCTGAGAAGAGTCAAAGCCATAGGCGGAATCCCCCAGATAGGCAAGCTGCTCGCGCCCGAAATACCCCCGGAACTGATTGCCGAGATAAGAAGTATCCTCGCAGACAGATAAGTGCATACGACAGTTTGCCCATCTGCGAATCTCGCAGGCCGCCGGACAATAGAGTTCCAATGAGTGGCACTAATTTCCAATACCTTAACTGGGATTGGCTGGAATCCAAGCAAGGTATTACCGACAAATGAGTTCCGGAAGCTTTGGGGAATCTTTTTTGAATTCGTCCCATGTCATACTACCTTATCGACGACTGCGGACAACGGCAACCCTGGGAGCGCCGAGCACCAGCTCGGCCTTAAGTTACCGGAAGACGACAAAGTTCCCGGCAAAGCTCGCGACAAAGAGGGCGACAAAGAGGGCGCGAGTTTAAGGAGAGAGACCATCTGTCTGCCGCGGCGGACACTTTTGTCGGTCGGAAACTTAAGTGGCGCAGGGATTCCTACATGCGATGGCGCAGACAGGAATGTCTGCGCCACTTATAGCCAAGTTTCAGAGGAGGATTAATGTTCAAGGACATTTACATAAAGGGTGCGAGGCAGCACAACCTGAAGGGGATCGACGTGCGGATCCCCAGGAACAGGCTTGTGGTGGTGACGGGGCTCAGCGGCTCGGGCAAGTCGTCGCTGGCGTTCGACACGCTCTACGCCGAGGGTCAGAGACGATACGTGGAGAGCCTTTCGGCGTATGCACGCCAGTTCCTGGACCAGATGAAGAAGCCGGAGGTCGAGCACATCGAGGGGCTTTCCCCGGCCATCGCTATCGAGCAGCGCACGGCCGGAAGCAATCCGCGTTCCACGGTCGGAACCACCACGGAAATATATGACTACGAACGTCTTATGTTCGCACACATCGGCGAGCCGCACTGCCCGAAATGCGGAAAGGCCGTGCAGGGCCAGAGCGCCGAGTCCATCACAGAGAAGATCCTTTCCCTGCCTCCGGGCCGGAAGATGATGATCCTCGCCCCGTATGCCGTGGGCAAGAAGGGCGAGCAGAAGGACATAATCGAGAAGCTCCGCCGGGAGGGATTCGTCAGGTGCAGGATCGACGGCGAGATCTACGAGCTGGACGCAAAGCTCCCCTCCTTGGACAAGAACCGCAGGCACACCGTCGAGGCCGTGGTGGACAGGCTTGTCACAGGCAAGACCGAGTCCTCCAGGCTGAACGACTCCGTCGAGCTGGCCCTGCGCTGCGGCGAAGGGATGATGTCGGTTCTGCTGGAGGAAGACGGCGGCAAATGGACGGAGGAGCAGATCAGCGAGAAGCTCGCCTGCACGAAATGCGGAATCAGCTTCGGAGAGCTCGCGCCGCGCAACTTCTCCTTCAACAGCCCCTACGGCGCCTGCCCCGACTGCAACGGACTGGGCACAAACCTGGTCTTCGATCCTGAGCTTGTGATCCCCGATCCCATCCGCACAATCAGGCAGGGCGCGATTCCACCTTGGCGCCGCGGGCCGAGGCGGCTCATGATCTACTACAACCACATCCTCCGCTGCATCGCGGAGCACTACAAGTGCCCGGACATGGTGAACATGCCGTTCAAGGACATCCCGGAGCACATAAGGGAAGTCCTCCTTGAAGGAAGCGGCGACGAGATCATACGCTTCGACTACTGGCGCTCCGGCAGGATTCACCAGCTCGCGAAACCGTTCGAAGGGATACTCAGGAACCTCCTGCGGCGTTTCAACGAGACCGAGAGCGAGTCGGTCCGGGACCGCCTGCGCGCCTACATGCGCCGCCGCAAGTGTGGAACCTGCGACGGCGCCCGCCTGCGCCCCGAAAGCCTCGCCGTCACCGTCGGAGGCCTAGCAATCAACAAGTTCAACGCGCTGACGGTCCGCGAAGCCGCCGAATTCATCACGAATCTTCAACTTTCTCAGGAGAAGCGCCAGATCGCCGCCGAGATCATCAAGGAGATCCGCTCGAGGCTCGACTTCCTCATCGACGTAGGGCTGGACTATCTGACGCTTGACCGCGAGAGCGGCACTCTCTCCGGCGGCGAGGCGCAGAGGATCAGGCTTGCGACGCAGATCGGCAGCGGGCTCACCGGAGTCATGTATATCCTTGACGAACCGAGCATCGGGCTCCACCAGCGCGACAACTGCCGCCTGATAGCGACACTCGAAAAACTCAGGGACGTCGGCAACACCGTCATCGTCGTCGAACACGACCTGGAGACCATCCGCCGCGCAGACTACGTCATAGACCTAGGACCAGGCGCAGGCAGGCACGGCGGCGAAATCGTAGCCAGCGGTACGCCCGAGCAGATTAGGAACAGCCCGTCTTCCGTCACAGGTATGTATCTCTCCGGCAAAAGGGACATCCCCGTCCCGAAGAAAAGGGTGCGCGGCGACGGAAACCGCATAACGATAGAAGGCGCCGCCCAGAACAACCTCAAGAACATAGATGTCAGCATCCCGCTCGGGACATTCTGCTGCGTGACGGGCGTCTCCGGCTCCGGGAAGAGCAGCCTGGTGGACGACATCCTGCGGGTGGCGCTCGACAAGCACTTCGGCATCGGCAAGGAAATCCCCGGGAAGCACAAACGCATCACCGGGCTCGAAAACATCGGGCGCGCCATAGTGATCGACCAGAGCCCGATCGGCAGGACGCCCCGCTCCAATCCTGTCACATACACAGACGCGTTCACGATCATCAGGGGGATTTTCGCCAAGGTTCCGGACTCCAGGATGCGCGGCTACAAGCAGGGCCGATTCAGCTTCAACGTCAAGGGAGGCAGGTGCGAGGAGTGCGCCGGCGACGGCGTGAAGATGATCGAGATGCAGTTCCTTCCGGAAGTCTACGTTACCTGCGCCGCATGCGGCGGCAGGCGCTTCAACCGCGAGACCCTGAGCGTCCTCTACAAGGGCAGGAGCATCGCGGACGTCCTGGACATGACCGTCAGCGAGGCGTGCGAGTTCTTCAAGGCCATCCCGACGCTCGACAGGATACTCCAGACGCTCGACGACGTCGGCCTCGGCTACATGCACCTCGGACAGTCGGCCACGACGCTCTCCGGCGGCGAGGCGCAGCGCGTCAAGCTCGCCGCGGAGCTCGCCAAGAAGCCGCGCGGCCACACTCTCTACATCCTCGACGAGCCGACCACAGGCCTGCACCTGGCCGACGTCGAGAACCTCATGAAGGTTCTCCTCCGCCTCCGCAACCACGGCAACACCGTCCTCGTCGTAGAGCACAACCTCGACTTCATCAAGGCCGCCGACTACATAATAGACCTAGGCCCAGAGGGCGGCGAGAAGGGCGGGAACGTCGTCGCATGCGGAACGCCCGAGGAAGTCGCGCGCAACAAAAAGTCATACACCGGGCAGTTCCTCAAGAAGATGCTGAAGGTCCAGATTTCATAGGCCGACGAGCGGCAGTGCGAGCCTGAATGACAGAGTTACGGCTGGTACTCGAACAAGAACCGGGGTATGAGGAAAAAGAGGTCGCGGCCGCCAGGAATATAGAGGCCGCCGTGGAAGCCGAAGAAGACACGTCTTTCCGGAAGATCTAGCGTCATGCGCCTCAAATAAGTATAAATAAATCGAAATTCCTATCAGATCCTTGCTCCTTGCCGGAGACAGAGCGGTTCCGCATTCTCTCAGCGCATTTCGGACAAATCCCGTGCGACGGCGCGGTTCGCGAATTCTTCCCCACCTTCCAGTTGGTGATCCTCATTATGCGGTTGCACCAAGGGCACACGACAGGTATGGACTTCATCTCAAATTCCTTGACCGGCAATCGGATTGTATCCGTATCGTCGCCCCGGCTTGAATCTCCGTCAACTTCTATGCTCTTCTTGGTGTTCATGTATCCTTGATGCCCGCTCCCCTAATGGCAATATACACTCAGGAAGTTCGATTGCAAGCTTGCGGACAGAACATCGCTGAAATGTCAATGTGAAATCAGCTTGGTACTCCCTGCCTCAAAGCCTCGGGAAGTATATCTCGAACGTAGTTCCGGCGGATGGCGAGCTTGACACCCTTAGATGAGCACCAAGGTGCCCGGCTATCTCCATTACGCCCATGAGACCGATGCCGCTCGCACGGCTTTTCTTCGTAGTGAAGAAAGGTTCGAAGATGCGGTCGAGGACTTCCTTCTCCATCCCATGCCCCGTATCGGAAAACGACAGAAGAACATAGCGGCCCGGCAACATCTCGGAACTGCGGCAGTGAACCGGTTCCATGACGGAGATGTCCGACACGCCTATCCTTATCTCGCCCCCGTCAGGCAACGCGTCGCACGAGTTCGATACCAAGTTCATCAGTATCCTCTCAAGCTGCATCCTGTCGCCCATGATCGTCCCCGCGTCCGGCTCAAGCTCCGTCCTCAGAACTATCTTCTCCTTAAGCATGCTCCTCAGAAATTCCTCGAAGTCCCTTACGGCGCCGCAGACATCAATTTCGATCAAATCACCGCGTTCCTCCCCCCTCAGCAGCGCGAAGAGCTGGTCCGATAATATTCTTCCCCTTTTTACCGCATCTCCGATCCGGACGGCATGACCGCCTAATGCCGGCATATCCTTCATCACAATCTGGCTGTAGCAAAGTATCAGGCAGAGAACATTGTTCAGGTCGTGCACCAGCGGCGCGGCGGATCGGCCTATCCTCTCGTATCTGCGAAGCCTGGAGACCTCATCGCTGTGAACCAGCATCTCTGAAATCTCGATCCCGAGCTTGACCGCACCTATCGCCTTGCCTTCAATGTTCCTCAAAATGGCGCGGATCCATATCACCGGTATCTCCCGCCCGTTCCGAGAGAGAAGCATTCCGCCGACATGCTTCTTCGGGAAATCCGACTCCATTGCACTCAGGTATTCGGCCCGCCTGCTTTGCCGCTCCGCCTCGGGAAGGAATGTCTCGAACCAGCATCTGCCGCGAACCTCGCCCGCCACCCATCCGGTCAGATGCTGCAGATGTCGGTTACAGAAGCCGACCGAGCCGTCCGCTCCAATTACAGCTCCAGCTGCCGGAAGCCCGTCCAAAACGGTTTCAAGCATATCCATCCCTCCTCCAGTAGTTGTCCTAGGCGACAAACAACGGCATCCAATACCGGCCGTCGACCGCGATAGTGACTGCATGGCTTGTCAATACATTGTGATGCAAATATCCTTTATTATAACATCTCATAAAATGATAATCAAGTGGTATTGCGAATCTCGCAGAGGCTGATTGTTCGGTCACTGCGCCTGCCGATTACCCGCTTGAAATGGCGGATCCCGAGGACATGGAGACGACCGAGGTCAAGATCGCCAGGAAGTTCAACGGACTGGGATATCGGCGCCGTTCACATGCTAGTGGTTAGTGGCCATATAGTTTAAACCTAATTACCGCAGTCGGCCGCATTTTCCGTGGCTGCAAGGCGGCAAGGCGCAGCTGCGGTAACCGCTGCAGGTTGAAGCTGACGAAGCAGATATGGCGAATGCGGCCAACCTATGCGGGTTGAAGATATTCGGAACGATATAGAATCTGGAATTCGGCGGCTGGCAGCAATTGCAGCGAATAATCACCGCCCACCAACAACCAATAACGACTAACCATTAACCGTCCCGTTCCCCGCCTTGAATTCTGCCGGGTCGTGAACCATGATGAGGTATGCGGGGCGTTCCTTCCAGTATGTGCTGATGACGTTCATGAAGCCCTTGCCGGGGGTGCCGTCGGTCCTGCAGATGTCTATTTCTGCGGTCTTGCCCGGTTCGACAGGGCAGATGAAGTGTTCGCCCAGGAGGCAGTTGACCTTGGACTTGAAGAAGCATTCCGCCTTCGGGTTTATGAAGATTATCCTCCCCTTCATGTCGGAGATCAGGATGGCGGCGGTGCTCTTCTCGACTATGCTGTTGAAGGCGTTGCGGGACAGGGTCAGCTCCTTCTCGGTCTGCCGGTGCTTGGAAATCTCCATCATCATGGACATGATGTTGCTCACGGAAATCGCGAAGTTCTGCTGTTCGAGCGTCCACTGCCTCGGCTCGCCGACATGCTCGAAGCATACGATGCCAACATTCTTCCCGGCGACGTTCAGAGGCACGTCCATCATCGAAGTTATATTGTTCGGGAGGAGGAAGGAGTCCGTGAACTCCCTGGTCCTGGAATCCTCCCGGGCGTCGTTCGTGGCGATTATCCTCTGGGATTTGAGGGCCTTGAAATATCCGGGGTATTCGCCGACCGTCAGCTCATCTCCGCGCGAATGCAGGCCCTTAGACCTTTCAAAGAGGTCGATGCAGTAGATCCTCGAATAGTCCTCGTTGTATATCCATATGCCCACGCGCTCCACATCCAATATCGCAGCCATCTTCTCTATGATGTTCCTGAAGGACGCGGTGATGTCCTCGTGGTAGAGGAAGTCCGGAGCGGTCCATTCAACTAGTATCTTGTTCTGGGAGAGCAGTGCGTCCCTCGTCCTTTCCGTGGCCTCCTGAAGCTTCTTCTGCTTGGTTATGTCGAGGATGACGCCGACGAGACCGCTGACCCTGTTCTCCGAGTCCAGGAGTGTCGCCTTGTAGAATATGACGTCCCTGATGCCTGCTCGATTGGTGCTTACTACCCACTGGTATATCTGCTGCCCGGGATTTTCGAAGAGTTCGTTGTCCTTCCTGAAATACTGCTCGGCTATATCCCTCGGCATCCCCAGCTCGAATACGGTCCTGCCTATCAACTGATCCCTCGCCATCCCCAGGAAGTCTTCGAAGGACTTGTTGCAGCCGGTGTATCTGCCATCCCTGCTTTTGTAGAAGACCGGGAGCGGGATGGTTTCCAGTAGCGTGCTTATCATCCTGTTGTTCTCGATGATCTGCTTCTGGGCCTGCTTGCATTCGGTTATGTCCTTCCACAGGAGTAGGAGATATTTCCTTCCGTTCAGCTCGATCATGTTGGTCTTGACGCTGACGTCGATGGTGACACCGCTCTTGGTGAGGAATTTCGTCTCGAAGCTGGAAAGCCCATTGCCGCTGCTGCTGCCGCCGCCCGCTGTAGAGATGCACGCCCTGAGGTCGCCGCCCCGGCACAGCCTGCGGAAGGACTCGAAGTCTAGATTCTCGAACTCGGCGTAGCTGTATCCGAGGCTCTGGTACGCATGGATGTTGAAGTCGACGAAGCCGCCCGACTCGACGTCCACCAGCACCAGGGAGTCCACCGCATGCTCGAACACCAGCCTGTAGCGCTCCTCCGAGGTCAGGAGCGCCTTTTCAAGCTTCTTGCTGTCGTCGTACTTCTTCTGTATCCGGCGGTGCAGGAACTCGAAGTGGCTGAGGATGAAGTAGCCAGCCACCACTCCCGCGGCCGTAGCGAAGAGAGCGGTGACAATATTGGCGTTGAGCAGTTCCGTGAAAAAATGGTCGTTGAAGAACTCGAAGGCCAGCATCAAAAGGAATATGATTACCGAGGATCTCAGCAGGACAAGCAGATTGTATTTGCTGAGTTTCATGGCCCCCCGCCGAATCTTGAGCGTTTTTGCCGGTTTGAAATTGAAGAAATCAAAAATGAATGTAATTATATCATCCATACTATTAGACGATTATCTCCGCTATTCAAGCGCCGCCGGCGTGTGCGCCGCGCGCCCGCTCTTTTATTGCGGAGGGGCTTGTCCGGAAGGAAGCTTTCTGCCGCCGGACTTGACTTCACATAATCCATGGAGAGGTGCCAGAGTGGTCGATCGGGGCGGTCTCGAAAACCGTTAACGTGCTTGCACGTTCAGGAGTTCGAATCTCCTCCTCTCCGCCATTCAATGTCCCGCAGGACGCGTTTCAACCAGGATATTTCGGCAAGGGGTGCCACAATGGAAGAGAAGGACAGCAAGGCGGAACTTCCGGACGACGTGAAGCTTCCGGACGTACACGACGCATCCGTTCCGGGTGCGGAGCCGGCCGAGGACGCAGCGGCACCCCGCTGCGTGCCGCTGCTCCTGCTCAACGACCTTGTGGTCTTTCCCTACGCGCTTTCGCCGCTCGTGATCGACGGGGCGATGACGATTTCGCTGATCGAGAAGGTCGTTGCGGGGGACAGGCTGATAGGCCTGTTTCCGGTTATCCACAAGGACGCCGCCGCGGCCGCGCCGCGCGAGCTGTTCCACGAGGACGCAATAAAGACCTTCCAGATAAACGCCAAGAACGTGTCGGCCGTGGGCGTGCTCGGCCGCATCGTCAAGATGCTGAAGTTCCCGGACGGAACCGTGCGGATACTCGTCCGCGGCCTCAAGCGGGTCCGCTGCCGGCGCATGGCCAGCGAGACCGAGCCTTACATGATCGAGGTGGAGGACATCGTCGAGGTTCCGCAGGAGAACATCGAAATCACAGCGATGGTGCGCAACTGCATCAACCAGTTCCAGGAGATCATCTCGTCATCCCCTTATTATCCCGACGAGCTGAAGGTGGCGATACTAAACATCTCCGACAACTCGCGGCTCACGGACCTCGTCGCCGACACCTTGAACATCAGCTACATGGAGAAGCTGCACCTGATGGCGATCCCGGACCTCCACGGAAGGCTCCAGCTCCTGACCATAATCCTTAACCGCGAGATTGAGGTCCAGCATATCGGCTCGAAGATACAGTCGCAGGTGAGCAGCGCCCTGAGCAAGAACCAGCGCGAGTTCTTCCTGCGCGAGCAGCTCCGCACCATCAGGAAGGAGCTCGGCGAGGATCTGAAGAACCCGGACATCAAGGCGCTCGAGGAAAGGCTTTCAAAGCTCAAGCTTCCGGAAAAGGCCGAGGCGACCGTGAAGAAGGAGATCGCCAGACTCGAGGACATACCGCAGGCGTCCGCCGAATATTCCGTCTCGCACACATACCTTGACTGGATACTCTCCCTGCCGTGGAACATCTTCACCGAGGACAGGATAGACATAGACGTCGCCACCAAGATACTCGACGAGGACCACTACGACCTGAAGCAGATCAAGGAGACCATCCTCGACTTCCTGGCGGTGCTCCAGCTCAAAAAGAACAAGAAGTCCCCGATACTCTGCTTCATAGGGCCGCCGGGAGTCGGCAAGACATCCCTGGGCCAGTCGATCGCCAGGGCGATGCAGAGGAAGTTCGTGAGAGTCTCGCTGGGCGGGATCAAGGACGAGGCGGAGATCCGGGGCCACAGGCGCACCTACGTGGGCGCGCTGCCGGGCAGGATCATACAGGGGCTCAAGAAGGCGCAGAGTTCCAACCCCGTGTTCATGCTGGACGAGATCGACAAGATCGGGAGCGACTTCCGCGGCGATCCAGCGTCCGCGCTCCTCGAGGTTCTTGATCCCCAGCAGAACAACTCCTTCAACGACCACTACATCGAGCTCGACTACGACCTCAGCACGGTCCTGTTCATAGCCACCGGCAACATGACCGACACCATCCCACCCGCCCTGCTGGACAGGATGGAGCTGCTCTTCCTGCCGGGCTACACGTCGAACGAGAAGAAGCAGATCGCGAAACGCTTCCTCATCCCCAGGCAGATAAAGGAGAACGGCCTGAAGCCAAGCCAGATAATCTTCCCCGAGAAGACCGTCGATACCGTCATCCACAACTACACCCGGGAAGCCGGGGTACGCAACCTCGAACGCAGCGTCGGCACGGTATGCAGGAAGATCGCCAGGAGCATCGTAAAGGCGAAGGGCGCCGCCCCGAGGAAGTTCGAGGTGAAGTCTGCGGATCTCGCGAAATACCTCGGCCCCCAGAAGTATTTCCGCGACGAGGCTGAGTTCAAGTCAGGCGTGGGCGTAGCCACGGGTCTCGCATGGACCAGCGCGGGAGGCTCGATAATCCCGGTCGAGGTCTCATGCATGCCGGGCAAGGGAGGGTTGAAGCTGACCGGATCGCTCGGCGACATAATGAAGGAGAGCGCCGAGACCGCGTTCAGCTTCGCGAAAAGCAACCACGCCGAATTCAACATCCATCCCGACCTCTTCACAACCAAGGACTACCACATACACATCCCGGACGGCGCCACCCCCAAGGACGGACCGTCGGCAGGAATAACAATCCTGGTAGCGCTGGTCTCATGCCTGACCAGGCGCCCGGTCAAGCGGCTCACCGCCATGACCGGAGAAATAACGCTCAGGGGCAAGATCACACCAGTCGGCGGCATAAAGGAGAAGGTCATAGCCGCCCTTTCGGCCGGAATCAGGACTGTCATCATGCCCGAAAAGAACAAGAAGGACCTGGAGGACGTCCCGTCCGAAGTCCTCAGGAAGCTCAGGTTCGTCTACACCAGCGACGCCATAGACACTCTCAAGAACGTCCTCCTGCCGCCGGTGAAGCAGGGAAAGGGCAAGGGCAGGGAGGACGATCCGGGAGCGGCAAGATGAAAAGAAGGGCCTCGTTCATCCCAACCATCTTGTTCGCCTTATATCTAGCAGGATCTTTTGAATCCGTCCTGGCCGAAAACATCGGACCTCTGCTCGACAGTGTGCGGCCAACGGACAACGCTCTCGACTCCAAGTCCTTCCTGGAAAGGGCCAGGCGCCCCCCTGCTCAAGAGACATGGGCCAAGCTCTCAGGCGAGGCATCGCACAGGCGCTCCGGCGCCGAGACCGTCAAGTCCCCGATCGCGTTCTCAGTCAGATTCACGCCCGAACGGACGGTCGCGCAGGTCTTCATTGACGATTCTGAAGCATACAACATCAGCCAGATCTTTTCCGCAGAGGGCGGCGGCACCACCATCATCCCGTTTAACAAGAAGGACAAGGGGAAGTCGGTCCTGGAGAACTTCGGACTGAGGCCCGAAGACCTCGCCTTCTCATTCCTCTTCTGGAACCTCGACAAGGAGCTGGCCCCTGACACCGCCAAGGGGCAGGACTGCCGCGTGTTCCTTCTCGTATCTCCGGGCGGCGAGGTAGTCAAGGTCTTCCTGAGCATCGAACACTTCTTCCCGCTCAAGGCGGAATGGTTCAGGGCAAAGGGCGATGCGGCCCCCTACAGGACGGTCGAGGTCACCTCCTTCTCGCGCAGGGACGACTTCTGGTTCCCTGACGGCCTCTCGATATACGGTCCGGGCTTCAGGACGAAGATAGAATTCCCGGAACTTTCCGCTGGAAAGGTCAAGGATTCCGTGCCGGAAGACCTCTTCAAGAAAACGGAGCACTATACAGGTGGCCATTGAAGCCGGCGTTCCCAACGAGAGAACAGTTCATAACGGCGTGGATTGACTATGCCACCAGCGACTGGAACTCGTCCCAATACGAAGACAATTTCTGGGCGAGCAATTACATGAATGATCTTGTTGCTGAACAACCGGAAGTCGCGTTTGAGCTCGTCCTTGAGATACTTGGAAGAACACAAACGGCTCGGGTCATGGCTAACAGTCCATACACGGCAGCTTCCCGCAGGTATCGCCCGCCTCAATAATTCATAAAATTGGCATCTCACCAAAGTACAATCCATACCGATAACCAATAATTGATAACTGTTAATTGATAATTGCTTTAGCAAGCCGTTCCGCGCACTTCTCCCTCCCCAGCAGCTCCATGGTCTCGTAGATTCCGGCGCCGGTCGTCCTGCCGGTGAGCGCGATCCTCAGCGGCTGGTTGAGCTTGCCTTCGCCCATCTGGGCGGCCTTCTCGGCATCGCGGATCAGAAGCTCGAAGTCGTGCGCGCAGACCGGGCTTGAGATGCGGAGCGCCTCCGCGAGCGCCTGGAACGCTTTCGAGACTTCGGGCCTGGCGACGTTCTTGGCGAACGCCTTCTCGTCCATCTCATAGCTGTCCGTGAAGAAATATTTCCATTCCTCGACGGCCGCATACGTCTTCGTCCTTGACTGCAGGAGGATTGCGACTTTCGCGAAGAGCGCGGGATCGGCGGCGGCCGCCCATTCCTGGTTCTCGACCCGCTTGAACGCCTCAATCGCGAACTTCGCAGGCTCGATCTCGGACATATACAACCCGTTCATGTTCAATAGCTTGTTCATGTCGAACTGGGCGGAAGAGCTTTTTACGCGTTCCAAGGCGAAGGCCTTGACGAGCTCGTCCACGGACATTTTCTCCCGGTCGTCACCCGGCGACCATCCGAGCAGCGCGAGATAGTTGAAGAGCGCCTCCGGCAGGAACCCCTTGCTCCTGAAGTCGCCTACGTAGGCGTCGCCGTCGCGCTTGCTGTAAGGCTTTCCGGCCTGGTTCACGATCATCGGCAGGTGGCCGTATGCGGGCGGCGGCTGCCCGAGAGCGTTGAAGAGGAAGATGTGCCTGTAAGTGTTTTCGACGTGGTCGTCGCCTCGGATGACGTGCGTTATCCGCTGTTCGATGTCGTCGCAGACGTTCGCGAAGTGGAAGACGGGGGTCCCGTCGCTCCTGACGATGATGAGGTCCTTCATGTTCTCGAGCGGCTTCGCCAGTTCGCCCTTGACCAGGTCGTTGAAGAAGACCTCGCGCCGCTGAAATGCGAGCTTCGCGGGATTCTCCAGGACATATTCGGCGTTTTCCCCGAGTATCTTTCCAATCTCGTATTCCATGTCAAAGAGGCATGCGCCGTCCTTGCCGAAGACCTTGAGGCCGTGGAATCCGGCTAGCGACGCTGACTGCTCCATCGCCTTGCCCTTCGGGCTTATCTGGGCGTAGGCGACCCCGTCAGCGCTTATCTTGACGGGGACTTCCGGATGCACCTCGATTTCGGAGGGGCCTTTGACCCTGACGTTCGGGATCGTGTCGCTGTCCCACGGTATCCGGAAGATGATCGGCGACCTGCCCGCATTGTCCGGGCGGCCTCTGGCGGCCTTTTTCGCCGGCAGCAGCTTTTCCGCCGCACGGCGGTGCGCCTCCTCGCGGCTGCTCTGGTAGAAGATGTCCTCGTCCCAATTGAGGCCGAGCCAGCGCATGCATTCGAGGAGCGTATCCTTCGCCGCCTCGGTCGAACGCTCCTTGTCGGTGTCTTCGACACGCAGCAGGAACTTCCCGCCGCAGTGCCTTGCGTGGAGCCAGTTGAAGATCGCAGTCCTGATGTTGCCGATATGCACATGCCCGGTGGGCGACGGAGCGAAGCGCAGGCGAAGTTCCATTTTTATAAGCCTTTCTTTATTTAATGCCGGGCAATACCGCCCGGCCACGGTCACCATTCACCATTGACACTCTCTCACGCCCTCCTGCCCAACACATACTCGGTCCAGGCCGCAAGGAGGCGCCTGTATTTGCCATCTGGGAAGTCCCCGAGCAAGTCCAGAGATTTCCTCTTGTATTTATCCGCCATGGAAAGGACGGCCTTCTCCGCGCCCGAGTTGCGGACGATATTCCTTATC
The DNA here is from genome assembly GCA_964636325.1 of uncultured Victivallaceae bacterium. Lineage (GTDB taxonomy): Bacteria > Verrucomicrobiota > Lentisphaeria > Victivallales > GWF2-50-93 > CAZWRV01. The sequence goes on along the minus strand of CAZWRV010000058.1, from coordinate 23,980 downwards.
TTCTGAAGTTCCGCCGCGGAATATTTTGATTTGCCGAGTGATTCTGCAAGTAGCTCCTTTTCGGCCCGTCCGCAAAGCTCAAAAGCCTTAAGCATCATTACGGTCGGCTTGCGGGTGGAGAGATCGGAGCCGCCCGGCTTGCCGGTCTCCTTCTCGTCGGCGAAAAGGCCGAGCCAGTCGTCCTTGAGCTGGAAGGCGATCCCTGCGGACTCCGCAAAGGTGCCGATGTCCTTGACCGGCTTGGAATCGATCTCGCCGGGATCGTCGATGGCGACGAGTGCGCCGGAAAGAGCGCAGAATTTCAGGAGCGCGCCGGTCTTCATGGCATACATGGCTTCGATGTCCTTGGCCTTCAGGGAGCTCCATTTCCTGAACGGGAATTCGATGTCGAGGCATTCGCCCGAGATAAGGCGACGGTTGACAAGCCTCTGGAGCAGGCTGCAGAGGATTATTGCGACCTGCGGGTTGGTGCCCGTGCATACCGACTTGAGGAGCGTTTCGACCGCCCAGCCCTGCTGGATGTCTCCTGCGAGTATCGCGATGTCGCGGCCGAACTTATCAGCTTCCGGGCCTTTGAGCCCGAGCTTTTTCCTGGCGTGAGCTGCGAGCCTTATATGCTCGGTCGGGACTCCGCGCCGGAACTCGTCGCCGTCAATGATGTCATCGTGCACCAATGTCCAGTTGTGGTAAATTTCGGCCGCCGCGGCTGCGAATCCCGCAGATTCCGGATCGCCTCCGAAAAGGCCGCATGTCCACAGGGTCAGCGCGGGACGCAGACGTTTTCCACCGCGGCAGGGATAGTCCGTCACGGCGTCGCGGAGATATTCCGGGACGACGCCACTAGGGAATCCGTCCTCCTTAAGAGTCCGCTCCATTAGGGTGGAGACCCTTTGAAGTTCCTCTTGGAAGAGCTTGGCGTTGTCTCGCGACGTATTTTCCTGTTCGGTCTTCATATCAGGCCGATAATATAGCCCTCCATGCGGTTTTCGCATTTCGGAATAATAACTTCAGATTTTCCGGCGGAGATATTTGAGGAGGTCGCCGAAGTATATATTGCCTGCGATCGATATTTAGCCTATGCGCAGAAAATCTGAACCTAAGGGAAGAGCTTCTCGATGCAGTCGGCCTTGATCCAACCCTCTGCGTTTCCGGCGCGGACCCTGAGCCAGCCGTTGCGCTCCTCTACGAGCCTGACCTCCTCGCCGCCGTTGAACTTGAAGCTTGCCCGGTTGGAATTGTCGGAAGGCAGAAGGTGGGGGGATATGTTGCGTTCGACTATATAGGCGGTGTCGCGGCTGTACGAGGTCTGGGTCTGAGAGAAAGATGCGGCTGCGCAGAGGAGAGAGATGAAGATCGCCGCAGACGCGAAGCCGATCCAGCTTCTTGATGCGAACCTGCGGCGGGCTGCGATGAAGATTCCGGAGAGGAGGAAGAACAACGACGAAGCGAGAAGCCATTCGTCAGGCCTCATCAAGTCGCGAATGTTCATGACCGCCTCGGCCGGGGTCTCGCTCCTGCCGGTTTCGGGCAGCATCAGCTTGCGCTTAATCAGGTTGAGGTTCTCCTTTATGTCGGAGTCACGGGGAGAGAGCCTCAGAGCGCGTTCGAAGCATACCAGCGCCTTCGGCAGATCGCCTGTCTGGTAGAGGCAGTCGCCGAGGTTGTAGAGGAGGCCGGGCGATGGATTTGTCTGGCTTATGCTCTTCCTGAACATCTCCGCGGCGGCGGCAAAATCGCCGTTGTAGTAGCATGCCAGGGGGTCGGATGCGGCATTCCTAGATCCGGGGAGTGGTGGCATGTTTGCCTGATCGTCCGATAGCGCGGTGGCGCAGAGTGCCGCCAGCGATATAAGAACTGCCGAGAATCTTCCAAGCGCCTTGATGAGGCGGCTCTTCAGCTCGGACGGCGAGACCGCGCCCGGCATGTAGGAGCTGCTTTCCGCGTCGCAGAGGCACTGGGAGAGCTCCTTGTCCTCGATGCGTTTTGATAGCTCCCCCGCGCTGGTTCCTGGCGGAGCACCAAGCAGGTCGTTCAAATAAGGCAGGACAAGGTTCTGGACCGCCACATGGATTCCTTCGGCGTCTGCCGCACGGAGCTCCCGCATCACCGCGCCCTTCCTGCGGCGCGCCTCAAGGCGCCGCCTCAGCAGGGGATCCTTCACCAGCCTCTCCCGCCACAGCAGCAGGATTTCCGTGAGGAGCGGGATCAGGATGCCGAGCGCGAAAAACGCGAATGTCGCGGCCAGATGGTTTTTCCAAATGGGCAGCTCGACCGGCGGACCCGCGGCGGCCTTTGGGTGGAGCAGGTCGCTCTTGCGCTTAGGCAGTTCGGCTCCCTTCTGCTCCGGAGCAGCGGCCGTTCCGGCGTCAGAAACGACCTGCTGGCTGGACACGTCCTTCGACTTTTCGATCTTGAACCTTCTGCTGAGCGGCGCCCCGACATACTTGCCCTCCTTTGCCGAAAAATAGGAGAAGTTGAAATCAAGAGAGGCCGTCCCCGGGTCGACGGGGATCATGACGTATCTTATGACGGTGCAGGTGCTTCCGTCCGGCATTTCAATGTCCTTGTCCGTCTCCGGCGGATAGAAGCGGAAACCGTCGGCCTTAAGGTCGGGCGCCTTTAGCGTCTCGGTGGTGCCGTTCCCTCGGATCTTAAGGGAGAGGGTGAGAGTCTCCCCGGTCTTTATGTTCTCGGAGTCCGGCGAGAGTTCAGGTGCAATGGTCCATTCTCCGACAAGGCCGAGGAAGGTAGAGCCCGGCTCCTGCGGAGGGAGAGGCTTCACGGTGAACTGCCTGATGTCGGCAGTAAGCTCCTGCTTGACGGTGTCGTAGTTTTCTCCGAACGGGGAGAAGAGCCTGAAGTCGTCGAACGGATCTCGCGACCTTTTCTGGCTGGGAACTTCCAAGAGCGCCAGCACCGAAACTTTTCCGGCGACCTTGCCGGGGGCGATTATCCTGAACGCCGTCTTTATGCTTATGACGTTGAAAGTGTTGCCGTCGATCTTTTCGGAGGACTCGGTCGGCGGGGCGAACCTGGAATTCTTGTCATTGACTCTGCTGTAGTCCCTGAACACCGCGTTTTCGAGCTGTATTTCCGGCCAAGCGCCCAGGCCGAACTTCAGGCCGCTGAGCGAATAGATGCGGATTTCGAACGGAATTTCCTCGCCCACATAGATTTCGGACTTCTCCGTCAGCGGAGAGGCCTTCATGAAGACTATGTCCTCGAACTTGAACTGCTTCTCCTGGCCCTGCTTCTGGCCGCCTGGCTGCCTTACGGAGAACTTCCTGGACATTACCACAAGCTCGAAGGGGTTCGTCGCGATCTTCTTGTTGCCCACCTGCACTTTCAGGGCGGGGAATTTTGTCTTTCCTTCCTTCTCCGGAACGAATGGGTAAATGGAGACATGCCTTACACTTGTCCTCATGTTGATAATCTGGGTCTCGGTGCGCGACGATCCGCCCTGGAGCCATTTTATGCCAGGTATCTGGGGCTTCTCGAGGAGTTCCGGACTTCCCTCTGCGGAGACTATCTGGAGCTGGGCCTGTTCGCCCGCCAGCGCCGGAACCGGGGCCACCTGCACCGATACGTCCTGGGCGCTGGCCGGCAAGCAGAAACATGCGGCGAGTAGCGCCAGCGGCAGAGCCAGGCGCACGAGGCCGAGCACGGGAAATTTACAATTGTTGAAAAATAACTGCTTCATTTCAGGACACTCGTTCGCGGCGAATAATCGCCGCGCACTGCAACCAATTGCTGAGATTCACCAGTCCTTGTCGACGTCCTTAATCCTGGAATTCTGCCTCTGCATTTCCTTGAGGGCGTCCTTCAGAGTCTTTTCGTCGTTGACCATGAGGTCAATGAGGGCCTCGGCCTGCTTCTCGTCGATTTTGCTTTCCTCCTTCGGCTCCTTGTCCTGCTCGGCCTTTGCCGGCTGAGGCAGGGCCTGATCCTCCTGCTGCTTGCTTTCCTTTTCTTCCTTCTTCTCCTCCTTGCCCTCCTTGCCTTTGTCCTTGCTCTGGTTCTTCTCCTGCTCGTCCTTGCCGAGGGCGTCCAGGGCGTTCTTGAAGTTATCCTCCGCCTTGTCGAAATTCTTATTATCCTGCTCCTTCTTCGCCTTTTCAAGCTCCTTTGCGGCCTTGTCGGCGGCCTCGGAGTCGTTCTGAGAGTTCTTCTTCTGCGCCTCGTCCTTGTAGTCCTGGACCGCCTTCTGGGCCTGCTCTGTTTTCTCCTTGGCTTCATTTTCCTGGTCTTTCTTATCCTGGCCCTGCTGACCTTGCTGATCCTTCTGGCCCTCCTGCTTCTGCGACTGATCCTTCTGCTGGTCATTCTTGTCTTGACCTTGCTGGCCTTGCTGTTGCTGCGGATCGTTCTTCTGCTGCTTCTGGTTCTGCTGTCCATTCTGTCGGTTCTGCTGGTCTTTCGCCTTCTGGTTCTCCTTCATGGCGTCCTTGATCTTGTCCTTGGCCTCGTTCTTCTTGTCCTGCATCTGCTGCTGTTGCTTCTTGATCTCCTCGATGATCTTCCTGTCGTTGATGAGCTTCTGCTGGTTGAGTGCGACCTCCCGGTGCTTCGTGGCGGAGGAGAGGGACTGCCGGTACATTTCCTCTGCGGCGCTCAAGGCCTTTTCGGCGCCCTGGATGTCGCTGGACTGCATCATGCCGCGGGCCTTTTCGTGCAGCATGACTCCGAGGTTCTGGAAGGACTTCCCCCGGACCTCCGGATCGGTCGTGGAGTTGATGGCCTTCTGGTAGAGGTCGACGGCCTTTTCTTCGTCCTTGTTCGCCTGGAACTCGAGGGCCTTGTTGTAGATAGCTTCAGGGGGCAGTTTCCCTGTGTTTCCATTGCCATTGTTATCGGCGGCAGCCTGGACATCATGCGGTTCTGCGGTTTTCGCCGGCGCCTCGCCAGGCACTTCCAGGTTCGGCGGGGCCGTTTGATCTGCGGGCGGTTCCTCGGCATTCGATGCTGCAGCCGCATCTTCATCGCCTCCCTGGTCCTGCGCGAATGCGAAGTCAGCAGATATGAGAATCGCGGCGATCATGATTGGAGCAAGGCGCCTGGCCTCGCCGATGCCCATATATGCGAAGAGCAGCAGCACCGCGGCCAGGAGGGGGATCTGGAACCTTTCGATGGGGCGGGTGTTCTGGCCGTCCTGGTATTTTTCCGGGACAAGCCCCTTGATCTTGGCGAGCACCGGTTCAATGCATGGGCTGGTGGTCGTGGAACGGACGTAGATGCCGGAGCAGCTGTTCGCAAGATTGGTCAATGCCTGTTCGTTGAGCCTGGTCTTGACGATCTCGCCCTTGGAGTCCTTTAGGAATACGTTCTTGCCGCTGTCCTCGTCCTTGACCATGACCAGGCCGGGCTGCATGGGATCACCGATGCCGACCACATAGAGAGGCAGGTTTGCCTTCCTGAGATCATCCGCCGCCTTTGACATGTCGCCCTGGAGTTCGTCGCCGTCTGTGACAAGGATGACGGCCCTGTGAGCGCCTTCGGCGGCCTCGAAGGCGCCGAGCGCGACCTTCAGTGCGTTCTGGATGTTGGTGCCGCCGAGGGGTATCGAGCCGGCGGCAAGCTCGTCAAGAATCTGGAAGAGGCTAGTCTTGTCGATGGTGAGAGGGCATTCGAGGAAGGCGGAACCCGAGAATGCGACGATGCCATATCTGTCCCCCGGGGTCGCCCTTATCAGTTCTCGGAGGAACCATTTCGCGTGATCGAGCCGCGACGGCTTCACATCCTGAGAGAGCATGCTCTTCGAGACGTCCAGAACGACGATGAGGTCGCGGCCCCGGCCCGAGAACGGCAGTATCTTGCTCCCCCAGAACGGACGTGCCGCCGTGATTATCAGGAGAAGCAGCGATAGCGCCAGAAGCCAGTTGCGGAGCAGCCTTTTCCCCGGGGAAAGAGTGGTATACGCAGGATCCCCGCACCTGTCACCGAGAAGGTTCCGGCACAGCCTGGTCCTCTTCCCTGAGGAATACATGACGACCAGCAGGAAAGCCGGAACGATCCAGAGGAGATGCCATATCATCTCGGAGTTCAGGAAAAACTTCATTATATTCATGATGACAAAACGTCCCTGTCCTGTACGTAAAATCCAATCTAAGTTCTCGTATTTTTAAGACAAGCAGGCGGATGGATTTGTTCCGTGGAATTTCGGGCGGAGTTTAGGCGACGGAGGGCGAAGCCGAGCCGCCCCCGGCATACTGAGTCCAGGGAAACGGTTGAGCACGGCTCAACCCTCCGGAAAGCGACGAAGTGCGCGGCAAAGATACCGACAAAGATGTCCTAATCTCAGAGTAGTTTGCCTCATGCCTTAGTCAGCTCGGTCGCGGCGTCGACTATCTTCCTGTCGAAGAAGTTGCAGGACATGCCGGCGTCCACGACGACGGTCTGCGCGTTGATCCCCGAGGAACGGGGGCTCAGGAGGAATGCCGCGACGCTGGCGACCTCCTCAGTCCTGAGCGCCTCCTTGCGCAATGTGGCCATTTCGGCGAAGAGATATGGTTTCAGGTAGCCGGGGATGCCCGCGGACGAGGAGGTTTTGAGGAGCGCGGCGCCGACCGCGTTTACGCGGATCCTGGTGTCCTCGCTCAAGGACTTGGCCAGGAATACGACGCTGGAGTCGAGGGCGGCCTTTACCGGCGCCATGTAGCTGTAGCTCTCCGCCGCCATCCTGGTGGTCGAGATCGAGATTGTCACTATCGCGCCGTCGGTCTCCATTAGGGGCTTGAAATGGTTCACAATGCTTATCAGGGAAAAGCAAGAGACATCGACCGACTGGAGGAAGTCGGCCTTTCTTATCTGGTGGAACGGCTTCATTCCGTCCGCGAAATTCGCAAATGCGACGGAATGGGCGACACCGTAGATTCTGACACCCTTCCCGGCCAGCCTGCCGGCGGCCGTCCTGATGTCGTCCTCGTTCCCGAGGTCGCATACGAAGACTTCCGCGTCCGGGAAGGACTTTCTGGCGAATGCAGCCTGCTCCTCGTTCTGGACTGAGCAGAGGAGCCTGGCCTTCTCCGCTGCGAGCGCGCCCGCGATGTGGAACGCCACGCTCTTGCGGTTAGAAATTCCGAAGACTAGGACGGTCCGGCCTTCAAGCCCGAGGAAACTCATGGTCCTACCCCTTGAAAAAAGCGCCTATTCCACCATGAACTTTTTCGGCATCGCATCGACGAGTGCGCGGAGGTATGCTACGCTGTCGAAAATCTTTGCGCCGTCCGGCCCTGTCACAAGGCCCGTATGCCAGCCGAGCACCTTCAGGCCAAGGTCGCCGAAAAGTTTTTTGGCGTGCTCCGGCGAAATCCCCTGCGGAAGCCCGGCCATCTCGACGCCGGCGCATCCTGTCGACGCCACTTTCGCGACCGTGCGGTCGAAGTCCGCGCCGAGCTGGTTCCTCACCGAATAAAGCTGCACCCCTATGGGCCTCATATGATCCTCCCGTATTCAGTCGTCATTGTGATTCGCGGTAACTTAAGCGTGGCCGTCTTTTTTTCAATCCGCGCCGTTGACGGGCAAATCCCTACTTGTCTAATTGGCAATAAAGGTCTATAATAGATTTTGAAAGGAAAAAGTTCTGGCGCCAAGTCTGGCAGCCGGAAAAATATTGAGGTGCGCCATGTGGGACTACAACAAGAAGGTCATGGACCATTTTCTCAATCCGCGGAACGTGGGGAACATAGAGAATCCCGACGCCGTCGCCGAGGTCGGGAACATAACATGCGGCGACGCGCTGAAGCTGATGATAAAGCTCGGCCCGGACAAGAGGATCGTGGACGCGAAGTTCAAGACCTTCGGCTGCGCCAGCGCGATCGCGTCGTCGTCGGTTCTCACCGAGATCATCAAGGGGATGACGCTGGAGGAGGCCGGCAAGATAACGAACAAGGACATCGTGAAGGTGCTCGGGGAGCTGCCCGAGGAGAAGATGCACTGCTCGGTGATGGGCATGGAGGCGCTGCAGGCTGCGATCGCGAACTACAAGGGCATAAAGCCGGCGGCGGACGACGGCGACCACGAGGGCAGGATTGTATGCAACTGCTTCGGGGTGACGGACGCGAAGATACGCAAGGTCGCGAAGGAGAACAAGCTGCGCAAGGCGGAGGAGATAACTAACTACACCAAGGCCGGCGGCGGATGCGGCTGCTGCCTGGACGAGATACAGAAGCTGCTCGACGACCTGTGGGCTGAGGAATCCGTAAAGGCGTCGCAACCGAAGCCGAAGCTCACGATAGTGGAGAAGGTCGTGAAGATCCAGGAGGTGATAGACAAGGAGATCAAGCCTCAGCTAGAGAACGACGGCGGGAGCATCGAGCTCGTCGACATACAGGGGTCCAAGGTTTTCGTCCGCCTGAAGGGGCGCTGCGCGATCTGCGTCTCGTCCCAGGTGACGCTGAAGAACATGGTCGAGGCGAGGCTCAAGGAGTTCGTAGATCAGGACCTTACGGTCGAGGAGGTGAAATGAACGCGGCAGGGACTTCATCCGGGAAGGTGACATATCTTGACAACAACGCGACTACCTGCGTGGCGCCGGAGGTCTTCGAGGCCATGAGTCCGTTCATGACGGGGCTATACGGGAATCCCTCCAGCATCCACTCGTTCGGCGGCCAGGTGGCGGCCCACGTGTCGAAGGCGAGGGAGTCGGTCGCGGCGCTTCTCGGCGCGATTCCGACCGAGATAATCTTCACTAGCTGCGGGACGGAGAGCGACAACGCGGCCATCTTCAGCGCCCTTGCGCTCATGCCCGCGAGGAGGAAGTTCGTCACGAGCAAGGTGGAGCATCCGGCGGTGCTCAACGTCGGCAAGGAGCTGCTCAGGCGTGGCTACAAGGTCGTTGAACTTCCCGTCGACTCATGCGGGAGCATCGACCTGCGCAGGGTCGAAGAGGCGGTTGACGGCGAGACGGCGCTGGTGTCGGTCATGTGGGCGAACAACGAGACCGGGAACATATATCCGGTTGAGGAGATCGCGCAGATCGCGCACCGCCGGGGTTCGCTCTTCCACACCGACGCCGTCCAGGCCGTCGGCAAGATACCTGTAGACCTCTCGAAGTCGGCGATCGACATGCTCAGCATGTCCGGCCACAAGCTTCACGCGCCCAAGGGGATAGGCGTCCTCTACGTCAGGAGGGGTATAAGGTTCAGGCCGTTCATGATCGGCGGGCACCAGGAGCGCGGACGGCGCGCCGGGACAGAGAACGTTCCAGGAATCGTCGCGCTCGGGAAGGCCTGCGAGCTGGCCCGGAGCCACATCGACTTCGAGAACACCCATGTCAGGAGGCTCAGGGACAAGCTGGAGGGCGCGCTCCTGGCAAGGATTCCGAAATCCAGGGTCAACGGCGACGTGGGGAGCCGCCTGCCGAACACGAGCAACATCAGCTTCGAGTTCATCGAGGGAGAGGCGATACTGCTCCTGCTCGACCAGCTCGGCATATGCGCTTCGAGCGGAAGCGCGTGCACCACCGGAAGCCTCGAGCCGTCGCACGTCCTGCGCGCGATGGGCGTACCATACACCGCCGCGCACGGCTCGGTACGATTCAGCCTCTCCCGCTACAATACCGACGAGGAGATCGACTTCGTGATCGAGAAACTGCCGCCGATCATCGCGAGGCTCAGGGAGATATCCCCTTACTGGAAACAAGAGGAGCAGTAGGCACATCCAACATTCAACATCGGACATTCAACTGTGAACGCAGGGCGTCCCGGCTAGGCGAGACTTGTAGTTCTATGTTCGACGTTGGATGTTGGATGTTCTTTTTTAAAATATCCCCTCCCCCGGCTTTGAATATATCCGCGTCCAATTTAAATTAACCGCGTTTTTTACATGAGAGGATATGCACAAATGAAGAAGTTCAAGCATATAGTTGTCCCTGACGGGAAGAAGATAACGGTCGGGCCAGACGGCAGGCTGGAGATCCCGGACAATCCGGTGATCGCGTTCATAGAAGGCGACGGCATCGGGCCGGACATCACCAAGGCGAGCATGCACATCTGGAACAGCGCCGTCGAGAAGGCCTACAAGGGCCGCAGACGGATCGCCTGGATGGAGATATACGCCGGAGAGAAGGCGAACAGCATCTACGGCGAGAACACGTGGCTTCCCGAAGAGACGCTCGACGCCGTGAAGGAATACATCGTCGCCATAAAGGGGCCGCTGACGACCCCGGTCGGCGGCGGGATAAGGTCGCTCAACGTGGCGCTCAGGCAGAAGCTCGACCTCTACGTCTGTCTCAGGCCCGTAAGATATTTCAAGGGGGTCCCCTCCCCTGTCAAGGAGCCGGAGAAGACGGACATGGTGATCTTCCGCGAGAATTCCGAGGACATCTACGCCGGGATAGAGTGGAAGGCCGGCACCAAGGAGGCGGACAAGGTGATTGACTTCCTGCGCAAGGACATGGGCGTCAAGCAGATACGGTTCCCCGAAAACTGCGGGATCGGCGTCAAGCCGGTTTCGCGGGAAGGAACCGAGAGGCTCGTCCGCGCCGCGATGCGCTACGCGATCGCCCAGAGGCGCAGGAACCTGACGCTGGTCCACAAGGGCAACATCATGAAGTTCACCGAGGGCGCGTTCAAGGACTGGGGCTACGACCTCGTCCGCAGGGAGTTCGCCGACCATGCCGTCCCGGCCGCCGACTGCGACTGGAAGCCGCCGAAGGGTAAGTTCCTGGTGAAGGACGTGATCTGCGACGCGTTCCTGCAGCAGATACTCACCAGGCCGGACGAATACGACGTCATCGCCACGATGAACCTCAACGGGGACTACGTGTCTGACGCCCTCGCCGCATGCGTGGGCGGCATCGGCATCGCGCCGGGCGCGAACATCAACTACGAGACGGGCCACGCCCTCTTCGAGGCGACCCACGGGACGGCGCCGAAATACGCAGGCCAGGACAAGGTCAACCCCTCATCGCTGGTGCTGTCGGGCGAGATGATGCTTAGGCACATGGGCTGGAACGAGGCGGCGGATCTAATCGTCAAGGGCCTGGAGGCTGCGTTCGCGTCCAGGACGGTGACCTACGACTTCGCGCGCCTCATGAAGGGCGCCACGGAGGTTTCTTGCTCGGGATTCGCCAAGGCGGTCGTGGAAAAGATGTGAGGCTCCCATGTTCGGCGGAAGGGAAATTGTAACAGCCGTTGAGATAGGCACTTCCAAGATATGCGTACTGCTAGGGAGCGGAGACGGCAGGGGGAACGTCTCAATCCTCGGCCACGGGGAGCACAGCTCGGACGGCGCCGTGGTCAAGGGCGAGATCACCAACATGGAGAAGGTCACTTCCATCATCGAGCTCGCCATCAAGGACGCCGAGCGGGCGGCCGACACGGAGATCGACCAGAGCAACCTCTTCCTGGCGGTGACGGGCCCCCACATCAAGGGCTATGGCGGAACCGGGACGGCCAACATCACCGACCCCGACCGGAGGATTCAGAAGGACGACATAGACGAGGTCGTGGAGAACGCCTCGCACATCTCGATTCCGCCCGAATACCAGGTGCTCAACTCCATACACGGCAACTTCCTTCTTGACGGCATCCGCAGGACTTCCAACCCTGAGAACCAGGCCGCCGACAAGCTTGAGGTGTTCTCATACATCATCTGCGGCAACAGGAACAGCGTCGAGAACTTCTGCATCCCCCTGCGCGAGCTCGGATACGACAAGCCGATCCCGGTCTTCGGGGCGATCGCCTCCGCCAACGGCGCATTGACCGAGGAGGAGATGAAGCACGGGATACTGATCATAGACGTCGGCGCCGGCAAGACCGAATACATACTGTTCCACGACTCGTGCGCGCTGTCGTGCGGGGTGCTGCCCGTCGGAACCGAGCACCTGGCAAACGACATCTCGCTTGGACTCGACTTAAACATTTCGTTCGCCCGGAAGATAATCACGGAGCAGATCCACACCTACAACAAGGAGCACGGGATGCCGTTCATACCCATCGACAGCGCCATAGGCTCCAGAAAGGTTCCGGTGTCGTCGGTGGAGGTCATAATGGAGCTGCGCATCAAGGAGATATTCGGGTTCATAAGGAGGATGCTGGAGGAGCAGGACAAGGTCCTCCACTTCATCAACAGGGGCGTCGTGCTCTGCGGCGGCGGAGCGATGCTGCCCGAGACGATTAGCATGGCCAAGTCCGTCTTCCAGTGTCCGGCCAGGACAGGCATGCCGCCGCAGATGTTCGGCACTGTCACCGCCATAAACTCGCCGAGATACACGATGATAACATCGCTGCTTTCCCTCGGCGAAAAGATGAGATCCTCGCTGGACGAGGACAGGAGGAGCACCATCGCGATCATCGACCGGAAGCTGCAGGCTGTGGTGAAGAAGATCAAGGACAATTTCAAGAGTTCATTCAAATACTGAGCGGAACATGGACGGGACTACGGGAACACATGCGGGCAAAGTCACGGTGCTGGGCATAGGCAAGGCCGGGGTCAAGATCGCCGCCATTCTGCATTCGACGCCCGAGTCGGCCTGGCTTAAGATCGGCGCGGCCGACACGGACAGCGCCTCGCTCGACGACGCGAAGATACCGGACTCGTTCCCCGTAGGCTTCGAATGGACTCACGGCATAGGCACGGGCGGCGATGTGATAAGAGGGGAAAGGGCGTTCGCCCATCCTTCCAAGCACAAGGTCGAGGAATTTTTCTCGGGCTCGTCGCTGCTTATCGTCGTCTGCGGATTCGGCGGTGGTACCGCGACAGGCGGCTCACCCGTCCTCGCGAGGCACGCGAAGAAGCTCAAGGTTCCGACGCTCTTCATCGTCACCACCCCGTTCGGATTCGAGGGGCACAGCCGCAGAAACACCGCCGAGAACGGAATCAGGATGCTCATACAGGACGCCGACGTGGTCATGCCGGTGCCAAACGACATCCTGTATGGGACGCTTCCTCACGACACCCCCTCATTGACCGCCTTCGCCAAGGCGGACGCGGAGGTGGCCAGGGCAGTCCTGGGAATCGCCGGGCTCCTGCGCTGCAGAAACATGCTCTCCGGAGACTTCTCCGACATGCGAAGCCTCCTCCACGAACGCAAGAGCACCTGCGGCGTCGGCATCGGATGCTCCGAGCCCTCCGACGGGGAAAACCGCAGCCTGGCCGCCGCCGAACGACTGATCAAGTCCCCCCTGCTCGGCGGGACAGACCAGATCAGGAAGGCGAAGGCCGTCATCATCTCCGTCACTGGCGGACCCGAACTCAGCATCGGCGAGATGAAGCAGTCGCTCGAGGCGCTCCAGAAATATGCAGCCCCGGACGCACGGATCGTCGCCGGCGCCAACACCGACCCGGCATACGCATCCAAGCTCCAGCTTACGATGATCACAATCCACACAGAGGCCGAATTCGAAACCACAACCGGCTTCGCCGCCAAGCCCAAGAACGAAAGCGCCCGAGAGAGGAAGCTCCATCAGAAGGGCGAACAGCTCCCGCTGCCTCTCCAGACATTCTCGAAAGGCATCTTCACAAACACCACGAAGAACCTCGTCTTCGGCGAAGACATTGACTTCCCCACATACCAGAGACAGAACCATATCATCGACAAGGGGAAGTAAGGCCGAAGGAAGGTAGCTTTGTCGCTATCTTTGTCGAATACCGGAGGGTTGAGCCAAGCTCAACCGCGGCGGAGCACGGCTCCGCCCTCCATCGGGTTTCTCACTGGCACAACTGCGAGGTTCGCAGATTGGCAATCCTCTGAAACATCATTCCATCCAATCATCTGGGGGCGTATATGGCCTGCAAGCATAAGAGCCAGTTGCAAAACTCCCAACGCGGCTCGCTCGGACTTTTGCATTTGGCTCATATTCGTTTATTTCCGGCACTGCTCCTTGCCCTGCTGATCGCCTCGTGCTCGGAGAAGGATTCATCTGAGGGAGTGAACCTCCCGGCCGTGGACGCCGATGCCGCTTACACCTATGTCAAGGAGTTCACAGAGATAGGCCCGAAGATTCCCGGGTCGGAAGGTTCGCGCAAGGCACAGGAATACATAGCCGGAAAGATCTCCAAGGCGGGACTGACGGCATCGCAGGACCGGTGGAAGCAGGTGACTCCGGCAGGCGAAAAGGAGTTCTGCAACATAACCGCCGACATCGCCGTCGGCGGCGAAACCTTCGTCATACTCGGTGCGCATTACGACACCAAGCTCATGGAGACGGTTCCGGACTTTGCGGGCGCCAACGACGGCGCGTCCGGGACAGGCCTGCTCATCGCCATCATGGAGTTGCTGGCCAAGGGCGAGGCAAAGCCGAATCACGGCATCCGCTTCGCATTCTTCGACGGCGAGGAATGCTTCATCAACTATTCACAGAGCGACGGTTTCTTCGGCAGCAGGAGGATGGCCGGCAAGATGAAGGAGGACGGCAGCCTCAAGAACTGCCGCGCCGTAATCATCCTTGACATGGTCGGCGACTCCGGCCTGACGGTCACCATCCCCAGGAACACGGATCCAGGCCTCGCGGCGCTTCTTTTCGCCGCCGCCGAAAAGCAGGGCACCGGCAAATACTTCTCCCAGTCCGAAAAGGTGATCAACGACGACCACGGCCCCTTCATGGATCTTGGTATCCCATGCCTGGACATCATCGACTTCAGCTACGGCGAGAACAACATCTACTGGCACACGAAGGCCGACACCATGGACAAGATATCGTCCCAAAGCCTCGGAACCGTCGGCAACGCAACCATCGGGCTGTTGTTCTCCATCAAATGACGCTTGCAATCCTCCTGCTTGCCTGTTATATTATTTTAGAGAATGGAGGGAAAAGAGATGAATCCTAAAATTACATCCGAAGAGCTTTCCTCGCGTGCCGACAAGGCGATGAAGATTCTCGAGTCATGCACGCTCTGCCCCAACAACTGCAAGGTGAACAGGCCCAAGGGACAGCTCGGATTCTGCAAGTCCGGCGCGAAAATGCTCGTCTCCAGCTACGGACCGCACTTCGGAGAGGAACCCCCGCTCGTCGGAACTAAAGGTTCAGGCACTATATTCTTCGCCGGATGCAACATGCGCTGCTCCTACTGCCAGAACGCGGACATCTCGCAGACCGACGAGGGAAAGAAGGCGTCCAGGGAGACATCAGAGGACGAACTTGCGAGGATGATGCTCAAGCTCCAGGAGCTGGGATGCCATAATATAAACCTCGTCACGCCGACACATTTCGTCCCACAGATAATGAAGGCGCTCGCCAAGGCCGCAGCGCACCTGCTCAGGATTCCTATCGTCTACAACTGCGGCGGATATGAAAGCGTGACGACGCTTAAGCTCCTCGAAGGCTTCATAGACATCTACATGCCCGACGCTAAATACGGCAACTCGATCAAGGCTCTGAAATATTCCGGCGTCAGGAACTACACCGAGAACATGCAGTCGGCCCTCATGGAGATGCACCGCCAGGTCGGCGACTTGGCGCTCGACGGCTTCGGCGTTGCGGCAAGGGGCATGATCATCAGGCATCTAGTCCTACCCGGCGACGCCGCGAACTCCGAGGCGGTTCTGAAATTCATCGCCACAAGGGTATCCGACGAAAGCTACGTCAACATCATGCGCCAGTACAAGCCCTGCTACAACGCCAAGAACTTCCCCGAGCTCAACAGGGCGATCACCGAGACCGAATACCGGAAGGCCGTCGAATACGCCTCCGGCATCGGCCTCTCCCGCGGTTTCCAGAGCTGAACCGTTTCAGATTTTCAGTTCCCTTGCAGCGGGTGGTAAAACCGTGGGAAATAATCTTGTGCCTTCTCTGAGTTGCGCGCCGAAAATCTGAATTTGAAATCCTTCCTATGGCAAGGCTTTCCGCACCCCGTCCGGCTGCCTGATTATGACGCCCTTGTCGAACTTGAATTCCCTCGGCAGCTTTTTGACGTCCGGCACGATTATCTCCGAAAGCTTGTTGTCGTTGGCATATACGCTTGTCAAAATAGGGCAAGACGAGAGATCCAAAGTTCCGGTTAATCCGCCATTCATACAGTTGATGACGCGAAGGCTTGTGCAGCCGGTCACATTGAGCTGAGCAAGGTTTCCCTTATTGTAGGAGCAGTCAAGGATTGCAGGCGACGACGCGCCAGTATTTCGGCTCCTCCCATCTCTTCCAGGCATCTTCCAGGATACTTACTGGCGTATTGGGATTGCCAGCAATTGCTAGAGCCAGGTTTTCATGCTCCTTCCACCACTTATCCTTGGCGGGCAGCAAAGAATATGTCCAGGAGAGCGTTTCCGGCTTGGCGTTGGGATGGCTTGCAAGAGTCGCAAGGCTTTCAAAGCTGTACTGCCATAGCCTCGCGAGCAGATCGATGTATTCCCCTGGCAGAGTCTTAGGCAACTCCTTCTCATCGAGATCATGATATTCTCCTCCATGATCGTCCAGTATACCTCTGAAACTTTTCTTTGTGCGCAGGAGGCGGACCTTTTCCAATTCTTCCGGCATGCCTTCGAGAAGTCCGGAACGGATGAAGTGCAATCCTTCCGCGTCCTTACCGATAATCATCTGGCGATTGGGTGACGTCCGTTCCTTTTCATCGGAAAAGTTCAGGACGACCTTATCATCCTTGACCTGGCATTCCGAGGGAATCACCGATTGAACCAGAAGGAATCTGGCCTTATGGCCGGGAACAATTTCCATGGCCACAAAAAACTCCGCCGGGAGTTTCCGCCGCCCAAACGCCGGTGACTTCCTCCTCAGTGAGGGCATACGCCGGTCCGCACCCTAGGATGCAAAAGGAGAAAAGAAAAATAGCCAGATAGCGCACTGCAGTCCTATATCAAATCGGGAGTTCGAGAATTTTTTTCATGGTGATATTGGATACTCAATCCGCATTCGAGCGGAATCGAGTCCTGGGTGTTTGTCACCGCCCATTCAGGATTCTCTGTTCACTCAGCTGAAAATCACCGTCCTCTTGCCATGGACCGCGATCCTTCTGTTGATGTGCAGGTAGACCGCCCTGGAGAGGACGATCTTCTCTACATCCCGCCCCTTGCGGACGAGATCCTCTACCGAGTCCCTGTGGCTGACCTCGACGATGTCCTGCTGGATGATCGGCCCTTCGTCCAGCTCGGGCGTCACGTAATGCGCCGTGGCGCCTATCAGCTTTACTCCCCGCTCGTGCGCCCTCTGGTAGGGGTTGGCGCCTGCGAACGCGGGCAGGAAAGAATGGTGTATGTTGATGATTCTGTTCTGATATTCCGCTATGAAATTTTCCGAAAGTATCTGCATGTAGCGGGCGAGCACTACCAGATCGATGCGGTGTTTCTTGAGCAGCTCAACCTCCCTGCGCTCCTGCGCGACCTTAGTCTCCGGCGATATCGGGACGTGTTCGAAATCGCAGCCGAAAAGCTTGGCCGTCTGTTCGAAGTCCCTGTGGTTGCTGATGACGAGCGGGATATCTATGTTCCATTCGCCGGCCTGCCACCTGGCCATCAGATCCCACATGCAGTGCCCGAGCTTGGAGACCATTATGGCGATCCGCGGCCTGTCTGACGAATAGGCGACCTCCCACTTCATCTCCAGCGGACCGGCGACCCCGGCCTCGAAAAGGCCTGAAAATCTCTCCCGTGGAATCTCAAATCCTTCCATGTCCCATTCGACGCGGATGAAGAACTCCCCGGTGCTTCTGTCCACATGCTGGTCCAGCTCGAGAATGTTCCCGTGGCGTTCTGAAAACCATTTTGTCGTCGACGCGACTATCCCGACCTTGTCGGGGCATTTGCCCACAAGTATGCCGCGGTCATGCTCTTTTGACTCTTTTTTCATAATTAATCTCCTCTGAAACTCGACTCAAAGTGGCGTAGACATTCCTGTCTGCGCAATCCGCAGGTAGGAATACCTGCGTTACTTCGAGTTTCTGTTCGACAGACCTGCGAATGCCGCAGACGGACGCCGCTGTCATTTCTTCTTGTCCTCCGACTCCAGCAGCTTGAACAAGTCCTCCAGCGCGTTTTTCTTCTCCTTCTTCTCGCTTTTCTTGCCGTCCTGATTGTCACCCTTGCCCGGCTTCGGCTTGGGAGCTGGTTCCGCGCCTGGATCCTTCCCCGCATCCTGTCCGCCCTCCAGCGGCTTGAGCATGACCTTGCCCAGGCTTTCCATAAAGCCTTTCCCGCCCTTGGCCGCCCCTTCAAGCAGTTGTCCGACGTTCTCTGGGGTAATTATTCCGAGCGCGTTTTTCGCGAAGAACGCTGGAATGAAGGTCTTCATGTCCACCTTCGGCTCCGCCGCCGTCCCGCCGATGTCAACCGGCACGATGATTCCGCCCGCGCTAAGCTCCGAAGAGACCTTGAGCGGGAACGGCTGCGGATAATCCATGCCGCCAGACATCGTCATATATTTGAAGAACTTGCCGTTGAAGAGGAACTTGTCGAACTTCATGGTCCCACCGGCCGCGCTTATCCGTACCGCTCCGTCCGAAAACTCGACGTTCTGGGTGTTCTTCAGGATGTTCTTCGCGGCGTTGCTCGCGTCGCTCAACCCCTTGTAGTTCTGTATCTTCGGGAAGAAGCTGCTCGCGTTCGCCAGCAGCTTTATCGGCATGAAGACGAACTGCACATATACATTGTCCAGGGACTGCAGCGGGAATGAAATGTCCTTGAAGTCCGCCGACAGGTCGCCGGTGAGACTTCTGCCGATCTCGTCGCCCGTGAAGCCTTTTCCGGATACTGAGAGGCGGAATGAGTCCAGTACTCCCCTCACCTCCTCCTTAGGCATGTTTTTGCCAGACGCCGCCTTGAACAAGGCCGCAAGCGGCAACTGCTTGGCCCCGACCTCGAGCTTGTAGGCGGGAGCGATCATATCATCCGTCGCAAGCTCGCCCTTCAGATCTAGAGGCAGCCCGTTGAAGACCACCTGTACAGGATCGGCCGTAATCACACCACTGTCTATCGAAACCTTCCCCGCCAGCTCCCCATAATATTCCGGTCCGTAACTCAGGTTCTTCAGGTCAAGCGTCGCCAATATCCTGGATTCCTTCAGGAAATCCGAAGTGGCGGAATCGTCGGTCTTTGGCTTAGCCTCTTCCGTCTTTTTAGGCCTGCCCGGCGCCTCGGGCGCCTCCTGCCGCTTTCCGCCGGCGAAAATATCCGCAATCGCCTTGATGTCCACGCCCTTCGAAGAGATCGAAACCGTGTCCGGCCCAGCAGCCCCCTTTCCCTTCTGCAGCGAAATCTTGCCGGCGACGTCAAGATTGGCTAGATATTTCTTCCCGCTCGACACGTCCAGGAGACAGCGGTTTACGCACAGAAGGCTGGTATCCTTTTTGATATCAAGCTCAATCTCTCCGCTGAAAGGTTCTGAATTCTTCGGCATCCCAGTGATGCTGAAATCGGAAATCTTCAGATTCCCCGCGGCCGAAGCCGTTCCGCCGGAAAGGCTTGCATTCAGGCGTCCCTTAATCCCCATCCCCGCAATCTTAGGCTCCTTTCCGAAAAACGTCAGGATGCAGTTCGCCGCATCCGCGTCAAACCTATCGATATTCACGTCGAAATCATATGCCCCCTTCTTGAAATCCATGGTGGCAGCATTCTTGAGGCATAGGCCGAACTCTTCCTTGTCCTTGACCTTCATGTCGACCTGGAAATTGGAAAGCTTCATGGCCGTATATTCCGGCATGTCCAAGTGGCCAGACAGGCACAATTTTATATTCTCCGTCTGGCCGCCCTTGAAATTCATCGCAAGATCATCGCCGGAAATCGAGAAGAGCATCTTCATATCCTTGCCGGCAACGGTCATGCCGCCGGCGATTTCCGCGTCAATCTCTCCATGCTGAAGTTTAAATTCAGCCGACTCGGGAATGAATAGGCTTATCTCCGCCGCCTGAATATTTTTCAGTGCGAGCTTCGCGTAAAACGGCAGATTGAGGATGTTGTCGCCGCCCTTCGACTTCTCCGCCCAGCAAAAGGGGAACGGCTTAACAAGCTCAAGGGTAATCCCTTTTTCTGAAGATGTGATTCCAGCTTTCAGTTCACTGCAGTTGATCTTCTCTTCCCGGATGGAAAACTCGCTTGCGGTCTTCAAGTCGAACGTCCCGCCCTTGAAAATGCCGAGGGACTTTGCGACATGCTTGTTTCCCATGGCGCCCTTCGGCAGGATGACGTCAAACGAATCAGTTGCAGCGCTGAGCGCGCAGCCGACATGCCCCTTGCCAGTTCCGGTGTCGAATACGCCGGCGGCGGCCAGAGAGAGAAGCTTTTTTCCGGCCTCACTTATGGCCACTTCTAACTTGTCCAATTTCATCTCGGACAGCTTCTCCAGCTGCGTCGAGAAGGAAGATTCCACGTCAAGCCCGCTGTATTCAAGGCCGCCCGCCTTCAGCCAGAGGGATTTCACCTTCAAATTCCCAGCTAAGGACATGCCGCCTTCGGAATCCGCGATTTCCGCATTGATATCGGCGTCTAGCGTCCCGGATTTAAGCAGGTCTTCAGCTCCCTTCCCGGTTATGAACGGGTTTAGGCGCAAAAGGTTGAAGTCTCTGACGGACAACGATATTCCCGGATTGCTGCCGCTGAATTTCATGCTCCCATGCAGCCATTCTATCGTTGATGGGCCCGCGAGTGAAAGCGACAACAGATTCTTCTCCTTTTCGGCCACCTCGCATTTCAGTTTTCCAATATCCATCTTCTTCGCGGCGATGTCCGCGCCAATATCATAGTCCAGCCTGATGTCCAAAGGTTCAAGGCCGGGTATAACCTTCCCGATGTCGGCGAAGCTGAAATTGCTGACCGCAATATTACCATTGCTAGAGATGGAACCGCCTCTGGAATATTTGAAATTCCCTGACATGCACAGCGATGTCCCGCCGAAGCTGTAGTCCGAGAAGATGCCGGCCGCCAAATTGAGCAGCGACGGCGAGATCGGATCGGCTGAGACATCCAGATCGACGGAGAAAGGTTCGACGTCAAGCTTGCCTGAAACGGCAATCTTGCTGGAAGCCTTCCCGTCCTCGATCCCTTCATATTTGATTCCCTTTATGTCGTAGCCGTTGGCGCCATCCGGGATTATATCCGCCATTATCTTCCCGGCCAGGCCGGACAGTTCCTGCCCGTTTATAATGCCGGAGACCGGATCCGATGTAACTTCCGCCACCAAGCCATTCGGGGTCAGATTGCCGTCAAGCTCGGACGACAGCTTAATGTCAAGCTTGGTCTTTCCGAGACGCAGGTCTTCGCCCGACTCGACCGCGACATTCCCGGAACATTGGACGTCGGCCTTTGCTCCGTTCGCGATTCTCGCGCAGGAAAAGTTCAGCTCGTCAATTGTTATTTTCGACGACTCGGCTGCGGACTTCGCAATTTCGACGTCGACCTTCAGGTTCTCGAGGGAAATATTTGAGATGTCCAGGATTTTTTCTGCGGACTTCGCAGATGTCCCGCCTCCTTTCGGACCGCCGTCGCCGGACGGCTTCGACGTGCCGCCGGACGGGAAGTTCCATCTGCCAGAGGCATCCCTGGAGATGGATATCTCAGCCCCCGCAAGCCGGATCTTGTCCAGCTTGATTTTGCCGCCGATTATCTCGCGCAGCCCGTAGGAGACCTCAATATCCGCATCCTTGACCAGAGGCTTCTTGCGGTCGCCGACGAGCAGATCCTCCACCTTCAGATGCGAACTGAACAGCGAAAGCTCTATACGCTTAGCCTCGATGCCCACACCCGCCGCGGAAGAAACCCTGGGCAGGACGTGGTTCACCAGGAAATACGAACTCGTCACGAAGAAGAACAAGCCGATCCCCACGCCGGCACAGACGGGGATCAGGACAAGGACGAACTTTATTAGCTTCTTAATTTTCATGCAGCCAATAGCTTACACATGCGGAACAGTTTTTTCAACTCCCATGAACCTTCGTTTCCGTTATTGGTTATTCGCTATCAGTTATCCACGTAAGTTTCGTTCCACGATCCGAGTGCGACATTTCAGCCGATCAGGCGCCCGGCGTTCCAGGCTTGCCGCTTGCAGAAAAGCGGTATGATTGTAAATTGACCGCCATGAACTGCATCGAGGCAAAAGACGTTTCCTACAGCTATCCCGACGGTACCCTTGCGCTGGACGGGTTCCGCCTTTCCGTCGGACAGGGCGACTGCCTGGGCCTGGCTGGGCCGAACGGCTCAGGCAAGACCACCTTCATGCTCTCGCTCGCAGGATTCCTCGAACCGTCCGAGGGCGGGATATTCCTGAACGGCAAGGAGGTCGACCACCACGATCTGGCGCATCTGCGTAAGACAGTCGGTTTCACCTTCCACAACCCCGACGACCAGCTATTCATGCCGACAGTCCTCGAAGATGTCTGCTTCGGCCCGCTCAACTACGGTTCGGACCGCGCCAAAACCGAAGCGGACGCGATGGAAATGCTTGGACATCTCGGCATTGCGGAATGCGCAAAAAAGCCGCCGCGGCACCTTTCCGCAGGCCAGAAGAGGCTCGCAGCGCTCGCGGGGGTCCTGGTCATGGATCCGGAAATAATCGTCCTCGACGAACCGACGGCATTTCTCGATCCGCATTCGAGGCGCCAGATCATCAGGAAGCTCAGGGAACTGGCGCATACGAAGATAATCATCTCGCACGACCTTGAGATGATGCTCGAGCTCTGCAGCAGGACTGCCGTCATGTTCGCCGGACGGAACGCCGCCGAGGGCAGACCGTCCGAAATCTTCGGCGATCCGGCCCTCATGGAGAAATGCCGCCTCGAAGTGCCCGCAAGCCTCAGATGAGGGTATCCGAGGGATTCAGACTTCCGGCGCCCCGTGCTGAAAAGCCACAGTTGTATTTACATTGTTTTCCGCCATTTCGTAAAGGCTGGTCAGGGAAACTACTTCTGCTTCTTCTTGGCCGGGGGCGCCGCGGCAGCAGGCTTGCCCATCCGCTTGAACATGTTCTGGCTCTTCACCTGGGCCAGCGTCTTCGACAGGTTCTCACCCAGGAGCTGGTATCCATCGTCGTTGAAATGGACGCCGTCCTTGGTGAACTTCCCGAAGCCGCCCGCGGCCTTCATCGCCTCGTTCATGTCAAGGTAGAAGGTGTTTTTCCCGTCGGCGTTCTTCTTCAGTATGCTGTTGACGGCATCAGTGCCCGCCGCGCCGGGCGGCAACGACACGAAGATCAGAGTCACCCCGGCCCATCTCTCCTTCACCTTGTCGGCCACTGCCATTATACCCTTCACCGCGTCGCCGACCTTTGAGAGGTTGTTGTTGGCGCCCACCATGAGAACGGCGATCTCGATCTTGAACTTCGCCAGGTCGGGGCTCTCCAGGCGGTAAAGGACATGCTGCGTCATGTCGCCTTCGACCGACAGGTTGAGCGGAGTGTATGGCGAGAAATACTTTTTGACATGCTCGGGATACCTGTCCCATCCCTCGAGGAATCCGTCGCCGATTAGCGCCAGGTTCGAGCCGCCCTTCCTCTCCCGCGCCTCCCTGATCCTCTTGAGATAAGCATCGTAGCTCGGCCTGAAGAAACCGTTCGGATCGTCGTAGTGCGACGAATCGGCAGTCCACGGCAAAGTCGCTGACTTCTTCTCCGGTTCGTCCCCGCCGCCTTCCTCCTCCTGCGCATCGCACAAGTCCGCAAACGCCGCCAAGACGGCCGCAGCCGCAACTATTCCCGTTATCCTTGCCAAAAACTTCATTGACCGCTCCTGAGTTCAGTGTCATGCATCGTAAATTATCCATGCGCAGGAGAAAATCCATTGACTCTCCTCTGAAACTTCCCCTGAAGTAACGCAGACATTCCTGTCTGCGGCTCGCAAGTAGGAATACCTGCGCTACTTCAAGTTTCTTCCCGACAGAACTGGCGGATTTCCCCGCCAGAGCGGCACTCCTCTGAAACTCGCCCATCTTTGTCGCGAACTTTGTCGTTATCTTTGTCGTCTTCCGGAGGGTTGAGCCAAGCTCAACCGCGGCTCAGCACGGCTTCGCCCTCCATCGAGTTTCTGATCGACAGAACTGCGAATCTCGCAGATGGCCACTCCTCTGAAACTCGATTCAAGTAACGCAGACATTCCTGTCTGCGGAATC
>CAZWRV010000057.1:0-40087 GCA_964636325.1 uncultured Victivallaceae bacterium | reverse complement strand
ACTTCAAGTTTCTTCCCGACAGAACTGGCGGATTTCCCCGCCAGAGCGGCACTCTACTGAAACTTCGTTTCCGCTATTGTTTATTCGTTATCAGTTATTCGTGAACCGTAATCGTCGTCCGTAATCGTTCACCTTGTCTTATGCAAACTAATCTTTTTGATTGAGCTTCCTGATGTCCTTCACGTAATCCAGCTTGGTCTTGAGCTTGATGATGTCCTTGTCTGCGGTGTAGAGTTCAGCACCATGGATTTCGGCGGAGACAAGATAAGTTGCATCATAGGCGGTTATATCATATTTGAATGAAGTTTCCAGAATTTTACTGGAATTTGGTAACGGATCAATCAACTTGAAGGGGAGCCCCATCAGCAGTTCGATGGCTTGTGCCGCAGATTCCTTGGAAGTTCTTTCCAGCGCAACGGCTGATTTCAGTGCGTTGATTGATTCATACACCCAAAGTGACGGTTGGATCATCCATAATTCTTCTGAAAGCACAAGCTTCATCAGCTCACGTGACGGCTCGCTAGATTCGTCGGGCAAAATCCATGCCATTGAAACAGAGCAGTCCACGACAATAGGCTTCATCACCATTTTCTCCCGGCGCTAATGAATTCCTTAATTTCACCAGGGCGAAGGCGCTTAGAATTCCTCCTGATTTGATCGAACCCATCCATTATCGCCTTCTGCCTTTCCGACGAAAGACGGCCCTTGTAGTCGGCGGCGGGAATGATGACTGCTATGTCCTTACCGCGTCTTCTGATAAGCACGTTTTCATTCTTCAACTCGACTTCGCTCAACAACTGCGAAAGATGCGTCTTCGCCTCGAACGCCCCTACTGTAATCATTTTAGCCTCCTATATGTTCCGTTTTCCCCACCCCATTCTCGACACTAATAGACTAGTCTAATAAACTGGTTGATTAAATATATTGCATACTGCCGTGTAATCAAAGTGGTTTTCAATTATATCCCGATAATCCTTGTCAGTCATCTTGCCGCAGCGGTGTCCCTCGTAGCTCATCGAGCCAAGTGGGAAGTCCGCATAAACCGGGATGAAGACGGATCATCTGTCCACGCATCCGTCCAATCATCCATTCACCCACCCGTTCTTTTTTTTGTGCTTCTTGTGCCTTTTGTGGCTATACTTTCTTTATCCTGATTCATTGCTTTTGGCTCTCCTTTTGCTTCTCAAGGTATTCCCCGCGATCCCTTATCGCATCGTCCTCATTGTATATCTTGTCGTCGATATCGGCGTCGACGAGGCCTTTGTCTTTAAGATGCTTTTTAAGTTTAGCGTCGGCCATTTTACCTATCTCTCTATTTATATCTCTTGCCTTTAATTTATTTAGCATCTCCTCCTCTTCATCTGTTCTCTTCGGCAACTCATAATCAGACATGTAACACAAAATACTAATAATAATGGATGATACATCGCGAATTCCTATAGCAAGTCTTTTATCATCTAGTTGTTTATATAAGTAATTTAAAACCCTTTTCTCCTTGGTATTTTTGAGAAAATCACACAAATCAGTTTTTTTTAATGGACTCTTTTCGTTCTTTAGCATCGTGAATATTATACTGTCTATATCAACTCCTCCCTCTTGTCGGATATATCCCAAAATAATATTCAACCTACACCTCTCAGTCATACTCACTGGTTTACTATTGGCATTGTGTTCATTTATATATATTGGTGCATTCAAATATTTTTCCAGGACAATCCTCGCCGCCCATTTTCCATCACTGCAAATGTCCGACTCCTTTAAAAGCTTTTTCAGTTTATCAGTATCGTAAAGCATGTCTCCTTTATTAAGTTCTATCATTAGTTTGTCAATCTTCTCGGTCAAAGCCTGTAATTCCAGAACCTTGCTCTCAGGCATGAATTCTGACTTGTCGTCCTGCTTTGCTACGTCCAGGACGATTTCGTTATCGATGTCTTTCTTGATCCATCTATGCCAAGTATATTGCATTTTCTTGTCCAAGGCAGTAAAGCAGATGACTCCTGGAGGAACGGTATCGAAGGTAAAACCCATATCCTTGTCGACCTTCGTTGCATATGACTCATGGCCGTCCCAGTAGTATACCGACATTTTGGATGGCTCAGAGTTGGGAGCGACAACTTTTCCTTTGACGACACAGCCTTTCTTCAAGATTATCCGGTGATTCTCCGTCATCGAGTCCGGAGCGTATTCCATGTAGGCCCACTGGTATGAGTCCTTGCCTATCTTGTAGCTATGCTTCTCTTTGCTCCAGAAGCGCAGGGATATCTTTCCTGATTCGTCCGAGGAGAACTCGGGAGATTTCTCTAGTCGTACTTTCCTGCCGTTGAAATCAACGCTGAAGAGGTTCGCCTTTGCGTCCTTGACCGGCTTGCCGTCGGCATCAACCACCTCAACGCTATTGCCGAAAGGGGCGGGAACGACTATCTTAAAGTTCTCTGGATCTGGCTTGTATTCCAACAGGCAGAGGCGCGGGATCGTGGTAGACTCTTCAAATATTTCGATGTCGTAGTTCGCGGATGGATCAAATCTTTCTATCTTGAACTTGCCCTCTTTGTCAGTCCTGCTGTTGGCCGCAAGGCCCTTGACGCGCATCTTGTCGCATTTGGCATACCATATCTCCAGGCCGACGCCTGGACTCCCGTCTTCCTGGACAATTGTCCCGACAAGCCCGACTTTGGCGTTGGAAGATTTGTTACCACCAGAAAACGCCTTGGGTATCATCCTCTCATCAATCTGAGGTTCCCCTGAAACTGCGAATATCGCTCCGAACTCGTTTTTGTCCGGTATCGGACCTTGCGGGTTCATGATCATCTGGGATATATCACCGTCGAGGAAAAGCGCGTCGGAACAGCCAAGTGATATGAAGAATTCCGCGAACTTATACAGGTTCGGGAATTTCTTTTGTTCGGGATTACCTTTGGTGATAGCGAAAACAAGCGTCCCATCCTTGCCAATTCCGACACCGTTCCTATGCTTGTGATTCGATGAATCGGATTTGAACTGGGGATGTATTTGTCCCTTCCGGACAAGAAGTGGCCCGGATTGAACCGCCGTCTTCGGGTTCAGCTTCGCCTTAACATAATCATCGCTTTCAAGTATCCCTGCCGTGCCATCCTGAAGAACATAGAAGACTCCGTTAGGCTTGAGGAAGAAATTCCCGTCAGCGTCCTTCAAGTTGATAGGATTTATTTCCTTGCCGTTCTCGACATGAAGGCCGGAAGGGTTGCCGTCAGGCTCGAAGATCCCCGCATTCATCATGAATTCCACCTTCCGGCCGCTGTCCTCGATGACTTTCTGAACCTTGGAAAAACGCCGTATCGGACTGCCAGTGGCAGCGTCCTTCCAGAAAAGCTCGACCTTTTCCGGAGATACGATGTAAACTCGATATTCCGTCCCCTCGTAGGACACCTCCTCATATTCGCCCGCGAAAGACTTATCAAGCCCATGGCATGACGCGAATCCCGCGAAAAGGAGAATCATCGCGCAAAGGCGCTGGCTCACAAAGGATTTTGATTTAAAAGATGCCATAATGTGAAAACCTTTTAGACAGGATAACAGGATTAACAAGATAAAATATTTTATTGCCACAAAAAGCACAAGCAGTAAAAAGTATCAGCGTGTCATAGTGTCATCGTGGCTCTCCTAGCGGAAGCCACTGTGTCAGAATGTCAGTGAAAAATCTTTGACACTTTGATACGCTGACACTTTGACACTTCGATTTTCTTTGCCCATCCATCTTGCTGCGGCGGCCTGTCCCTCGTAGCTCATCGAGCGAAGTGGGAAGTCCGTGTAATGCGGAAAGAAGACGGGCCAACTATCCATTCCCCCTGCTTCTCCCTTTCTGTGCTTCTTGTGCTTTTTGTGGCTATTCTTTTACGTTCAAAGTCTTGAGGCAATTCTCGTAGAACTCGGCCTCTTTGGCCAGGCCGTTTTTCTTCGCGAATTCTGCGAGCTTCGCAAGGTGGTCTTGGCTTGGTGTTCGTTGCCCAGCAGACTTTAGCGAGGCATTCGGGGCAGAGCGCGAGCGGGCGGCGGTCCGATTCGTCCATTGAGTTGCTGCCGCACATGTTGCATTCGTAGGCCGAACAGTGAAGCATGGTGAACATATGGCCGAGTTCGTGAGAGGAGGTTTTGAGGGTCCTCAGCAGGAAGAGCTTGTAGCTTTCCTCGTCCTTGTCCGGATCTCCATAGCGCGCGATCGACCATACGCCCGTCCTGTCGCGCAGTGACGCCTGGCCAAAGACGAAGTTCCAGCCTTCCCCTGGCCAGAGGTCAGTCGCTGTCAGGCATATCAGGGCAAATGCGTCGTCAGGAATCCGAGGTTTGAGTATTTTTTCCAAGACATATGTCGTGAGGATCTGTTCCTTATTAGTATATGGATTTTTTCTGCGGGCGGAACCCGGAATGGTGGTGAGCGGCAACGATTCCAGCTTATTGACCGGCATATTGAAATAAAGGCCGAGGAATTCCTTGTTCAGTTCCAATATTTTAATCTGCGATTGAGTAAATCCGCCGAGAGGCTGGATGTATATGACACGACGTTTAGCATCCGGTTTTAGAGGCGCGCATTTCAGATATTGAGCGAATGTCTGGCCGTCCTCCTGGAACGATGCCAGCCAATCGCCCGGCTTCGGCTTTCCGAGCTTCGTGAAGAGCGGCGACAGCTTTTTAATCGACGGATTCAGGTTTTCCACTGAAACCTCCTCGGCGTGAATCGCAAAAAATGACGCGAGTAAAAAAACGATATTGATCGATAATCGGTTCATAATATCGATACCAATTGGACAGGATAACTGGATTAACTGGATAACATAAACTAGTTTGGATTCGTATTGATTGTCGGTTTTCCATCGGGATTGACGAGCCTTGCCGTGACAAAAATCAGCACTATTTTGTCCTCATCCTTGTCCTTATCCCATATTGAACCGTTCAAGCGCTGGAACCCGCAGTGGATCTTGCCCGCAATAATTGTTTCGCCGTCATATATTTTCACTGTGCTCTTCAGGTCTATTTTGTCTATGATCGGCATTTTCAACGGATACTCGAACAATAACTTGTTTGATGCGAGCGTGCTGTCAAATATCTCGCACTTGAATTCCTCGGACCAGCCGGCAAGATTAACAAATTTAGGTTCTAATTGGAGCGTAATCAATTTACGCGAGGGGTCTAGTGTCGCTGTAACATCAAGAATATTTCCAAATTCTGTCGAATGATCGAATTGAGGAACAGGCGGTTCAACGATTTCTTTTCCATTTATATTTACAAGGCAGGGTTTTGACCAGGTATTCGGAATATTTAATGTTTTTAATTGCGTAGAAATAGATTTTTGCCCAGAAGTTACAATTGTCTGATTAGAACATATTATTTTACCATTTCCCGATTTCATCACTTTTGGAAACAAATCTTTTCCTGGGAAGTCGAACAATCCAGCCTTGCCTACTAGCTTTTCATAGTCATCCCAGGATATTTCGACAAACGTTGACTGTATTTGGACTTGATGGGAAAACTCAAACAGCCTTATAATGTGCTGTATAAGATTAATGTTGTTGCGTATGTTAGTAACGGTGAGTGATGATTCTTTGCTTTCGTAAACAAGGGCCGAGCCTTCCGGAAAGTCTATGCCGATATCCTTGAGATATTTTCTGATACCTTCGGATGTAACTTGGGGCGGAACACATTCCTGGTTGTATCCTGGATACAGCATAAAGAACAATGTATTCCTTTGAACATTAATTTTAACCGTTTCTGTTGGCAGAGATTGCTCTGGTGCCGATATAAGATCCGTATCACTGATTATTTGTTTCAAATCCAGAAATTGACTTTTCCCTAAATCCTCTTGTTCTCCCCGAAACAGACTACCATCTGGTTCGACAAGTTTCGCCGTAACCAACAAGATAGCCCTAGACTGCGGACCTTCTGAGCTGTTCATAATATTGTTCATGCCGCAGCTATGGACGATAAATCCACCATCATAAGTTGAATTATTGGAAGGTAATCCTAGTTCCGCAATATCCGACCAAGCATCAATGACAGGCATCTTATAGGCTCTTCCGCCAATGTTGTATTCTGAGAAGCCTGAACAGGAACTTAGGAAAGGATGCATATCCAATGATATTGACTTCCTATTGGCATCAACACATGGTGTGACTGTGAGCCATAGTCCGAGTTCATCAGGACTTGATAATTCCGGCATTATTGATATGCAACTCTTGCCTTCAATGCTTTTCCCGGTTTTCTCCAGGATTGCCGCTCCTTTTCCTGAATCTGCATTTATATCACCGTCTTCGCTCTTTTCCGGCATGGATATACAGTCGGGTTCATATTCTTCAGGAAAATATTTTTCAGTAATCAGGCGGATTACAGCTTCCTCCCCGTTTTGAGTAACGACTGCGCCATCTGCAATCACTTCAAGGTTTCGAGATTCGAGAATGTATGGAACGAATGTGGTGTCAATGATAGAAGGATAGCTTGAAATGTTAAGCTTGGTGGCAACATTTGCCAAATCACTCTCGGGAACCTTGATGAATATCGCTTCGATATATACCTGCGGATCTGTCAAGGTATACGACCTTACTATTTCCTGCATGCGCATGTGATTGTATGGGGTATCCGTCAGATAGAGTCTGGAGATGGAAGGTTCAGGCTGGAAAATGCAATTTGATGAGAACACGCAACCATTTCGAGAGAACGCTTTTTTTATTTCTGCAGTTTTGCTCTCCTTGCTTCCTCGGTCGCAATCCCAGTGTTCAAACTGCATGGCATATTCCTTGATGATAACTGCTCTTTGAGCAATATCATATGAAGTTATGACAACCGCATCTTTGTCAATGAGGTATTCTAGGCTGAGCATCACACATATTTCCTTAATGCAATCCATGAAACTGACATGTTTCTCCGAATATTTTACTGTAGGATCAAAGGGCGAGTCATCCTTCTCCGGCTTGAAGAGCAGTCTTATATTTATAGAGCTGCGGTCACTGATCTGTTTTACAACCGAAGAAAGAGGCTCATCGTTGAATTCGAGATGATCAAATTCTGCCGACATAATTTTCTTCTCAATCGGCTCTGCATTACTTGGCGGAACATCGCCCGCGAAACATTTATCAAGCCCAAGGCATGACGCAAATCCCGCGAAAAGGATAATCATCGTACAAAGGCGCAGAGCCACAAAGGATTCTGATTTAAAAGATGAAACCATATAAAATCATCTCATATTTGACAGAATAACTGGATTAACTGTATAAAACCGGATGATGGCCACAAGAAGCACAAAAGGCATAAGCAGAAAAAAGTATCAAAGTGTCAGCGTATCAATGTGTCAACGGTTTTTTCTGTTACTCTGATACAGTGGTTTTCCATTAAAAACCACGATGACACTTTGACACTCCCATTCTCTTCCCCCATCCATCTTGCCACGGCGTAGTTCCGCGTGATGCGGGACGAAGACGGATCATCTGTCCACGCATCCGTCCAATCATCCATTCACCCACCCGTTCTTTTCCCTTCTGTGCCTCTTGGTGAAGTTTATTTCTTCACTAGTTTTGGCAGGAGACGTTCGGCGATTTTTTCGGCGGCTTCCTGGAGGGCCTTTTTGCCGGCGATCTGTTCGGTGAGGTCTACTTCGGTTGTTGTCTGCCTGTCGACGGCGACGACGTTGCCCGCCTTGTCCATGGCCTTGACTTCAAGGCGTGCTCTGAGGCTTAGCAGGTTGCTTCTCCGGCCGGCGAATTCGCTGAAGCCTTCGCCTTTGATGATGATGTCGGCCTCGTCCTCCTTCTTAGTGACTTCGAAGCCGAGTTCCTTGCACATGAATTCGATTTCAGTCGAGGCGGCGGGATCAATCGTGAACTGGCCGACGTGCCTTTCGTTGATTGCGACGGAGACCTTGGGTCTTTTGGCGTCGCCGATGGACTTCTTAAGGGCTGCTATGACGTCCTTCTTGTCCTTGGCTTCCGGCATCAGTTTTTTCGCGTCCTTGGAGACGAGTTCGAAGACCATCGGTGCGAGTTTATTGACAAGGGTGTCGATCTCCTCCTCGCCGTCGACGCTTTTGCCGAGGACGCGGGTGGTTTCAGTCCCTATGACCTTAGCGATTATGAAGGTTTTCTTTTTGACCTTGAAAACCGAGCCGGTGATGATGATTTTGGCGCCGACGAATTCGTTCTGGCGTATCGCCTTGTCCTGGTTCGCGTTTCCAGACATGCTCTGTTCGATTTCGCTGAGCAGAAGGTTCAGGCTGTCTCGGTTGTAGAGCAGGATGTTGGAGTTGTCAGCGTTTGTGAATGGGGTGATGGCGGCGTAGAGCAGATCTCCGACCTGCTTGCCCATGTCCTTCACGCCATCTCCGGTTTCGGCGAAGGGGAATATTGCGGCGGTGTAGTATTCCAGTTTCGGGCCGTCTGCTTTTGCCTGTTCTTCGTTTTGTGCGACCGCCGACAGCGCGACTGCCAGCGCCATTGTTGCCAGCCATGTTTTCATTTTGACACCTTTTTATTGAAGTTGACTATTAATTTCTCGAACAAGTAGGCCGGGGTCGGCGAATCGCCGGCCTTGCCAAAAATGTCCCATGAGCAGACGAGCAGTTCGCCGTCTTCCGTCTTCGCGGACATGAATGTATGGCCGTTCTGCCTCTTCTGTATTTCGATGCCGACGCCGCCATCGAACGGAACGAGCCGGAAAGACCTTTCGGCCGGTGCGGATGCGGCCCAATATTCGCAGTCGAAATTCTTGTCGAACTCTGCGATTTTCGCATTATCGGCGATGCTTATCTCCTTGAAGCTAGCCGTGTCTAGTCCGATTGTGCCGGATTCGGGATTGACGATGATCACTCTTGCGCCGTCCGTGCACATTTTCACAAATGACTGCGAAAGTCCTGAAAAGCTGCCGAAGTCGATGCCTGAGACGATGAGGATTTTCCCGGTGAATTCTGAGAAATTGGCAATCCTGGAAAAAGGGACTCCGAATTTTTCCAGCATGATGCTTGCGTTCCCTTTGTTTTCAGGCTCCCAAAGCTGGATTTTCAGATCTTCAAGGAATTTTGTATTCTCGAAGAACGGATTCTCTGTATGGAATGACAGAAGCTTCTGCAGCTTGTTGTCGCCGGAAAAGCAAGAGAGTTCGGCTATTGCGGTAATTCCGGGCTTGAGCTCGGGGAAGCGGAATTTGATTTCGGGAACGCCGTTTTCCGGGATTGCCTTTTCGCCTGCGGCGGCGGTGCTGTTAGCGTATCTGAGGTTCCAGGAGAGGGTCTTGCCGGCGAGGCCGTCGGCCCTGATCCGGACGGCGATCTCCCTGCCGGAGTAGAATGTGTGGGGGGAGTCGTAGCGCAGCTCTGCGGAATGAACCACGGAGGCACAGAGGCACAGAGGAAAAAACAAGATTTTAAAACGATGTTTTAACATAAGATAAATCGAATAACTTTTTTATTATTCCCTCTCACAAAGGCACAGAGCCACAAAGATAAAAATAATGAATCGAGTTTCATAACTCAGCAAACGGCTCAGCCTGGCTTCGCCCTCCACACCTGAAACATCCTGTAATTGTGGAGGGTTGAGCCGTGCTCAACCGCATTTTGTGAAAGGATATTTTCATTCCTAAGTCCTTAATCCCCAACCATCCAAGCATCCATTCATCCAATCACCCATGGGATGATGTGATTTTTTTAACTTTGCGCCTTTGTGCAAAATATCATTTCAAATCCCGCAGATTGTCTGGTAAACGACGTATTGGGAGTCTGTGTTTTCGATCTTCTTGAGGACTACGGAATTTCTGTCCTCCTGTCCTGAGCAGAAGCTGAGTTTTATGTTTTCTCCATTGACTTTGATGCTGACGGCGCCGTCGACGGCGTAGACCTTGCTTCCGGTATCAAACGCCCATAGGGAGCCTTCGGCGTTTTCGGTGTTGAACATGACGCGTTCGCCGGGTGCTGTGATTATGTCGGCGACGAAGACCTTGTGCCAGCCGTCGCGGCTTTTCCTCATGACGGTCTGGCGGATGAGTATTTTAGGCTGGATTGTCGCTGAACCTCCATCTTCGGCGGGCGTGATTTCCATGCTGTTTCCGGAGCGGACGATACACTGGACCTTGTTGTTGAAGAGCTTGTTGACTTCGGCGGAGATCTTCTTCGCCTCTTCTACGTCTCCGTCCGTTAGCAGGTTCTTTTCAAGGACGAACTCTTTAGCCGTGGAGACGGAAGGAGTGAGGGCTATTTTTATAGCGACTGCGGCGGCGACAATGGCTATTGCCGCGGCGGCGGCTAGGTAGAAATGGCTTTTGCGGACGTAGAAATAGCGGTCTGCGTCGAATTGGATGGGCCGGCGGTTTCCGAGCTTGTCCATTATCCGTTTCTTAAGGGCTTCCGGTTTTTCGAATGCCGGAGACAGGCTTCCGTCCCATTTCTTGAGCAGATTGTCCAGCTTGTCATTGTTCATTTCAAGAGGTCCTTAAGTTTCTGGCCGAGTATTTTCCTGGCCTTGTGAAGGCGCCAATAGAGGGTCGGTTTCGGGCACCCGAGGATAAATGCGGCCTCGTCCATTTCCTTTCCGTCGACCGCGGTGAGGCAGATGGCGGCTCTTAGGTGTTCCGGGAGATCCTGTATTGCGCGGTTTATCGTCTCCATGCTTTCGCTGCTGCTGATGTTTTTGTCGGCGGCATCCTTTGAGGTGATCTTGCCGAGTACCTGTTCTGCGTCTTCGCCGTCGCCGGAGTGCCTCAGCCTGGCTTTTTCCCTTATCAACGACATGCTTTTGTTGTATGCGATACTACAGAGCCAGGTGGAGAACTTCGAGCCGCCCCTGAATTCTCCGGCCTTGTCGAACGCCGCGAGAAAAGTTTCCTGTACTACGTCGTCGGCGTCGTTTTCATTCAGCAGGATCCTGTAGGCGAATCGTCTCAGCATGTCGATGTTCTCGTCGACGACGCCTTCGAACGCCTCGGGGCTTTTCTCTTTCAAAAAATGGGCTACGGGCTGTGTTTCCTGCATCTGCAGAGTTCCGCTCTTTTACCTATTTGACGTGAAAATCCGGGCAATCTTTGCGGGTTTGTGAATATTTATTTAAAAAAGTCAGAATCACTTCTTGGGTGATTGGATGAATGGATGTCTGGATGATTGGGGATCAAGGACTTAATAATGAAAACAATCTCAGACTTCCTAGAGTATCACCTTGTATTCGCCGGGCTGGAGTGTGATTTCGGTGTCCTCGAGGGTGAGGCCGGGCAGGTCCATAGTTTTCATGAGTTTGGTTTTGACAGGCTGGTCTGTGGGGTTGTTCACGGACAGATGCCACTTGTCGGGCTTTTCGGCGACATGCGTAATCTGAATGAAGAGGTCTTTTCCTTCCGGGCCGGCGATGACTGGGTGTCCTGCAAGGACATGCGTCATGTCGGCGTAGTCGACATATAATGGTATATATGCGGTTCCGGTCCAATCGGTGCCGAGGGCGCGGTATCGGTTTTCGCCGGTGCCGTAGTCGCCCTTGCAGTAGCCCTGCTTCTGGAAGAGGCCGGCGGACCATCTGGGATTGAGGTTCAGCAGACGGCATGGGAGTGTGAGGTCTAGGCGCGGCGAAGGTTTCGGGACTGCGATTTCGAGGACGAATTTTTCGTCCGGAGCGAATTCGACCAGGCCTGCGCCGTCGGCCCTCTTCCCGCGCTTGATCTGCATTCCCGCGGGATCCTTGATGTAGCGGACATAGCGCATGAGGTCGGCGGGGCTTTTGATTTCGACGTTGACAGGGAATCCTATTCCGGCGATCTCATGGACATACAGCTGCCCCTTCTTGACGTCCTGGTTGTCGAGTTCCGCGTCGAAGAACATGTAAGGAGAGCGGTTGGTGACGCGCAAAGTTTCGCCGCGGTTGAAGAAGAGGTTGGCGTTGGAGACCTTGGTGTTGTAGTATCCGAACCAGTCGCCTTTCTTGAGTTTTATGGTTTCGTTACTGCCGGGCTGGCCGAGGTCGAAGAACATTGGTGCGATGTCGCCGCTGATGACGAAGAATCCGTCCTTGTTGCCGGTGAGGTAGCCGAGGTTGAGGGATTTGACCTTCATGTCATCCTTGAATTTGATCTCCTGGCGGAATAGTGCGGCGTTCGTCCCCATTCTGACACCGGGCCCGGCCCATCCTGTCCTGGGGTTGGCGACGGTCGGTCGGACGAATTCACGGTAGCGCTGTGTGTATTCCATGAGCTTTGAAGGGCCGGCGATGGGGCCGTATGTGTGCCAGGGGTTGACGACGTTGACGACCTTTTCGTCGAAGACGTCCTTGCGTTCGCTGGAGACTGCCACGGCGCCGTCGTCGGAGAATTCGAGGAGGGGTATCTGGTCGAAACGTATTCCCTCCTCCTTGCCCTTGTCGGAGTCTAGCGTGGGCAGCGTATTCTGGTATCCTGTAAGAGGAACTGATGCAAGCGGGCCGCCGTCCCAGGTATCTCCGGCGATGTCGTCGGGAAGGGCGGGATGGCGTATGAGCTGGTATGCATACGGCCCGTGGGCGAGCGCCATCGGCCCGTCGTTCACATGGTCGGAGCAGAACGTCGGAGCGAGGGCGCCGTCCTTCCAGCAGCGCCTTGCGAAAGCTACCGCCTTTTTCCCGTCTATGTCCTCCGCTATCATGACGATGTTCTTCTGTATGTTCGCTTCCAAGACCAGAATCTGGGTGAATTCCTTTGCGCCGTTGGGGAGGAAGCGCCGATACAGGTCCCTTCCGTTGTATAGCCGGATCTCCTTGATGCCCTTTTCCGAAGTGACTGACAGCGGGGACGGCATGACAGACAGGCCTACCACGAAGTCTTCACTGCCGAGCGGGATGTAGCGGAAGCAGCCAGGCCAGGCGACTACGCGCGGCCCGTCGGACATGAAGAAGTTTGGTGCGTCATACTGATGCGTCCACCGGAGGGCTTCCATGAAGAGGCTGTTGAGCGAATTGCCTTCGGCGTAGATGAGGGCGTTGCCGTTGGCGACCTCGCGCTTCAGTTCCTCCGGGGAGCTGACCTCGTTGACACTGGCCGGTGCGGGCGGGATGGTGCAAGGGACCGTGTTGAGGTATGCTTCGGTGTTGTCCTCTACAAGTTTTCCGTCCTTGTAGTAACGGACTCCGGCCATGCCGTAGAGCCTCAAGTCCCACATGCGCATCCCGTTGGGGCTTGCGGAGAAATTGTAGTAGCCGACCTGGCCCTTTTCGACGTGGTACGCGCCGAGCACCCAGTCGAGGAAGGGGGTCAGGTATCCGGTGAACTTGCTTTTGTCCTTGTCGTCCACCTGCTGGATGTATAGGATGTCCTTGTTGGGGCCCGTGAGGCAGTAGTCCGGAATCCAAACCGGATCGGGGCTGTAGAAGAACATGTGGTTGCCGATGTTGTTCATGATAGAGAAGCCCGGGATTAGCTCGACCTTGTCGTTCGAGGACTTCTTGCAGTCGGCCGCGAGCTGCTTGAGCTTGTCGGGCGTAAGCGCGGAAAAGTCGTCCATAAAGACAAGGAAGTCGAGGCCGGCGGCTTCAGCGGCCTTCGCATATTCCTCGACAGTTCCCTTGCCGGAGCTGTATGAGGTCTTTGCGCCGAGGAGGCCCTTGAAAATCTTTCTGTGGGCAGGCAGCTTGAATGTTCCGAGTGCGGCCGGATCGTATGGCCAAACTCGGTCGGCGTAGTCCTTCTTGACCTTGGGATCCTCGTTTGGAGGGAGCAGCCTTTCCGGAGGGGTGACGTAGCCGCCGACGGCGTTGTTCCTGAGCGAAGGTTCGGCAAGCCAGCGGAACGTGTTCTCCAAAAGTTTCCCGAAGTCGCTCGGCCGTTCGCCGAACCCTTTGCTGAGGACCTGGCGGTCGAAGATGTATTTGGTGCCTGAGCCGATGGAGAACTGCCGCCACTGGTTCATCAGGGCGATGCGGCCTCCCTTGTAGTCGCGGATTGCGAATAGGTCAGGCTCCTTCACGCCGTCTGGGCGGCTGAAGGGGTTTTCAAGTTCGGGAGAGGTCGATTTCTTCAGATCGAACGGCTTGGTCAGAGAAGTTTTAGATCCCTTGACTACGACCTTCCAGTTTTCATCGACGACGATCGGGCCGGTCTGCTGTGCGTTATATGCGGGCTGTATCGAATACCAAATCTGCTTTACGCCCTGGCTGACCGGGGACGGCATAATCTGGTCTGTCCACGCCAGCGGGATGTCGTAGCAGGAATGCAGCAGCCGTCCGATTTTCCCCTTGTCTGTCTCCGTGATAATTTCAACCGGCAGTTTGGCGCCCCACTGGCTGGTCAGGTCTGACACGGCCTGCTTGACGATGTTGGCCTCGGTCGGCATCAGGAAGACTCCGCCTCCGGACGAGACATACTTGTCGATCAGTTCGACGAAGGATCTTATCCTCTCCTCCGAAGGTTTTTGGGCGCGGTTGGTGACTTCTAACGCGTCCGGAGTCACGTAGATTACCAGCGCGTTGTAATTTTTTATCCTGTCCCACGTTACGTCGTTCAGGCCTTCCGTGTAGTCCACCTCGAAACCCTTTTCATGGAGTTCGTTGAGGTATGTAAGGTCAACCCATCCGTATGACGCCCCCTGCGGTGAGCATATCAGGACCGAGGGCTTCTTCTCGGCATGGAGCGGAAACGCAGACGCGAACATCAGCAAGGAAGACAAGACGGCGGCGAGAAGCTTTACAGTTCTGTTCATACGGCGTCTCCTTAATCTATTGTAATTCTGCAAGATAGGACGTGATGGCGCGGAAATCAAGTTCCGCCATCTTGATTTAAATCCGCGCCGCAATATTCTTTTTCATCGACCTTTGCGTTTGCGAAGTTCGCAGCAATAATTTCAGGAGAACGCATGAAAAAGACATCGGCCAAGTTTGACGCCTCGGCAATGTTGAATCCGTTTGTGGAGAACCGATCGCTTGCCGGGGCGGTGGCTGCAGTGGTGGATAAGCGCGGAATGCTGAGCTTGGATACGGTCGGCTATTCCGACATCGCCGCGGGGAAGAGGATGAAGTCCGACGCGGTTTTCTGGATCGCCTCGATGAGCAAGCCGATCACCTGCACGGCGCTGATGATGCTTGTCGACGAGAAGAAGTTGCGGGTTCTGGATCCGGTGGAGAAATATCTGCCTGAATTCAAGGGGCAGTGGCTTGTCGCGGAGCAGGACGCGGATTATGTCCTTCTGAAAAAGCCTCGGCATCCGATCACGGTAGCCAACGTGCTCAGCCATACAAGCGGCATGCCGTTTTCCACGCCCGTGGAGGCGCCGACCTTGGACAGGCTTCCTCTCCGGACAGCGATACGCAGCTACGCTATGACTCCGCTCCAGTTCGAGCCGGACACAAAATACCAGTATTCTAACTGCGGGACGAACACGGCGGGATGCATAATAGAGGCGGTAAGCGGCGTGCCGTATGAAAAATTCATGCAGGAACGGCTCTTCGAACCGCTAGGGATGAAGGACACGACCTTCTGGCCGAACGCCGCGCAGGTTCGCCGGATACCCAAAGCCTACAAGCCTGACGCCAAAGGATCTGGCCTTGAGGAGTTCGGACAAATCGCCCAGCTTAGTTATCCGCTAGACGATCGGAACAACCGCTTTCCGATGCCGGCGGGCGGACTTTTTTCGACTGCCGCGGACGTGGCGTTGTTCTGCCGGATGCTTCTGAACGGAGGCGTGTTCAAAGACCGTCGCTACATTTCTGAAAAATCCATCCGCCAGATGACAGTCCGCTTCACGGCACCTGAACTGCCCGAGTCATACGGGTTCGGCTGGGCGGTTGAGGCGGACAACTTCAGCCATGGCGGCGCGCTGGCAACGAACATGCGCATATTCCCGAAGAAAGGGCTGGCGGTCATATATCTTGTCCAACATGCCGGATTTCCCGGCGAAGGAGGCAAGAGCCTAGCGGTTTTCACCGATGCGGCGGTGGCCGCGTTTGGAAGATAAAAGAGTCGATTTATCAGTGTCTCCTAAATCGTTTGTAAATTCCAATCACACAAGCACCAAATTCCAAATAAATCTCAAATCTCAAACTTCAATATCCAAACTTTGCATCGCTTCGTTTGGAAGTTGTGATTTGGAATTTGAAGCTTGGAATTTTTGGGTGCGAGCATAGCCCATCTTAGGATACTTTCTTAAAAACTTCTATCACAAAAGCGTGCATGTGTCTATGGAATTCATTGAATTTTGGGTTGCGGGCAAAGCCCGCCTTAGATAGGAGGGAGGATTGCATGTCGGCGCATGGATGTATTTCAACTGTAATATGGGGTGCGCTTATGGGAGCAACGACCTTTCAAATCAATGCTGGCGAGCCTTCAAAATGGCTTGAAGGCAAAGATGTTGTCGTGGATACAGGAGAGATCGTCCGTCTGGCGGCGACGACCCCGGTCCTCGGCCGTGTTACAGTTAGGGGGACTGTTGAATTTTCCGGGGCCGATGCCGTGCTAAAGGCATCGTCCCTTACCGTCGAGACTGGCGGTTTGATCACTCATTCCGGACCGGTTGTCAATGGGGAAGTTCCGGCCCGCGTGGCTGTCGAATGCGCTGGATCCCTGGCGGTCGCTGAAAACGGCAGGATCAGCGCGGACGGCCGCGGTTTCGCCGGCGGCGCCGGCAATGCGAAGGACGATGATGCGTCATCTGCCGGCCACGGGCCTGGCGCGGGGGGTTATCCTAAGATATGGGGTGCGAGCGCAGGCGGAAGCCACGGGGGCAAAGGCGGAACTCCATCTGCCAAGGAAGTATACGGAAAGGCGAAAGCGCCTGTCGAGGCCGGAAGCGGGGGCGGGGGCGGAGGCAAAGGGCCAAGAGCCGGTGCAGGCGGAGGGATCATCCGCATCCAGGCCCAGGATGTCGTTGTTGACGGGACAATCAGCGCCGACGGCACCGACGGAACGAAACCAACTTATGGCGGCGGAGGTTCCGGGGGCAGCGTTTGGATACGCTGCTCCAGCATCACAGGAAACGGCTGCGTAAGGGCCGACGGCGGCTCAGGTTCACGCTACGCCGGCGGCGGGGGCGGGGGGCGGATCGCCGTGCAGTTCGACAAGTCGGCCCAGGACCGCGCACCGGCCTCAAAAATCGTGTTTTCCGTCTTGGGCGGCGCCAACGGAATTGGCGAGGCATATGCCGCCAATCCGGACGCCTTCGGCTGGCCGGGAACTATGAGTTTCACGCCGGAGACGGTTCCTGGATCGGTCCAGGCGAACTCGTGCGCAGACGCGGGTATGGCGGGCAAGAATCCTACCGTCGCATATTGGATGCCATGGCGCGTCAATCCGCCCTTGGCTGAAGTCAGGAAGGAAATCTACATAAAACAGCCCCGCCGGAACGCGGCGGCTCTTGCCTCGCGCTGCTACGTCGGGCCTGGACTGCAGATGCGCGAGATTCAGGGACTGGAGGCGCGCGACGATGTGCATACGGGCAGATCAATACGTTTTTCGGAAGACAACGGGCGGACATGGACTCCGTTGTCGCCGTGGCCGGACACGGTTCGCATGGTTTCCGGCATCGAAGTGTGGGAGGATGGCGGGGCGTGTCTGTTCGATGACAAGGCCGGCGTCCTGGTGGATGTCTGGCTCCGTCAGATCCAACTGGGCAACATATGGGCGGACGGCACATGCAACTGCTTCACATACTACCGTTTCTCGCGGGATTACGGTAGGACATGGTCCGAGCCGAAGCAGCTTCGCTACGAAGAAGGCACCGACTTCGACCCGGCAAAACCGACCAGGCCTGAGTTTCTCCTTAAAAACCAAGCTTATTACGGCAACAACATAATCCGCCACAGCAACGGTACGCTGATTACGGCCGTAGTCCACGCCAATGCGCCGAACGATCCGAAGAACGATGTGCGCGCCTGGAAGCTTGCATCTCTCTGTTTCGTGGGCACATGGGACGAAGTGCTCGGGGACTACAAATGGAAGGCGGGCGGACGGGTGGAGGTTCCGGACACGGTTTCATCGCGGGGTCTGATGGAGCCGGCCGTCGCCGAACTGAAGGACGGCCGCGTCCTCGTGGTATGGCGCGGATCGAACACGGCCACGACGCCGGGACGGAAGTGGTTCAGCCTGTCGTCTGACGGGGGGCTGACGCTGTCGCCGCCGGCCGAATGGAAATACGACGACGGAACCCGCTTCTACTCCCCATCGTCAATCCATCAGTTCGTCCGGCACGGAGCCACCGGCAAACTCTACTGGGCCGGAAACATCACTTTCCAGCCGCCGGAAGGCAACGGGCCCCGGTATCCGCTGGTCCTTGCAGAGGTGGATGAGACGGACGCAGCCATCAGGAAGAACACGGTGACGCTGATCGACGACAGGCCGGATTCGGCGGACTTCAACTACCAACTGTCCAACTTCTCATTCTACGAAAACCGCGAAACGCGCAATCTGGAGCTTATCCTGACGACATACGGGCAGGAGGCCGGCCAGGACAACTGGATGAACGCGGACTGCTGGCGTTACGAGTTGATATTCAGATTTCCTGACCCGCCACGATGAAATAGTCCAAGGCGGGCTGCGCCCGCAACCCAAAATTCCAAGCTCCAAATTCCAAATCACAAATAAATTCCAATTTACAAATTCCAAACGACGAGATTCGGAGTTTGAAGTTTGAGATTTGATATTTATTTGGGATTTGGTGCTCGGATATTTGGAATTTGCGAACGCTTAAAGCATAGAAGTCTAAAACCAAGACACTAAGGCGGGCTTTGCCCGCAACCCAAAATTCAATGAATTCCATAGACACATGCACGCTTTTGTGATAGAAGTTTTTAAGAAAGTATCCTAAAGCAACGGAAATTCCAGATCCTTGGCTTCGCCGGGTTCCAAGCGGATCTTCGCGGGTTCGCCTGTTCCGAGCGCGGGATTGAGCCTGATGGCTGTATCAACTGCTGTGTCGCCGACGTTGTTTACGCTGGCCTGGACTTTGCTTTTTCCATCGCTGAGGACGAGGATGTGCAGGTCCGGATTGTCGGCGACGACGGGATGGCCGGCGAATATGCGGTGGTTTCCGAGGCGTGTGTTGAGCGTGAAGTATCCTTTGCCTATCACCTGGTCGACTGCGCTGGGGAACCATTCCTTGCGGTCGAGATCGAAATAGGCGAATGTCCAGTTCTGGTTCATGTTGGCGACCCGGATCGGCAGCCTGCAGGGGAGGTCAGCGCCTGTGACTGTTCCGACGAATCCGTAGTCGGTGGGCTCGATCTCCAGTAGGAAGCGGGTATCCGTGACCTTTCCGGCCTTGACGTCCCTCACCTCATATGCGGGTTTTCCGCGGAGGCCCATGGCCTTGGAAAAGTTTTCCCAGTCGGCGGTGTTTGCCGGCTCCTTGGGGCGGCCGTGCATGAGGATAATACGGTAGTTCAGTTCTTCGCCAGCCTTCATCTCGCGGGGCATGCCCGCCAGGGAGACTCCTAGATGGACGCTCGGGAACACGGCATAAACGTTCGCGACATATCCGTCGTCGATCGCCATTGCGCCGGTGGAACCCCATAAGGAGGGGAACGCCAGCAGATAGCTTCCTGGTGCCATAGGAGACACGGTTGAAAAGGGAATAGCTCCTGTGATGCCGGCGACCGTCTGCTCCGGGGTCGATATCATAAAATGGTCGCCTTCGCCCGGCTGGCTGGTATGGAAGACTCCGAACACCGACATTGCCTCGAGCTTGACGGCCTTTTCAAAACGGACTTTGCCTTCCAGAAGGATTACTCCCGGATCCCCTGCCCTCGGCGTAATGTTCAGGTAGCGGTAGTTGATTCTTACATCCTTTATGTCGGCAGGCGCCAGTTTCGGATGCCATGCGTCCGCTGGGCCTGGGAAATAGCCGGTGATCGTGTCCTCCTGCAGCAGTCCGTCGCGCGAACAGACTGGAATTTCATCCCTCGACTCGAGCGTGCTTCCAGGGGGGCTCAGCGCAAAGCCGGGGATATTTATTGTGGGAACAACCTGCATCCCGATCGGGCGCATGCCGCCGTCGAAGTCCGGAGGCAAGATGTTGAAATGCCTTGTGCCGTAGCCTGCGCAGAGCCCGAACGCGGTCATCTTCCTCT
The DNA here is from genome assembly GCA_964636325.1 of uncultured Victivallaceae bacterium. GTDB lineage: Bacteria > Verrucomicrobiota > Lentisphaeria > Victivallales > GWF2-50-93 > CAZWRV01. The sequence continues at coordinate 20,075 of CAZWRV010000057.1, read as the reverse complement.
GGTATGGGGCGGTGGGGCCCATCAGATATGCGCCTGCCTCGTCCACCTGGACGGCGTCGCAGATGGAGTTGCCGCGGTCGCTGCACATGAAGCGCCAGTTGGCGAAGTCCCTGATGAAATGTCCGCCGGAAACAGCGGTCCTGCCCTTTGCGTCCGTGATGATGGCGAATATGTTGCGCTGTTTGTCGTGCGGAACGTCGAATGACACGGTCGCCTCGGGTGCGGCAGGGCGGAAACGCCTGAACAGGAAAGGCCCGTCGTAGATCTTGATGTCAGTTATTGGTTCTTCGGAGCGGACGCTGAGCTTGATTCGATATCTTTCGGTGGACGGAACATACCATTTTCCGCCGGAGACGCGCGTGGCGTTGTGGCAGCGCCAGTCTGTGATTAAGGGCCCGTCACTGGCAAAGCCGGTGAACGAACCGAAGTATCCGTAGCGCATGTAATGCTCCGTCAGGTTGCCCGGTTTGTCCTTTATAATGTAGTTGCACATCCTTCCCACAGCGGCGGCGAGCTGCTCCTCGTCGTAGATCATGTCTACAGCCATCGGGAACGGGTCGTCCTGGTTGCCCTGGACATAATGGAACGCGGCCAGCGAGTCGTCGGTCTGCTTTCCCGCGACGGTTGTGCGGACGGGCCACATGTTGTATAGTGAATAGTCCCATGGGCGGAGTCGGTTGTTTCCTGCGTTGTAGGGACCGTTGGGCACGCATCCGATGTTGAACCATATTTGCGGATCTATGATCTTCGTCTTGTCGGTGGAAAAGACTTTTTCGGGCGGCCAGTTGAAGTCGCCGAACACGACGTATCGGTCGCCGGTGTTGTCGGCATAGTCGAGCCCCGGCATGGCGCAGAAGTCGTCGGAGGACGCCTCCTTGCATATTTTCCTGAGCTGCTCCCATTTGTCTGGCGACAAGGTCTCGGTCCTTTCGTCGGCGGAGGCCAGCATTCCGGCCGAGATCTTTTTCTTCGTCCACTCACCTGCCGCGAGGACTTCGAACTTCTCGGTGAATGCCACCCATTGGAGGCCGGCGGCCTTCGCTTTCGCGATGAGCGACTCCGGCGAAGCCTTGCCGTCGGAGAGAGTTGAATGCAGTCCGACGACGCCTTTCGCCGGCTTGGAGCATTGCTGTCCGGCCAGGACGTCCTTGCTCCAGTCGGTGAGGGCGGGCTTCTCCCAGTCGTTCTCGAGCGGCTTCAGCTCGCCCTGTCCGAGCTCCTGCGACGTGGCGGCGCGCTTCGCCATCCAGCGCAACGCGTTCTCATAGAGTCTGCCGAAGTCGCTCTGCCTCATCCCGTCGCCTTTCTTCATGACTATGTCAAGATATGCCGGCAGCCCCTGTCCGTAGAATGCCTCCATCGGGGAAATCCCCGTGAGGATTAATGATCCTGCACCGAACTCGCGCGCTGCGAGTATCGGCGGGGCGCTTTGGAACTTCCCCGGCTTGCGTATGTGCTCCTCGTTGAGGCCGCCGACGCTGGCTGAAACCGCCGACGCTTCTCCGGAAACAAGAATCTTCCATTCCTTCGATACGTCTATTGCGCTGGTGTGGAAGAGGTCCGTCCGGGCGTTGTACCATATTCCTTTCACCCCTTCGGTAACTGGATGGCCGTCGGCTATGTTTGCTGTGTATGCGTATGAGAGGTTGAAGCCCGTCGGGGACTTGAAGCTGTGCTGGGGGTCTTCGACCAGGTCCCTGAGAAGCTCTGCGCCGAAAGGTTTCAAGTAAAGGTTCACGTCGTCTTTCGCCGCGGTGAACTGGCAGAAGAAGAAGATTCCACCCCCGGCCGCAGCGAATTTCTCAAGGGTTTGGATCGGACCGTCGCTGCCCGGCTTGCCCTTCGGGGGGCCTTCGTCTACCGCGATGATCATGTGATACTGCCTGGCAATATCCCATGTAAGATCGGAAAGGTTGCCGGCGCGCACCTCGGCACCAGCCGCCTTCAGGTTCAGCACCGCAGGAATGTTCAGGAGGTCGAAATATCCGGCGCAGACCAGTATCCGCGTGCCTTTCAAATCCAGCGGGGGGCTTTTCTGGGGCTCGGCCGCGGTCAGACAAGATGCGGCCAGGAGAGCGGAGACGCACAGAATCCGTGTAACGTTCATTGCAGCACCCTCTTTCTGTTTCAGCAAGTATGAAATGAATATGAAGACAGGCAGATAGGAACCGAGATACCGCCGGTTGCGCAATACAATGACGAACTGTGAAATTTGAAAAATTGAAATCTTGACGGCACAGCCGCAAGATTTAAAATTATTTTACGCCGAGCTCCTTTTTGATCTCGGAGATTATGACGCCCTCCTTGGTGGGGTCGCCAGCGAAGCCTATGCGTATGAATATCTTGGAAGTGTTGTCGTCAATCTTCTTGGCGGTGATGTCGATGTCCTGGCCCTGGAACTCCTTTTCGAGGATAGTGTCCTTGGACTTGCTGACGCTGTAGCCTGCCTTCGGGACGGTCTTCTCTATCGCGGCGGACAGCTTGTCAAGCGGCGCCGGGATGTCCATCACGGTGGACTTGCTCTCGTGGTGCGACTTCGAGATGCTGTCGAAGACGCTGCATCCTCCGATCGCAAGCACCATCGAGCACAACATGATTCCTACCAGCATGTTCTTCATTTCGTCCTCCTGTTTGAGCTTAATTGATAATTACGTTAAAGTTAAACGGGATTTGATTAATTTCAATGCCGTGCCGCATGTTCGGCGCAGCTGGCAGGGCGTCCCAGCCTGAATTGTTCACGTGCAGTGAATAATTCATCCTAAGGCGGGCTTCGCCCGCAACCCAAAATTCAATGAATTCCATAGAGACATGCACGCTTTTGCGCTAGAACTTTTTGAGAAAGTATCCTAAAACAGCTTTTTGAAGCGCTTGGAGTTCGCCTTGCCGCAGAATCTGCCGAACGATTTTCTTATTAGCGGCCTCAGATGGTCTTTTTCCTGCTGCAGGACCGCAAGCAGGCTCCGCATTGCGGCGGCAGGAGGATTTTCAGAGGGCATGCAAACGTCGAGCTGTTCGGCCAGCTGCCTCTGTTGGACGGAACAGTCGTTGTACAACCCCAGCTGATCCTGCAGTTCCTTCAAGCTGTCGACTGCAGGCGCAATATCCTTGGCTGGAAACAGCGAGGAAAAGAACTCGATCAGATATCTCAGATGCTTGCACAATATCCTGAGCCTGTGCAGATCAGAGTCGTCCATCCCAGCACCAATGTCGTCCGCCATCACTTGGATGTCCTTGAATTTTCTCAATATTAAAAGGGAGGCAAGCTCTTTCGCGGGCCTGTGTGAGTTCTTCGATTCCGGAAGTGAGCCGGCCCCTTCCAAGAGAGCCCGCAGGGACTTCAGCGCATCCAAGCATCTTTCGGATTTCAGTTCCGACGTCATCGCAGCGAATTCCTGGCGCCGGGAATTCTCCATCATCCTGAAAAAGTCCGCCATCCCGTCGTGGAGTTCTGCAGGAAGCATCTGCGAATATACCTCCTTGCGGCCTAGAAAGACGTCAAGGTCCCGAGTCTTGTTGGAAATCCTGCCCAGATAAGAGAGCTTAATTTTCAGACCGTCCACGGTCTCCTGGGGGAAGACCTTCTTGAACTGGCCCAGCAGTGTCCTAAGCCGGCGGACCGCCACGCGGAAATCATGCAGGCATTCCGAGCCGGCGTCACCGGCGATGCCCGCGAGATTCCTCTCGGCCGCGTCAAGGAGCGGCCTGATAACCGCGACCGCAGCCTCACGCGCGGTCATGAAATCAGAAAGGTCCACTTCGGTCTTCAAGATAAAAGCCTTGTCTGTTATTCGTTATGCGTTATCAGTTGTTTGGAAACCGCTGTCTTCAGCAAGAGGGCGTAGCATGCTGAATTCATCCCAATAGTTTCGCAGAGGCCGAATCTACCTCGTCCGCTTCCGATCATCGAGATACGAGTGAAGCTTTTCCTCGGCCGCCCTAAGTATTTCCCTTTTCTCAGGAAGTGGATAAGCCATGCTGTGTTTTTTACTACGGACTGAGGAGGCGGCGGTTCCTGCAATCCTCTGAAATATTCTTTTCACCGCCCTTTCCGGGTCACGCATCACCTGGCATTCCCACACGACGATCGTTCTCCATCCCAGCTTTCGCAGTTCACGGCGGTTTTCCCGATCCCTGGCGACATTCCTTGCGAACTTCGCATTCCAGAACGCCTTGCGCGTCCGCGGTGTTGTCGCGGTCCTGCACCCGTGCCTGTGCCAGAAGCAGCCGTGGACGAAGACCGCAGTCCGATGTTTCGCAAGCACGATGTCCGGGCTGCCGGGAAGCTTCCTGCGCCTCAGCGAAAAGCGGAGCCCGAGCCTGTGCAGCATCGAGCGGACCACGAATTCCGGTTTCGTGTCCCCCGAGCGGATCCGGCTCATGATCCAGCTGCGCTTCTCCCTTGAAAAAACATCCATGCTGGAATATATCAGCAACAAATCATCCTGCCAATCCTGTTGTTCTTTCCCAAGCAGAGTCTTTGATCCGTAGCATCTATGTTTTCAGCGATTATAAAATCCGAATCTCGAAGCACTAAATTCGAACCCCATGCTTATGGCCGCCTGATAAGCATGGCCCAAGAAATCTGAAAAATTTCAATCATAAACTTGCAAAATATTTCAAATAATGCCATATTGTTGCAAACAATGGGCGGATTCTCATGGCAAAGACAGACAGGAAGCTTCTGCTGCCGGAGAGGCACGAGAAGCTCTTAGGGCTTCTGCGTAACGGCGACGGAACGGTGGCGCGTCTGAGCTCCGGCCTCGGCGTCTCCGAGGCGACAGTCCGGCGCGACCTGGAGCTTCTGGAGGAGGCCGGCAAGGTCCGTCGCGTCCACGGCGGCGCGGTGATGAGCAAGTTTCCGGACGAGGAGCTGGTCTTTGAGGAGAAGGAGTCAATCCGCTCCGAGGAGAAGAACAGGATCGCGGCGCTTGCCCTGGATGAAATCCGAGACGGCGACATAGTCTATCTCGACGGCGGAAGCACTGTCCTCGCGCTTGCGAAGATGCTCGGTCCGCGGAGGAACCTTACGATCGTGACCAACTCGATCATGGCGGTGGCGGAACTGATGGAGAGCGGGCACCGGCTGATAGTTGTCGGCGGCGAGTTACGCAAGCTGAGCCGGACGCTCGTCGGCCCGCTCACGGCGCAGACAATCGGCACTTTGAAGATACAGAAGGCCTTCCTTGGGACGATAGGATTCACAGCCGAGGACGGGATTTCGACGACCGATCCAGGAGAGGCCTTCACGAAGGAGCTCATCATGAAGCGGTCGGAGATGGTCTATCTGCTGGCGGACAGCTCGAAGCTGGGGAAGTCGTCCCTCGCGGTCAGCGGCTCAGCCGGGGACATCGACGTGATCATCACCGACCGCGGCATCCCGGCAGGCCTCGAAAAGGAACTGACGAAGAAAAAAATTAAGATAATAAAATAAGACACCATCATCCTGCCATCCGTTCATCCAAACGCCCAAGAGGTGGGTGTGGAACAAGAAAATAGAAAGGATTGTTGCAATGCCTAACTACTACAGCGACCTCAGCCCCGACTTCAAGCCCCGCAAGATCAAGTTCAAGGAGATTCCCGCATACCAGTATGCGAAGAGTCTCCGCGAGGAGCTCGACGGCGGAAGCATCAGCAGGGAGGAGATACTCGAACTTTTCGAATGCATGCTTGTCGTCCGGGAATTCGAGGAGATGATCCTCAAGCTCAGGACCGGCGCCTATCCGGTCATCAAGGACTACGAATACAGGGGGCCGACGCACCTTTCGATCGGGCAGGAGGCGACATGCGCCGGCGCGTGTTCAGTCCTCAAGCTCACGGACTACATAACTTCGACGCACCGCGGCCACGGAGACTCGGTCTCCAAGGGTTATTTCGCCATCAAGAGGATGTCCGAGAAGGAGCTTAAGGCCAGGTGTCCCGAATATGCGAATCTCGCGGGGGCGGACCTGCTCGAGGCCGTCATGGAAGACCACGTGTTCCGGACGATCGCCGAGCTTTTCGGGAAGGAGGCCGGCTACGGCAGAGGACGCGGCGGAGGAATGCATATCGCCGACTTCAGGATCGGGCATCTCGGCGCGAACGCCATCGTCGGGGGCGGAGTTCCGATCGCGACCGGCGCGGCCATGACATGCAGGATCGACATCAATCCGGCGAACAAGGGGCGCGTGGTCTGCTGTTTCGCGGGAGACGGAGCCTACGCCAACGGAGTCGTTCTCGAGGCGCTCAACTGGGCGGCGCAGGACCAGTTCACGAACAAGAAGCTCACCAGCATCAACTTCGGCCTGCCCATTATCTACTGCATAGTGAACAACCACTTCGGCATGACCGGCAGGATGCTCGGCGAGGTGACCGGTGTCGACCATCTCGCCCGCAGGGGTGCCGGCTTCGATAACGAGAACATGAACGCCGAGGTCATCAACGGGATGGACGTCATGGCGGTCCGCGAGGCTGTAAAAAGGGCGCATAAGACCATATCCGAAGGCAACGGCCCGATCCTGCTCGAGCTGGACACATACCGCTACTACGGGCATTCCCTCTCCGATCCGCGCGACGAATACAGGACCAAGGAGGAGGAGGCCCGCTGGAAGGCCGTCGATCCGATCTCCCTTTTCAAGAAGGCGATGCTGGAAGAGAAGATATACACTGAAAGTGAAATCGCCGCTGTCGAGAAGAGGGTTGCCGACAGGAACGAGCGCGCAGCGAAGCGCGCAGTCGAATCACCGGATCCAGATCCGGCTGACGTCATCAAATACATGTATACGGACAGCTTCTCCAAGGACGTCCCGCAGGCATACAGGAAGATCGAGACGCGCGGTGCCGCCCCGAAGCCGAAGCGCGACGCCCAGGGCAGGATCAACTACCGCGACGCCATCAAGGAAGGGATTTTGGAGGAGATGCTCCGCGACGCCCGCGTCGTCGTCTACGGCGAGGACGTAGCCGACTATGGCGGCGCGTTCAAGTTGACAAAGGGGCTGCTCGAGCACTTCGGCCGCGGCAGGATATTCAACACGCCGATCTCCGAGGCGTGCATCTGCGGCACGGCGGTCGGAATGGCGATGACCGGTTACAGGCCCGTCGCCGAGCTCATGTATATGGACTTCGCGCTGATGGCCTCCGATCAGATTTCCAACCAGGCTGCGAAGTGGCACTACATGACCGGCGCGTCAGTCAAGCTGCCGCTTGTGATACGATGCAGCGTAGGCGGCGGCAAGGGCTACGGCGGCCAGCACAGCCAGTCGCTCGAGTCCATGTTCTGCCACATCCCCGGAACATATGTCGTGTATCCATCAAACGCTTATGACGCCAAGGGCCTCATAAAGACGGCGATCCGCGACGACAACCCGGTTATATTCGTCGAAGGCCAGCTCCTCTACAACGTCAAGGACATCGTTCCGGAAGAGGAGTATCTGATTCCCTTCGGCCAGGCACGAATCGTCCGCGAAGGCAAGGATGTCACGTTCGTCGCCTGGGGGCCGGCCGTTCCGGACGCGGTCAGGGCCGCGGAGGCGCTCGACAAGGAGGGCATAAGCGTGGAGATCATCGATCCCAGGACTCTTGTGCCGTTCGACTGGGAGACCGTCTTCGAGTCGGTGAAGAAGACCGGCCGCTGCGTGGCCATAAGCCAGTGCGTCGACATCGGCAGCTACACGGGCGAAATCGTCGCCCAGGTTGCCGACAAATGCTTCGACTACCTCGACGCCCCGGTCCTCAAGGTCGGCGCGAAGAACGGCATCGCACCCCAGGCATACACCCTTGAAAAGGCTTTCCTGCCCTCGGTTGACGACATGATCGCCGCCGCAAGAAGCCTGAAATGAAAGAATTGGACAGGATAACAGGATTGACAAGATTAAATGGACTATGAATACAAGGATCTGACAGAAACGATAATAAAATGTTCTTATACTGTTTACAACAAAATGGGTTTTGGCTATTTGGAGTCAGTTTATGAAAAATGCCTTATGATCGAATTACATAAGGCAGGATTGAAAGTAGAGAGTCAAAAAGCCATAGATGTCTTCTATGATGGGATTCAAGTCGGGCAATTTGTTGTTGATGTTCTTGTTGCCGATACAGTTATAGTGGAGCTAAAGTCAGTCCAACAATTAATAAAAGCCCATGAGGCACAATTGGTCAACTATCTTGTCGCGACAAATAAGCCTGTCGGCCTCCTTATAAACTTTGGAGAAGAAAAGGTTCAAGTAAAACGCAAGGTCAAGAATTTGAAAGATCTATTTTAAGGCACAGGATTGATGGAATAATATTTTTATCTAAGCTTTATATTTTTTATCCTGTCAATCCTGTTATCCTGTCTAAAAATAAAAATTAAGGATTTCAATTATGTCGACATTAGTTCCAATACCCAAGCTCGGGCAGTCTGAAGAGACAGTGAAGATCGAGAAGTGGCGCGCCAAGGAAGGAGACAAGATCAAGAAGGGGGACATTCTCTTCGAGGTCGAGACGGACAAGGCCGTTCTTGAAGTCGAGTCGCAGTTCGAGGGGACGCTACTTAAGATAGCGATCAAGGAGGGGGTCGAAGTCCCAGTGATGAGCGTCGCGGCGGTGATCGGCGAGCCGGGCGAGCCTATACCGGCCATCGAAGCGCCGAAGCCTATCAAGAAGGATGAGGCGAAGGCGGCCCCGTCCGCGGCGTCTGCTGCCGGCAAGCCGGCTCAGCCCCGGCCGTCCTCGGCAGCGCCTTCGGCGCAGCAGTTTGTGGTGCAGCAGCCTGCACCTGTCGAACAGAGGAAGCCGAGGCCGACTCCCCGCGCAAGGTTCTACGCCAAGGACTTTTTGATAGACCTTGAGAAGGTTCCCGCAACGGGCGGCGACGGAACCAGGATCACCGAGTCTGACGTCAAGAAATACCTTGAGGCGTCGGGATACTTCAGCAGGAAGATCACGCCCGCCGCGTTCAACATCGCGAAGAAGGAGAAGCTCGAACTCCTGTCCATCGAAGGCACGGGCGAATCCGGCAGGATCACCGTCGAGGATGTGCGCGCGGCCGCATCCGAGAAGCCGCGTGAATTCAATACGATGCGCAAGGTGATCGCGAAGCGTCTGGCGGAATCCAAGCAGCGGATCCCGCATTTCTACGTCACCGTCTCAGTCGATATGAGCGAGGTTGCGAAAAAGCGCAAGGAGCTTAAGGACGAAGGCATCCAGCTGAGCGTCAACGACTTCATAATCAAAGCCGTCGCGCTATCTCTCAAGGAGTTCCCGATGGTGAACGCGGACACGGACGGCGTCTCCGTCCGATACAAGTCGAAGGTTAACATCGGCATAGCCGTCAGTCTGGAAGGCGGGCTTGTCGTACCGGTTGTGAGGAACGCCGACAAGAAGGCGCTCGACGAAATCCACGCCGAAGTCGCGGAATTCGCGGAAAAGGCGAGGACCGGAAAGCTCGCGCCCGACGACATGAAGGGCGGAACCTTCACGATTTCCAACATGGGCATGCTGAACGTCGAGAACTTCGCGGCGATAATAAATCCGGGAGAAACCGCGATACTCGCAGTTTCATCGGCACAGCCTACGCCCGTCGTCCGCGACGGCAAGATTGTCGTCCGAGACATGATGAAGATCACGCTCAGCGCCGACCACAGGGCGGTCGACGGCGCAGACGGCGCGAAATTCCTCAGCGCCGTCAGGCAGAAGCTCGAAAGCTGGCCTTCTGGCGTTTGATTCCTGACGTTGCCGATCGGACCGCTTTTCACCTCTACGGTAATTATACTCCTTTGGTTTTCATATATGAGTCCGTCTGTGGCTTCGTCAGCCCATTGTGACTTCGGCGCGGATCATCTTCTTGTTTTTCTGGAGCGGGATGAGGTTGCCCTTGACCGGCTTGCCGTCGACGGTCATAGAAGCGACGCCCTTGCAGACACCCTTGGGATTGCGGACGGAGATCTCGTGGCGGACGCCGCGGAATTCGCGGCTGACGGTGAATCCCTTCCAAGACTTCGGGATGCATGGATCGATCCTGAGCCCGTCGTAGTCCGGCTTGATGCCGAGCAGGCCCTGGCTGACCGAGACGAAAGTCCAGGCGGCGGTGCCGGTCAGCCAGCTGTTCTTGGCCTCGCCGAAGCAGGGGGCGTCACGGCCAGCGATCATTTGCGCGTAGACGTATGGCTCGGCGCGGTAGGTCTCGATCTGATCCTCCTTGGCCGACGGGCAGATGCTGAGGTAGTATTCGAGAGCCTTTTCTCCTTCGCCGAGCAGGCACCAGGCGAGATGTATCCAGGTGTTGTTGTGGCAGAAGATGCCTGCGTTTTCCTTGACACCTGGAGGATAGGATGTGATCTCGCCGAGCTCCAGATGGTATTCGCTGTATGCAGGCTGCTGGAGGATGATGCCGTTCTTGGTGTAGAGGTGCTTGTGGACGCTGTCCAGAGCCTTGCGGGCCCGGCCGTTGCCGGCGCCTGCGCCGCCGAGGACGCACCAGCCCTGACTCTCGATGAAAATCTTTCCTTCGGCGCATTCTTTGGAACCAACCGGATTGCCTGCTGCGTCGTATGCGCGGCGATACCACTCGCCGTCCCAGGCGGTGGACTCGACAGTCTTCAGCATTTCAGCGTAATGAACGTCCATCCGGTGCGCGTCGGCCTCGCGGCCGAGGGCCCGGTACATTGCCGCCATCTCGCGGCTTGCATATAGAAAGAGCCCGGCGATCATCACAGACTCGGCCTTCGAATCGCCGACGTCGCCCGCTGTCTGGAACGATTCGTTCGGTTCCTTCGAGAAGCAGTTCAGGTTGAGGCAGTCGTTCCAGTCGGCGTGTCCGATCAGCGGCAGTCCGTGCGGGCCGCGCTTCTTCATCGTGTATGCAATGCTCGTCTCGAGATGGTGCAGAAGGTTAGTCTTCGCGTCGGGTTTGTCGGCGTATCCCGCCGGTGCGTCAAGTATCGAAAAATCGCCAGACTCCTTTATGTATGCGCAGCTTGAGAGTACGAGCCAGAGATGGTCGTCGTAGAAGTCGCCGCCCATGTCTACGTTGCCCTTCTTGGTGAGCGGCTGGTACTGATGGTAGCACTTGCCGTCGGAGAGCTGGGTGGACGCTATGTCAAGGATGCGCTGGCGCGCGCGTTCTGGGATCATGTGGACGAATCCGAGGAGGTCCTGGTTGCTGTCGCGGAAGCCCATGCCGCGTCCGATGCCGGTCTCATACATCGAAGCCGAGCGCGACATATTGAACGTAGCCATGCACTGGTATTGGTTCCAGGTGTTGAGCATACGTCTGGCGTGCGGGTCGGGGCAGTCCGCCTGGAACTTTCCGAGCAGGCGCTCCCATTCGCTGTTCAGCTCCGCGAAGGCCTTGTCCACGGCGCCGGGGCGGCTGTATTTCTTGAGAAGCGCCTTGCCGACGCTCTTGTTAATCACAAACGGCTTGTCGAACTTCCTTACGTCCCCCTGCTGCACATACGCCAGGATGAAGCTGAAGGTCTCCTCCTGGCCCGGCTTGAGATCGAGCGTTATTTCATGCGAGCCTATGGGGTTCCATCCAAAGGCTAGGCTGTTCGTCGCCTTTCCGGCGAACGGGACCTTCGCCTCGTGCAGCCCTTCGTGAATTCCGACAAATGCGTCCCGGCTGGTGTCGAACCCGCTTACGGGCCGCGTGCAGGCGAACAGAGTGTAATGGTTGCGCCGTTCGCGGTATTCGGTCTTGTGGTAGATCCCGCTTCCTTCGACCTCCACCTCCCCGATCGAATATGTCCGCTGGTAATTGGTCATGTCGTTCAGAGCCTCGAAGAAACAGAATTCCTGATAGGAATAAAGCTTAACCCTCTTCGCCTTTTTCGACTTGTTCCTGACGGAGATCTTCCAGATTTCGCAGTTCTCCTTGCAGGGGACGAAGAAGAGCGCCTCGACCTCGAGCTTGTCCTTCACACCGGTGATGCGCGTATAGCCCATGCCGTGGCGGCATTCGTAGCCGTCGAGCTCGGCCTTGACAGGCTTCCAGCCGGGATTCCAGACGGAGCCTCCGTCGTTCACGTAGATGTAGCGTCCGCCCAGATCGTATGGGACGTTGTTGTAGCGGTAGCGCGTAAGCCGCCGCAGCTTGGCGTCCTTCCAGAACGTATAGCCTCCGGCGGTGTTCGTGCATAGCCCGAAGAAATCGTCCTGACCGAGGTAGTTCAGCCACGGAAGCGGAGTGTCCGGCCTCCGTATTACATATTCGCGCTTCGCATCATCGAAAAATCCGTAGGTGTTCATATGCAAACCTCCAACACTTCAACCAAAATCCTTATGCCATGCAACAACAGCCTTTTCGGCACGACTTGACTTATCTTATTGTCTATGCTTAAAATTCCAAATCCGAAGCAAATTCCAATTGCCGAAACAAAGTTCATGAATTATTAAGTTGAAACGGGCTTGATAGAGGTGTTTCCTTGAAGTCCTTCGGGCTTCGGCCGAGGGCGGCGCGGAAGCGGCGACACATGTGCGGAAGATCAGTGTAGCCGCAGGCGTATGCGATCTCTGAAAGGGGCATGCTTGTCCTGGAAATCATGTCCTTCGCATGCCTGAGGCGGGCAAGGGCGATCTCCTTCTCCATCGAATGTCCGACGTATTTTTTGAAGCGGCGGAGAAGTGTTCGCCGAGATACTGAAAACATCTTCGACAGATTGTCGACGGTCATCCGTCCGCAGGCATGGTCACGTATGTGAGACACTGCTCTAGCAACAAGATCGTCGCCATAGGCGACGACCTCGGTGGAGCGTCGCTCCTCTATTCCGGCCGGACTTATCAGGGGGGACGGACCGGGCTCTTTTCCTAATATCATAGTTTCCAGCATCATCGCTCCATGGACCGCGACTTTGGAGACGGCCGTGTCTACGCTTGAAATCGGCACAGGGCTTATCTTGCACAGGAGGTCATGGTTGCCGACGCCGAGAACGACAATGTCCTGCGGAATCCGCAGGCCTTCCCTTATGCATATGTCCACCAGCCTGTTGGCCAAGGCGTCGTGGGCGGCCATCAAGGCCGTACCGCGGCCAAGCCCTGCGACCCAGCGTCTCAGGCGCCTTTCCGTGCCCGGGGGGAACCCCCAGTCAAGGCCGAGCTCGAACGGTATGTCGATGAAGGCGCTATCCCTGCCTGCGTCTGCGAGACGCGAACGGAATCCCGCCGCACGCTCCGTGCTCCAGAAGTTTCCTACGCCGCAGAACCCGCAGCGCATGAAGCCCTTCTGCATGAAGAATTCGGCGCCCAGGCGTCCGATGGCGCGGTCGTCTACGCCGACATTAGGCTGCTTCACCGGGCGGCCCGGCAGAAGATGGACCCACGGTATTCCGGCCGAGTCTAGGGCGTGGGATACCGGCTTGGAGTCTATCAGCACGAGCACGCCCGACAGATGATGCTTCTCTAGCCAGCCTCCCTTGTAGCGGAAGTTCGAGCCGCGCATCGTGAACCGCCATCGAGGATGCCTCTGTCCGAACTCCACAAGCCCCTGGCAGAGCTTCACCTCGAGCAGCGGCGCGCCGCCGATGAACACGTCAACGTCCACCGGATCTCCGTCGCCTTTGATTATCTTGCGCATTGTCCCATATATACAATTAATATTGTTGATAATGGCCACTTTAGCCTTTCCTGGCAGTGAATTCAAGCATATCGTCATGACAGCGGAATAAATTCCAACAGAGGATTCGAGATATGGAGTTCAAGGATTTCGAAGGAATGAAGTATGTCGGCAGGCTGAAGACTCTTGGCAGCGGGGAAATCGGATCGTCGCGCCTCGGTGTCGGATTTGAATGCCTGGACCGCTCTATGTGGGATCCGAACCAGGCGTGGCCGGTATTGGAAAGCCTGGGGGTCAAGTGGGCGCGCGTCCAGACCGGCTGGTCCCGGACGGAAAAGACGGCCGGACGCTACGACTTCGCCTGGCTCGATGAAATCGTCGACAGGCTGATAGAGCGCGGAGTCCAGCCCTGGCTCAGCATAAGCTACGGCAATCCCGTCTACACAAAAGACATGGATGTCTCACCGGCAGGCATATCTCCAAACTACCAGGGATGCAACGAGTTCGGAGTTGGGTTTCCCCCGATTCACACCCGGGAGGAACGCCGGGGTTGGCAGAACTACGTTCGCGCATTGGCCAGGCATTTCCGTGACCGTGTCACACATTACGAAGTCTGGAACGAGCCGGATCTGCTGAGCTTCTGGAAGTGCCAGCCCAGGGCTGCCGACTACGTGGACCTCGTGAGGCTTACCGCCGTCCCGCTTCGCGAGGAGCATCCTGACGCGAAGCTCATCGGCGGAGCCATCGCCTGGGGAATGACCGTCTGGAGCCTTAAGTTCCTGGAGGACTGCATGAGGGCTGGCCTGCACGAACTGATAGACATCGTCACATATCACGGGTACAAGTCAGTCCCGGAAAGGCATAGTGCGCAGGAAATAGCCGCACTCATGCATATTCTAAACAAGTACAAGCCGTCCCTGAGCTACTGGCAGGGCGAGGCTGGAATCCAGTCGAAAGTTCCGGCGGACGGCAATTCCGGCGCGCTTTCAAGGATGAAGCTAAGCGAGGAGATACAGGCGAGGATGCTACTCCGCCGGACGCTCCTGGAGCTTCACAACGGCGCCGCGATGTCAAGCTACTTCCATATGGCGGACTTCGCGCACTACGCCGGGGACAGACGCACATACCATTACGGACTGCTCCGGCTCGAGGACGGTTCGCCGAAGCCGGCCTTCCGCGCACTCCAGACACTATGCACGCTGCTCGCCGGAAACATCGAACCGGCTGACGGGCTGACCGCAGCCCACATGAGCGTGCTTGATGACACCGACGACCCAAGGGCCACCAAGACCTCCACCTGGCACGCGAACCTCGTCAAAGACGGCGTACCTCTGCACGCCTGGTGGATTCCGGACTCGCTGGAGATCGATCCGGACGTGAAGAAGGCCGAGATGACATATTGGATGGACTGCTCTCTCCGTTTGGATAATCCTGTCCTCGTCGATCCTGTCGCGCAGGAAGTCTACTCCCTGACTTGCGGGTTCGACAAAAGGACCTGCGGAGAGAGCTGGATGGAACCCGATCCGAACGCCGAGGGAGTAAGGCATTTCAAGCCTCTTCCGGTAAGCACGGATCCGTTGATTATGACTGACCGGTCAATTGTTCAAATAATGGATTAAAGGGTAAGTATATGAAAGTAACCGCAATCAAGACGTTCATCTGCGACGTGTACCGGACGAACTGGGTCGTTCTGAAGGTCATGACCGACGAAGACATCTACGGCGTCGGCGAAGCGACGCTGGAGCACCGCGAGCTCGCCGTCGAGGCGGCCGTCCGCGAACTTGAGCGCTATCTGGTCGGGAAGGATCCGCACAACATCGAAAGCTTCTGGGGGCAGAATCACCGCGACGCATATTGGCGCGGCGGCCCTGTGCTGACGACAGCGCTTTCCGGGGTTGAGATGGCGCTCTGGGACATCAAGGGGAAGGCTCTCGGAGTTCCAGTCTACCAGCTTCTCGGCGGAAAAGTTCGCGACAGCATTCCATGCTATGCGAACGCCTGGTTCGCCGGCTCGCGCACGCCGGAGGACTTCGCGGCCAAGGCGAAGGCTACGGTGAAGCTCGGCTTCAAGGCGCTCAAATGGGATCCTTTCGGCTCGGCATATCTGAGCCTGAGCTCTTCGGAGTTCGGCATGGCGATGGAATGCGTGGCGGCGGTGCGCGACGCGGTCGGCCCGGGAATCGAACTGCTCATTGAAGGTCATGGACGGCTCGACGTCCCTACCGCCGTGCGCGTCGGCCTGGCGCTGGAAAAGTTCAACATCACATGGTTCGAGGAGCCGCTTCCGCCATGCGACCTCGACGGTCTTGCGGAAGTCAAAAGCCGGATCAACATTCCAATCGCCGCCGGAGAGCGGCTCTACACGCGCTGGGACTTCCGGGAACTTCTGGCGAAGCGCGCGGCAGACTACCTCCAGCCCGACCTCTCGCACTGCGGAGGCATCCTCGAGCTCAGAAAGATCGCCGCGATGGCCGAATGCCATTTCCTGCCGGTCTGCCCCCACAATCCGATCGGCGCGATAACCAATGCGGCGAC
Source organism: uncultured Victivallaceae bacterium (assembly GCA_964636325.1). Taxonomy (GTDB): domain Bacteria; phylum Verrucomicrobiota; class Lentisphaeria; order Victivallales; family GWF2-50-93; genus CAZWRV01. The sequence goes on along the minus strand of CAZWRV010000057.1, from coordinate 4,033 downwards.
TCTGCAGATCGCAGCCTGCACGCCGAACTTCCACATGCTCGAGACGATGTCCAACGACGTGCCATACCGCCATCTGCTCACCACAGAGAAGGTCAGCTTCTCCGACGGAATGATGGGAATTCCCGACAGGCCCGGACTCGGCATCGACATCGTCGAGGACGAACTGCTAAAGCATCCATACCAGCCGCACAACCTGCGTCACTACAACGGCAACCTGACCATGATCCGCCCTGATAATGCAAGCGGATGGTGTGGAAATAAATAAGAAGGAGGATGAACCATGCGTTTCAAGGAGAAAGTCGTTCTTGTGACCGGAGCCAACCGCAACACCGGCCTCGCCATTGCCGAAGCATTCGCAAGCGAGGGCGCGGCCGTCCTGCTCAACGGGCGCAATCCGGAGGAAGTCCGGCGCGAAGCGGACAGGCTGCGGAAAGCTCATGGAGGAAAGGTCGTCGAAGCGGTCGCGGATATCGCAGTCCCGGAACAGGTCGATGCGATGTTCGCAGAAATCAAGGCCGGATGCGGACGGCTCGACGTGCTTGTGAACAACGCCATTATCCAAGGCGTCGGATATTCGCTGGTCGACACCCCTCTCTCGCTCCTCGACGAAGTCTTCAGGATAAACGTCTACGGAACATACCGCTGCTCGCAGTGCGCGGCCAGGATGATGCTCGAGCAGAAATCCGGAGCAATCGTCAATATCGGCTCGAACACCGCGCTCCGGGCCATCAAAAAGCGGACAGCCTACATCGCCAGCAAGGGCGCTATCGACTCGCTCACCCGGGCGATGGCCCTTGAACTGGCCCCTTGGGGAATCCGCGTCAACAACGTCGTCGCCGGCTACATCAACACCGACCGTTGGGAGAAGCTGTCATCCGAGAAAGAACGCCGGCGCGCGAACATACCGCTCGGACGGGAAGCCAGCGGCCGCGAGATAGCCGATGCCGTCCTATTCCTTGCCTCGGACGCCGCATCCAGAATCACCGGAACTCAGCTCGCCGTGGACGGCGGAGTCATGGCGCAACTCATCCCGGCCGACTGCGACTGCTGAATTTTCAGATTTCCTGACCCAGGTTTATCGTACGCTTGTGGACAAGGTTAAATGCTGCAGCTATGTTTAAACTATTAATTCAGCATACTACTCCCTTCTGCTGAATTCATACTGTTTAAGCATATGAACCAGCACTGTTCTCTGGACAATGGAAGGCGTCTTTTCAAAGCAGCGCTGTACGGATAACGGCCCCCTATATCTCGGGTTTGACGTAGGCGGCACGAAATGTTCCGCCCTTGTGGGCAACCGGCGCGGCGAATGCTTTGCCCGGAAGGAATGGCCTTCCAAGGTCGAACGAGGCCCGCGCGCGATGATCGCCGACTTCCTGGATTACGCCAAGGAAGCGCCGCCGTATGCCGCGGCCGGAGTTTCCATCGGCGGCCCCTTGGACGCCTTGAACGGGGTCGTGCTGGGGCCGCCCAACCTGCCCGGCTGGAACGATCTGCCCCTCAAGGCCCACCTGGAGCGCGAACTCGGAGTGCCGGTATTTGTAGAACACGATGCGGCGGCATGCGCAATGGCCGAATATACATGGGGCGGATGGTCCGGCTGCCACTGCCTCGTATATCTCACATGCGGCACAGGCTTCGGCGCCGGAATAATCATCGACGGAAAGATCTACCGAGGCGCAGGCGGCCATTCCATCGAGATAGGCCATGCGAGATTCGCCGACGACGGCCCCGTGGCGTTCGGCAAGGCCGGCAGTAACGAGGCATATTGTTCCGGAACCGGACTTGGCCTTCTTGCGAGCTGGAAGCTCGGACGTGAAATGACGCCGAGGGAGATTTCGGATGCCGCAGCGGCCGAGGACAGCGGGGCGAAGGAAGTTCTGCGCATCCATGCCGAGGCGACCGGTCAGGTCTGCGCAAACCTGGCCGACATGCTTTTCCCGGATGTCATCCTGCTGGGCAGCCTGGCGCGCCACCTAGGAAAGCCCTGGCTTGACCAGGTGGCCGCGCGTTTCAACAAGGAAGTCCATCCGCATGCCAGACGCCTTTGCAAGCTCCAGCAAGCAGTTCTCGGGGAACGCCTGCAGTTGCTGTCGGCCCTGGTCGTGGCAATGCAGGCGAAGGATAGTTCGAGATAATGGCAAGCGTTATACTCATTTAGCGTGAAATTTTTCATTTTTCATCCTAAAGGAGTATAACCTGTCACCGTATGAACCTAATTGCCGCAGTTGAAAATATGCTTTATAAATTAACACTTTCATAATAAGGCATTTACATATTTAGAGGCTTTCACCCAATGAGTGAAAGCCAGTTTCGGCATATTTTCAACCCGGGAGGGTTGGCCGCATTCGCCATATCTGCTTCGTTAGCTTCAACTTGCAGTGGTCACCACAGCTGCGTTTTGCTGCCTAGTAGCTACGGCAAATGCGGCCAACTGCGGCTATTAGGATGAATTCAGCAAAAGGGCGTAGTTTGCTGAATTCATACCAGGCTTCCGCCTTCGTCGGGCGCGACAAGTAAGCCGGCAGATACTTCGCTATTGCTGGCGCGGAGGATTTTCAGACGGCATTTCAATCACGACGGAATTGAGGCCGAAATACGATGCGAAGGCCCTGTTGCGCCAGTTGCCGGGATTGACGGAAATGTCGTAATATCCTATCGTGGCCGGATACGCAGGATAGTTTACAGGAGGCAGCTTCAGGTCGAGATTCCCACTGCCTATTTCATCCTCGACCGTCCGATATCGCGCCTGCCACTGCCGCATGTAGTCCGGTGCGATGACCAGATCGTGAAATGCTGCCGGAATCCACCCGGAAAACAGCAGCGACGCAATGAATACCGCCTGGGCCAAGGGAATAACCGCCCGGTTGAACAGCCTGTTCTTCAGGATATTTGGACGGACCGCAGAAATTATCAAGACTATGCCCGTACCGCCGCATACTAGGAAAAGGCAGTAGTAAACGTTTGCAACCCGGGCCATCGGCACGGCCCCGGTGGACCAAAACGGGGCGAAGACGCACAGCAGAAACGCTCCGGCGAGGATGGACAGAATCAAGATTCCATGTGCTGGCCTTGCCGACAAAAGGGCCGGATATCTGCGCCGGAGCGGGCGGATCATTGTGAGCGCAAGGAAGCCGAGGCTCCAAATCATCGGGTCGGACAGCCATCTGCCGAGAAGATACCCCGTTGCGCTCACCGTTCCATCCATAGAGGCCATGAAATTCCCCCTGTCTGGGAAGTTTTCCGCCCTGACCATGTTCCCCGGCGCAAACGCCACGGCTAAGCCGGCCGCGAAGGCGATTAAAAAAGCAAGTCCCCAGAGCCGTCTGTTTCCGGCCTTGGACTTCCAGGCCACAAGCGCCCCGCAGAGGAGTATAGAGATGTTGATTGCCGCTACAACCTCGCTGCAGCCGGAACAGAGGATTGCCAGCACGCAAACCACTGCCACGCGCAGCTTCGACGTATTCTGCGGTTCCCATTGGAGAAACCCGAAGAGCCCCCATCCCGTTGCGATCCCGAATTGGTATGTCCACGCTCCGCTGAGCCAGTAAAATCCTTCCGAAACCGTGGCCATCCTGGAAATATAGGCGCAGAGAAGGCAGAGGGCTGGAAGCAGCCCCTCGCGTGCGAAGAGCCGCCGTGTCAGCAACGCCGAAAACATCGACCACGCTCCAAGCAGGGAAAAAGAAAGCAGGAGGAACGGATATATCCGATACATCTCAAGATAATCTCCAATATGCGGGGCGGAATACTGGACAAATGTGGAGACGAATCGCCCGTTCCAGGTCATGTAGTTGTCTATCTGGGCTCCCAGCCATCTTTCAGCCGGAACCGTGCAGGCGAAGTCGTCCGCCGCTGGAGTAACGAACCAGCTTAGGACGAAGAATGGAACCAAGCAGGCCCACAAGGTCCATTGCAGTAGAGAGAATCGTGAAAACAGCAATTTGAGATGCATAAAGAAATTATTCATTCCATGGATCATGTTCAGGATTCCGCCCCCGGAATCCTGAAAACGAAAAGGGCGGGCCGGCGC